>NZ_KV820076.1:0-68676 GCF_001815285.1 Rothia sp. HMSC065D02
TTTGCGTTCGCTGTATAGTTTTGAAACAACAAGCCTGAGGGTTTGTTAGTTAATTACATATGTATAAAAGAGACCCCTCATGGGGTCTCTTTTGTTTTAATCGCTGATTATGCATTCTTCTCAAGAGCTATCGGCTCTGCTGTGTTCTTATGGCGCGCGTTGGTGAATGCTCTAAAGGCTAAGAAGACCTCATGAAATATAATCGGCGCATCAGGGTGTTGAAAATCTGTGAGAGTGCGTATGCTTTCTTGTTATCTTAGGAGCATGGAGACTTTACAATCTGCCCCAGACCCGAAGGATTTGACGCTATCGATAGATGAGAGGCGTGAACTTATCGTCTGGGCGGCAGATTGTATGTATCGGATACTGCCTATTTTCGAGAAGCAGTATCCTGCTGATCCTCGGCTTCAGCAGGGGCTTGCTGCGGTCGCTGAGTTTAACCGCGGTGCATTATCTGTTGGAACTATGCGTCAACACGCCTTGTTCTGCCATGCTACGGCTCGGGACTGTGAGACCCCGTCTGCGCAAGCCGTAGCTAGAGCCTGCGGACACGCGATTGCCATAGCTCATATGGGTGCCCATGCACGCAATATTGAGCGATATACTCGCAAAGTGCTTTCGGGAGAACCTTTGACCGAAGAGCTCGAATGGCAACGGTCACATATTCCTGCTCGATTCTTCAGCTATGTTTTTGCGCGCTAAGCAGCGTATACCACACGTAGAATTTCGAAAGCCAGAGAAGTCCTTTTTACCGGTCTGTGATAGCGTGCCTGAGGCTTCATCACGGGAATACTAATACCAATCGTTGCACATTCTTCTGAACGAGTTTCTGGAACGTTTACTGTATCAAGTACCGACGAATACCTGTTCTCGCGTTAGAGTGAATGTATGGAGTATCCGCTTTTTTCAGACCGACAGCAGGAACCGTATCTGGGAGACGACACCTCAAAATACCGGACGGTGGCGCTCACCGCCGAGGTTAAGCTGCCTTTAGCGGAACTATGGCTGGCGTGCACCGAGTATATCCATCTGTGGTGGCCGCGGGAGCTTCTGCGGGACGAAGAAAGCTATCTGGAGCTTACGGATACAGTTCTTACCGAAGAAGACCCGCAGGGGTATGTAACAACTCTTGCTGAGGTAATCTACTATGAGCCCGAGGACGTGTTGGGCTTTTTGCCTCTGCCCGATACTAAACTGCATCAGCTTCTACGTGATGACAGCGGGTTTAGCCTACTTTTCGACGAAGACGGCGCAGAATCTTCGCTTATGGAAATCACCTCTGGTTTAGCGAAACCCCGTGAACTTGCGGCTGAGTACGACGAGCTGGGTGTTTATACGATCCAACGTTATGGCGCAGAACTTATTTTGAAGGCGTGCGCCCGATTCTTTGGGGCTGAACTTCGAGCAGAGTCTCTTGTATCGGGTATGCTTGACAGCTATGAGCGCTAGGCATGCCGTATCGGAACGAGGCACCGCAGAAAGTAAGTACAAGAGGCTGAACACGATATTACCGTTCATCGCTCTTTGTCGATTGGGCAGTGGCTGAACCTGCTGGCAATCCCGATCTTGGGGCAGCTGATTCAAACTGTTTTCTTCGCTGCTGGTGTTCGGTTTCTTCTCATGGTTTGCTTCTGTGGCGGTTACCGACCAAACCATCGAGCTGTGAGTAGGAACCAAGCCCGAACATCTGAAAATTTTAGACCTTGAAGTCAACTACAACGCGGTCATGCTTAAGGTGACGATGATCGTTGCGGTATTCTCTGGGCTGAGCTTTGTGGCGACGACCAGCAGCGACGGTCGGCACGCGCTTGACTTCTTAGAACCGATGGTGCTGCGTCTGCGAAAAATCCTGATAATTCGAGATATATACTCTCCATTTTCAGGTACGGGCGCCGAAGAGACACTGGAGGGCTATGAACTGTGGTCCGCATCGGCGCAAGAAGATAGTACAGAGCCCGTTGCATCTATCGATAAGGAGACGGTGAAGGATAATGGACTCGAAGAAGCCACTGAATCCGGGAGTACAGACTCATCCGGAGGTGAAGATAGGTTCACAGCGCCTCGATCACAATGCCGCCAAAACGGGCATTCTTTGCCTCGCAGGTTATTCCATCAACGTAGCAGGTTGAACTGGAGTAGGTTTCTTGCAGCCCGGTATTGGCGTAATATCCGTAAAATCCGCCAAGTAGCGTTAAGCGTTATACCCGAGCTATTGGGAGTCGGCAGCGCCTGTATATCGTAGAAAACGACCGGGCGGCCAGACCGGTCAGTCACCCGTGCAGAACATTCGGGACAGAGCGAGCGAGGATAATATTCTAAAGTCTTCATGGGCTTGGAACAAACGGGGCATGCAATTTCCATGAATGGTGGCTTGACCATGGCGAATATCCTTCGGGTGGTTAGGTGACAATGTAGACACGTTGGAGGGGAATATTCCCACTGCTTTTATCTTAGAGGTGTGTATCCAAGGTGAAAATGGTGTACGCCAAATAGGACATAGGCAGGGCGCAAAGGTCTGAAAACCCCGTAAACCTAGCTAAGTTATTTCAACGTACGTAAGATGTTCTTATGACACGTTTTACGACCGACCACCTCAAAACATTCGTCACGGTCATCGAATACGGTACCTTTGATGCTGCTGCCGACGTTCTTGGGGTTAGCCCCTCCGCAATATCACAGCGTGTAAAAACAATGGAACAGCTGGCCGGTAAAGTCCTGCTGCAGCGCACCAACCCGGTGACTCCGACGGCTTCTGGACAGAGCGTGTTACGTATTGCCCGGCAAAGTGAATTTCTGCAGCTTGAGCTGGAACGAGAACTCATGGGTGAGGGCGGATTCCAGACAGTCTCTATAGCCCTGAACGCCGATTCTTTAGCAACGTGGTTTTTGGAGGCCATACGCACGCTCGCTCAGGAGGACGAAATTTTCTGTGACCTGCGGCGTGAAGGCGAATTTCATTCCTCAGCCCTTCTGCGTACTGGGGAAGTTATGGCCGCCATAACCTCACAGCCCGGAAAAATCCCCGGATGCTCGGTAGATTACCTGGGCGTGGCGCGTTACTGGTGTGTGGCATCGCCAGCGTATGTGGATCGTTACCTTCCGGGGTTCCCCGCGAAGACTACCCGTGATGATCTGAACCGGGCACCCGTGGTGGAATACGATCGTAAAGACTTTGTGCAGGATGCTGCACGCGCTCTGATTGAGGAAGACCTAAAACTGTCCAGAGCCGAATTCGAACAGAGCCCAACGCTCTATATTCCTTCGTCACCGGACTATGCGCAGGCGGTCTATGAGGGTATTGCGTGGGGTCTGCTGCCGGAGGCACAGTGTAGCGAATATTTCGCCGCCCAAACACTTGTGAAACTTGCTCAGAAGCCCGTGGAGTTCCCACTGTACTGGCAGCACTGGAATATCAACTCGCCCGTTCTGGAAAAAGTTAGCCGTCGGGTTGCTGATGCGGCCCATAAAGGGCTTTTGGATTCATGACAGATAGCTGGGGTGAACGACATCAAACGCACCGCACTCACTGCTGTATCGCACGGATTCACCCTGTGGCTCATAACGCTCAACTTCGTGGCGGTATTCTACTGGTTATGACTTTACTTCCACGATCGCCTTGGCAACATTCCTGGTGGTGTTGGCGCTGTTGCAGATTATGTGGCGGCCTTTATTTGCTACGTTGATGACAGTACATTGCTGCTACACAAACCATTGTTTTTACCAGCTCTTTAAAACCTCAATCGACTAGTATATATGCTTATATTGGAATATTTGCATATATAGATCTTGGCAGCGTTTTCTACTGCACGTCGTATCTACGAAGCGCGCTAGAATCTTGTTCGCTGGGTACTGTTCTACGTCATCTTTGCGCTCTGTACAGGGATTCTCGGGTGTATACCCCCGTATATGACACAGCATGTGGAACAACTCAAAGAAAGCGCATGCCGCAGACCGACCCATGCAGCACACAGCGCTGACCCAGACGATGGTGGAGCTGATCGTCATGATCGTATTCGTGCGGATTCTGCAGCCCCTGCGCGAAGAACCAGTCGCAGAGCCTCAGCACGATTAAAAGCAAGAAGAACGCGGCGGGCGCATCCCAGGGATACGGCACCGCCTCGCTTATACGTGATCTAGCGGAAGAAAAGAGTCGCCAGCCAGAATAACGCCGCAGCGACGATAAACCCGATCAACGCCCAGCGGCGCAGCCTTGTCTCCACGCGGGCGGCACGAATATCCGCACGTTTTGAAATATCCTCGGTACTCCGCATGGGATCGGAGGTAGAGCCATGCGGGGCATCCTGAGATTCTTGAGGCGAAGGAGACCCATCTGATTCGGACATAGCCCTAACCTAACGCCACCGAGTCATCATGACCATACCCACCATCATGGCACCCACGCCAATAGTCACATTCCACATGCCAATACCGGGCACAGGAAGTCGACCCTCAAAAATGTAATACGCAATAATCCAGAGAATACCCAGCGCAACGAGCGAAAACATTACCACTCGATACCACAGGGGAGTACCCTCTCTCTGTGTTCCGCTCGTTTCCATCTCGCGAGCGACCTCCAACAGACGGAGCTCGCTCGCATCTTCTTCAACGGCCTTAGCCGATTTCTTGTCTTGTGACTTCTTTGACTTAGTATTGGCAGTCTTTTTCGACTTTTTCGCAGCCGACTTAGGGGACATATTTTCCTCCGCCTCAGATGTATGGGTAACCTTATGTAGTACGTTAAAAACTATCTTTGCAGACTCGCGGGATGATTTCACCTTTCACCGGCGTTGTCATTAAAGAAAGTGTAATGACTGGGACGGTAACATCCCGCTATGGAGGACACCCAAAACTATGGCGCATGCATCCGCGAAAGCGCATCAGGCAGTTCAGCCTCATAAATCTATTCTGCGGTGGACCATCCAAATCACGGGTGAGCTTCTGATCACCGTTGGTCTTGTGCTGCTGCTCTTTGTCGTGTGGCAGCTCTGGTGGACCAATATAGACGCAAACCGTTCACAGTCCCAAGCCGTCGATTCCCTGACGCACGAGTTCAGCTCTGCCGCGCCAGTCGAACAGTGGGATCCCCAAAATCCACCGGAGCCTGAAGCCGAACCCGAACACGGAAAAGGATTCGGGGTTGTCTACATTCCCCGGTTTGGTGCAGACTACCAGCGCCCCACCGCGCAGGGTACCAGCGCAGACGTGATCGATACCCTCGGTTTGGGACACTACGACGGAACCGCCATGCCGGGTGGCGTGGGCAACTTCGCGCTTGCAGGGCACCGGCAGACACGCGGGGCAGTGCTCGACTATATCGACCAGCTGCAGGTGGGCGATCACATTTATGTGCGCACCAAAGACGGCTACTACACCTACACCGTGTACGAGCATGTGATTGTGCAGCCTGACAATATTGAGGTGATCGAGCCGGTTCCGAGCAAGCCCGGACAAGAGCCCACGGAGCGCATTATGACGCTCACGACCTGCCACCCGCGTTACGGTGACACAGAACGTTATATTGTGCATGCCCGTTTTGAATCCTGGCAGCCTAACTCTGCTGGCGCGCCTGCGGAAATTGCCCAAGCAGCCCAGAACCCCGCCTAACCCGAGAGGATATAACATGTACGGTTGGATTTTTCGTCATCTTCCCGGACCTCTATGGGTTCGCATTATCATTGCTATTCTGCTTATCGCCGTGATCGTATACGCCCTCATGGAATTCGTGTTTCCGAATTTTGCCGAGTACGGTCCGTTCAACTTTGACGTTACCATCAACCATTAGCGGCGCTTGCCAAAGGAGAAGCCATGACCCGCATCCTGGTTATCGATAATTACGATAGTTTCGTGTTCACCCTCGTCGGATATCTGCAGCAGCTCGGAGCCGAAACAACCGTAATCCGCAATGACGAGTACGACCTTGATACCGTTCTCACAATGGCTGCCGAGTACGACGGCCTGCTGATCTCTCCGGGGCCGGGTGCGCCTGCAGAAGCCGGGGTCATTATCGATACCATTCGCTGGGCTGCGCAGACCCATAAACCCCTGCTTGGCGTGTGTCTGGGGCATCAAGCTATCGCGGAGGCGTTTGGCGGTACCGTCACGCACGCCCCCGAGCTGATGCACGGCAAGACTTCAACCCTGGTCCACGAGAACGACTCGGTGTTCAAAGGCGTACCGAGCCCCTTCACTGCGACTCGTTACCATTCACTGGCGGTTGTCCCAGAGACTATGCCTGAGGTCTTGGAAACCACCTCGACGACTGAGAGCGGCATTATTATGGGGCTGCGGCACCGGGATGCGCCTATGCATGGCGTGCAGTTCCACCCGGAATCCGTGCTTACCGAGAGCGGTTATCTGATGCTGGGTAATTGGCTGGAAGAAACGGGGCTTGAGGGGGCCGCTGAGCGTGCCAAATCGTTGTCCCCACTAATTGCCTAGCGGGCAGCGGTAAAGGCGCCTGACAGACCCAAGTAGGTCTGTCAGGCGCCTTCTCTATGTGTGCGGTACAGCCGAAGAAATATATGTGGGGCGTGCTTTAGATTCAAAATCTAAAGCACGCCCCACATATATGACCAGGATTTACCTGAGCAAACCAGCCTTACCTTTCTTCTTTCTCCTCATTTTCCTTGCCGTTTTGTACGGCCTTGGATGAAGGAGCAGCGGCACTTGGCGTTGCAGAAGGTACAGGAGCGTTGCCCTGCTGGCCCTGTTGGCCTTGCTGCTGTTGATTCTGCTGCTGATTGCCCTGCTGGCGCTGAGTGTTGTTGTTATTATTCGTCGACGGGGTAGTCGCACGCGGTGAGGCAGATGCGGTCGCCGCCGGGGCAGCCGCCACACGAATAGTAACAGTGCTGTTCTGGGCCACCAGAGTACCCGCAGCGGAGCTCTGAGAAATCACCGTATTCGGTGCCGCAGAGCTTGTCTGAACGGTCTCAATATTGGTGTTGAGCAGAACATCGGACGCAGTCAGAGCTTCAATAGCCTGATCCTTTGTCAGACCCACGAGCGAAGGAACCTTGACCTTACCGGAGGACAGCACCAGGTTCACGTTGCTGCCAGCCTCGATCGTGGTCTTACCGTTGGCATCGGTTTCAGCCTTCTCAGGCTCCAGAGAAACTACCATACCGGCGGGAACGGATGCGCTCTCAACGGTGCTGACGCGACCATCCTTAAGGCCGAGCTCCTTCAGAGCGTTGCGCACATAGGCTTCGCTCTGACCCTGCAGGTTATCGGGCAGGGTTACACGCTCGGGACCATTCGAGTAAGTTAGCGATACGGTAGAACCCTTAGCCGCCTTCGTACCCTCGCCGGGGCTGACACTAATAACATCGCCCTTCTTCACGTTCTCGGAGTATGCCCCGCGGCTCTCCACGGCAAAGCCAGCATTGCGCAGCTGGTTCTCGGCATCGTCCTTCGACTGGTTCATCACGGTAGGAATAGCGACCTGCGGAACTTCATTGAGCTTGCTCTGGTAGTACAGGAACGAGCCGATACCCAGCAGAAGCGATGCTGCAATAGCAAGACCAACGAGGAAACGAACCCAGGTTCGCTTACGGGGTTGCTCGGCGGGAAGGAACTCTTCCTCTTCAACAAATTCTTCTCCGCCGTACTCATCGTCATCAAAGAAACCGTTGAGGTTCGCATCTTCTACAGGAGTCGAAACCTGCGGCATGGTCGTGGTGTAGGCATCGAAATCAACCTCACCCGTACCGGTGCCTGCCGCACCTGCCGCGGGAGCCTCAAGAGGCGCAAAAGCGGTGGTCATGGAGTCATCGGGAACCTGTTGCGGCATACCGCCGCCAACCTGCAGACCCGCTCCCTGACGGATCGCCTGCGAAAACTCATCGGCGGTCTGGTAACGATCATCCGGGTTCTTGGCAAGACCTCGAAGAATAACTTCATCAAGCTCAGGGGGTACGCTCAGCGGACTAAAGGTACTCGGTGCGGCGGGAGTCTCGGTAAGATGCTTCGCCGCCAAATCGACGTTAGTTTCCGCATCGAAGGGGGAACGTCCAGCAACCATTTCATACAGTACGCATGCTGCCGAATAAAGGTCGCTTCTCGCATCAACTTCTTTACCACTGACCTGCTCGGGAGACATGTAGCGTGCGCTACCCATCACCACGTTGGCCTTTGTCAGAGCCTCGCCAGCCTCTTCAATAGCTCGGGCGATGCCGAAGTCCATCACCTTAATCTGACCCGGCTGCCCCTTCGCGGCGTCTTCCTCGGTTCGGGGAAGCACCATAATATTCGCGGGCTTAATATCGCGGTGGATAATACCCATCGAATGACTGTATTTTAGAGCGCTCAAAAGCTGCTCTGCGTACCCCACCGCATCACGCACGGGAATGTACCCGCCCGACGACAGGACGCTGCGCAGCGTCCTGCCATCAACGTATTCCATAACGATGTACGGGATCTTAGCCTCGTCATCGTCGACGGCATCATCAACACCGTATCCGCTGTTGGGATCTGACGGGGAATAAGCGCCCGTGTCGTACACCGCAACGATACCGGGGTTGTTCAGGGATGCGACAGCCTCCGCCTCACGTTTAAACCGTGAACGGAAGGTTTTGTCTTGGGCCTGCTCCGGGCGCAGGATCTTCATCGCGACCTTACGACCGAGACGAGTATCCTCCGCCGCGTATACGGTAGCCATCGCACCGGTACCGATAACATCGAGTACCTTATAACGGCCATCTACCGTTTCAGGAACCAACAGGTCCATACGTTCTCCTGGGGTAAAAATAGTTTTTGATGTGAGTGGACTCAGACACTAACGCCCAGTACGAGGACTAGAAGAAGTCGACGCGCCTGAAGGCGTAGCTGCGGATGGCGACGAGTCAGAATCCGTCCTCGTACCTGAAGACTCATTAGCTACATACATCTCTACCTTACTAGGAACTGACACTTTAGTGCCAGAAGAAGGGCTGGTGCGCAGCACCGTACCGGGCTGTGCAGTGTCCGAATGCTCGAAGTGAAGGTTCACGTCAACACCAAGCGAGGTAATCGTCCGAGAAGCCTCTTCGTAGTTCTTCCCATCAACATTAGGTAGGGTCGCGCCCCTGGAACCGCTTGAATAACGCACGGTAATGGTGCTGCCTTCGTCTACCGAACCAGCCGGTGAAATCGACAGAACGGTGTTGGCTGGCTCTTCAGACTCAACACTTTCAGTCCTGGGCGAAAGACCCAGGTTCTTCAGGTCATTGACGACATCCTGAAGGGGGCGACCCTCGTAGCTGCGTGCCTGCAGGTTAATTTTCTGCTTCTGAGTACTGCTTGCAGCCGAGGACTCCTCGCTCGGGGTGGCTACCGTGACGGTACCTTCCGCAGAGCTGGGTGTTGCCGAGCTGGTGGTATTCGTATCAGGGGTTGCACGGCTGTTGGCCGCCCAGACAGCCCAGAGGATACCGAGAATAAGCACAAGTGCCGCCACAATAGCGACGATCCATACCCAGTTGCGTTTCTTCGGACCCTGTTGTGCCGTACGTGCGGCCGCAGCCTTTGACCCGGGCTCAGGAATCGGAGCGGTCGAAGGACCGGGCGTGAAGTGCGACCCAGATCCGAACTTCGGAGCGGCGGATGCCGAAATAGGCTCGGCGATCAGGGAGGTCTGGGCAGTATCCAGATTCTCCGGCAAGAACGCCTCCAGCGTGGGTACGGCCTTAATCGCCGCAGGAATATCACGACGGCGAATAGCATCAATAGCGGATGCCAGCGCGGTAGCATCCTTAGGACGCTCCGCAGGATCCTTAGCAAGCAGGCACATAATCAAGGCGCGGGCGGGCGCCGGGATGCTCTCCGGCAGCGGCGGTGGCGGATCGTTCACCTGGGCTAGAGCAATCGCGATCTGTGATTCACCCGTGAACGGTCGGTGACCAACCAGGCATTCGTACCCGATAATACCCAGCGAATACATATCGGAGGACGGGGTTGCAGGTTGACCGGTTGCCTGTTCGGGCGCCAAATACTGGGCTGTACCCATCACCTGCCCGGTAGCGGTCAGCGGAACCTGGTTCGCAAGCCTAGCAATACCGAAGTCGGTAACCTTCACCCGGTCATCCGGGGTGATCATCAGGTTACCGGGCTTCACATCGCGGTGCACGAGGCCCTGAGCGTGCGCAGCAGCCAACGCGCGAGCCGTCTGCGCAATAAAGTTCAGGATGCGATCCGGCGGCAGCGTGCCGTCGCGCTCGATGATGCTCGACAGCGGCTCGCCCGGAACCAACTCCATCACCAGGTATGCAGAGTTATCCTCTTCACCGTAATCGAACATATTGGCAACGCCGGGGTGGTTCAGAAGCGCGGTATGGCGTGCCTCCGCACGGAAACGCTCCAAGAACCCGGGGTCACCCGTATACTCCTCTTTCAGGATTTTAACGGCGACGGTGCGTCCGAGAACCTTGTCGCGAGCTTTCCAGACCTCACCCATACCGCCGATAGCGATACGTTCGGTTAGGGTGTAGCGCCCGCCCAAGGTGATATCAGCCGAAGGCCTCACTTGTTCAACACCGCCTCAAAAAGTTGTTTACCTGCATTTGTCGAAAGCTGGGAACCGGTTGTTGCATCCATATCCTCATAGACCACCGCAATGGCGATCTGAGGATCATCGGCGGGTGCAAACCCGGTAAACCAAGAGTTATTCAAACCACCCGTAGTTTCTGCGGTACCGGTCTTACCAGCAACCTTATACCCGGGCACGCCTGCGTTACGGGCAATACCGTTATCCACAGAGTTCACCATCCATTGTTTCACCTGATCGGCGACTTTAGTAGAAGTTGAGGTGCGCAACTTCTCGGGTGAGAACTCGTAGAGCACGCTCAAGTTACTGGTTTTGACAGAACGAATCATGTTGGGCTTCATCTGCACACCGCCGTTAGCGATCGCAGCAGAAGTCATCGCCACCTGCAGCGGGGTGGTGCGTACATCGTACTGACCCACGGATGCCTGCGCCAGCTGGCTCTGCGACATACCCTTCGGGAAGCTCGACTTAGCCACCGCCAGCGGAATCTTCAAATCCTGACCATAACCAAAGTTTTCGGCAGTCCTAGAGATCCTATCTTCACCCAAATCCATTGCGATCTGCGCAAAAGGAGTGTTGCAGGACTGCGCCATAGCCCATTCAATCGTAGCCTTGGTGCGTCCTCCACACTGACCACCCGCATAGTTCGGAAGCGACACATTGGTTCCCGGAAGGGGAAGCTGTGCGGGGTTATCGATCGTGGAGTTCGCATCATATTTGCCGGACTCCAGAGCCGCGACGGCATCAATAATTTTGAAGGTTGAGCCGGGTGAATAGGTGTTACCCGCAATAGCACGGTTGTAAAGCGGGTTATTCGGATTCGAGTTCAGTTCCTCATAGTTGCTGACTACCGTGGACCCATCGTGGGATGCGAGCGTATTCGGGTCATATGAGGGAGACGAGGCCATCGCCAAGATTTCGCCAGTCTTGGGGTTAATCGCCACAATAGAACCCTTACGGCCCTGAAGCAGGTTGTTAGCAAGCTCCTGAAGCTTAGAATCCACGGTGAGCTCGACGCTCGCACCGCGTGCCGAAGAACCCGAGAAGAGCTGAGCAACACGATCGTAGAACTGGCTGTCGGAAGTACCCGAAAGCTCCTTGTCCATAGCGGACTCGACACCGGTAGAACCGTACACTGACGAGAAATAACCAGTCAGCGCCGCATACTTTTCCGGCTCAGAGTACACGCGTTGATAGTTATACTCATCATCCGATTTCACCGACGAGGCGATTTCGGTTCCATCGACCACGATAGAGCCACGGTTGGCACCATAGTTATCGTACAGAGAACGCGAGTTCCACGGGTTATCTTTGAGAGATTCGGTGTCGAAGAATTGGATATAGCTCAACGTACCCATGAGCAGGATAAAAACGCAACCTGCGGCCATCCACATGCGGCGAATTGCCCTATCCATTGCGGTCACCTCCTGCTTGTTGAGTTGAAATACGGGCGAGAACGCTGGTTGCGCCCTCAGATTCATAGCTGTAGTCTTCGTGGTCGATACTTTCGGGAACGTCGAACCCGACCACGACGTGAGGCGCTCGCGCGGTATGCGAAATCGAAAGCCACAACGCCACGATAATCCAGTTAGCCACCAGGGATGAACCACCGGCAGACATAAACGGTGTGGTCAAACCGGTCAGCGGAATTAACCGGGTTACACCGCCAACCACCACGAAGAGCTGAAGCACCATAACCGTGGAAAGGCCCGCCGCCAAGAGCTTGCCGAAACCGTCACGAGTGCCCAACGCCGCGCGGTAGCCACGCGAGATGAGGATGAGGAACATCATCAAAATAGCGCCCAGGCCGATCAGACCGAGTTCCTCACCGAGAGAAGTAATAATCATGTCCGAGTTAGCGAACGGCACCAAAGAGGTAAGGCCCTGACCCCATCCACGGCCAAAGAGACCGCCGTAGGACAGACCGAAAATACCCTGAAGGATCTGACCGGAACCACCGCTGGAGGACATATAGACCTCGGGATCAAAGGCGTGCATCCAGCCATAGATACGGGCGTGCACGTGAGAAATGGAGTTGTAGGCGAAGTATCCGCCAACCACCACGCCGACACCGCCGACTACAAGCCAGGAAATCTTGCCGGTCGAGAGGTACAGCATCGCCATGAACAGCCCGAAGAACAGGATTGCAGAACCCAGATCCTTCTGGAAAACCAACACGCCGATGCTGACCATCCAGGCCAAGAAAATTGGGGTCAAATCGCGCAGACGCGGCAGATTGATGGGCCCCAGACGCTTACCCGCGGTGAGAATCAAATCGCGGTGTGTGGACAGGTAGCCCGCAAAGAAGATTGCCAGGGTAATCTTTGCAATTTCGCCGGGCTGGAAGGTACGCCCGCCGAGCCTGATCCAAATCCGTGCGCCGTTGATTTCGGTACCAAGGCCGGGGATAAGCGGCATGATAAGCAGGATGAAGGAGAGCACCAGCGAAATATAGGTAATCTTACGCAGCACTCGGTGATCCCGCAGGAAGTACAGCACAACGGAGCAGAGGATCATTGAGAAGCCCGTCCAGAACAGCTGGGACTCGCCCACTGGGGCCTTCTGCATGGCGGGATCCTTGTCGATGCGGAAAATCATCGCCAGCCCGATTCCGTTGAGCGCCACAACAAGCGGCAGAATAAACGGATCGGCGTAACGCGCCCGGAACTGAAGCACCAGATGCGCGATGAGCGCGCACACGCCCAGCACCACGGTACCTTGAATCCACGGGTTCTTCCCCATATCCCACGCCGTTTCGGGGTCAATCAGGTACATGGAAAATGAGCCGATGCCGACCGCAACCACGAGCAGAACAAGCTCAATCAGGCGACGCGAACGGGGTATGTGTGCATCACGCAATAGCCTAGCCACGATTACCACCTTCCGTTGCTGAAGTTTTTTGACCTGTCTGCGCGCCGGACGAAGCCGCACCGGAAGGCTGTGTATTCCGGTCATCCTGCAGATTCACCTGAGCCTGCATACGGTTTACGATAACCCGTGCATCGTCAAGATTATCCGCGTGAATCGTATTCTTCAAAAGCGTGCGGGTATGTTCGGGCAGCTGTGAAGTTTCCACTTCGCTTTCCTCGACCACATGGGAGAGATGGATTGGCCCCAACGACTGCGGAACTCCGTTATAGACGGCGACCTTACCGTTATTTTCGCCAACGTAGTAGCGGCCCTCAACCCATTTCAGCCCGCTCCAACCCGCAATGAGCGCCAGCACAAGGATTACGGCTGCACTCACCAGCAGAATCGGGCGCCGACGGCGTCGAATTGGGTCCGCCAGAAGCTCTTCAAGCTCGTCCGGCAGCTTTGCGGGTTCCTCGGTGCTCATCGGTACGCGCTGCGCCAACGAGGCTCGATGCTCCAGGGTGCGGCTCGTCACCGCCGGAATACGCCCGGTCTCTGTTGCTACGGATGCGCTGCCCACCAGCTGATGTGGGCGAGAGCCAAGCTCGTGGCGCAAAATCGCGGCATTTGTGCGGGCAAAGTACACCGCATCCTGATCGCTTGCGTCGCCGTCGTGGGGGAAGGAATCTGTGAGGTCACGGGCGCGGCGGAACTTCTTGAGCGCGCGGTCGTGATCGGACAGACCCTCTTCGGCGTTTACTTCCTCGGTGATTTCCTCAAGCTCAGAGGTTGTCAGTGAGGTATCGATCTCGCCGGTCTCTGGCAGGGCAGAAGGACCTACAGGTTCGTCGGCGGGAAGCTCCTCACGATCGATAACCTGTACAACCACGACCGTCACGTTATCGGGTGCGCCGCCGTCGAGAGTCATCTGGATAAGAACGTCCGCGATCTCACCCAGATCATCGGTGGAACGCATGACGGCTTCGATCTCTTCATCAGAGACCACCGCCTCTAAACCATCGGAAGCAAGCACCCAGCGCTCACCGGGAATGGCTTCTAAAGTCTGCAGTTCAAGCTCGGGAGAGGCATCGACGTCGCCAAGCACGCGCATAATCACGTTGCGGTGCGGGTGATTCTCTGCCTCTTCGGGAGTGATGCGGCCCTCGTTGAGAAGACGCTGCACGAAGGTGTGATCGGTGGAAATCTGCTCGAAACCGCCGTCTTCATCGGCACGTAAACGATAGGCTCGCGAGTCGCCAATATGGGCCATCTCGATCTTTTCGCCGTCCACCAGCAGAGCGGTACAGGTGGTACCCATACCCGCAAGGCGCTGATCACTGGTTGCCAGATCATTGATAATGGCGTTGGCACTTTGGATTTCGTCGGCGAGGTATATGCCGCCGGTACCGTCAAAGTCGGGGTGGTCCAAAGGGGTCAGGTTCAAAACGGCGGTAGCGGATGCGACGTCACCACCGACGTGCCCGCCCATGCCGTCAGCAACAACAGCAAGATAACGCCCACCGTACCCGGAGTCGTCATTCTTGCTGCGTTTCACGCCCGTATCGGAACGGGCTTCAAAGCGAAAGGCTATCTTCAACGATTACCCCCTCAGCTGCATAGTCGTTCCGCCCACACGGAAATCGACACCCGGCTCAATAGCGGTAGCGCGGGTCAGCTTTTGGTTGTTTACGAATGTGCCGTTGGTTGAGCCCAAATCCTCCAAGAACCAGCGAGAACCCTGTGGGAACAGACGGGCATGGCGACCGGAGGCGTAATCGTCCTGCAACGAAACCTCAATATCATTGGCGCGACCGATAGTAACCGGGGAGTCACCCAACTGCATCATAGCTCCCGCCTGCACTCCCTTGGTGATCACCAAGCGGGAAGGACGTGCAGGAGGAGCTGCAATATGCTGCGGTTGCGGCTGCGAGTCTGCGGCAGATTCTATGGGTACGGAGCGGAAGTTCTTGCCCAGCCCCAAATCGCGGCGGGCGGCTGCCACCACGAAAAACACAAAGAACCAGAGCAACCCCAAAAACGCAAAGCGCAGTATGGTTACAGTTAGCTCGGATGCCATTAACGTATACCTCCAGAGGCAATTGAGCGGAAGAGAACTCGGGCTCCGCCCAACTGTAACACCGCTCCATCTTGGAGAACGGTAGGGGTTTTCAGCGGAAAACCATTCAGCCGGGTTCCATTGGTTGAGCCCAAGTCGGTGGCAACATAGTTGCCTCCCTGGCGGGAAATCTGTAGGTGGCGGCGCGAAATACCCTTGTCAGCCAGCCGCACGGATGCGTCGGAGCCGCGACCGATGACGAGAGGTGCCCCAGAAAGCTCATACCGCTGCCCGTTAATATCCACAAAAGCATGATGCGCCGCAGCACGTTGCTGCTGCGGAGGATTCTGCGGGGAACGCGGTTTCGGTGCGGACGCGGCGGGTGCCTGCTGTTGCTGCTGAGGCTGTTCCGTGCGGCGCGGCGGAGTAGCCCGCGGTTTTGTAATTCTGGTCGGCAGACCGGTATCACGAGCCGGGGCAACGGGGGCGTAGTCGGAGGCGCCGTGGGCGGCACCGGCGGGAGGAACATAGTTCGTCGCGCCCGAGGGAGGGGCCTGGAACGCCTCAAAACTGGGCACAACCTCGAACTCGTCGGCTTCGAGATCGGCAATAGGGCTGAAGGTAATACGTACAGCCCCAATCAGTGAATACCCCTGCGCACGCGCATGTGAAATAGCAAGATTGCACAGCTCAACCGCGAATGGGTTGCCCCACTCTCGCACGCGCGAAAAATCGGCGCTCGAAAAGCGAACGTTGAAGATATTTGGTGCCATCGTGTGACCGCCCTGGTCCACATATGAGGCATCATCCATCGACGTGCGAATACGGTTAGCTACATCAGCCTTTGCGAAGGTGCCAAAGCCTTTAGAAAAGCCGACGGTACGACCGATGCCTTGCTCCAGTCGTTCCAACTTATCAAATAACTTCATTGCCTCCTCCTTTATGGCTCGGGCCGGATGTCACCCCTGGCATCCCGTGGTTGGGAACCCGAAGGGTTCAGTCTAGCTTTTGTAGCTGTGCATTTGCTGTGTCAGGTGTGAGTGCACACACCCAACTCTATTCTAGGGGATAGTGTGACTACCATGCCGATAATATACTTTTTACTCGTAAAATATAGACTCGAAAACCCCAAATGTTGCCGACACAACAAAAATCCCCGGCTCATCAGAACCGGGGATTGCTGGTGCGCGAGGGGGGAGTTGAACCCCCACGCCCTCACGGGCACACGGACCTGAACCGTGCGCGTCTGCCTATTCCGCCACTCGCGCAAGTGTCATACGACTCAAAGAGTCGCAGGCAACATATAGAACTATACAGGCTCCGTAACAGACCGTCCACTTCGGTATTCGTGAACTTACTCACCGAAGGTTGAAATTGTCATAGGATATGTTATCTTCCTTCGTCGTGAGGGCGCGAGGCGGTATCGGTCTGGTTCGCGGCGGCCGCATCCTTTTTCTCGCGATGCACGCGCAAAAACCACGCCAGTGCACCAAAATAGGGGAGCACCAGAATGAACAGAAGCCATTTGAGCTTCTGAATCTCGTTGAAGTAGGGGCTGCGATGCACCGTAAAAATGCAGTACAGCACCGAAGCAATCCAGATAAAAATCAGGGCAAGCACTGTGTACTGGTAGATTGCCTGCGCCGTCGGATTCTGAAAAAGCACAAGAGGAAACACCGAAAAACCTAAAGTCAGCACGTCTTTAGTATGCCAGAGGATACGCCAAGCGCCCGAGAACATAAAATTTATGTCCTCGGGCGCTGCGGGGAGAGTTATCTAGGTGAACCGTTATACATTCGCAGCCTTCTTGGCGCGTTTGGCCGCAGCCGCCGCATCACGCTCAGCCCAGAACTCGCGGGTGGTCACCTCATCGGTGCCGTCCCAAGCCGCAAGATTCTTAATCTCAGGCATATCGGATGCCTTGAAAATAGGCTCCACACCGGATTTGCGCTGCCGCTCGTAGTTCTTGAGCACCGCAACGACCTTCGGCGAAAGCCACACCACCGCAATCAGGTTCACGATCACCATGCCCGCGTTGAGCATATCCGCTGTGGTCCACACCAGCTTCAGCGATGCGATTGCCCCGAAGAATACGAAGCCCAGTACCATCAGACGGAACGCCGTCAACGCCCCGGGCTTTTCAGTCACGAAGCGAATATTCGATTCGCCGTAATAGTAGTTGCCGATGACCGATGAGAAGGCGAAGAGGAAAATCGCGATGGTTAGGAAGTGGGTGGCCCAGGTGCCGAGTTGGTGGGCAAGCGCATCCTGAGTCAGTCCAGCACCGCGGGTATTATCGCCGCCATAGGTTGGGTTTGACAAGAGCACGATAAACGCAGTGACAGAGCAGACCAGCATCGTATCGAAATACACGCCCAAAGCCTGTACGTAGCCCTGCTTTGCGGGGTGCGAAATAGTTGCGGTTGCACCCGCGTTCGGGGCGGTACCCATGCCGGCCTCGTTCGAGAGCAGACCGCGCTTCATGCCCCAAATAACGGTGCCCATCGTGCCGCCCACTACGAACTCGCGCAGACCGAAAGCACCCTGGAAAATCATGAGCAGAACGTTCGGGATTTCGCCCACATTGAGCACAACCACGAACAGTCCCAGCAGCATGTACAGAACCGCCATGAACGGCACCATAAACTCGGTGACCGTAGAAATGGTGCGGATACCGCCGAAGATAATCGCAGCCGTCAGTGCGGCAACGAAAAGGCCTACCACGATGCGGAAACCCATATTCTCGGTACCGGAAATACCGATATTCAGGGAGTTCGCACCAGCTTCCACGATCGCATTGGTTTGTACCGCGCAGAACACAAAACTATAAGTTAGCACGATAAAGCCCACGAAAATCAGGCCCAGCCAGCGTGCATTCAGGCCGCGCTGCATATAGTAGGCAGGACCACCAATATAGGAATCCTTGCCGCGCTCCTTATACAGCTGGCCCAGCAGGGATTCGGCGAAAGCGGATGCGCCGCCCACGGCAGCAATGACCCACATCCAAAATACGGCGCCGGGACCACCCATTGCAATAGCGACCGCTACGCCAGCAATATTGCCGGTGCCCACGCGGGATGCCGCCGAAACGGTGAACGCGCGGAATGAGGAAATGCTCTTGCTCCCATCGGCCTCGTGACCGGACGGGTCGGTGAGTACGCGCAGCATCTCGGGCAGGGAACGCCACTGCACGGCGCGGGTGCGGATCGTCAAGAACAGGCCCACGACAATCAAGGCAACGAACAGAAAGTTTTCCCATATCCAGCTTTGAATGCTGTCAACCACGCTGGTCGCACCAGCGGTAGAGGCGTTAATGTCCTGAATAAAATTTACAAGTGAGTCCACAGGTTTTCTCTTTCGTCACGGCATAGAAGCGTAATAGGGATAGCAACTATGCGGGCATGAAGGCGCGAAGGTGCAAACCGGGTAGACCGCACGCCAGGGAAAGAAATTCCCTTTAGAAATTACAGGTACTTATTGTTCCGTTGATGAAGGGTTTACGGCAATCTCATTGGGGGTCTTGTCCACATTTGTAACGAATAATTAATATAGCCGGAACACGGGTGATACTCCGTTTGACAAGCAAAAACATCAAAAAGTTATGACTGAACCACAATTCATATCAAACATCGTTTAATAGACATAAAAACACTCTCTAGTGGAGAAAATGAATCTTTGACTACATGCTACTTCACGGGTTTAACAAACGGGAAAGAAAGCACCCCGCGAATCTGGGTCTGCGCCATGAGCATCGCCAAGCGATCAATGCCGATGCCCAACCCGCCCGTCGGGACAAGCCCGGTCTCAAGGGCGTACAGAAAATCCTCATCAATCTGCATGGCTTCCGGGTCTCCCGCTGCAGCCTTGAGAGACTGCTCGGTCAGGCGGCGGCGCTGTTCTAAAGCATCCGTCATCTCGGAATAGGCGGTTCCCATCTCCATACCGTTAATCACCAAATCCCAGCGTTCCACCAAGTGCGGCTTGGTGCGATGCGCACCCGCCAGGGGAGAGGTCTCCACCGGAAAATCCGTATAAAACGTGGGGAACACAGTTTTTGACTCTACCAGCTCACCATAAAGCTCCTCAAGAATGGCACCCGCGCCCATGTCATCACGCACATGAATCTGATGCTCATGCGCCAGCTCAAGCAAAGTCTCAAAATCTGTTTCACTCGAAATATCGCGCCCCAGCGCACGCGAAAGGGCCTCGCATACCGAAACTGCCCGCCACTCACCCGAGACATCCGTGAGAGTACGCTCGGTACTGCCCTTCTCGCCCAGCGGAAGTACCTCAGAACCATAGACGGCCCGGGCGGCATTCTTGATGAGCGTTTCGGTAAGCTTGCGCATGACCGTGTAATCTGCGTAAGGCTTATAAGCCTCCAACACCGTGAACTCCGGGTTATGGGTGGCGTCCGCGCCTTCGTTGCGAAAATCCCGCCCTAACTCATAAACAGCGCCCAAACCGCCAACCACCAGGCGTTTAAGATACAGCTCAGGCGCAATGCGAAGCGTCAAATCCGCACCATAGGCGTTAATAAAGGTTTTGAAAGGGCGTGCGCTCGCACCGCCATGAATAGTATTCAGAATCGGGGTCTCAACCTCGGTGAACCCTGCATCATCGAGCGTGCGGCGAATGGCAGTGATCAGTGAGGAGCGCATCCGAAGGTTTTCAAGCTGCTGCGGATGCACCAACAGGTCGGTCGAGCGTTTGCGGATGCGCGCCTCCGGATCATTCAACGCCCCGTACGGAATGGGGTGTAGACACTTCGCCGCCATCTGCCAGCCGTGCACAATGACGGATGCGGTCCCGGTGCGGCTAACCCCCGCCGTGCCGGTCACAAGCAGAATATCGCCCGTATCAACGGCGGATTTGAGAAGCCGAAACTCGCGCTCGCTCACAAGGCTGCGCTCGGCGATAATCTGTACCTGTTTGCCTTCCTCAGACAGGGTCAGGAAGATAACCCCGCCGTGGTTGCGGATAAACCGCACTCTGCCCGACAGGGTAAACTCCCCGCTTGGAAGCGTATGGTCACTCAGCCCATCGTGCACCTGCACCGTCGAATACTCGCATGTAGCCCCCAGTGGGTACGGGTTCATACCGGCATCCCGAAGCATCTGCAGGTGACGAATACGGTGCTTGGTCTGATCGCTGAAGCGGTGTTCGGGGGCCTGCGCCTCGCCCGGATGCATACGCTCGATCTCGTGAACTCGCGCGATCTGGTCTTCAGTCAGGCGGTGCACTTCATGGCGCTGTTTACGTGCCGAAAAATCGGGCAGGAAGCCCTCGGCAACCCCAGCCGCTGCCGCAACGTTCAGAAAGGCCAGCGTCGGTTCCGCAACCATATAGCGCGGCATCCACTCCGGGGCGAACTTGAGGTTGAAGCGGTACAGTCTCTCCAACTGAAGGAACCTGTCTAAAACCCCCAGCGACCGAGAAGCGAACCTGCTCCAAGCATTAGCACCGAACTGATCTGCGTTCTCATACACATGGCGGAACATAGCAAAGTTCAGTGAAACACGCGTGATGCCGTAGTCGGGGGCATCCTCCATAAGCTGGGCAACCATATATTCCACGATGCCGTTGGGGCTGTCAGGGGAGCGGCGCATCACATCCAGCGATATGCCGGTGCGGCCCCACGGCACGAATGAGAGGAGGGCAACCATTGTGCCAGCAGAATCATGCGCCGAAACAAGCAGATTGCGACCGTCTGCGGGGTCTGAGAGCCTGTTGAGCGCCATCGAGAACCCGCGTTCAACCTTGCCGTGACGCCAAGCGTTCACGTTATTTTCCACCTCGTGCAGCTGCTCGGGTGAAAGCTCACGATGCCTGCAGATTTTCAGCGTGTAACCGACCTTACGCACCCGCTGGTGGGCGTGGCGTACCTCCGTAAGCGAGGTATTGTTCAGGCTAAAACGTGAGACCTCTAGAATGGCTTCGTCCCCCATGCGGATTACGCCCAGTCCCCGGCGTGCGAAAGCTCTGGCGCCGTCTTCACTCACGCTGATGGCGGCGGGAATCCACCCGTAGCGGCGCACCTGGTGCATCCACCGGTCGATTGCGGAACCCCAGGATGCCGGATCGCCCACCGGGTCGCTGGACGCCAAACATACAGAGCCCACTTGCCTGTAGGTGACAGCGGCACGCATATCCGCCGAGAAGATCACCTGCTTATCGCGGCGTGTTGCAAAGTACGAGAGTGAATCGTTCCCGCCATACTCCTGTAAAAGTTCGCGCAGGCGCAATTCCCGATCGGCGGTCCAGGTATTGGGGACGCGGTACCCCCGCACCACCACATACACCGCGATCAATGCAAAAATTCCGTAGAACACGGATGCTGCCCCCACCACCGTGGCACCCGGGTTTGCACCCTTGAGTTCGGGAAAACTATCGAGCCCTAACCCCTGTTTGAGCAGGTGGGGAACCGTAACTCCCGGCACGTGATGCCCAAAATACCAGGCCAGCAGGGTTGTCACCGTTAGCCCGCCGAGGAAGACCACGGTTGCCAATACCCATGAAATTCGGCCTATATGCGCCGGGAAGGCAGAGCGTGCCAGGATGAGAAGCGGAATAAAGATAGCCGCCACAATAATAGCGACGGTGTCGAGTGTGGAGGAGAAAAATTCTTCGCTCGGCATCACGTTATCGGGGAAGAAGAGCAGAAGCGCACTTCGCGTTCCGATGAGGATGCCGATGACTTGAAAGAAAATGACGGCGTAGAGGGCGGCTCGTTTACGGGTGATCAGAGCGGATGTCATGACCACCATGATGACCGCGCTCACCAGCGTATGACTTGATGGGATGTTGAGCAGGCTCGCGGTGATTTCCCACCAGGTGAACCCGTGGCCCCTGCGAAGCGGGGAAATAATCCAGGTGAAAAGTGTCAGAATTGTCGCGATTGAGTAGATACCGATAACCCAGCGGGCGATGATTTCCGCATAGCGTGATGTCGTGTGATGGGCGTCTGCGCCCCGCTTCTGATGTGCCATAAAACGTTCTCCACCAATCACTCGGTACATTTCATTCTACGGACATGCCGTGTGTATGCGTAGAATCTGAGGACGTAAGACAGCGCACCTTTGGGTTGGAGACTGAAAGCGCTGCCAGGGGTCGCCATGCAGGGAGTGCTTTGAATGCCATATGGTATATGCGGTAGACTCCCCGCCATCGATATGTTCCAAAAATAGAATATATCTGAAAGGGTGCAGCATGGTTAGAGGCGTTGGGCTGGATGTTTAGAAAAAAGCTCTCAAACCTGCGAAATATCAACTATATTCTGGAATGAGAATATAAAAATCCGGTGGTGATTCTTAGGGGTGTCACCACCGGATTCTTAATAGTAGAGCAGGGTATTCACCGATCTCTCTCCACCGAAGACAGACCGTCTAGGATTGTGATTTACGCTGCTGGAACACGTCCGGAATGCCATCCATATCGGCATCCACGCTCTCCTTTTCCGCCAGTAAACGGTAGTGCTTATTGCGGCGGGAGAGAATCAGAGCACCCAGAATTGCGGCGGTCACTGAACCGAAGAGAATAGCGATTTTGGCGTCTTCACCGTGCGGCGATCCACCGGTGAATGACAGTTCTGCCACCAGAAGCGATACGGTAAAGCCGATACCGCCGGTAACCGCAAGACCTATGACGTCAATCCACTGCACATCCGGGTCTAGGTTGGCGTGCCTGAACCTGGTAACCAGCCAGGTGGTTCCCGTAATACCGATGGTCTTGCCGAAAACTAGGGCGAACATAATACCCAGGGAGACTGAGTCGGTGAGGGCCCGCTTAAGACCGTCAAAACCGCCCATAGCAACACCGGCGCTAAAGAAGGCGAAGACCGGCACGCAGATACCCGTGGAAAGCGGGCGGAAACGATGCTCGAAAACCTCGGCGAGACCCGCATCTGCACCCGCAGCTTCGGTACGTTTATTGAATTTAACCGGAACGCAGAAACCAAGCACCACGCCGGCAATGGTTGCGTGAATACCGGATTCAAGGAAAAGAGCCCACGTGATAAAGCCCAGGGGCAGAAGCAGAATCCACGCTGCGGCGGGCTTGAGGTGCAGCATTTTTTCGCCACGATAGGCGATAAAGGCAAACAGCGAGATAGGGATGATCGCAAGGAGCAGGTATTCGCCGTGGAATGTGCCGGTGTAGAAGATCGCAATAATACAGATAGCGATCAGATCATCAACCACCGCCAGGGTAAGAAGGAAGATGCGCATTGCCGAGGGCAGGAACGTTCCCACGCCCGCCAATACGGCGACCGCGAAGGCAATGTCGGTTGCCGTGGGAATGGCCCAGCCATGTATAGCGGTGGGGCTGCTGAAGTTGATAGCGGTGTAGATGATGGCGGGGGTAATCACGCCGCCGAAGGCTGCTGCGATGGGAACGATCGCGGTTGCCGGTGATTTGAGGTCACCGATAGCGAACTCTTTTTTGAGTTCAAGACCGGTCAGGAAGAAGAATACTGCCAAGAGACCGTCTGCCGCCCAGGTGCCTATCTTCATGTGAAGGTGGTGAAACCCTGGAACTTCGGGACCTATAACGGTATCGCGCACCCCAAAATAAATATCTGCCAGTGGGGTATTGGCAAGAACTACCGCGAGGACGGTCGCCACCAGCAGGATGCTGCCGCCCACGGACTCCGTGCGCAAAATATCTGCAACTCGCTTAGAGTTGCTGTAGGATCCGCGGCTGAAAACTGTATTTTCTGAGTTCGGTGTCTGTGATTGGGTCATATTCTCTGTAGTTATCCTCCGGATAGGAATAATTCTTACTATTCTAACGCTCCTACCTAGGAGATGGTATTTTTTGCTTCTAAAGGTATAAATATACTTAACAAATATATGCCATTTTGGGCATATATTCTATAACGTAAGCGAAATTTCAGGGTCAATATAAATATTCTCGCCCCTGCCGTAATATTGGCTCGGAGCGAGAATATAAAAATTATGCAATTATGAGGTGTGAGGCACCTTAGGACCCTGCAACGGCAGGAGCGGAGCTGTCTTCGCCATGCGACTCATCGAGCTCACGAGCCACATAGTTTTCGATGTCGAAGAGGTTTCCGTTTGCACGCTTCACAATGGTAACGAGAGTTTCCATCGATGCAACTTCCTCAACCTGTTCCTTCAGGAACCAGAGGATGAACTGCTCACCCAGAGCATAGTTTTCGTTGCGCGCTGCGGAGAAAAGAGTCTCGATCTGACCGGTGACTTCCTTTTCCTGCGCTAGGGAAAGATCCACGATTTCCTGAACATCCTTAAAATCATTCTTGACGTTCGGAACTGCGGGAATCTCAACCTTATGGCCGCGATCCAGCTTGTACTGAACCATCATGAGGGCGTGCCCGCGCTCCTCCAAAGACTGGCGGTAGAAGTAACGCGCCAACTGGGGAAGGTCCTCACCATCAAGCCAAATCGCCATTGAAAGGTATTGGTGGGATGCGGCAAACTCGTGACCGATCTGTTCGTTGAGCAGATCGTAGAAGGACTTAGACATAACTTTTCTCTCCTTGAAATTAGGGTGTGTGTTCTATTTGCGTAGGGCACAGTGCAACACTGTCGAACCCATCATAGAGGGCCGAATCAGCACTGTATAGAGAGAAAAGGCTAATCTGGAGGCGTATTTAGGGGTTCCTGAGCTCGGCCTATCACACCACAACAGAACCGTTATGATGTGCTCGCAAGCCCCGGAAAATCCGGGTGTATTCGTTCGTGCAGGTTAGGCGGGGTAACTTCCGCGCCGCAAACTCGACGATGAAATAAGTTTAGAAGGCTTATCGCCCAAGATGCTTTCGCCGATATTAGCTAAAGCACGCACCTGATCTTCCGTGAGGTGGTCGAAAATCTCGTGACGTACCTGTGCTACGTGACCGGGTGCCGCATCCTGAAGCTTCTGCAAACCCTGAGGAAGCAGATGGCAAATGCTGACGCGGCGGTCTTCGGCGCTGAGTGACCGGGACACGTACCCGTCTTTCTCCAGTCTGGCGACCACGCGCGAAAGACGCGCTGGCAGAGTGTTTGTGACCAGTGCCAGCTGCGTCATTGTTAACTCGTGATCCTCTGACTCTGAGAGTCCAACAAGTACCATGTACTCGACATAGCTCAAATCGGCATCCTGCTGAAGCTGATTATCGAGCTGCCGTGTGAGGTTGAAGATGATCGAGCTGATAAACAGCCATCCCTCACGTTCTTCTTCATTTAGCCATTTGGGCTCCGCCTTCTCTGGAAGATCGCCAGAGACGGTGGTTGCTTGTTTGGGCATGAGTGTTCCTCCTCGCACCTCCAGCTTTTAAACTGAGCGCATATATAAGGTGTGTAAAGTTCATTGTACTTGTTAAGACAGCAAACCCTCAGATATTGCTCAAAACTTGGTATGTCTTTCCTTAAAGTACACACTGACGGCACAAATTTGTCCGAAATACGTTACACCATTGTCGGCGTGTCTTCGACAATTTGCCCGGGAAATAGCGCTTCCCGAATGAAATCATTGTAATGATTACCTGTAAAAAATACTTGATAATTCAAGGTTTTACACGTAAAGAAGGTAAAATTTTGAGGCTACTTAGGTAGTACTCGCCAGGAATATTACAAAATGATTAAAAAAATTTGGGAAAAAATACCATTTGGGTTTGCACATGATAAATAAGCGTGTACACTGGTATGCATAACGGGGTCGAAAAAGAAGCCCGCGGGGCGAGACCGGAAGCTCAAACCGACAGGGTTCGACTCTCTATTTATCGGTGATTGTCGTCGGTGTGCAGGTAACCTGCATTTCTACCGGCGGTTGTGCGGTGCGGGTACTGTTCGTGGTTGGGCGGTTCCCGCGCCGTTCTTTTTAAGAATACCCTACGTACCCCGTCAACACTAGCAAGAATGCCTTATAGGTGGGCAAGTGCACATCAAAAAGATTATGCGGTGTCTACCTCTCTAATCCCCCGATATTTCGGGGGTTTTCTATTAATTTTTCCCCAATGGTCACGGTCTTTCATGCCTTTCTGCACGGCGTGGTGCATGGTGGGCCGTGCGAGATCGCACGCAGTACGCCAGATCCATACCTTAACTACCCCGGCAGAGCAGGATGCGCCCGGCGTGTCGCGTTCCTGCGCATTCTGACATTCACAGGCGTGCATGACCTCTCTCGATACGTGGAACGACAGGGGCAGGCAGTGTAAGCGTGCTCTGGGAGATGCGGCTGATATGACCCCCAATGAACTCTTCCCAGGGCTTTATCCACAGTACTTTTCCACACTGTGGAGAACTTACACGACTGTTATTAGGGAATCTGGATCACACACGCATTAAGCCCACTGTGTCTTAGAACGCGCCCGTTAATCCGTGCAAATACGCGAAAATAACTCTGCTATGAAAATCTTCGGTGGACGCATCCAGAATTTTGAGGCTGTCGAGACAAGTTTTAAACAGATACTTTCCACACCTGTGGAAAACTTTGTGAACAATTTCCACCGGTCATTATCCACAGAATAGGTTGTGCATTATGCACACACTAAATTCTGCTTGTGAAAACTATATGCGGTACTAGCGTGTGAGTTTTTATGGGCGAAAAGACGCTAAAACACAGCGAACACGGTAAAAATTACACGTAACATAACGACACTAATTTTCGGCTTTTGGCGTCATAAATCGTCGCTATCTATGCGCGACAGAGAATATCATTATGGGTTATCCACAAAGTTTATCCACAGCGTGGATAACTTACATACCTGTTATTTGCGGGTCTGAACCCCGCAAAAATCCGGCAGATATCCCGAAATTGTGATGAATTTGAAATAAAATCCACGGGTTTATCCACCCCTGTGGAAAACTTTCTCCACCCTATGCACAGCATCCCCGCACAACGCCCAGAACCCACTGAACTCGCAGGCAAACGCTGGTACCCTTGTAACGACGCCATCTTCTGAATGAAAGGGCATACACTATGGCTGAAAAGTACACTCTTCCCGAGCTCCCCTACGACTACGCGGCGCTCGAACCCCACATCTCCGCAAAGATCATGGAGCTGCACCACGATAAGCACCACGCAGCCTATGTTGCAGGCGCAAACGCAGCCCTAGAGCAGCTTGCCGAGGCACGCGAGAACGGCTCCTACGGCAACGTTTCCAAGCTGTCCAAGGATCTTGCCTTCAACCTGGGTGGTCACACCAACCACTCCATCTTCTGGAAGAACCTTTCCCCCGAGGGCGGCGACAAGCCCACCGGTGAGCTTGCAGCGGCTATCGACGAGTTCTTCGGTTCCTTCGACAAGTTCCGTGAGCACTTCACCAACGTTGCTCTCACCATTCAGGGCTCCGGCTGGGCTATTCTCGCCTGGGACACCGTGGGCAAGCGCCTCATCATTGAGCAGCTGTACGACCAGCAGGGCAACATCTCGGTTGCACTGATTCCCGTTCTGCAGCTCGATATGTGGGAGCACGCCTTCTACCTGGACTACCAGAACGTGAAGGGCGACTACGTCAAGGCATTCTGGAACATCGTGAACTGGGCAGACGTCGCTGAGCGCTTCGCACGCGCAGTTTCGCAGACCAAGGGTCTGGTGCTTCCCGAGTAGTCCTCAAGGATATTAACGATGCGCTCGCGCTCAGGGCGTATCGTATACGGGCGGGTGCCCGGTGCCTCTTCTAACGAAGGCGCCGGGCACTTGTTTTATCTGCGGCTAACTGCGAGTTACATGTTGTAACTCTGAGAGTGACAATACGGACGTCTGACTGGGTTGAAAGTTACAAATCTGGTGATTTTGGGTGACAAAATGTAACTTTCAGACGGGTTTTTGTCACTTTGGCATGAAAAACGCGAGTGAAGGTGACAAAAATGTAACTCTCGATGGCAATTGTGTAACTTTCACCGAGGAGTCAAACAGGTTCCCTTTGAATTTTGCGGACTTCCGAAGGGGCACACATACTCGTGGCATGCTCTCGAAAGCGTAAAAGCGGGAGCGGGTAAAACTGGGACGGGCCGATGCTCGCTAGGCCGCGCCGAGTTCTTGGGCGAGAAGCGCCATTTTGCGACCGCGATCCCAACGGTAATCCCCGATCACCCCGCTCTCACGAATCACTCGGTGGCAGGGAATAATCATGGCAACCGGATTGTGCCCCACAGCGGTTCCCACGGCACGGGCGGCACCGGGGCGGCCAATACTCTCAGCCACAGACCCATAACTTTGCACGGCACCCTGCGGAATATTCAAAAGCGCACGCCACACCTGCACCTGAAACGGCGTACCCTTCAAATGCAGGGCGATGCGCTCCCCGCCTCCACCGAAAATACTTAACGCCTGCTCGTGAAAAGGATGCTCGCCCTCATGCAGCTGCGCATTCGGGTATTCGGCGCGCAGGTTCGTGAGAGCCGCATCCGGGTTATCGGCGAATGCCATATGACATATGCCTTTATCCGTTGCGGCGATCAGCACCATGCCGAAAGGGGACGCGGCGTAACGCCAGACGATGCGCAGGTTCGCCCCGCCGTTCTTGTACTCGCCGGGGGTCATGCCCTCAATGGTGACGAACGCGTCGTGCAGGCGCCCCGTGCCGCTGAACCCGCTCGACCAGGCCGCATCGAGCGTGTTCTGCTGCCCAGCGAGCGCCGCCTTCGCCTGTTCAAGGCTGATATGCTGCAGCATTTTCTTGGGGCTCACCCCCGCCCACTGCTGGAACTGACGCTGCAGGTATTCGGGGCTCACATGAACCGCCTGGGATACCTGCGCGAGCGTGGGCTGATCTGCGGCGTGGTCATACAGGTACTCGATAGCGGCGGCTATGCGCCCGAACTGGACGGTCTGCTCGATCGGGTCTGTGCTCACTGCGGAACGGTCTGTGATGCTCAAAGATTCTCCTAGTTCAAGGTCTTAACACTAGAGAATACGGATGTTCCGGGCGGAAAACGACCCGATTCTTGACCTTGTGCGCGGGAGGCGTAGAAGCGGGAATATTCTCATCGCTCCGGAATAAGAAACTTCTCCCGGATTTGTGGGGTTGGATGAAGTGGCCGATTAGTCACCCTGTCTGTGAAGCGAAAAGCCGGGCGAAATGTGAGTTGCGCGCCATTAGTTCGGTGTAGGTTCCCGATTCGACGATTGCGCCCGCATCCATCACGTAAATACTGTCGGCATGGCGGAGGGTCCAGGCGCGGTGCGAGACCAGAATCGTCATGTGTCCCGCCGCAATCTCGCGCAGAGAGGCGAAAATATCTTCCTCCGTTTCGGCATCAATCGCGCTGGTGGGTTCGTCCAGAACCCACAGGTCGGTATTGCGCAGAATCAGGCGAGCCAATGCGAGCCGCTGCCATTGCCCACCCGATAGACCAACTCCGCCCCACTGTTCACCCAGTTGAGTGTCTAAACCGGCAGGCAGAGTCTGCACGAACTCGGCGGCGCGGGCCTTTTCGAGTGCGTCCCACAGCTGCTCATCAGTTGCGGAGCGCCCGGAAATCCCCATGAGGAGATTCTGCCGAACCGTCAGCTCGTAGCGTCCAAAATCCTGGGTGAGAATAGTCGCCAGCCGGTGCCGTTCGGCGGAATCGAGAGTATCCACCGGGGTGTTGTCGAAAAGAACACGTCCCTCGTGAGCGGCAAGCATGCCCAGAATCCCATGTATTAGCGTGGTCTTGCCCGCACCGTTTGCCCCCACGAGCGCGATTGTTTGACCGCGCTCAATCTCGAAGGATACCCCGCGCACCGCGGGTTTTTCAGCGTTGGGGTAGGTGATGGATAGGTTCTCGATGCGCACGCGGCTAAGCGGTGCATCAAGAGTGGCGGCCACCTTGCGAGACGGGTTTTCGGAGCCTTCCAGAAACTCTCGATACCGTGTAATTCCGTTAGCCCCAGCACCGAGCGAGCTCATATCGTGACTCGCTGCAGTCAGCGACATCATGGCGGAAAGCGCGCCCACTATCGCACCAGAGATGATACCCGCGCTCGCCCCGGAGGACACCAGAAAACCTAGCGCACCCACCAGGAATACCGCGCACATTACCCCCGATATTACCTGCAAACGCAGGGCATATGCGGTAAGTTTCACCTCTTCGTCAGCGGCCAACCCGCGTTGCCGGTTAGCCCGTGCCGCAAAGAACCAGCCTGCTTTCAGGGTCGAAAGTTCTTCGGCGGTATTCGGGTAGGCTATCTGGTTGGTAGCGTACCAGGCCCGGTGGTTATGCGCATAAATGCTATCCCAGGCATGCTCGTTGCGCTGTGTGTACAGCCCCGCTACGAACGCCACCGGAATCAGGCAGAGCAGAAGGCATGCCGCCGCCGCAGAACTGACGCGAGCCACCATGACGCAGAGCGAACCCACCATAAGAAACGTGAAGAGAAGTACTCCGGTGCTGGTTACTTGGGTGTGCAGGTGACCGTTGGCGACCGCATCCTGGGCGGCACGCGAGCGCTGCGAAAATGAGCCGCGCGAAATCTGCTCGGGGGTAAGGGAGGCGAGCCTGCGGGCAATCGCCCGGATACCTGTTTGCGCCATACCCGCCCGCAGCGACATATCCAGCGAATTAGACACCTGCTGCAGGGCAAGGTTACCCGCCAGCACGCCCCCGGTTACGCCCGCCCACATGAGTGCAGTGTGCGCATCCCCGGCGCTGAGCGAGTCGGTGATTGCGGCTATGAGGAACATCTGCGCGCTGGGCAGAAACGAGAGCACTGTGAGAAGGGTGAACGAGCTGAGTACAAGAATAGGATGCGCCCGCAGCGCATACCGCAGGGCCCAGAGAGTTTGTCTAATCGTTTTTAACACGATGGTGTTCCTTCTTTCGTGAACCCGGTGTCGTCTGTGGATCCGGCACCGTCAGCAACTGACAAGTTCGACGGCGTGTGTTCCGGCGCATCCTCTATCTGTGAGGCGAAAATTTCGGCGAACCGCCCGCCAGCGCCTAATAGTTCGGCGTAGGTTCCCGATTCGACGATGGTTCCGTGATCCACCACATGAATGACGTCCGCGTGTTTGAGAGTCCAGGCTCGATGTGAGACCAGAATTGTCATGTGATCCGCCGCAACTTTGCGCAGGGTAGCGAAAATCTGCTCTTCGGCGGGGGCATCAATAGCACTGGTTGGTTCGTCTAGAATCCATAGGGCGGTATCACGCAGGATCAGGCGCGCCAGCGCGAGCCGCTGCCACTGCCCGCCCGATAGCCCGATGCCGCCCCACTGTTCACCCAGTTGAGTGTCTAAACCGGCAGGCAGGGCCCGTACGAACTCGGCGGCGCGGGCTTTGCTGAGCGCGTCCCAGAGATGCTGATCGTTTGGCGGTTCCTGGCCCTGCGCGTGAGTGCCCAACAGTAGGTTTTCCCGCACGGTCAGCTCGTACCGCCCGTAGTCCTGGCTGAGCAGGGTGGTGTGCTTAAAAACCTGTTGCACGCTTAGCGACTCGGTTGGATCATCGCCGAAGAGCACGCTGCCCGCGGTGGTGGGAGTCAGCCCGAGAAGTCCGCGCACCAGCGTAGTTTTCCCCGCGCCGCTGGCACCGACCAAGGCCACCATCTGCCCGCGTTTTATATGCAGGTTCACGTGGTGCAGCGTTGGTGCATCCGCCCCGGGATAGGTGATGCTCAGACTGCGTACAGTGAGTTCGCGCGGAGAATCACCGGTTGCGGGCGGATTATGATGCGTTGTCTCTGAAGCAAGCACGTAGCGTGGATTATCCGCAAACGCGCGGTACTGAGCGATCGACATTGCCCCGTTCGAGACCTGCCCGAAGGCGTAGCCAACATCCTGCGTGGCCGCGATACAGGTGAGCGTGCCCACCAGCGCACCGGCAATCTCGCCCGCGCTCGCCCCGGAGCTAATCAGGCAGTAGAGCGCACCCATCAGCAACACCGAGCAGATGAGCCCGGCGAACCCCACCACTATGCCGCGCACCGCCTCCAGATTGTATTCCCGCCCGGTGGCACGATCTCGTGCCCGCGCCACACCATCGGCGAAGAAACCACCGGCCTCCAGGGTCGCGATCTCGCGGGCTGTGCTGGGGTGGGTGAGCGCATCCAGAAAATATGCCTCTTCACGGCGGTCCTCATAAACCTGCCCGTAGATGCGGTAGTCACGCTTTGCCAGCAGAACCATCGCGGCAGAGAGCGGAACCATGCACCCCGCCACGAAGAACGCAGCCGGAAGGCTCGTGCCTGCAATTGTCGCGCACAGCAGCAGAACCATCGCCACGGCGGCACAGAGAGTCACCACGGAATTTGCCTGCGTGGGAATCTCCTGCTTCGTAAGAGATTCACGGGCTGCACGAAGATGCTTCTGCATCTCGGGTTCACTCATCACCTCAGGATTCACCCGCGCCAGGGTGGTATTGAGTTTCTGATGCGCGGCAGCATTCACGCGCGCCTTCGTCATGGTGAAGAGCGACATGCTCGCCCGCTGCACCAGAAGGTACGCCGCCACGAGGGCACCGATTACCGCGACCCACGTAAGTGATGCTGCAGTATCGCCAGAAGCCACCGAACCCACCGCAGCATTCACCAGCACCACCTGAGCGCTCGGCATGAACGTGAGAAGCAGGGTCGTACAAACCGCGGCAAGGAAGGGAATGGGCGCCGTGTGAAGGGTTATACGGAATGCCCACGGGATGGAACGAAGAATGTTTATCATGACATTTCCCCAAGGGTTTTCACCGAAAGGCTGAGCGTGCGGTCGATGCGGATACGCTCACAAAAATCCTCATCGTGGCTAACGATGATCAGCGCGCCGGTATAAGCATCAAGCGCCTGCACCAGCCAATCCACCGACGAAATATCTAGGTTATTCGTGGGCTCATCCAACAGAAGAAGCTGCGGCACCGGGTCGGTGAGTAGAACCGTCGCCAGCGCGGCGCGAAAACGTTCGCCTCCAGAAAGGTTCCCAATATGCTGATGCACGCTCTCGCGCCTGAACAGCAGCCGCGCCAGTTGATCGCGAAGATGCTGTTCGCTCGCCCCTGGGTTCGCCCGCTGCACGGTTTCAAGGAGGGTGCGTTCAGGATCAAGCGTGATGCGCTGCGGCAGATACGCGGCGTTGCCCAGGCGGTAGAGTACCCGGTAAGCGGGCGGCACGGGGGAGCGGTAGCCGAGATCATTCGTATGCGCTATCGCGTTGAGAAGCACGGTCTTGCCGCTGCCGTTTGCTCCCATGATACGCAAATGCTCGGGCCCGGTCAGGATAAAAGCCTCGGGAAACTCTTGGCTGCGGGACGAATAATCAACCTCATAAGGTTGTGTTTCACGTGAAACGGTATTTTGGGTGTGTGCATTCTTAAATTCGGCACTCTGTTGCGCAGACGCGTAAGGGTCTTTCCCCGCCCGCCGTAATTCCAGCACTTTCCGCCCTGCTGGGAGTGCATCCTGAGCGAGTTCCAGGTAGATACGCTCCTGCACGCGCAGGTTCTCTTGGGCTTCTTCATAGATAGACTGTGTCTTGGAAAGGTCTGAGCTACGGGTTCCGCGTAGCTTGTTTGCTGCTTGGCGCGAGGCATCTTTAGCAAGAGCTCGAATCGTATCTGGTTGGTCGTCTTTCCAAACATGGGAGGTATTGCGTGATATAACTTCATGGGCACGAATCCATTCTTTCTTAGCCTTACGCATCTCATTTTTCGCCTCGTTCACGCGGCGATGCGCGGCGCTCTGCTCGGCCTTTCGCGCCGCTCGGTAGGTGTCGTAGTTGCCCTCATATGTGTGCAGATGCGCCCGTCCCTCACGGTCGGCGTGCAGCTCGGCGATTGCATTCATGCGTGCGAGCAGATCGCGATCATGGCTGATGATCAGCGCCGGGCAGGTGAGGGTTTCAAGAGTCGCGAAAAGCCGCTTCTTCGCGGCGGAATCCAGGTTATTCGTGGGCTCATCCAACAGAATAAATTCGGGGTTCGAGCGCAGAAGCGCGGTGAGCGCGGCAGTGACCGTCTGACCGCCCGAAAAGGTGGTAAGGGGGCGCATCAGAAGGTCGCGAATGGCGTGCGGGTCGGCGGCATCCGTGGTGCGCGCAGGACTAAAACCGTACTCGGCAAGGACTGCGAGGGTGCGCTCTTCAACATCCCAGGCGTCGCCAATGGTGTCATAAAGGCTGGGGGAGTAGTCGCCCGATTCCAGGGCATCAAGCGCTCGCAGAATTTTTGTAATTCCAAAAATATCGGCAAGATGCTGATGCTCGCTCAACCCCAAATCTTGCGGCAGATACGCTATGCGCGGTGGGGCGCCGATTGTGCCGTGACTAGGCTTTATCTCGCCAAGAATAAGCCTGAAGAGGGTAGTTTTCCCGGTGCCGTTATCGCCAATAAGCCCGGTGAGCGGGGCGGAAAATACGGCGGAGAGGTCGGTGAAAAGCGGGGGTTCACCCGGATGCGCATACGAAATATGGTCGAGTGTAATGTGTGGCATGGGCCGAGTTCCTTCGGGTCGGTGCTCGGATCCCCGCCATCGCAGCGCGCGTTAGGCGTGAGGGCATGAAAAAACCCGAGCACGGTGTGTAGATACACGTAAGCCCGGGTAGTGGGGTGAGCGTGTAAAAGCGCTCTGACCTGGTGTTTTGATCCGGGCTATGCTCGGGAGCCGTTCATGTGCGGGTGCCTCCTCGTGTGCCGATGCGCTTCCGTGCGCCTCGGTGGAATAGATAGGGACAATCCGGAATGTGACCCGGATAACCTCTAGTGTAGGGAGTGGCGATAGCGCCTGTCAATCATGGGGCGTATTAATCTTTCGGCTTGCGCGCCACTATCGCCAGGTGGTCGCGGTGCCGCCCAGCGCGGCGGGTGTGAACTTCTTCCACCGTAAACCCAGCCTTCTCGCACAGTGCGGAAAACTCTGGGACGCTCACATAATAGGCGGTTGTCACGGCGTGCGCGAAGGGCAACCCGTGGTCGCCCAGAAACATCCCCAGAAGAAGGCTTCCTCCCGGAATCAACAGCCGATAGAACTCAGTGAGTGTGCCGGTAAGGTGAGCTGGAGGCGTGTGAATGAGCGAATACCAGGCGAGAACTCCCGCAAAAGACCCGTCAGTATAGGGCGTGTGTGCCATATCCATGACCTCGAAGCTAAGGTTTGGGGCGCTAGAGGCGGCGCGGGCATGGGCAATAAATTCGGGGGTTACATCTATGCCGGTGACGGATCGGTCTGCGGAGGCGAGCAGGCATGCCCAATGCCCGGGGCCGCATCCGGCATCAAGAATACTGCCTGGCACGGATGCGCCCCACGACTTGATTAGGGCAATATCAGTCGGTTCCATCTGATCGAGCGACCCCAGCGCCTCACAATATTCCGCCGCCCGCGCCCCATACCTGCTGCTGACTGTCATTGTTTCCTCACGTGGTGTTTATTGTGCAACGCGATAGGTCGTGTTCCGGTTTCTTCGGTCGCCTTCACGCACAACAAGGGAGAGGACAAAAACGGGAGCGTTTTCTTCATGCAGGAGCAGTTAAACCTGGCTCGTTACCTCGCCAGCTTCAGAACGTTATTTATTCCCTCGCGCGCTCGGAATAACGTCCCTCAGCGTATGAAGAAAACACTCCCGGATTTAGAGTGTCTGATATTCCACCAGTTTTAAATCTGGCACCAGTACTCCACGCGATCGAAATAACGACCCCTGAGCGACGCAACTTGCCGCTCCCAGAACTCGTCTAAGACTCGCGGCGTTCGCGGTACATGCCCAGCGGGCCCGCATCCGCATAAGCCTGCGCAGTGTTGTAACGGTATAGGCGCGGCGGGCGGTGGCGGGTACCTTCAATGCGCCGCCCGGTATCAATAATCGACTTTGAGGCTGCAATCTGGCGGCGGAAATTCGCGGGATCCAACGGACGGCCGAGAATTGCCTCGTACACCTCACGCAGCTGTGCCAACGTAAACTCATCGCCCAAGAACGAGTGCGCAATACGCGAATATTCGACCTTATTCTGCAGGCGGTACAGGGCGTACTCCACAATCTCGTTGTGGTCGAAAGCCAGCTCGGGAAGCTCATCTACCGGGAACCAGCGAATATTTTCGTGCACGCGAGTCTGCGAAACCTCAGTCGCCGGGATCGAGGCCCAATAAACCACCGAAACCACACGCTCATGATCCGCCCCAGGCGCCGGAACCGGCGTGCCGTTGATGCGCGCCGCACGCGCCTCCGGGGCACGCAAAACATCACCGAACGCATACAGCTGCTCAAGGTACCCGGGCTCAAGACCGGTCGCGCGCTTGAGCGTGTACCCCGCCGCCTGCTCTAGAGACTGCTGGGACTGCAAGGGGCCGCCGGGAAGCGCCCACTGACCCTTATAGGGCTCGCGCAGGCGGCGCACCAGCGGCAGCCAAAGACTTGGGCGCGCACTATTCTTTTTGTGGCGTAATGCAAGAATCACGGTAGAAACCGCTAATGAAACCGAACTGTGGTCGGCCTCGTGCTCTTCGGGGACCTCAGCTGCGTAATGTGGTGATGAGTTCATCCATGACTCCTGTACTTATTTTTGTGTGCCCTATAACCATTTTAAGGGTAAAAACGGCGTTACACGACTTACGGCGCGCGCATCCGGCGGATACGCGCGCTGCATGGTTGGACTCTTGAGGTAAAGCGGCTAATTCTCGATGTTCAGCTCGCCCATAGCGCCCCAACTATCGCCGTCGATCTGGCGGGAGATAATCTTCGGAGTCTCTCGCAGAGCCGGGCGCATATCGGTCATAGCTTGAGCGAAATGTGCGGAGTTCACATGAGCAGCCGCGCCGTCGTCCTCGAACGCCTCTACCAGCACGAACTCGTTCGGATCCTCAACGCTGCGCGACCACTCAAACCACTTGTTGCCGGGTTCGGCACGGGTTGCCTCGGTGAAGTTGCGGGTTAAATCCAGCCATTTTTCGGTGTATTCGGGCTTGACGGGAAATTTCACAACAATAAAAATCATAACGACTCCTAATACGCAAGATACGGAACACTTCTATTCTTTCACAGGATGCACTCGCGCGGGCAGAGCTCTAACGCGCGAGCAGGTCGGATTCCGCCGACAAGGTAGGGTTTTCCTACCTTCTCGGGCCAAAAACCACCTGCTCGCGGCTAGTCGTGGGGTGTTCACGGGCGTAGGGTTAAAGGTATGACTAATGCACAGATAAAGTTTCTTGAGACGGATCCCGCCATGATCTCCGCTGAAACGGTTCTGCGGGCGGCTGCGAGCGATGTGTACGCCCTAATCGCCGACCCCGCCCGCCACACTGAGCTTGACGGAGGCGGTTCGGTGCGTGGGCTGATATCCGGCGACACCCCCGAACTGCGCGAAGGCGATACCTTCACCGAAAAAATGTTCCTGGGTTTCCCATACCGTATGTCTCCTACGGTCGTGCGCGCCGAGAAAAACCAGATCCTCTCTTGGCGCATGCCCACCGACCACTACTGGACCTGGGAGATTGCAGATAACCACGACGGCACCGTGACCGTGCGTGAAACCTGGGACGCTTCCGAAGCGAAATTTTTTGGGTTTATCCCCGCTGCGCCCGTATTCCGTAGGGTTGGTGTGTTCGCGCGTAACCGCCGTAATATTGGGCTGTCGCTGGCGAAACTGCACCGCACTTTCGAGGAGTAAGAGGCTGTTTCTTGCCTGCTTCTTCCCTGCGAGCAGATAGTATTTCGACGAAAAGATAGCAACCTGCTCGTCGAAATACTATCTGCTCGCGGTGTTATACCGCCGATACGAACACTACCGCGCCGCGCGCCTGAGAATGTCGAGCGCATCCAGCAGGATATCCCGATCGGCCTTGATGCGTTTGCGTGCCGCCGGGTTTGCCATGCCTCCCGCAAACGCTGCACTGTAATACATGCCGTCCCCCAGCAAAAGCACGGTGCGCGCCATCTTATCGTCCCCAATCTCCGCGCGAATCAGCTCATACCACTGCCCCTGAATCTCGTCCATGAGTTCGCGTGCCGCCGGGTTCTTATCCTGTGCCAACCGCGAGAGGGCAACCAGGCATATATCGAATGGGGTGCCCTGAAAGGTTGAGGTGTTGATGTAATAGGCACTGGCCCCCTCGGGTGCGGCGCGCATCTTCTCAAGGTCTTCGTCTGCGTAGGTGCGGGTGCGGTCTAAAAGCGCCTGAAAGAGCGCCTTTTTCGAGCCGAAATGATAGAGCAGACCGCCCTTAGAAACTTTCGCTTGGGCGGCGACCGCATCAAGGGTGGCGGCACGTTCACCGGCCTGTACCAGCAGGTGTTCATAAGCGTCTAGAATCTGCTCGCGCGAGTTGTTGGCGCGGGTCGCACGGGGTTCGGATGCGCTGGCTGGGGTAGTCATAATCACCATTCTACGGATTAGAAACTTTACCGTCTAGTTGGTATAGTTAGTGTGTCCGTGGTTGCCTGTATGGCGCATCCTCACTACCCCAAGCAAAGCCTCTAGCAGCAACCCCTCTGCGAGCTATGAGCACTTGCCGCCCGGCGCATCTGCCGCAAGTGCCGAAAACTCCCAGATGCGTGTGAACACAACGATGAACAACTCATACCCCGTCACCGAGGCGCTGCCTATTCACGCGCCCGATCAGAAAATCAAACGGTGGATTGCCTTGACCGTGCTCATGCTGCCGGTGCTGCTTGTCTCGGTCGATAACACCGTGCTCGCATTCGCCGTGCCCTCAATCGCGCAGGCGCTCGAACCATCTTCCAGCGAGCAACTCTGGATCGTAGACGCCTACTCGCTCGTGCTCGCAGGGCTGCTCGTGCCTATGGGAAGCCTGGGGGACCGCATCGGGCGGCGTAAAATCCTGCTGATCGGTTCCGTCGGGTTTGCAGTTATCTCGGCACTCGCCGCATTCGCACCCACCGCCCTGTTGCTTGTCATCGCCCGCGCCGTACTCGGGTTCTTCGGCGCCATGCTCATGCCCGCCACGCTCTCACTCATTCGCAACATCTTCCGTGACCCGAAAGAACGCCGCACCGCAATCGCCGTGTGGGCGGCAGGCTTCTCCGCCGGTGCAGCGCTCGGCCCTATCGTGGGCGGATTCCTGCTGAGCCATTTCTGGTGGGGGTCGGTGTTCCTCATGGCGGTACCCGTACTCGTACCGTTCCTTGCCCTCGCACCCATGACCGTGCCCGAGTCGAAAGACCCAAACCCCGGCCCGCTCGATATGGTGAGCATCCTACTGATTATGATCGCCATGATCGGCATAACCTTCGGTCTCACCCATATTTCTGAGGCAGGCGTGGATGCGCTCGCGCTCAGTACCGCCCTTATTGGTGCCGTGTTCGGGTTCTTCTTTGTGCGCCGTCAGCTGCGCCGCGGGCGTGCGGGAACCACCCCCATGCTCGATGTTCGGCTCTTCAAAAACACCGTGTTTACCGGGGGGATTTTGGCGAACCTGTTCGCCATGTTCGTAGATGTTGGGTTCCTGCTCTTCGTCTCGCAGCATTTGCAGCTGGTTTCGGGGTACTCTCCCATGCAGGCTGGACTGTTCCTGATTCCCGGGCTGGCGTGCACCATTGTTGCGGGCCTGTACGCCGCTAAGCTCGTTTCACGATTCCACCCGGCGGTGATTGTGTCTTCAGGGCTTGCCTTGGGTGCCCTCGGGTACCTGTTTGTGGTGTTCTTCGGTTCGCGCAACGACCTTCTGCTCATGCTTTCCTTCATGTTCCTAGGGTTGAGCGTGGGCGCGGCGCAGACCATCTCGAATGACCTAATTCTTTCCAGCGTTCCAGCGAATAAAGCGGGTGCTGCATCGGCGATTTCTGAGACAGCCTACGAGTTCGGCACCGTGCTGGGTACCGTGGTGATTGGCGGCATGCTGACCGCAATTTACCGTGCACAGGTGACGGTTCCCGCCGGTCTTAATGCGGATGCGGCCCATGCGGCAGGTGAAACCCTCGGCGGCGCGACCGCAGTTGCCGGGCAGCTTCCCTCGGATCTAAGTGCCGAGTTGCTGCATTCGGCGCATGCCGCGTTTGACTCGGGTGTGCTGGTGACCGCAACCTTTAGCGCCGTGCTTCTGGCGGTGCTGTCGGTCTTCACTTACCGGATGCTCCGCTCGGCACCCGCCGAACTGGAGAAAGCAGAGCACTAGAAAAACTCCGGTGCTAAAAAGAGCCTTTATGTAAATAAAGCGGTAAAAAATACTCTTTATTCACATAAAGGCTCTTTTTATCGCGGAGGTAGGCGCCGGAAAGACCGCAGAAGACCCATAATTCAGGGAAGGAAATTTTACCTGGAAACCAAATGAACGCAGCAGGAAGAAGCTCAGATGTTACGGTAGAAGTACCAGCTTCAGCGAGTAGGTGCCGCGTCAGCTTACGCGTTCTTTGCCGCCGCATACGCGCATCCAGGCTACTAGGATGCGCACAAGGGCAGCCGCTACAGTCGCCGCGCGCCGGGAGGATAACCACGTGGATATTAAAGACTGGATGGCGCCTATGGTCACGCTCGCCATCGGTGCCAGTACCATTTTCATCTCCTATAAAAACTACCAATCACAAACCCAGGCCAAACCCTCGGAACTTGCCCGCTTAGAGCTGTGGAGCAAATTGCTTGCGGAAGCGGGAATTGATATTGGCGACCTGCCGCCCGAGGATGAACTTACCGCCGAACAGCGCGAGATCCTTGAAAATTACCGGGTTTTCCTCAAGCGGGCATCCCTCGAATCGAAGCTGCGTAAGGTCGGTATCGAGAATAACCGCCTGTTCAATCTTCTGATGAAGCGCGCGCATTCTCCCGTAAAGCCTACCCCCATCGGGTTTGGCGACTCCATTATTTACTATCGTCTTATTCTGTGGCTTTTCGCATTTATTTGGATTCCGATAGCCACTATTTTCTTGGGTATTCCGGTGCTGATCTCGTTCGGTGCGTATTTGTACCGCATGTTTGTAACCCGCAGCGGTGGTAGTTATGTGGACTATTCAATTCCGGTTGGCTCGCTCGTCATTATCATTATTGGGCTTCTCGCCGTTGGCGGGCTCTGGTACCTACAAAACAAGATTCGTTCGGCGATTATCGCCAATAACGTGTATTTCTATTTCTGGGACACCTACGGCGCCAAGCGAGGCAGCCGCGATTCCGTGCAGGCGTACACCGAGCGGCTGACCGCAAAAACCTACTCTGACCTGCTCTTTATCGGGCAGCACGAGTTCGCGCAGCAGTTCCGCGAGAACATGTACATGGCGGGTATTCAAGAGATTGATGAATATCCGCGCGTGCTCAGCGATGTGGGCATGATTCCGCGTAACCACCAGGTAGTTGAGGCGACCGCAGACTACAACTGGCTGGACCGCATCATCAACTGGATGCGCGCCAAAATCGGCATGGAACCGAAACCTGCACGCGTTATCTACACTCTGGAACGTAAACCGCCGAAGGGTGCGGGGGCAACTGCGACATCCGGGCTTGACGTGCAGCTTCATGAGCTCAAACCGGGCAAGAAAAAGCGTTTTAGGCGCAAGCGCAAGAAGGGTCGGGTGCTTATGCAGGCTGAACCGGCGACGGATGCGGTGCCCCTCTATACCGAGCACCCTGACGATGCGGCGAATGACGCCTCGGAGGCTGAGTCCGCGGCAGCTTCGCAGCCTCAAGTGGTGAACGGTCCAACTCTGACCGACGAATTGGTAGAAGACCTCAGTACCGGGCAGATCCCGCTGGTTCAGGTTCGCAGAGAGCAGGGGCAGAAGAAGTCGTCGCAGAATGCGGGTTCCGGGGATGCTGGCTCGGCAGAAACGTATGACATAGATAGTGCCGCTGATAGTGCCCGTGCGGATTCCCCGAAATCGTCATCGGAAGGTTCGTCTGAGTAATACGTGCGTACTTGGATCATAAAAAGGCTCTTTGTTTAAACAAAGAGCCTTTTTAGTATTAAATAAAATCAAAACTATTAGATTAAAATATTATTTTTTAAGAATGTTCAGGGAGATTCCACGGAATACCCAGGCTATAAGTTTAGGGTGAATCCATGACTACTAATAAAGACCTTCCAAAACCTGAGCATGGAACTATCCAGGCTCAAGATATTCATGAGATAGAGAAAGAATCTGAGGCAGATTCGACTGAGGAGCAAAATTCGTTTCATGCTGGTTTTATAACTGTGCAGATCATTAGGCTAGTGCTCGAAGCTGCGCTTCTCCAGAGTACGTTAATTTCTTCCCTTTCTTATAATATTAGGTCTAGTGGTTTTCTAGGTTTTCTTTTTATTCTCACTCTTTTTTCGCCCTTTATTATACATATTCCATTGCAAATTGTGGCATGTATAAAGATGATTTGGGGAACTAAAACCGCGTGGATCTTGGGGACAAACGCCTATGGTCTGCTCGCTGTTGCGCCTCTTGCTGCTTTTTATACATCGTTCATTATAGGGGTAACGGCTTCAAATGTGGATGTTCAACCATTACGGTGGATTCTAGACGCCTGTGCCCTTGAGGCGATTATAAGTGTTTTCATGATTATTGTAGTGATTATATATAAATGGAAAAGGAAAAAATTATCATCTCACAACAAAAATATGGGTGTGGATAAAGGTTCAATATCGAATAATACTTTATCTGGTTTCAAGAGCGCGGTATACGAAACGGACGATTTAAAAACTCTGAAGAAGCACCGTGAAGAGCCGGTAGTAGAGGTTCCTTGGCAGCACGTTAACGTTAGGTCACAGAAGAAAGATTAGGGCGAACACCATGAGTACCGATAAGAATTTTTCAACCGCTGATAATAATGACCCGCAGCCTCCCGTGGAAAAGCAAAGTGCATCGAATAATCCGGAGAATTCCCAACAAGAGCCAAAATATACACAGCTGTATGGCTTAGAAGGTGCCGACGGTAAGATGTCCCAGGCATCCCCGGGGTCTCATGGTGCTGAGGGAAAGGAAGAGCCTCATAAACGCATATCACAACAGTTTGATATAGACCCCAACACCCGCGAGCCTCTTCTCATCGCACAGGCTATCAAGAATATTCTAATTATTATTCCTGCGCTTATCATACTGGTTTTTCTTGTCGGTGGATTTATTTTCGGTTTGATTCATGAGATTGATAATATTTCCCTGACTATCATAACTATTTTAATCATTATTGCACTGCCCTATATAGTTCACGTTATCTTGCAGATTGTCGCGTTTATGCGGTTTAGGAAATCAGTCAAGTTTCGGTGGATACGAGGTGTCAATATTTACGGCCTTATTGTTGCCCCGATCTCCGAGGTTACCTATGTGCCGTTTATGCTAGAGCGGATTCTTAGGTCATATTCATCTGACGGGAGCTCTCTTGCAATAGTGGGGGTTATGGTAGCCCTTTACGAGGTTATTTTGGGCATCTTAATGATTGTTGTCACGACAAATAGTATTAAAAAGACAGACAAATCTTCAGAACAAAAGCAGCATGAGGTATCCGAAGGGGTGCCTGATGAATCGCTCTAGAATCCCTTTGCCTTCGGCTGCACTTGGCGATTCCACGCCCAAAATCCCGTTCCGTAAATTCCTTTTGGGTACACGCGTAAGGTGAAGACAAGTCGTCGTTAAGAGCATACGCGGTGCTATGGTTGAGCTACCAACGACACCACCGAAACACATAGAGAGGAGAGCATGATGCGGCAGCTTTACGCGGCGCAGAAAATCTTCAAAATTACCGACCACTATGTCGTCACCGACGAAGGCGGGTACACGGTATATCAGGTTGATGAGAACTACCGGGTTCTTGGCAAAAACATGAATGTGACGAACGTTGAGACCGGCGTGCAGTTCACGCTGGAGCGGCAGCTTGGGCTCGGTACCGTTTTCAATGTTGGCTTTTCCACCGGCGACCAGCTGCATATGCGCAAACGGTTTAAACTCGCGGGGCTCAACATAGAGGCCTACCTCAACCAGACTCCGCTTCAGATCGGGGGTAGTTTCTGGGAAGGTAACTTTGAGATTGTTCTTGAAGGAGGTATCGTCGCCGCTATTCACAAGCCTAGGTTTAAGATGCGCGACAAATATCAGATCACTGTGTACGACCAGCGTTTTCAAGACGTTGCTATTGCAGTTCTCATCGTTGTTGATTATCTATCTGATCAGCGGCAGAAGAACAGGCCTAGAATTAGTTTTCACGGATCCTAAAGTCCCTATGCGTCAGGTTTGATGAGGCGCGAGCAGATAGTATTTTGGCGAGCAGATAATCGATTGTTATCTGCTCGCCAAAATACTATCTGCTCGCAGGGATTAAAGCGTGCTTATAGATATTTACTTATTGAAACACCTAAGAAAAAATATTTAAAACATGAAGTGTTTATAAAAACTTACGAAGCGTGGCGTTATATTTTTATGTGACATGCCCGAATAAGAAATATGACATTTAAAAATTTTGAACAATGACCACTCTGACATAGAGCATAAAATACATGAATTTTTGTCTCGCGCGATGCAGCAAAACAGCCTCAAAGGGTTGAAAACTCGCCCGTGTAGCTTCTACGGTAGGGGCAGAGGCGTTCAGGAAAGCACTGCACAGTAAATGCATTATATGAGGTGGCCAAAAATCACTTTGAGATGTGTTGCTGGTATGCAGCTCTTGCAGATATATTCTGAGCGCTCTAATAAAATCCTCGCTCCGGAAGAGGAAATGTCATAATCCCACGCCTTCTTTTATGAGGCGTTCACAGATAGTACGCATTCAAAATTCGCTTTTGTAGCTCTACAGTGGCGAGTGCGTGTATCCAACCACCATGTGAAAGGAAGATAAGTAACATGACTCTCGAAAATACCGGACTTTCTCGCCGTAAGCTGTTGCGTACTACCGCCATTGGTGTACCTGCCGCTGGTCTACTCGCTTTCGGCTCGACCCTTGTGACCGCACCGAGCGCAAATGCTGTTGATGTTGACGGCTACTGGGGCTCGGGAACATCATTAGGATTCCAGCAGTTTATGAATACTGTCAGGGGTTCCGGTTTAACGACTGATGGTGTAATCAGCTCGCAGCCCTCAAGCTTTGCCCCTTCCTGCTCCGGCATCGTCGGTGGCTGGGAGTGGGTGGAGAACTCTCAGGCATCTGGTTCCCCAGCAATTGTGGAGATGCAGAATTGGTTGGGTGTAAGCGCAGATGGATTATTTGGTGCTGAGACCGTGAGTGCTTTGCAGACCCACTACGGTTTGACGGTTGACGGGACACTGGACGGACCTTCGCCTACGATTCAGGCTCTGCAGAACGAGATAAACCAGTACGTCATCAGCGACCATACCAACGACCATATGAATGATGTGATAAAGAAATTATTTAATTAGCAACGCACACGTCGATATCGCACTCGATGGGGCGGAGGTTGATACCGTTGCTCCGCCTCATCGAGGCTTTTTAACTTCCTGCACCTGAAAAAATATATGTAAAGGAGGACATTCCTGATGACTCTCGAAAATCCTGGACTTTCTCGCCGTAAGCTGTTGCGTACTACCGCTATTGGCGTTCCTGCTGCTGGTCTGCTCGCTTTCGGCTCGACCCTTGTGACCGCACCGAGCGCAAATGCCCTTCAAGCTGATGGCATCTGGGGTGAAGGAACGACAGTTGCGCTTCAGCAATTCCTAAATCAGGCACTTGGGGCAGGTCTTGAAGTAGATGGGCTGATCGGTAGTCAGCCTGCCTCTGCACAGGAAGAATTGGCTGTTTTTGGATCCGGTTGGGACTGGGTCTCGGATAGTGATGCTTCCGGGTCTGCAACTATCACCGCTATGCAGAACTGGCTGGGAGTCTCAGCGGATGGTCTGATAGGTCGGCAGACGCTCTCTGCTCTGGGCAGTTACGAGGATCCGGAACTCGGTCGGGAAATAGACGAGCTAAACCGTGAGTTGGGTGAGCTTGGCCGATTTGTTGAGGGAGTCGGCGAAGACGTGCAGCGTAAATACGAAGACATTAAAAATAAGCTGAAAGAACTCTACGAAGAAGTTATCCGTAAGTTGCAGGACATGCTCGATAAATTATCAGGTAAACCTGATCCTGAAGCGCGTAAATGGTTTGAAGAGCATCGGTAAAAGTTTTCGCGGTACTTGGACGGGGCATGTTTCTGCTTAAGAATTTTGCCCGACAAGGCATTTTTCAGCTCTCTGTACTTGAAATATACGCAAAGGAGGGTATTCCTGATGACTCTCGAAAATTCCGAACTTTCGCGCCGTAAGCTGCTGCGTACTACCGCTATCGGCGTGCCTGCTGCAGGTATGCTCGCTTTCGGCTCGACCCTCGTGACGGCAACGAGCGCGAATGCGATTGATGTTGACGGCTACTGGGGTTCGGAGACCTCGACAGGTTTTCAGAAATTTCTGAATGCCTTTCTGAGTGCTGGATTAGACGTTGACGGCATGATCAGCTCTCAGCCTTCGAGCATGGCTTCTTCCTGCTCCGGCATCGTTGGTGGTTGGGAGTGGGTAGAAGATTCTCAGGCCAAGGGATCTCCCACTATCGAGTTGATGTTTATGTGGCTGACTCATGATCCAGACGATACTCTTGAGGCAAAGACGCAAGAAGGGAATGCGTCTTTGGCCCGAGAAGGCGAACCTTTGCACAACAACCAAATTTCGCCTACACACATCAAGCTCATGCAGGATCATTATCGGCTTACCCGCAGTGGCATTCTGGAGGCTCCATCGCAGACCATTAAGGCCTTGCAAAAGGAGATCAACCAGTACGTTGGCTAATCCAATGTGACAGTTCTTCACGTGTCGGGAGGGTGGATCGGTCATCTAGTGGTATATCCATCATCCCGACAAGGAAGACCTCTTCCAGCTCTAGCTTTTTGTATCTGAAAATACGCGAAGGAGGGTATCCACTATGCCGAATGAACATTCTGGTATTTCGCGTCGTCGTTTGCTGCGCACCGCATCCGTAGGCGTTCCCGCCGCAGGCGTTCTGGCGCTAGGGTCCAGCATCGTCAGCATTCCGGCTGCTCAGTCGCTTGAGGCTGATGGTTATTGGGGTTCCGAGACAACCTCGCAGCTTCAGAAGTTTTTCTTCAATATATTTGCGCAGGAACTCGGTCAGCCTACATACGGGTATGAAGACGGTGTCGTGAAATATCAGCCTGTATCGCAGCAGTCCGCAAACCCCGGGCTGGGCAGCGGATGGCAGTGGGAATCCGATGGGGGAGCGCAAGGCTACGACTTCACCATCTATTACCTGCAGCGTTGGCTGGGCGGCGTGGAAGCTGACGGAACGATTGGCCCCAATACCATCAAGGCTCTGCAAAATCATTACGGTCTCACGGCAGATGGTCGCCTAGATGGACCTTCAGAGACTATCAAGGCTTTGCAGAACGAGATTAGCCAGTACGTCGGTTAGCTCTGCGTGAGATTTGATGATGCGTGAAAAGCACGTTGGTGCTTCTCTGCGGACATATATTTTCATCCTGAAGGAGAATAAAATGACGAACGAACATTCTGGTATTTCTCGCCGCAGGCTGGTGCGTACCGCTGCTGTAGGCGTACCCGCCGCGAGTTTGCTGGCTTTCGGCTCCACTCTGGTGACCGCAACAAGTGCGAGTGCGGTTAGCGTTGATGGTTACTGGGGCGAGGAAACCTCTGCAGGGCTCCAACGCTTTATGAATGCCGTGCGTGGGGCCGGGTTGTCGGTGGATGGAGTTATTAGTTCTCAGCCATCAAGTATGGCTCCATCCTGCTCGGGTATCGTCAGCGGTTGGGAATGGGTCGATGATGCACAGGCCTCTGGTTCCCCAACCATGCTGGCCATGTATCAGTGGCTAGGATCCGGAACTAGCTCGCAAAATATTTTCCTCAAAGTCCAGAGCTGGGGTGCGAATGTAACTGGCTACAGCATCACAGGCGTTCATATCAAGCTTTTACAAGAGCATTATGGCCTGACGGCGGATGGAACTTTAGATAGTCCATCACCGACTATTGAGGCTTTGCAGAATGAGATTAATCAGTACGTCGGTTAAAACCCGGTGTTGCTCTTTCACCGGTTTTTTATAGTGCACAGTCCTTATTGAACTATTTAGGAGAAAAAATGATACTTCGTAAGTCTGATCGTCCTCGCCGTAAGTTGATGCGCGTAACCTCGCTTGTGGTTCCTGTCGTGGGTGCTCTGCTAGCGCTTGGCTTTATGACGGCTCCGGCGGCTAATGCAGCGATTGCTGATAACTCGACAGGCGCAATGCAAGCAGAATCTGAGAAGCTTCATCAAGAAGCCCGGGACGCTACAGATCTAGCAAATAAGTTTGACCAGGATAACATCGCGATTAATGATTCTGCCGCTGCGGATCTGCGTGATGCTGCGCAGAAGGCTGAAGCGATGGCTCAAGAACGAGACCAGGCAGTTCAGGCTGTTGAAGATGCTGATCGTGACGCCGCCAGCCTCTTTGAATAAATAATTCGCAACTAAGTTGTGTGAAGAAGTGATATTGGGGCTTGTGAGCTTTTGACTGGTGCCAAGATTGCTTCAAACCTTTTATGAGCCTTAGTTGAGGAAGGAGTATTATGACTCTCGAAAATACCGGACTTTCCCGTCGTAAACTGTTGCGTACTACCGCCATTGGCGTACCCGCTGCGGGTATGCTCGCCTTCGGCTCGACCTTGGTAACCGCGACGAGTGCGAATGCGCTTGAGGTTGATGGTTACTGGGGAAGTGAAACTACACGTATGTATCAGAGGCTCGCTGAGCTTGAGGTGGTAGATGGCATCGTCTCAAGTCAGCCTGCGTCTCAAGCGAGTGCTAACCCTGGGCTGACGAGTGGCTGGGATTGGGTTTCTGATGATGCCGCCTCCGGTTCAGAAACCATCAAAGATTTGCAGCGCTGGCTCAAAGTGACCCAGGATGGGCTCATGGGCTCGCAGACTATATCTGCACTTCAGGCGCGTTATCACCTCCCTCAGGATGGGGTATTGAGCGAGGAGTCTCCCACCATTAAGAAGCTTCAGTCAGAGCTTATCGCGGTTACCTATGACTAATTCAACATACTGAAAATACATCGGTTACCCGATTTTTCTCCGCAATTTCTATATATGTGAGGAGGATAAAAATGATGAACGAACATTCTGGTATTTCTCGCCGTAAGTTATTGCGTACTACCGCTATTGGTGTTCCTGCTGCGGGTATGCTCGCCTTTGGCTCGACCCTTGTGACCGCGACGAGTGCGAATGCGCTTGAGGTTGATGGTTACTGGGGTACGGAGACGACGGAACTTCTCCAAAGTGTCCTTATGCAAGGGGTTCTTGGTCAGAGCGATCTTCTTCCTTTTGGGGATCCTTCGGGGACTATTTCTTCTCAGCCAATATCACGTGCTGAGGAGAACCCCGGTCTGGCTTCAGGCTGGCAGTGGGTTTCCGATGAACAGGTGAAGGGTTCAGGTACTATCGCTAGGTTGCAGCGTGAAAAGCTGGGCTTCGAGAAAGGCGATGGGATTATTGGTCCTCAAACGATTAGTGCTTTGCAGACCTGGCTTGGGCAAACCGCTGACGGCGTGCTTGACGGACCTTCGCCGACGATCGAGGCTCTGCAAAACTATCTGAACTCTCAGGCAATTGAGGCCTAAAAGATAAATTATCGCGAAAATGGCGTGACATGTTCTCACCTCGTATGTGGTGATGTGAAGAAGGAATATTATGACTCTCGAAAATACCGATCTTTCCCGCCGTAAGCTGTTGCGTACTACTGCCATTGGCGTACCCGCTGCGGGTATGCTCGCCTTCGGTTCGACCCTCGTGACTGCCCCGGCAGCAAATGCTCTTACAGATGATGGGTACTGGGGCTCCGAAACAACGGTTGAGCTGCAGAAGCGTCTCAACAGCATAGCTGCCGTAAACTCTGCGGTGGAGGGCGGTCTTTCCCTCGATGGGCAGATCGACAGTCAGCTCGCATCCCAGTCAAGTGCTAATCCCGGTTTGACGAGCGGTTGGCAGTGGGTTTCTGACGATGCCGCCTCCGGCTCAGACACCATCAAAGATTTGCAGCGCTGGCTCGGGGTGGGTGCTGATGGTTTGATCGGACCCTCTACAATCAGTGCTCTGCAGAGCTGGTTGGGCCAAACCGCAGACGGGGTTCTTGACGGTCCCTCACCGACCATTGTCGTGTTTCAGCGCAAGCTTATTGAAGGTAACTACTCTTAAGGCGTGAGAACCTACACAGCACACAGTCTGTAACCTGCTCGACAACACGGTAGTGCATAACCGTACCCTGACTAAAAAACGTGTTCAGGTGAGTTACGGTTAAAAACTACCAACCGGTTTACCGGTTTCGCATCATGAGGTGCGGCGTTGGCGCTTATCCTAATGGCGCTGACTCTGCACCTCATGGTGTTTTAACACCGCATAAATAAGGAGGACATATGACTGAACTGGGTACCTCACGCCGCCGATTCCTGCGCGCCGCCGCTGTTGGCATTCCCGCTGCGGGCGCGCTCGCGGTTGGTTCGACTCTGACCGCTCCGGCTGCGAACGCTGCGCAGACTTCGTCAACCCCGTCGAATCAGAACCAGAACCCCGAAGCTCAAGGCGCGGCAACCAACGCGCAGTACCTCAGCGAGAAGGCGAAGAACTTCCATATTCTGCTTGATATGTACAAACAGGCTGGCGACGCGGTAGACGCAACACAGCTGACCCAGGAGGCGCAGCGCATCCGGGGTGCGGCGGACGAATCAAACAGCCCGTTCCCCAGCAGGCCCGTCTCGTGGGCTGGTGTTCAGCTGGAACGGGACAGGATGCAGCTCGCCGCCAAGATCAACTACGCCGCCATGCGTGCCGAAGAGCTAGCCGATGAGCGTACCCGCGCTGGCGGGGGAGTGCCGCAAGGTCGGGATGCGGTACGCCAGGCTGCACAGAGGCGCGTGATCTATCGTGTGCTCACCAGCGCATCCCGAGACACTGATGCGCTGGTGACCAAGCTCGAAAACCTGGCGAAGGGTCGGTAAAGCAACGCTCGTCTTGAGCAGATTCCTGCATAAAAAGGCTCTTTATTCCAATAAAGATGGGGAAAACCCGCTTTATTGGAATAAAGAGCCTTTTTACAGTGCGCAACCCCCGGTAAACATGGCTGGCTCCGGGAAAGAGAACGAAAGGAACCCCTCCGGGAAGGACGGTAAAGAACCCGGAGGGGTTAGCTTAGGGGGGGGCTTACACCCTACTTCTTAATCGGTTCGCGCGAGATAACAACCTTCACCGCATTATGCTCGGCGGCATTTGCGAACAGGTCGTATGCCTCCTCGAACTGGTCGAAGGTGAAGTAGTGGGTTGCCATCGCCTTTGCGTTCAGGCGGCCCGAACGCACCATATTCAGCAGGTTGCCCACGGTGTTGCAGTTCACCAGACCCATGTTGATGTTTACGTTCGAGATCCACATGGTGTTAATCGGCAGCTCCACCGGCTTGCCGTGCACACCCGCGTTCGCAATATTGCCGTAGGGGCGCACGATCTTGGTGCAGGTCTCGAAGGTCTGCGGCACGCCCACAGCCTCAATCGCCACATCCACGCCCAAACCGTCGGGGGAGAGGGCCTTAATCTTCTCGATAAAATCCGGATCGGCGGCGTTTACCTTATCGGTTGCGCCCAGTTCCAGCGCCTTGTTCATGCGGTTATCGTCCATATCGACGGTAATCACACGCCCGGCACCACACAGGTTTGCCGTCATGATCGCGCCCAGACCCACCGGACCTGCGCCAATAACCGCAACCGTATCGCCCGGCTTGGTGTTGCCGTTGAGAATACCCATCTCGAAACCGGTCGGAAGCGCATCCGTGAGGAAGAGAACATCTTCGTCGGTCAGTCCCTCGGGAACCATGTGAACCGACGTCTCAGCGTAAGGAATGCGCACATACTCAGCCTGGGTGCCGTCAATCATGTACCCGAAAATCCAGCCGACACCGCCCACGGTCTGGCAGTGCGAAGGCTTATTGTCCTTACAGTATGAGCACTTGCCGCAGTTCGTGACCGCCGGAATAATGATGCGGTCGCCAACCTTCAAATCGGTGACCGCAGAGCCGACTTCGGTAATCGTGCCGATAGCTTCGTGGCCCAGGATGCGCCCTTCTTCAACCTCGGGAACATCACCCTTGAGGATGTGCAGGTCGGTGCCGCAGATGGTGGTGGTATCAACGCGAGCAATGACGTCGGTGGGTTCAAGGATGGTGACGTCTGGAACTTCTTCCCAAGCTCGCTTGCCTGGACCGTGGTAAACAACTGCCTTCATGGTGACTCCTAACTGAGATTTTATGAGGGGCTGTAGCTACAGCATCATCGCTTATAGTCTCAACCTATCAAGAGTTCTTTATAGGTTGTACCTTCATTAAACCGGAAAAATCCCTAACTTCCTAGATGTTACGCGGATTACATTTAAAGTTATGGTGACTGTAAGAATGGCATGCTTATGCGCGATGCGCTCTATACCGTGAGCAGGTGGTTTAGGTGCGCCGTGAACGTCGAAAATAGCCCTACGCTTACGGCCTCAGCCGTTGTTCCGGACTATATCTGTGCTGTATAGTTAGGGCAGTGATGAACCCATACTGGCAGGTCTGGGTACCTCACTGCGATGGCGTTCATCAACTAGATCTACCAATTGATAACGTCTACTAGGTTAGCAATCGCCCGGATCACGCGTGCTAGTGCATTTAAGACACGCGCGATGTCACGGGCGATTTTGCGTTTAAACGTGAGCAGGTGGTTTTTGGTACGAGCAGGTAAGATTTTCCTACCTGCTCGGTCAAAAACCACCTGCTCGCGTACATGCACGAGGGGGAGCGATACCGCACGGGTACCGCCTCATAGCTTAGATACTTGCGCTATGACCCACCTTCACGTGGCTGTGACGATCACGCTCAGCATCGTGATAATCCGACTTGAAGCCCTTGAGTACTACCTCAATATCGTTCTCCTTCGCATAAACATTGGAGAAGTCCTCAATCAGCTCCAGCACATCGCTGGCGATATACGAAGAGTTCTCGGCATTGATCGTGACCTTCGAGCCGGGGCGAATATTCTTCAGCGTCTTCTTAATAGCCGCCTTGTTCAAGAACGACACCTCTTCCGCCAAATCCAGCGTAATTTCGTCGGCCTCTGCAAGCTCCTCACGGCTGAGGTAGTAGGCGCGCTTCATATTGCCCTGCAGCACGAAGAAGATACTGATCGCCAGACCAATACCCACGCCCTCCAGAAGGTCGAGGGCAACCACAGCATCACCGCGCGGTGCCGGTAAAAGCCCTCATGGGCGGCAGAAAAACACGACGATAAACGCAGGGCCACGCGCCTCGTAAATGGTAGGGTGGTTGCTAAAAATAGGCTGCATATGGGGGATAGCATGGCGGAAAACTATACATACCGGGATATTGCCAGCGGTGAAGCATTCCGCGAGCACCTGGGCTCACTGGGCTGGTCGAAACCACGCAAAAATCAGCCCGGATTCACCCAAGAATACGGTGAAGACCTCATATTTCGGGCTGCTTTTCTCTACGCAACATTCAACCATACGCCGGGGAACTACAGCGGCATCCCGGCGTTTTATGTGATGTCTAAAAAATGGCGTAAAACCCTGCGAAAAATATCGGCACACCTCGATCAGCCTCTTAAATCTGTGCCCTCCCCGCATGACGGCGATATGTACTTTATAAGCGTTGGCCACCCCCGCTACCACGAATTTGTAGATCACGAAGCGAGAATGACTTACCTGAGGCCCGACGGGACACTCAATATAGAAGCATTCACTCGTTTCAGCACCGCCGCTCATCGGTTCATGGAAACCTTTGATCTGGCGGACTATGTGGCGCTCACCGAGCAGGAGCTGCAGCAGCAGCGCCTCGATACTGTGCTGCCGGATGTGCTCGGGTATTTGTCCGTAAACACGATGAACGACCTGCGCGATGAACTCTACCGGAACGTACACGCACATCTTACCGACCGCGGCGCCACGCTCTTCGCGGATCAGCACGTGCTGCGCCGCCGGTGGGATGTTATCGCAGACTATTTCTCGCTGACCTGACAGGCGACGGTGAGAGCCTTGAGACGGGCACGGCAAAGCCTAAACCGGCAGGGAACGGGCGGTCTCAGGAATGCGCCTGACTCGCTGGCGCATCCAGGTAAACACCCACACCAGCACGAAAGCGGCGACCATCGTCAGCACAATCGTGCCGCCAGTCGGCAGGTTAAACGCCCACGAGAAGTACAGCCCCACCGTCGAACACAGCACGCCGAAAACCGGTGAGAACAGCATCATAGTGCCTAAACGGCGGCAGGTAAGCCGCGATGCGCTGGCCGGAACCACAATGAGCGCAAGCACCAGTACATTCCCGAGCGTCTGCAAAGAAATCACCACGGAAACCGTCACGAGCACATACAGCAAAATATCCAGCCACAGCACCGGCAAACCCAACGCGCGAGCACTTTCACGATCCAGGCTCACCGTCACCAGCTGCCGATGAAATAGCCACAGAAGCAGCAGAATCCCGGCGGACATAGCCGCCGCCTGGGCAATATCGCTGCCTGAAACCCCCACAATCGAACCGAACAGGAAATCCTGAATCGACCCCGAATACCCCGGTGCCAGCGAAATAATCACAATACCCAACGCGAACGAACCGGCAAAGAAAATACCGATTACCGAATCTTCTCGCAGCTTCTGGTTCTGACTAAAAATAGCCACCAAAACCGCCGTGATAACGCCCGCGATCAAGCCCCCGAACACCAAGTTGCCGCCGATAACGAACGCAACCGCCAAGCCGGGAAACACCGAGTGGGCAACCGCATCACCAATAAAAACCATGCCGCGCATCATCACATGGCACCCCACCACGCCCGTCACCAAAGAAGCCAGCGTCACTGCGGCGAGGGCGCGCGGCAGAAACGCCAGGGAAGGGTTGAAAAGGTCAAACAGGAAATCGAGGGGAGTAATCATGCTGCTGCCTCCTGCGAGGTTATACGATGACCGGCAGGATGCCCCTGCCGGGTGCCGCCGGTCGAGTCGCCGTCTGCGCCCGGTACAAGTATCTCGGGCGATGGGTTTGTGCCCGCGCTTCCGCCTTTACCTGTGCTTTCACCCTCGCCCGCAAGTTCGCGCCCGTGCACCCAGGCGTAAAGCTGCTGCGGCGAAAAATCCTCGGCTTTGCCGTCCAAACTCAAGGAACCGCGCACCCCGCACAGCCGCGAACAAGACTCCTGCGCTGCCACAATATCGTGGGTAGACATCAGAATCGTTACACCCTCACCCGCCAGCTGCCGGTACAGCTTAGTGAGCGCGGACTGGGTGGGCGCATCCACCCCCGTGAAGGGCTCATCAAGAAGCAAAAGTGCCGGTTCAACCGCGAGAGCACGCGCCAGAAGCACCCGCTGCCGCTGCCCGCCGGAAAGCTCGCCGATGGGACGGTTCTTCAGCGGCATTAAATCCGTGCGTTCTAGGGCGTGAAAAACCTTAACCCAATCCGCGGTTTTAGGGCGACGAAACCAGCCTATCTCGCGGGTTCGCCCGGTCATGACCGCATCCTCGACGGTGATCGGGAAATCCCACTGAAACTGGTGCTTCTGCGGCACATAGCCGATGCGCGCCCGCGCGGTGCGTGCAGTACTGCCCAGCACCCGAATACTCCCTGAGGCAGGATGCAGCAGCCCCATAATGGCACGTAACAGCGTGGTTTTTCCGGCACCGTTCGCCCCGAGAAGACCCACAAATTCGCCGGGGTTCAGGGTGAGCGAAAAGTCCCGCAGCACCGCCCGCCGTCCGTACCCCGCGTAGAGGTTTTGGATGCTCAGCGTCGGATTTTCACTCTCTGGCGCAGGGTCGTTTTTGGAGCCTAGCACGTTGGTACCTTTACTCATCCCGCGTGCCCTTTCCACTCGCCATGAAGCGCTCGGCCTGCGCCTGCGCGGCCTTATTACGGCGCATCATGAAGAGCCCCGCTGCGGCAAGCACCGCCACAGCCCCCGCGCCGAGCGCCACCGGCAGGACAGGGAACCCGCCGGATGAGGCTCCCGGACTATCGGAAGCAGCCGCAGAGTGCGCGCCCTCCGAGTCGCCCGCCGGTGCCTGATCTACGGCCTGCTGTGCCAGAGCGTACACCTCGTCCGCAGTCACCGAATCCCCGATGGCGAACTTCATATAGCGGGTATCGGAAACAACCGAACCATCCGCAAGTTCCGCACGGGCCGTCACCTTCAGCAGATAGGCGCCGGGCTTGGTAAACACCCAATTGGCGTGGGTATGCGTGTTCTTCTCAACCCATATATCCTGCGGCTTGTGCTTGGACGAATCCCACAAAACCTGCGGCTTCGAGAAGTTCCCATTCTCCAGGTACAGCGTGAACTGCCCCGGTCCCTGAACCTGCTCTAGGGTGAGGGTGACCCCGCGCGAGGTTTTCTGCACAAGCCCCGGGTCCTGGGTGGTCCAGCCAGGCCAGACGACCCCCTTCGTCTCGGTCTGCGGAATCACATACACCTGCTCGCCGGGCTGTGCACCCACAAACGAATAACGGTCATCATCAGGAACCTTGCGCAGAGCCGCATCGGAGCCGCGGTACAGCACATCATCCACGCTGCGCCAGATGGGTGTAGCGGCATGATCGTCATGGATCATGAGCTGAAACTTACCGTCGGTAAAACGTGGACCCATATCAACATGCCCGCTCGAAATTTCAGTGCGTCCCGTGCCCACCGGCTGCTCGGGTGAGAGCGTCTGCTGCAGAGCCTTCTGCTCTTTACTGAGGTTATCGCTCGTGGCTGCCGTGCTTGACGATGCCCCCGGCGCGGGCGTGTGATCGGCATATGCCGGATTGGCTATAGAGGCTGTGAGACCCACGCATAAAGCGAGCGAAATAACCTTCTGAATAGTTTTTATTCCAAAAATAGAATATTTCATGTATGTCTTCTTCCTCAACGTTGATGGATGTATATGCATATGTGGCTATGGACGAGAATACGACTTCACCGCCCAACCGCTCGCTGGATAGTATGTGCGTTGGCACGCATCATATCCGCATAATGGGGTGCCTCATCATCGAGCGAATCGGAATATAAGGTACCCACCTGAACCCCGTTTTCATGGGCGACCTCCCGCAAAACTGGGCTTCGCGTGCGAGTATTCCGATCAAGGAATATAGCCGGTACACGCAAATCCCTGATAGTGCGCTGCAGCCGCTGCCGCTGTTGGATGCTCGGCTCACTGCCCGCCACCGGCGTTACGAACCCCGCCACCGTCAGCCCATAAGTACTCGCCAGATAGCGGTACCCGTCATGGGTGGTAATCAGGTTTTTCGAGGCCTCGGGCAAAGACGCATAGATGCCGCGAATCTCCCAGTCCAGCTCATCGAGCTCGCGCATAACACGCTCGGTATTCGCCGTGTACAGGCTGGTTCCGGGCGGGTCAGCCTCGGCGAGAGCATCACGCATGACCTGCGCGGCCGCCTTCATATTTGGCACCGAATGCCATATATGCGGGTCTATCTCGCCGTGCACATGTTTGCCGAGCACCGCCTGCGCCAGCAAATACACCTGCCCCCGATGCTCGCGCGAAGACCCCCTCAAGAACCCGTACTGGCCGCCCGCAGGAACCTCCTGCAGAGTGCGCGAAGGAACCGCAATGATCGTGCGAGCCAGGTCGTGTTCGGTGACTTTCCCGCCGCTATCGGTGCGAATCACAAGCCGTCCCGTATATGCCTGAACGGCTATATCCGCATGTCCAGATGCTAAAACAGTCGTATTTGCGCCCAGACGAGAAGCGGCCTCGGCAGGGTCTTCACCCACCACAACGTGCAGTGTTCCCTGCGCCTGCCGCACCCCCTCGGGTGCGTTGCGGGGCGTTGCCAGAACATCAAGTTCGTACACACCGGCATCTGCAAAAGCCCACGAAAGATGCGTATGCGCCTGCAGCGGAAGCTCCAGCGACCCCATATCGCCGGTACGCACCCTCATACCATCCTGCGTGGATTCTTGCGTGCCGCGCGCCTGAGAATCGCACATCATCTCGACCGCGCCGAAGGTCTGTGTAATAAACGCCGCAACCTGCCCGGGACCCTTCACACGGGTAACCGAAAACGCGACCGAAGCATCCGAATCTGAGGGCGACTCAGCGGAATGGCTGGCGGATGCGCCCAAGGACTCGGCGCCCTCAACGCGCAGCCCCAACCAGATAGAATCCAGCGAGGCATCCTCTACCACGGGTTCAAGCTTGCCGCCGTACTGCTCAATCCTCTCGGCAACCGCAACCTGCGCCGAACCCTGCGGCAGGTTAGAGCTCACCATCGCCACCATTTTGCGCTGTTCCAGCAGCAGACCGTTGGTGAACGCCAGCCGCGCGTAGGCGACATCGCGCACATCCCGCAGGCTCGGCTCATAGGAATGCGGGTCTGCGCCATTGGGAATGAGGGCGTGTACCCGCGCACGCTCGCCGCCAACAGCACGCGCCACATCCGCCAAAATCGGGGTTGTCGCCACCACCTGAAGACGTCCGTCGGCATCAAAACCTGAGGACGTATTCTGTGCAGTGCAGGCGCTTAACGCCGCGCAGACAGGCAGAAAACCCAGGAAAGCGCGGCGGCTGAGCGGAACTTCGAGTGAGCGCTGCGGTGTGCAAGACTGACGGCGTGAACCTCTAGAGCTCATGACGTTTGCGGCGGCGCACAGTGTATACGATCATGCCTCCCAGCGCGACGGCAAGCACAGAGGTGCTGACCATAAACGGATTAAACCCGGCCCCGGTGTTGGCGAGCTTCCCGGCGGCAGCGGCCTGCTGCGCATCCTTAAGCTCCTGGTTGGTGAGGGCGCAGTCCTTGCCCGAGGCGGTCTTGCCGACAATGCGTACCTTCGTGCCGTCCGGCTTCGTCACAATACCGCTGGCCGCATCCACGGCGCCCCGCTGGGATTGCTGTTCGGCAGGTTTATGAGTGGTCGAATTTTCGGCGTTCTCAGGCGCGTTCTTCTCATGGTGCGCGGGCGCGGGGTTCGCCGGATTATCGGCATTGCCCACCGTAAAGTTCAGGGTCGATGTGCTCTCGACGGTCTGCCCGTTCTTCAGATGCACCTGCCAACCGATCGTCACCCGGTAGCGGCCCTCAGCGGTAAACACCCAGTTGCTGTGTTGGTGCGTATTCAGTGGAACCTGAAATGAGCCGCCGCGGGAATCGAAGACTTTCTGACCGGCGGATCCGAAGTTGCCCGAGAGGAACACCGACATTGAGCCGGGGCCGTCGAATCCCTTCAAGCTCATGGTGACCGGTCCATCGGCCTTTTTGAGAAGTTCGGGATCCTGGGTACTCCACCCCAGCCACGGCACGCCCGCCTGCTGGGTTGCCCCAATCATGTGCACGGTACTTCCCGCGGAGGCAATATCTTCCATGCCCGCCGGGAATTTCAGCTTCGCAGCATCGCCGAGGACGAATTCTAAAGAGCCGGGTGACACATGTTTGGGCGGGCTGAACCGATCGTCTTTGACGGCAGAACTCAGCGTGGAACCGTTCAAGACCGGGCCAACGTCAAAATGCCCCTCGGTAGCGCGATCCGCCGCGGCATGATCCGCAGTCGTTACCATCGGCAGAGTGCCGGGAATATTCGCCGGGCTTTGGGTGCTTCGTGACTGCACGGAATCCTTAACGACGACCTCGGTCGGAATGCACTTCTCGGATTCGGTTCCGGGATAAGACCCGCCGCGAGAACCCGAAGACGGCGCGGTATTGCCCGAAGCCCCTGAACCGCCAGAACCCGCACCCCGGACGGTCGGCGCGGTAACATTTTGGGCGTTTGACCCGTTAACCGTGCGGTTCGGTGTGCCGGCATTCTGATCGGCTTGTTGCGGTGCCGGGGCGGGTGCATCGGGCGCGGGGGCATCACCCGTTGCAATCTGGGGGTTGGGTGCCGCATCCGCTGAAGATTCAGGCTGAGCCGGGGCGGCTTCCACACTCGACGACTCCTGATGCGCGGGCTCGATCACCTGATGCTGCGCGCGGGAATTACCCGCGCCGTGATCTTCCTCTGATGAGCGCTCATTCGGGGCGGCATCCCGATGCGCCTGCTCACCGCCCTCCTCACGCTGCGGCGGAGCGGCAGCTGATTCGGCGGAGTCCTGCGGGTTTTGTGCCCGATGCCCCTGCTCGAAAATATCCTGCGGAACTTCGCCCACCACAACGGTGTAGGTCGCCTCAGCGTGAACTTGCGTGCCGTCCGCGAGCTCGGCGCTCGTGCGGAAAGTGAACCGGTAGGTTCCGGCGGCGGTAAACGCCCACGCAGCATGTACATGAGAACCCGCTTCAAGCTCGTAGGGCGCTAGCCGATCCGCCGTGCTGAACATGCGCGATGCCCCGGAGAGATTCTCCTGAAAAACCTCGGCGCGTGCACCTTCGGGAACCTCGCTTTTGATGAGATCAACCGTGATTTTATTGTTTTTCAGAGCGCCCTGCGGAATGTTTTCGGCACTGAAGCCAGGGTAGAGAAGCCCATCGGTATGCTTCTGCGGAATGTACCAGATGGGGGTGCCTTCGGGGGCGATGAAATCGTATCCGGCGGCTACGCGGGTTTGGGATTGATCGTTGGCGGGCAGATTGAAAACGGTGGTGGAGGGGTTGAAAAGACCTTCACCATCCTGCGTTTCGGCCTTGGAGTTTAGGGCGAGTTTTCCGTTGTGAAGCTCTGCGTTGAGCAGTTCGGTGTGCACGCCGCGCACGATGTAATTCCCGGTGTAACTGCGCGGTTCTGCCTGTGCTGCACCTGCGCCATGTTCTTCGTGTGCGAGCGCCGCCGGTGCCGTGTTGAATGCGGGCAGGGCAGGGGAGAGAGCTAGTGTGCATCCCAGGGCGGTGGTTCCGATGATGGTAAATGTTTTGTGGCTGCGTTGTTCTCGCGGCGGGGTTTGCGGGGCGGATCTGCGCATAGTTTTCCTCCAACGACGGTGTGGTGTGTGAGTTCACGACGCATCGGTGCGTGTGATTATGAGAATCACTATACATATCTATTTTGATTATGACAATTATTCTCAATTAGTGATAGGCTGTGTATGCAAAATGAGAAAGGTTGTCATGTACACGAAATACACACATCGTCGTGCGCTGAGTGCATCCCTTGCTCGTATTTCCGCAGTAGCTCTGCTGGCTCTCGCTGGCGCATCGCCTATGCTCCCCGCGCATGCGGGACCCGACGACGGGCGCATTATTACTACTCAGGGCCATGTTGATGCCCCGAAAACCTACTGGGAAAACGGCGGTTTCGCACTCAAAAACGAAGCAAACCCCTATAAGACCGGTGCCGATCTCTATGACCTCGACAAGACCGTCAACTGGGTGGGGAAGGGATGGGATGGCCGCAATGGTGCATCCCAATACACTCTGACCCTCACTGATTCACCCAATCTGCGTTTTCTGGGCGAACCCGGGCAGACTCTCTACATGGCGCCCACCCTGACCTGGGGTAATCACGATCCCATCTGGGCAGGGCTGGGTTCATCCGTCAAAATCCCTACTGAAAACTTCCGCGACGGTATTTATGCGACCGATATTCTCTCGGTCGAAGGTCCCGGCCGCATGGAGCTTTTTCGCTACAATCCCGATGAAGGTCCTGCGGATGTGAACCGCATCCTTTCGAGCACGAGTACCGGGTGGCACTCCTGGCTGCTCAGCAAAGGAAGCCACACGCATAACACCACAACCTTCACACGACCCGGGCGTTATGTGGTGACCTATCGCACGGTAGCGCGCGGCACGGACGGATCGATCATCCAATCCCCGCCGCAAAAACTCGTGTGGCAGGTGGGCGGGCGTAAGCCCATTCTCGGTGACGGAACCCCGAACGCGGTACCGACCATTGAGCGCTACAATGCTGCACCCGTCGGGAACCTGGACTCCGCCAAATACGTGCTTTCCGTGGCACCCCACAAGCTCGATCCCGACCCCGCGAAGAACAAGGATGCCGACGATAAACTCAGCGACATCACCTTCACCGCAGCCGATAAAAACCTCAGCGGAACGCTCACCCTGTACAACAACGGGTATTTCCTCACCGACCTTGAGGTAAAAAACGGCACCGCCACCTGGAGCGAAATGATGGGCGGCGAATCCTCGCATCTGCAGGCTGTCTTCACCCCAAGCGGGAACGAGGGCGCGCGCTGGATTTCGCATAAGCTCGCCTATGAACCCGGGCATGCCGAGAGCGTATACAGCGACGACGGCACCGGAGACTGGCCCGTTGAAGAGCCCGATGAGCGCAATACCGTGCTTCCCACCGCCCAATACACCCCCGCCAGCGGCGACTACACCGTACGTACCGTGCCCTCCACACGGGAAGGGTACCGCACGCTTGAGGTGACCTTCGCCGACCCTAATGTTCGCGGGTTTATCCGGGGCGGGTTCTACGCCCCCAACGACTACGAATACCCCAAATTCGATATAGAAACCACGATCGACAACGGGGTAGCGCGCTTCACCTACCGGGAAGACAGCTACTTTGAGAACAGCGAGCTTATCGTGAAAGTGCTGCCGCATCCCGATATGAATGCCCGCACTTCACAGGTGAAACTCACCCAGAATTATCAGCGCGGCGGCGATTACAGCGCCACGGGAACGCTGGGTGCGGATGCGCCCGCCGCAAACCCGCAGCCGGGCGACTCGCACACCCCGGAACCCCAGCCAAGCCCCTCCGCTGACCCGAGCGGTCCCGGCACCAACGATGCGCCGCCCAGTGCATCCCCCGCCCCGGCGGCTCCCGAACAGCCGAGCGCAAGCCCGACTCCCTCACGAGATGGGGATGCACAAAACACACAAAACCCCGCACCGAAGGCGCCCGCCCCCATGCCAACCTGCGAGGCGGGGAAGATCGACGGCCGCTATAAAATCGGCGACGGGCACCTGGACCTTCAAGCACAACTGCGTGATAACCGGCTGGAACTGGGGCTCAAAGACGATAGCGGACTCATAGATGCGGACTCGGTGGTGCGCCCGCTGGATACCGTGGTGTGGACCGTTAGTGATCGTGCCCGCCGCAGCCGCAACGAGCACATGAACTCGCCCAAACTCGACTTTATTGGACCGGTCGGAACCGCGTTTTATGGGCTTCCGCAAACCCAGATGCGCGGGCTGCCTTGGCCCGGGTACAGCACCCAGGATGTGGACTACAGCAGACTCGACGGCGGCGTAACCCTGCACGTTGTTCCTCGCAGCATGCCGAAGGGCGCGCGATTCGGTGTCTTCACTGAGTCGTTGACCGGCCCCGAGGTTCTGCTGGATTCGACCAAAAATCAACATAGTATATCGATTGACTACGCAACCCACGCGCACGCCAACTGGGTGTTTACCGAGCCTGGGCATTACATGTTTGACGTTCAGTACACCGCAAAACTCAAAGACGGTACCGAGATCACAAGTAAAGTCCAGCATCTTGCCGTCGCCGTCGGGAATGAGGCAAGCAACGCATGCTCCTTTACCGCAGCGCCAGAACCGGGCAAGGGCGCAAACGGCGGTTCATCCTCCGGGCAGAAGACCGGGCAAGACTCCTTGGCACGGGTGGGTACCCCTCAGGGTGCCGTGCGCGTTCCGGATGCCTCGGCGGATGCGGCGCATCCGCACAACCCGACCGAACCGCAGGATGCCTCGGCAGCCCCGCAGAACGGTACAGAGGGCACGAACCCGCAAGGTTCTGAGCAAGCGGCGAACCCGGGAACAGCTCATAGGGCGGGTACCCAGGCTGGTACAACTACAGAGAACGGCACGGTCACCGGATCGTCAGGGAACGGCGTATCGAGCGGTTCAGGTTCGGGCGCATCCGGCGTAGTTCAAGGGGCCGCAGGAGGCGGTGCATCCGCGGGCTCGAATGCGCTGGCGCATACCGGATTTGCCGTGATTCCCGTGGTAATCGCGGGCGTTGCGCTTCTGGGCACTGGTGCCGTTTTGGTGATCCGTCGTCGGCAAAAGTAGCCGCGGCGTAAGACACCGAACATGCATCACGCCTTATGACCTCACCGTTTTTGCGAAAACGGTGAGGTCATAACCGTTTAAGAGCGTGTTGAGCAGGGGTTTTGGCGGGTAGAGCACCAAGAGCGCTGCCCGTCTTATACCTTCTTAAAATCCCCGCTGACCGTGAGCAAAAGGCTGAATCTTGCGGATGCGCCGGTTACACTAGGTATAGCCGTGAGACCTACCCGAGCACTAGAGCGTGAGGAGCAACCGTGGACGATGCAATAACCGGCATGCGCGAAGGAGCGCCGCTAGGATCCGCCTTCACGCTCATTCGTGCGGTAGGTTCCGGCACGGTCGGCACCGTCTGGGCGGTCTCACGTAAAGGCTCATGGGCGCTGTATGCTGCTAAATTCCTCAAGCCCGAGTACCACAAAGACAGCGAATTTCTTGAGCGGTTTGTGCGCGAACGCACCGTGCTCTCGCAGCTGCATCACCAGTACATCGTGCCGATCGAAGACATGGTGGTTGAGGGCGATAATCTGGCGATCGTCATGGAATACCAGCATGGCGGAAGCGTGCGCGAGTTTTTGCAGAAGCAGAAGAATCTGCTGCCCGGCGAGGCCTTCGGCATTGTTGAGCGCGTGCTTTTGGCGCTGGAATACGCGCATCGTGCCGGGGTTCTGCATCTAGATATAAAGCCCGACAACGTGCTTTTATCGGGGCATTACGGTGATGCCCTCGTGGAGCAGGTGCGGGTTGCCGACTTCGGTATCGCCACGCTCATGGGGCAGACGGAGAACCAGGGTTTTTACGGTACGCCCGCCTATATGTCGCCCGAGCGTAAAGCCTATGGAAGCTCGGATTCCTCAGCCGATATTTATTCCGCCGGTGTTATGCTGCACGAGCTTCTGGTCGGCGCCGTTCCGCTGGTGGATGCGGATTCTGCCGTTCAGATCAGCGATCACCTTCCCGAGGATGTGCGCACCGTCCTTGAGAATCTTATGAGCCTATCGCCCAAGAACCGCCCGCAGGCCGCGCAGGCTGTGGCGCAGGTTCGGGCTCTGCGCAAGAAATACCAGGATGCTGACCGGTTCGAGTATGAGGAACGTGCCTCAGAAAATCAGAGCACCGGTGGTCGTCAGCGCACGGTTATTCGTGGCGGCGAGCAGGCACCCGCTCAAGCCGCGCAGGATAACTACAGTACTCAGGTGCCCGAACTGGGTGAAGCCTCGCATCAGACGATTATCCGCCCAGTGACCGAGGCGCCGGTTGTCGAAGAGGAAGAAATCGACGAAGAATTTGAGAATGAGCAGCCGAGAACGGTTGCCTCACAGCTCAAACGCCCGCTCGTGTGGGGGTCGATATTAGGTATTTTGGCGCTTATCTGCGCGTGTGTTTTCGTCTTTATTAACAGTTCCGGTGAGAAGAAGCAAGAGGGGCCAAAAGAGCATTGGGCCGCATCCTCAGGCACGAATTCGCCCCTGCCGAGCGGCTTAGGCACCCGCCTGGAGGCCGACTATGACCCGTCGTCTCATACGGCAACCGTGAAATTTGAGTACTCGACGCAAAAATCCGGGCTGCACGGCGATATTCTGCAGGTTGTTCCCGGACTGAGCACCGATTCCTGCCCGCAAACCACGTGGAACCAGGCGAGTGAGGCCGAGGAGATCCGCAAAAATCAGGCCGCCATTACCGGGCTGGATACGAAATGCGCCTGGAACGTGAGTAACCTCAAGATTCCGGCGAACTCAGCCGTAACCATGAGCGCCAAGGTCGATATCGATATTCCCGATCAGAAGAGCCTCGAAAAATGGCTGGGCGAGATCACCAAGAAAACCCAGACCGCCATTAGCGACCCGGACGTGAAATCGGCTTCATACCCCATTCAGCGCATCCAGAAGATTGAGGTGCAGGTGCCCAACCGCGTGGTTAACCAGTCGGCGGTACCGGTTACCCTGCTGCCGGTGTGGCCCAGCGGCAAGGATGACCTGAACCCGCTCATGAAGCTGCCGCAGACCGGCACCCCCTCCCAGGCCATTACCTCGCTGGCGCCGGACACGGGCGATATCGCCTTCACAGACGGATGCTCCGGTCACCTGTCGATTTCAGCGGATCAGAAAAATGTGACGGCCCTATCGGTTGCTCCCCAGTGCAAGCTCAACGTTCAGGTGGGTAACTTCACAAATCTGCAAAGTAACGCTTTCAGTATTACATCACGGTAATTGAACATCTGTTGATCGTGCGACAGAGCGTTAAGATTGGCATATTTCCCGCACATTCTACTCATGGCGCGGTAGAATACCTTTAAGTTGCCTCGAACGGTTTACTCAACGCCACACACATACGATGCAACATTACTGTCCATAAAATCAGCCACCTTCCGGAGTGCCATATGTCTACACGCTTCGACGCGTCAGAGTCACGGCTGACGTGGAAGAGCCGCTGTGTGCGGGTGCCTTTAACCATCGGGGTCATTGGCAGTTTGCTCCTTGCGGCATGCTCCTCGTCAGACCAGCAGAATAGTGATCCTACCTCGCCCGGGCAGACGACCCAGCAGAGCGAACAGCAGGTGCAAAACCCCACGCACGTGCTGCAGAACGTGAACCTTAAACTTGCGAGCAACGGTAACGTTTCTGCTATTGACACCAATAATATCTATGTCAATGAACAAGAGCACAAGAGCTCCAGCAAAACCATCAACTTCAAGGTCAAGGACGTTATTAACGACGTTCCGGTGCGCGTCAGCACCCAGTACCAGAGTTCCAAAGGCACCGGTACAAACCTGAAAGACCTGAACGGGTACTCCGGCGAGCTGACTATTAAGGTCACCGTCGAAAACCTTACGCTCAAGTCCCAAGAGGTAAGCTACGATGCGGGCGGCACCAAGCGCACCAATCAGGCGCTCGTCGGTGTTCCGTTTACGGTGGCTGGGTCGGTTTCGCTCGATAACGTGAAATCCAACCAGATCATTACCTCCGGCGATAAGACGGACGACAGCGCAACCAACGGCGTGATTAGTACGACCGGGGACGGCAAGGCGAACGTGCAGTGGGGTGCGATCCTGGCGCCTCCGACCTCCGGGGCGAGCACATCGTTCACGCTGAAGGTGAATGCGCAGGACTTCAAGGCACCCGATTTCGATATTGCGGTTCAGCCGGGGTTTGCCTCTGACCTTTCGGGTGAGAGCGTGCTCAACAACAGCTTCAATAAGAACGACGCCAACCAGGTTGCGATGCTTCAGCGCACTATCGACTTGGTGAACAACGTCGATTCGACGATTACCAGCGCCAGCTCGCAGGTGAACGAACTGCGCTCTAGCCTGGACAACACCTCGGACACCCTGGGTCAGGATGCCGCGAAAAACCTCCAGGCTAACAGCGAGAGCCTGACCAAGCGTATGGCGGAGCTTGACGGGCAAATTCAGTCCCTCAAGGATGACCTTGCCAAGACTGCCGACGGCAACAAGAACCAGCTCATCAGCCAGCTGGAAAGCACCGTAAACACGATGGATACCCTGCTGGGTGATACCTCGCAGGTTCCGAATGTCTCGGTTTCGCATCAAAACGGGTCATGCACCGTCGATCGCGGTGCAGCCGGAGGCGGATCGAGCGTATACGGCAACCTCGTGCAGCTTTCCCAGATTCTCAACAACTATGCCGATGCCAGTGGCGACTGCCAGCGTGCCCTCGCGGACTCGCTGCGCCAGACCATCGGGCCGGACAACCCCAGCCCCGAGGTCTGCCGTGACGGCTCTTCGGTCACCTGTTCCCTGTACGGTGCTTCGGTCACCTCACAGGCAAGCCTGATTGGCCTCGTCGCTAATGGTGAGAAGCTTGTGAATGACCTGCAGCCTGAGTACCTCAAGGGTGCCAACAAGAACTACCGTGCCCTGCGCGGCGAGGTAGACAACCTGACGAAGTACCTGCAGAGTGATGAAGGCAAGAAAGCCATTCGAGACCACCAGCAGAACGGTGACGTCACGGAATCGCTCAAGTCTAGCCGCCGGTCGGTAGATGAGCTCAAGAAAACCTCGGATGAGCTCACTAAGGCGCTCAACAGCCTGCACAGCAAGGCCGTGGCGGCGCGCAACGACGTGAGCGGAAACTCAAACTCTATAGACCAGCAGAACGAAGATATCGCTAACGAACTCTGCAAGCTTTCGGTAGAAAACGGCGGCAAGCTCTCGCAAGAGGAAGTAGACCGCCTGCGCTCCTACCTGACTTCTACGCCTTGCGGTGAGACCCCGAGAACCCCGCAGCGCGATCAGAATAACCAGAACCAAGGCGATCAGAACACCCCGAACAATAACCAAAACGGGAACAACGGTAACCAGAACAACCAAAACCAGGGTAATCAGGATAATAACCAGAACACCCCCAATAACAACCAGAATGGTCAGAACGATCAGAATGGCCAGGGCGGTGCGCAGGTAACCCCGCAGAACGACCCGACTGAGAATGGCCAGAACGGTCAAAACGATCAAAACGGTCAGAACCAGAACACCCCGAACAATAACCAAAACGGGAACA
>NZ_KV820076.1:68776-115648 GCF_001815285.1 Rothia sp. HMSC065D02
AACACCCCGAACAATAACCAAAACGGGAACAACGCTAACCAGGGCGGCACCCCCGTAGTCCCGGCGGCACACCGATTTGCTGCCGACAAGCTCCAGGCACCCGAAGGTTACGGGCAGGCTATGGACGAGCGCCTGAACAACCAGGCACGTGCTTGGGACGAGGTTATCAAGGAAACCGACCTGCAGAACCCGACCACCCCTCTGGCGCAGAACGCCAAGGGATTCTCCGACCAGGTGAACTCCCTGGACTCCGCGCTCAGCTCGGTTGAGAAGGCATATGCGGGCGAAGGTGACGACCAAAACCGTGATCGTGATGATCGCCAGAACGACCCGAACTCCCTGGATGAAAAGCTCAAGTCGCTGACCAGCGCATCCGACGAATTGGGTAAGAATCTGGATGAACTTTCCAACCAGCACTCCGAACTTTCGGAAGCTCTCAAGAATGCATTCAAGGACTCTGCTGACGAAACCAGTAAGAACATCAACAACCTGATTTCGCAGGAGATCCGCCAGGTATCGGCTCAGGGGTCGGCAGGTGCCGATTCCATTCAGAATTCCTTCACCAGCTCGATCTACGGGCTGGCGGAAGCTTCGAATGTAATCGTGCGCGATGCCGGTAACTCTCTGGAGGCGCAGCGCCGTGACATCGCCGGTAAGGTTGAGAACCTCAAGGCATCCTTGGACGGGGTCACCCAGAGCTCCCTGGAGCAGCTGGATGCGCGCACCGGAAACGCCAGCCGCGACCTGGCGGGTGCATCCGTGCTTCTTGCCGACGACCTCAACAAGGTTATCCTCGATTTGGGCGATAGCCGAGTCGATGGTTCGGGTCTGCTGGGCGCGTTGAAGACGAACGCCGCGAAAGCTGGCGCCGCCGACTTCCAGCTGGCGCTTGCCTCGCAGAACGCGCAGGGTTACACCAGCGTTCGTGCCGAGGATATTGCGGCCGTGCAGCTGCGGCAGGCACAGTTCAAGGCGTCCTTGGAGAAGCTCAAGTCCCTGCCCTCCTTCCACCTGCCTGACGGTGGTAAGGCCGAAGTGAAGGTGGTTTACACCTTCCACATTGGGGACATGTAGCGTGACCCCAGAGCCTCAGCTTGAGGAAGAACAAACCTCCCGAAGGGTACCCCTGACCATCATTGGCTGGGGTGCCCTTCTGGGGGTCTTGTTGTTGGTTATCGTGGTGGCAGCTCATCTGCTGCGACCGGATATTCGGCCCCTGCGCGCACCCGGTGATACCGAGGCGATAGCCCCCGTTGTTCCGCAGGAAATTACGCTGCCGAACAACAATAATCGCGACGCCAAGATCGGGATTATTATGACCTACGGCGAGGATGCGGAAGGCTCCGAATGGGTGCTCCCTGCCCAGGGTGCTGCGGTGGCCGCGCATCGTCTGGATCTTGGTAAAACCCCCGTTCAGCTGACGGTCGCTAACGATAAGGGAACCCCTGACGGGGCTCGTGATGCCGTCGAAAAACTCAAATCTGAGGGCGTTCAGGGGATTATTATTTCTTCCTCGGGTGAGCATATTAAGGGTGCGACGAGTGCGGCACGTGAGAGCAGCATCCCGGTGATTGAGGTCTACGACAGCGTAGATACCGGGCGCGGAGTCTGGAGCCTGGCCCCCAACCCCGAGCAGCTTTCGCAGGCGTATGTGCAGGCTTCGCAGCCGAGTACCCAGAGCATTGTGATAGCACCTAAGGATACTGAGGTGAAGATTCCGCAGGTTGCCGCCAAGCATGCGTACGACCGCGATACCGATGTGCGTGAGCTGGCGCAAGACGTCAAGAAAGAGTCCCAGAGCTACGGGACTTCGGCGAATATCTTCGTTTCGGGCTCGGCAATTCGCCAGGCCAAAATCGTCAAAGAGCTGCAATACGCCGGGGTGACGACTCAGATTCTTTTGAGCCCGCAAGCCGTATCGCCCATTTTCGCGCGAACCCTTGTGGCTGAGGGTGGCACGGTCTCGGCAAACCTGACGACCGTCGGGTACAACATGTCAGACTCTTTGGCTTTGCAGTCCGATGACCCCGGGCGGGGGCTCGCCGCCTTCCTCGAAGCGGTGCGTGTTATGGGTCAGGATTCATCCTACATGACCCTGCAGGATGACCAAGCCTTCAAATCCGCCGCCCCCTATGCGGATGCGCGCTCCCACAACGCGGTGCTGGCGTTCGCCTATGCGATCGATAAGGTGCACGAACGCAAGCCGGAGGCGGTCACTCGCGTGCTGGAAAGCATGAGGCTCGATGCCGCTCAGGCGATTGCGGGCGACGCGCTCGATTTCACTCATGAAAACCCAACGACTGCGTCCGTGCAGACACTCCATGCCACGGAGCAGAGTCTGGGGCTGCGGCCCGAGCCGAGCAACGATCAGGAACCGCGCATCGTCTGGTTTGCAGAGCGTGGAACTAGAACGGAAACCTACAATGAATAGCGATTGACTAGTATATATTCCAAATAAAGAATATAAGATGCCGTCTTGTACAGGGCTGTGAGATCGTCAAAGGAACAGTATGCGAATCCAAATATCCCTCGAATCTTTTCAGAAAAGTATCGAACTCGATTCGTGGCAGGAGAACACCACGCTGCGGCAGATCGTCTACACGGCGGGCGGCCCAGAGATAGCCGCTGACGACCCGCTCTATGTAGACTCCCAGCCTGTCACCGGTGACACCACGATGGATACCGTCGTGCTGCTCGAAGGCAGCACCATCGGATACGCCCCCACGCCGGTTGCCGAACCCATTCACGGATGGTCCATCACCGTCGCGGGTGGGTTGCATGCGGGGCGCATCCTGCCCCTGCCAAGCGGTCGCGCCCTTGTGGCGGGGCGTTCACCCCAAGCCGATGTAGTGCTGGAAACCGAGAGCGCATCCTGGGAACACTTCACCGCCACCCAGACCGACAACGGGGTACTCATCAAAGACTCGGGATCCACCAACGGAACCTTTGTGAACGGCGCAAAACTGGGCGAAGATGGGGTAGAAGTAGACGACGAAGCCGTCATCTACGCCGGGGGAGTGGCACTGCTTGTGCGCCCGCAGCTCACTGAAACCCTGGCACCGCGCGCAGGGTCGCTTCCCAACCTGACCCCCAGCCGCACGGCACCCTTCAACCGTCCGCCGCGCGCGGCTCTTATGCCCGAATCAGATACCGTCAAAATACCGAAGCGGAAGAACGTTACTAAACCCTCAAAATTCAGTATCGCCACGGTACTTGCGCCACTGATTTTCGCCGGTGCCATGGTCGCCATGATGCGCGAAATCCGTTACGCGCTTTTCGCGCTGCTCAGCCCGGTAGCGGCTATCGGCATGTGGCTGGAACAGAAAATGCGCTTCAAACGTGAGAAGCGAGAAGAAGAAAACCGGTTCGAGAAAGAACTCGACAAGGTTAAAACCAAGTTCGACGACATCTACGACTATGAGCGTCTGCGTCTGCAGGAACTCGCACCCGACCCTGCCAGCGTGGCGCGGCGCATCGAACTTCCCAGCGTGGAAGTATGGCAGCGTCGCTTTAAAGCCTCTGACTTTATGACGCTGCATGTGGGGTACGGCAACTACGCCTGGATTCCCAAGAACGATTTGACCTCAAGCCAGGAACCCGAGAAAGAAATTAAAACTCTTCTCGACTCATCCAAGCTCATGGGAGCCCCCATGGTCGCCGACCTGACCGACGCCGGTGTTATCGGCATCGTGGGTGATAGGGAAGGTGCCCTCGCCCTAGCGCGCAGCCTCGTGATGCAGTCCGTGACCCACTGCGGGCCCGCAGACCTCACCCTAGGCGTCTTCTTCGACCGCGGAAAAGAAGACGAATGGTCGTGGACCTCGTGGCTGCCGCATACCCGACAGAGCGGATCTTCCACGGGTGGCCGATGGATTTCGCAGGATTACGAGCACTCCAACGCTATGCTCAAAAACCTGCAGCAAAGCATCGACGGGTTACTAACCCCCGGCCTGATGCTGGTGATCGACTCTGAGGTACTCACTGAAGGCCGTGATGCCCCAGCCCGTAAACTCTTAGGGTACGGTCGGGGTGAAAACCCGCACCTCCAGTCCAGCCGCGATAAAGTAGTGCATAAAGTGTTCGGCATTGTGATTGCCTCGTCCGAAGAGCAGCTTCCCGCCTCCTGTACCGTAGTTGTTACAGTGGATGAAGACGCCGCCGCAACCTTCTACGAACCCGAAAAACGCCGTACCGTCAACGACGTTATTATCGGCGGCATCGACCTTGACTACGTCACAAAACTGGCGCGAATGCTCGCAGAATTCGACGATCCCGAACTCATCATCCCCGGTGCGGGTCTGCCCGGGCTGGTGCGCCTGCCCGAACTCACCGGCATCGGCACGCCGCCCACCGCCCAAAAGATTATTAACACCTGGCAGAAATCCACCGGATACAGCACCGAAATCGGCGTTGGCGACCAAGGCGTATACACCCTCGACCTCGTCAAAGACGGTCCGCACGGTCTCGTCGGCGGTACCACGGGTTCGGGTAAGAGTGAATTCCTGCGATCCCTCGTCGCCGGTCTGGCGGCCCATAACGACCCCACGCGCCTCAACTTTATTCTGATCGACTTCAAGGGCGGTGCGGCGTTCAAAGCCTGTGAACGGCTGCCGCACACCATCGGCACCATCAGTAACCTCGATGAACAGCTCGCAAACCGTGCGCTGATCAGTCTCGAAGCCGAAATGGAGAGGCGGCAGCGGCTCTTCGCCTCCGTGGGGGAAGGCGTCGACAACATCATCGAATACCACGCCACCAACCCGCCAGAGCCCATGCCGCGCCTGCTTCTCGTCATTGACGAGTTCGCCATGCTCGCCAAAGATTTCCCTGACGTGCTCACCTCACTCGTGAGTATCGGTGCCGTGGGCCGTACCCTCGGTGTGCACATGATCCTGGCAACCCAGCGACCTGCCGGCGTGGTGAACAATGACATCCTGGCGAACACCAACCTGCGTGTTGCGCTGCGCGTGCAGTCCAAAGAAGACTCCTCCAACGTAATTGAGGTGCCGGACGCCGCATCCATCGAGCGCTCGCAGATGGGCCGCGCCTACATAAAACTGGGGCAAACCGACATCACCCCCATTCAGACCGCGCTGGTAACCGGGTTCAGCGGTGTCGTCGAACGCGACCCCATCGAAATGCGGTCGACAAGCGTTTTCGGCATTCCGTCGGCACCGCGTGCACTGCCGAAACCGAAGAAGACCGATGCGAATGACCTCGACAACCTGATCGACGCCATCGTCGAAGCCAACCACGAGCAGCACTATGCCCCGCCGCGCAAAGTCTGGCCCGAAGCGCTCGGTGATAACCTGCCGCTGAACGGATTCGATAAACCCCTCTACGGAATTGACGAACCCGCACCCGCAGATAGTGATACTCCGATCGTGGGAACCGTTCAGGGCAGCACCGTCTTCTTCGGTCTTGCCGATATACCCGAAGACCAGGTTCAGGTACCTGCCGGATGGAATATCCAGGTAAGTAATATGCTCCTGGTCGGAACCCCCGGCAGCGGCACCAGTACCGGGTTAGCCTCCATGGCGTTCACCCTATGCCTCAACACGCCCCCGGATCAGCTCGACATGCTCATCCTTGACATGGGTGCAGGAACCTTAGCACCCTTGAAAGACCTGCCGCATGTGAGCGCCTATGTAGGCCCCGGCGAAGGCTCTAAAGAAAGGCAAACAAGGTTCCTGCGGCACCTCATGAACGAATTGGATCGCCGCCGCTCCAATCCGCGCGGTAACCGTGACCTCATTATCCTTGTAGATGGCTACGGTACCCTGCGCGACGAATTCATGGACTATACCGGAACCGACTACCTGGGTGCGTTCCACCGCGTTTACGCAGACGGCCAGGCGCTGGGCATGCACATCATTATGGCAACAAGCCGTCTCAAAGGCATTCCCTCCGCCGTTGATGATGTAACCCAGCAGCGCTGGCTCTTCCACCTCTCCGATTCCTACGACTACTCCAACTACAAGATCAAGGGACCGGACATTCCCGCATCGGTTCCCGGACGATGCGTCGACAGCGTAAGCATCAGGCAGATCCAGGTTGCACACCCGCAGATGAGCCTCGAAGACGCCGTTCAGCAAGTCGTGCAGCGCTGGGGCACGGTCGATAAACCCGATGTTATCGGACAGCTGCCCTCTCTCGTGCGCCTATCACAGCTGGGCGTTGAACCCTCCATCGGCGGCGAAAACTGGATTATTCCGGTGGGTATCGCCGAGCACAACCTCAAGCCTGTTGCACTGGAACTCTACGAAGGCGAACACGCGCTCATCGGCGGGTCACCGCGTTCCGGCAAATCAACCCTGCTTCAGGCTATCGCTGACTCCGTCATGAAACAGCGCGACCGCGGCGAAACGAACGCCCAAGTATGGGTTATGTGTACCAGGCGCTCGCCGCTGGCGCATCGTGATTTTGATCGGAAGGCAACCACCGCCCAGGATATTGCTTCGCTTGCTGCCGAATTGGAGATTATCGAGGAGCCGGTGCTCCTGTTGATTGACGATGCAGAGCGCATTGAAGACGCTGAAGAGGGCATCGCCAATATTATCAAGGCGGAATCTCCGTATATACGCATTATTGCAGCGGGCAAGCCTGGTGATTTGCGTACCATGTATTCGCACTGGACGAAGGCGGTACGTAAGTCGCGGACCGGTGTGCTTTTGCAGCCGCACATTGACTACGACGGCGATATGTTCTCGCTGAACCTGCCGCGGCGTTCCCCGGTGGCACTTACCACGGGTCGCGGTTATGTGGCGGTGGGAGGAGCCCTTGCGCTGGCACAGACGGTATGCCCCGACGACCTTGAAATTCAGTCAAAGATGGCATCGTAGCGCAGAGCGTTTTCTCAGAAAAGATCCCTCACGATATGTGTTATCGTGAGGGATCTTTTCTGTATTGGTCAGCATGTGCCTAGTTGAGTTTTGGTTCTATGTTTCCTGTGGCCATGCCGGTGATGCGGGGGTTTGCGGTGAGGAAGTCGATGACGCGGGGGTAGTGTTCGATGGCCCAGGTGATTTCTTGCATGTCTTGGGGGTTGTTGGGGTCTGCCCAGCGGTCTTGGGTGCAGCGGAAGTATAGGTGTGCGGGGATGGTGTATTCTTTCATGCCGCGTGGGGAGTAGGCGGCGATGGTGTAGCCTTTGTCGTTCCAGAGCCAGATGCTGTCGGGGTTGGTGCCGTCGTTGTCGGGACGGTTGGATTCTGGGGTGTATTGGTATTCGTTGATGGCGGTGATGGGGGTGGTGCGGAGTTTTCCGGTGAGTCCTCGGTAGGTGATGGTGTTGTCGGGGTTGAACCTGAGGTATTTGGTTTCGTAGTAGTACATACCAATCAAACCGAAAAGGACGGCCCCAACAGAAAAAACCACAAGGATTGTTTGGAATTCTGCAAGATGGGTGAGCATGTATATACTCATTCCGGTGAACACTGGGATGTAGATGCTCCAGACCCAGGGCTCGGAGCGGGGGAGCCTTTTGACGAGGGCTCCGCTGCGTTTGTCCCGGGCGCGGCGTATTTCGTCCCGGGTGATGTAGAAGATGATAAAGAGGAATGAGCAGATGAAATATATTAGGAATGCAGACATTATTTTTTATCTCATACATACGGGGCGACCACGAAGCATCACAACCACCTTAAGTTTTCGGTCTGTACACACCCACAATACAGGGTATATACAGACCGAAAACTCTATACATGGAATTCGTACCTTACGAACGAATATCCCAGGAAACTAACTTAGAACCGGTAACGGGTTAGACCACGTGAGTAAGGTACCTTTCCTCTATTTAGCTGGACCCTCTGCACGGTGCTTAGGACCATCTACTTCTTCTGATGCCGTGGAGTATTTGAGGTTTCGGCATCTTTATATCCGGTGGTCGGGTAGCCTTCTGCACGATGTGAAGTTGCTGGGGGATTTTTGGTTGCTTCGTCATGAGTGTTCTTAGCCAAAGAAGCACCATCCTTCCAACTAAAATCGGTAGCAGTCTTTTGAACGCTGCCGGACCAGCTCTTCTGGGCATCGCTTCCACCGTAATGGTTTCCTGCGGCGTCGCTTTTAACTTTATCCTGAACGATCTGGTCGAAAGGTTTAGTCACCATGTTGGATGCGCGAGTTCCTACTTCCTCCACACCAACTTTTAGCGCGGCACGTGTGTACGAATTCTCGGTGTTACCAAGATATGGCATTCGTTTAACAACATCACCTTTAAACTTTTCCTGTAAACCAGCTGTAGCGGCTCCACTCACCATGCCAGAAGTTCCCGTTGCCAGCGCTCCCTTGACCGTCCAATTCCCATTAGAGTTGGTCACGTAGTCTGTCACGTTTTGTACGCCGCCGCTTAGACCTCCGTTAAGAATTCCAGGGGCGTATTTCGAGCCAGCGAATTTAGTTACTGCATTAACTGAGCCGCTGGGAACCAGTTTTGAAGCCATGGCCTCCACCCTGGCGCCGGTGAAAACCTTCCCTGCCCCAGCTGTTAGGGCACCGGTAACGCCTCCCTTAAGAGCGCCCTTACCTGCTGCCCCCCAGTCAATACCGCTACCATCTGCTTTCATCTTCATGGAGCTTGCGGCTCCACCAGCTGCCCCAGCTAAAGCGCCAAGAGCTATGAGACCTACAGGACCTGTCACGAAGATACTAGCGACAGTCGCAACGGTGGCAACCACAGTGAGTGCCGTTTTCCAGTTTTCCATGCGTTGTTCGCGGGTGTATTTTTTGAACTCGTTCTGGCTGACGGGTTGTGTTCCCCAGGGGTCGATCATGCCGATAGGATCATGACCCAGGAAAGAGTACGAGTCCGCGAACCAGCCTGCACCCACGATGGGCGGCAGCGGGTCTTGGGAGAGGAATTTTTTCGACGAGGGGTCAAACACTCGTGCGCCCATCAGCGCAAGCCCGCCCACCGCGAGCGTGCCGGAGCCGGTGAATGATACACCTTCTGGCAGTCCCACGCTGGTAAGCAGCGCGGACGCACCCGAAATACCAGGAGCGCCGAGCGCGCTGGGCAGACCTTGGGTCTGCGGCGCAGCAGCACCGGTAGCACTTATGGTTCCTAAGCCGGGGGCGCTTAGGGCACCAAAACCGACCCCGGTGTTGGGTACCCCGGGGACGCTCCAGGGGTCAAACCCGCCCGGTACTCCCGCCTGAGAGAACCCGCCATCAGCGCCGGCAGCCGGGATGGCTCCGGCCCCCAGCAGATGCGGGGCAGAGGAGATCGGATCCCACAGCAGTGGCACCGTCACCTGATCGTTACCAGTGATCGCGGTGGCAACCCCGGTAGCGTCGGCGTGTATCCGAAGACGTGAGCACAGCCCTGGAACCTCGGCACCGAGAGCGTCGGTAGTTGTATCGCTGACGGTAGTCAGAGCACCGGTAATACCCCAGGTGTAGCTGCGTTCTTGGATAACACCATCCGAGGTGACGCTTTTCTGCCCGGTGCGTTGCCCGGCTGCGTTATAGGTGTAGGACACTTCGGTACTCACCCACGCGGCAGAAACACCCTCACCCACCGTGTAAGGTCGTTCAATCGTGGTGCAGTGCAGCAGCTGGTTGAGCCCGTTATAGATGAACTGACGCTCACCAAGCAGAGCCCTGCCCTGAGTGGTCTCATCCTCGGCGGTGCCATGGTGATAGAGGCGCTCGGCAACCATGAGTCCATCCTCATACACCCAGGTGAGTTCATACCCGTCAGCGCGAGCACCGGTCAGCTGTCCGGCCTCGTCGTAGGAGTACATCACCAACCCGGTCGCAGTGGAATCAAGCCCGATAATCCGACCGGTATGATCCCGGATCACCTGCACACCCTCAGCAGTGTTTTCATCACCCTGCTCGCTGGTGTGTTCATAGGAGGACACCAACCCGTCCTGATCGAAATCCCAGGTCGAGATCGTCTCACCGATCTGAGCACGCACCAGGTGCCCCATCACATCGTAGGAGAATTCCCCAATGACCGACTCGCGCTCACGCACGCCAGGGTCAGCGATTGAGGCGGTGTTGATTGAGCGGATCGGGTGTCCGGCACCATCAAGCACCCACTGGGAAGACCCGTAGGGGGTGAGCATCATCGTGCGGAACCCATCGGCATCATACGCATAGGTGAGCGTATACGAGTCTGTACTGGTGAACGTCTCCAGGGCCTCAGCCGTACCAGGCTCACTGGTATTCTCGGTCCCATCGACCTGGCGGGTGTACTCGACCAGGTTCCCGGTGGCATCAAAGACACGCCGGTACGTCACCGGAGCATCCCCGGTGTGATCCTTCATCCACGTGATCGTCGATCCCGGCAGCGCGGGTGTACCCGTGCCGTACTCAGCAGCTAAGGAGCCGTCGATGAGCGTGCGGGTCAGATCCCCCGTGCGGGCATCGTACTCGAAGGAGCGGGTACGAACCCCGTCATCCTCAGACAGCAGGCGCCCGGCGGCATCCCACGTATAGGTGGTGCGGATAGCCGGAGCCGTAACGGTGCTGTCCGGGTGAGGCTTCTTCGCAACCTCAAGGATGCGCCCGGCGGCATCGTACTCGTACTCGGTGATAGCCCCAGTCGGATCCGTCACCGAAGTCAGCAGCCCGTCCGCGTCGTAGACGAAGAATGTCCTATTTCCCAACCCGTCGGTAACCCGCACCAGCTGACCGAGCTCATTATAGGAGTAGCGGCGGGTACCAAAAGTGGAATCCTGCACCCGCACCAGCTGGTTGCACGCATCCCACGCATAGGTGGCAACGCGGCGGCCTGCTTGAACCTTGGTTAGACGCCCAGCGGCATCATAAGTCATCTTTTCCACAAGCCCGTCGGGGGTATGCCGCTCGATCACCTGCGAGGCAGCATCATACACCAGCGTCGTTACAGCCCACCGGGTTGGTTCCTCCCACGAGGACGCCCCGGTGACGGGATCGGTCACCCGCACAGGCTCATTGAGCCCCACGCTCTCGGTGACAAGACGACCGCAGGTATCGTAGGTGTAGGCGATAAAACGACCTGCAGGACTGATAATGCGGGTGACACGTCCGGCGGCGTCGCGCACATACTGCGTGAGCCCACCATTGGCGTCCAGGGCTTCAACGATATTCCCAGCAGCATCATACGTAAACATCTGCCGACCTGTTGGCTGTGAGGGGGCACCGGCAGTCTCAGCAGCGGCGATGGACTCAACAGAAGAGGATACTCCATGCGGGATGCCCGTCCCAGCAGTACCGGCAACCCCCGCACCGGCAGCACCAGCTCCCGTAGGCACCCCAGAAGCACCGTGTGAGGAGGACGCAGATGTGGTGGAGGCACCATCCTGCTGGCTGATTTCGGTCACGCGCCCGAGCACATCCACTTTGAAGAACGCCGACGAGAAAAGACCTTCACCGGTACCGGTAACGGACTCAACACCCTCATGCCGTTCGATTGACCGATGCGAAATAACTCCCGTCGCGTCGGTAACCTGAGTAATTTCCCCGGCGCGATCATACTCGAACTGCGTGATGGCACCGGTAGGATCGGTCAGACCGACCAACTGGGACAGGCCATCCCACGAGTACTCCCACACCCGGTTCCCGGCGGTGATCATCTTCACCAGGTTCCCGAAAGTATCGTACTCATGCCGGGTTGTGCCCCCGACCGCGTTCGTGACGGTCGCGATATCCCCACCGGCTGTATAGGTGAATGCGGTGGTATTTCCCGCCGGGTCGGTAACGGCCTCAGGCAGAGCACCGACTGAGGCATCACGGGCTTGGCCGCCCTGCTGATGTGCACGCACCATATATGGCGCACCGTCGCCGACCGGCTGCTGCGGGTAGGTGAGCGTCCAGCGTGCCCCCAGCGGGTTCGTGAAACTTGTCAGAACACCAGCGGCATTGTATTCAAGCGTGGTGGTAGCCCCCAGCGGGTTCGAGACGCTTGTGACCTGCCCGGCGGCATCGCGCGTGAAACGGATTGCCTCACCGGCAGGGTTGAGCATCGCCACAATATCGTGGTGTTCATCGTACTCAAAAGCCGTAAACACGCCGGTCGGATCGGTAATCTTCAGGATATCGCCCTCGGGAGAATACTCCCACGTTGTGGCTTCCCCGGCACCATCAAGAACAGCTACCGGGTTCGGATTCACTACTAAGGAGCTTTCCTCGTAGTGGTACGAGTTCACCGGCATAGGATCGCTGAGGTTTTTCACATCTCGAGCATCACGCACACTTACCGAGAGCAGCCGATCCTGCTCATCCCAGATGTACGTGTAATCGGCACCCTCAGGGGTACGCTCACGCTTAATATGGCCACGCGCATCGGAGGTGCGCACCAAGCGCGATCCGTCACGCTCGGTAATGCTGATCCGGTTGCTGAACCGGTCATAGCTCATCGACATGCGCGTACCGTCAGTCGCCGTGATGCTTACCAGGCGACCTTTCGAGTCGGAGACCCACAGGTTCTCATTCTCACCGGTACCAGCATCGGCAATAATCGTGGTCAGTGAGGGAGTATATGTATAAGAAATATCCCGCCCGTACTCGCTGATCTGCGCGATCACACGACCGGAATCATCGTAGGTGTTCGTGACCTCAAGATCGCCGCGCGAGTTAATCACCCGGTGAATCAAACCCCGCTCCGTATGCGTATACGTACGCGTTCCGGTACCGGTCGTTACTCCGGTGAGCAAACCAGATACCTGCACCGAGGCACTGGATTCAGCAGCTTCGGTATAGGAATAGGCAACGTTCTGCACCGGCTCTCCGGCACGCTCACCAATGGCGTTGTATGTGAATGCCGCCGCCGGGCGCACACCACCGGTTTCCTCGGCAGGCTCATAGTTCACATGAATACCGCGATGCGCCACCGGATGCACCAGATCCGTCACGGTACCATCCTCAGCCAGAATAAACACTGTCAGGCTGCTCAGGTGCCCCTGTCGGCGCGCCACCGGCGCACCAGAGGGCGCATAGAAATACGCCTCGTGCTGGTTATTGTGCGCCATCCACACAAACGGAACCTCAGGAACCACAGCAGAACCACCCGTGACTTTAGCCTGCTCGTAGGCGTGCACCTGCGCATCGCGCACCCGGGTAAACAGTTCATCCGTGGCGGGAACCTTCGTCAGCCACCACGGCTCCCGGGCGGCGCGGGCGAACCCTTCGCCTTCCCGATCAAAGAGTACTTCACGCCCGTCAGGCATAAACCACGAGGCCTGCTCGTCCCCAAAGCTCAGGTGGGTATCCAAGGTCGAGAACCAGCCAAGCCCGAACACGCCCGACGGTACCTCATCCGCATGGGTGACCGCCAGACTGTTATACATACGCGTTAGGGACAGCGTAGACTCACTCACCGTCCCAGCAAAGATAAGGTCGGTTTCCGGCTCGATAAAGTTACCTGTTGCCACGTTCACCGGATCATTCGCAAACCCGGACGACGGCACCTCACCAGAAACCTCGGCGTAGTTAACCTCAATGGGCTGAATATTGGGTTTCCCTTGCCCACGCGCCTGCATCTGTTGATCGAGGTAAGCGTTAGAAAGTGGGACTGGGTTTCCAGAGCGTGCTCCTGCATCCCGGAAATCTTGAGCGACCCCTGATAGCCATGTTGTAACTTGTTGGCTTTGCTGAATCCAGGTGTTAAGGCTACTGACGGTAGCGCTAATGTCTAATTGGCCGTGTTTGCAGGAACCTTGGTATGCAGCAAGAGCATTGGTAATGGCATTATATTTACCGGTTGCGTCAGATTCACAGGTTGTAGCGTTATCTGTGTATGTCTTTAGATTTTCTGGCATAGCTGAAGACATACCTTCACCATTGCCGATGATTACGGAGGTTGTGGGAGTATCAGCTGTGGTAGCAGGAGCAGCGGGAGCTGCCGGCTTGTCAGGGTTTTTCTCGTAGTCAGGTGAATCTTTGTCGTTCCACCAGTCTTGAACTCCCTGCCACCAGCTCTTATCGTCCCATTCGCGTGCCTTATCGCAGTTACGGTTCTCAACGTGCGCACACTCTTTGACGTAGTCTACGAGTTTCGCCGCATAACGCAGCATACTAGCGACATTCGTGGCGTTGGTTTTGAGTTGGTTATGAATGGTCGCGAAGTCTTCTGAATATTTACCGGTGAAATTTGTTGTTGCGGTATAAAAATCACCGGTTCGCTTGCTTTGTTGCGTTTCTAAATGCTCCGCTGCCGCGTCGAGGGCGCTGCGAAGTGTGTCGGAGTCAGCATCACTGAACTGCACTTTTTCTTTAACGTGCATTGTGGCATCACCATTTGCAGTGGGGGTGCCCCCAGCATTCTGCGCGGTAGTAGGCGCCGGGTCACCTGCATGGCACTGGAGATCCTGATTTGATGCTCCTCCAGCAGCTCCTGCCGCAGTGGCGGCACCTATGCTGGCTCCAGCCCCATTGAAACCGGAAAGCGGGGCTGAACCGGAAGCGTCTCCGCTAGATTGGGGATATCCCTCTGTTGAAGAGGAAGAGCCGTCAAAGGAGCTTGAGGACCCGCTCCCTTGGAAATCTCCAGAATACCCTTGAGTGGACGAAGAATCGTCAAAGGAACTTGAAGAGCCACTTCCCTGAAATCCCCCGGAGTCGCCTCCAGCAGAACTTGTGCTTCCTGTGGAGACGGGCGCACTGGCAGAACTCTGCGGCGCGGCGTTGCCTGATGTTTCCTCAATAGGAGTACCGCTGCCCCCATAAACGGCGTTGCTCGCGGTTGGTGGTGCGGCAGAGTCAGGGTGAGAACCTACAATAGGTGAAGACTGTGACGCCGTTCCACCAGAACCTTCGCTGGTTATAGGGCTGCTCGCTGTTGTTGATGCATCGGAGCCCTGCTGCGGGTTCGGGAAAGTATGCTGAGGCTGGTTTGCCCAGGGTTCTTGCTGTGCTAGATCTGGGCTGTGCTGGCCTGAAGGCGCGAAGGTATCTTGCTGCACGTTTCCGTTTGCAGACCCTCCGGAGGCATCACCAGAAATCGTGCCCGAGGCATGAGAATGTTGGTTTTGGAATGTATCACTGACTTTATGGTGGTCTCCCACGATTGGTGATGACTGCGAGGTAGTGCCAGAGGAAGGGGTATGTGGGTCATCGGGCGATATCCAATAACTCGGTGAGCTTGAACTGGGTATCGGTGAGGGAATAGGCATGGCAAAAACCTCGTCTCAAAAGAATATTTTTGTATCGGTGAAGAGTGAGTGAGTTTAACAGTAGAAAAGAAATAAAGAATGTACTTATGCAGATTTTCTGCAAAGTTTCATGGGATATAAAGCTTCCCCCGGCTATGAGACGGGTGTATACGTCTGTACCAGGGGAAGCTTTGTGTATGTGGGTGTGTGAAAACTTGGTTGTTTTCTGTGTCTTATGCGCCGCCGCCTGCTTGGAAGATGTCGGTAGCGATCTTCTGCAGCTGCTTGTTCAACTCAGTAAGATCCTGAGATGCTTTCTGCAGGGACTGGTGAGTGTGAGGCCAAGTCTCATTACGGAAGGTAGACGCTAGAGGACCGTCCCAGTTATTGGGATCAGAAAGCTGCTGGCCTTCGTTATTGAGAGCGTTGATCTGCTCGGTGAGTCCACCGTTGATGATGCTCTGAATTTTCTGGATGGCATCTTTGGCGGCTTGGGAACTAAGGACGCGATCGCTCATGGGCGTTTCCTTTCACGTGGTTGGGTTCCGCCTCTGTGCGGCGGGAACTCTACTGGGTAGTTTATGTTTGCTTTTTAGTGAGGGTCAAGGATATTAAAGCCTTGTTATTAAATTGTTATTTAAATAAAGCTATGTTCAAATATATAGTTGAACATAGTTATTATCATGAATTACAAGATAAGAATCAGCGTTCATTATTTTTGGGCACGCTAAAACCTTTGCATGCATAAATTTTCCTACGTGTCGTAACATTACAGCGTTCTCGGTAATATATAAATGTAAAATTTTCAAATATTATTTGCTAATAAATTATATATATCTAATTATTATAAATATGTAATATATTTTTATATAGTTTTACTATTATTGTCGGATGCACCAAATCGTCATGGTCTGCTACGACATTATGGTGATAGAGGCCGTACCAGCGTTGCACGTTGTGGCACCTGGTATAGGAGCATAGACGGACTCCTGCGATGTTGAATCATGGTGCGCTTGAGCGAAGTGCCTTCTTAGTAGCAAGACTAGCCAACAACCCCGTTAGGGCAGGACTTGCCGTACTTAAGTTAACTTTTACTCTCGAAAGTCTGGTCGGACTCACGGGGGATTTCGAGGGGTTTAACCCAAGCATGATCCTGTAAAAACCGTACCCCCGGCCTACCGGAGAGGATTTGTTGGAATCGTTCATCCTCCCACTGCTGGACCCAATGTCCCATCTCCAGGCGGTACTGTAGTTGGGCATAAAGAATGGTTGCATCGAACTGATTCGTATCAAACCCCAACTTGATGTGCTTGGGCAGTTGGGTGCTTCTGATCTTCACCCACCCGTTCTTACTGGTTTGTTCATAGGTGACTTTGTAGATGCTGTGGTAGTCGAAGTACCGGACTTTCCGTCGCCAGTTACGCCAGCGGATCCCAGATTCCGTGAAACAGTGGTAGTAGTTGTGACAATGAGCCACAAAAATAAAACCGGCAGGACTGACCATCACCACAGAAATAAGATATTGACCCACCGGATCATAACTATTTCTAACCCAGAAATAGATGGGCAGTCCAATGAACGCGATGAAGAGTATCCCGTAGCTGATGATATAGGCAATCGGTGGGCGATGCTGCTCTACATTTAGGGTTTCTAGTCCTTGTTTGCGTTTGGCCCCGGGCATGATGTTCACGAGGAACCCGCCGAGCAGACCGTAGAACGCAGAACCCATACTCACTACCCCTCATTACACTACACTTTTTATCGCTGGCAGAAAGCAGCAGAGGATACACTCACGCAGAATTACATGACCATATCCCTCACCAATATTAGACGCTAGTTATGATTCTTCATGATGCTCTGCATCAGTGGTTTCTTGGTCTTCAGGTTCTTGCTCTTCCGGTCGGTTCCGGCCTGTATCCCAACCGGTATAGAAGGTACCCGCACCCATTAGAGAACAAAACAGCATCAGAGCTGCGCCTATCCAAATACCCGCAAGAACCATCAGTATCATGAATACAAAAGATCCCACAGCGATGATTCCCCCTAGAATCATGAGGAACCATTTATAGAGAAGAACATCAAGATCCACTAAAGTCACCTTTATCTTAAAACGAAACAGCGTAGGCTAGTCTAGTTTGAGTTTTCTCTCATACGCCAACCGCTCAATACACCCAAACATCTTCTCATACGACCCAAACCCAGCCACCAACTCCTCAACCTGCTGCGCGTTCAGGTTCTGCGGCCACTCCTTATGCTCCACCCGAGACAAAACCATCGCAAACAACACAGAAGCATCAAACTGCCACGGATCAAAACTCAGCTGCACCCTCCTAATGTTGCGGCTGCGTACCCTCAGGTACCCGTTCTTCCCATTACTTTGCAACAGTACTTCGCTAATACTCTCATACGGCATATACCGAATCTTCCACCGCCAGTTGCGCCAGTAGACCCCCGAGACGGTTTGCTGGATATAAAACGCATGACAATGATTCACAAACGGAATTACCAGGGGTCCGCCAAGAACAAACATGATAATAAAGCAAGCGCCTAAATCACCAAACATGACCCCACAAAATATAGGGGTAAGGACTAGCGTTACTACCAACAGAGCATAGCCAGCGATATAGGCTATCCGAGGCCTGTGTTGTTTGACCCCGAGCACGGGCTGACCCATCGTACGTTTCAGCGAGGGAACATTCCGAACGAAAAGACCCGCCAACAGCCCGATCAACGCAGGAGGCACCACAACCTACTTTCTCCTAGAGCCCAAAGAATCCTCCCCACCCTTTTATAAAGGGCGCTCCGCTTTCTCTAACCGAGTCACCGATGTCAGCCCCGGAGAGTTCAACTGTACATTTGTCATATACACCTTGTAATACCCTCCCGATTCAATGGAAGCCATATAATCATCCATTGATTGATCCTTATTCGGAGACTCTGAAAGCGCCAATTTTCCACACTCCCGAGTCTCTATACGACCGACTCGAGTATAGTCATTGTTACCTCCAGTATCACCGCCAGCACGGTATTCTGCCCAGGCTTTCTCGACCGTGCAGTACTTGTACTTCCCCTCACTATCATCACCAAAAATACGTGCCAAATATCCCGGAAGAAACAAAAGTAAAAAGGCTGCAATAATTAATAAAACAGTGCTAACCATCCCTTTCCGCCTTTTAGTACGTTGGGTACCTTGCTGTGCCATGACAACTCCTAGAGCTTCTACCGCAGTATTGTGGGAGTAAACAACTGGCTATAATCATAATTCTGCACCTTAATCGCCGCGATCTGCTGAGAATCAGCAACCAGGACTATTTCTCCTTCTGAGGTTTGAGAGCCTTATAACCGCTCAAAAACAGTAAAACAGCAAGCGCAGTGTTAAAAGCACCGACTCCTATCATGGAAAGACTACTGACCGAGTTATTCTTGGTATCCGCTACCAAAAGTACAAGCCCTAAAATGGCTGCCGCACACGACGGTATTCCTAACAGCAACCCAAACACAAGGTACTGACGTGCGCTAGAGCGATCCATGACAGAAGGATCATTGATGTTTTCATTGCCCGTATCATCAGAGTATTGCATATGCCTCTCCTAAAACCCTTAGGCATCTTTGAAACCACTCTTTCAGCAATTTAGCTAACAACCCAATCAATGCAGGAGGCACCACAACCTACCTTCCCTCAAATCCCTGCTCCCTTTTTTATGAAGGACGTTCTGCCTTCTCAAACCTTGTCACAGAAACAGTCTTAGCATCCGGCATCTGAATATTAAGAAGAGTCACCTTATAGTACCCACCAACCTCCAAAGACCCCACATAATCATCCATTGACCGACCAGGATCCGGGGAATCTGTCATATACAAATTCCCGCACTCTTTTGTCTTAAAATCTGCTACACGCTTATAATCCGTATTCCCCGAGACCAGACCACCCCGATCGTGCACATCAACATGCTCGAGGGTGCAGTACTTATAATTCCCCGCACTATCATCACGCGAAAGAAAATAATATAAAGACCACACAACACCAAAAACTACAGCAAAAAATAAGAACGATACTATAGTGTCTTTAATATCCTTTTTTCTCTTATCTCCCATTCCCAACTATTCCTTCCTGCAGACACTATTGGCCAATGAACCCAATTCATAAAACTCCATGCACGGCATCAGAAACATATCTATTCCTTTGAAACCATAGATGCCCCCTCTAGGAATATTCGTGTTTGGTGTCTATCGCAGGATGGGAGGCGTATACAGGTTCCGTATCCCAGTCTGAATACCATCCTTAGCCTTCGTCATGGCAGCCTGCGTAGTCTGCACAGAATTAACCAAACGTGCACGGTTAAGAGCGGCAGTAGACTCATCCATCTTAGTCCCACTTCTCACCCCAGACTTCACCATATCTTTACCGAACCCCGACAGCGCTTTCTCGCCCATATCGCTCGCTTTGAACTCCTTCTGGTACGCGACAGTCTCAGCAGTGTATCTGGTAGCCTCACGCACACTACCACCAGCATTATTGGCAAGAGGTGAAACACTGGCAGCGCCCAACAGTGGGTAAAGAACGACCCGCCGCCTGCACATGCGATACGTGGTACTTATTTCGACAGGTAACTATAAAAATTTTGAAATGCTAGTGTATAGAAATACTTTACAGGTGTAATATGCGACATATTTTAGATATTTTCATCACATTCAATTACCTAGGATTTTTGTGTGAATGACCTGTTCTCGCTATATAAACAGCGGGGTCTTGACTTATTTTGGCTCTGCAGGCGGCGCGACACGAAAAATAAAGATTTGATAAAGGCGCGACAGTGTCCTTGACCACCTGCAAAAAGTAAACCTAAACTACACCATGTAGTTCTGTTACCGAAGACAGAACCCAACCACGTGAAAGGAAACGCCCATGAGCGATCGCGTCCTTAGTTCCCAAGCCGCCAAAGATGCCATCCAGAAAATTCAGAGCATCATCAACGGTGGACTCACCGAGCAGATCAACGCTCTCAATAACGAAGGCCAGCAGCTTTCTGATCCCAATAACTGGGATGGACCCCTAGCATCAACTTTCCGTGAGACCACTTGGCCTCACACTCACCAGTCTCTGCAGAAGGCTTCCGACGATCTCACTGAGTTGAATAAGAACCTGCAGCAGATCGCTAATAACATTTTCCAAGCAGGCGGCGGCGCATAAGAAAACTCTGTTTTTCACACGCACGCAAAGCTTCCCCTGGTACAGGCGTATACACCCGTCTCATAGCCGGGGGGAGCTTTTCGTCTCTAACAACTCTCTAAAGTGTACCCGTGCTGCATATACGCCTAACCTGTATGCGCGGTGCTGCGCATCCCATCTCCCATTACCGACATTCCTTTACCCTAATTTTCTTCCGTGAAAGAGCCTAAGCCATGTTTGAACGCGCTGATATTGACCACAGTACCGTAGACCTTAAATTTGATGATGCAACAGCTGATGCCTTGATGAAGGTCTGCCGTGACGCAGCTTCTGCTCTTGAAGAAAAGATTCCAGCTCAAAAAACTGCAGCCGATACTGCTCTGCAAGAATTCAAGGGGCACTTCTCCGAAGTTTATAAGCGCAATATTGAGGTGGCTGTCGATAACGGTACGGCAATTGCCGGTCGTTTAAGGCAATTTGCGGATGGCGTACAGAAGCTCAAAGACTCTGCCGCTCGTGAGCGTGAAAACCGCCGCAAGATGCGCGATTACGAAGAGAACACTCCGGAGGTTGTTAAGGGAGCCATTGAATGGGCAGGATGGGGACCTAAAGTTGATCATGAAGAAGCTCCAACTTTTAACACTGACGCGCCAGAAGCTGCAAAACGTGAACACCCTGCTCCTGCAGCAAATGCTGGAAACCCTTCTGATACCTCATCAGCGAGGCCATCAGACTTAAGGTCAAGCTCTACAGTCTCTCAAAGTCTTCATGATGATTTTCAAACTACTCCCAACAGTATCCGAGCTAAAGCTGCCGATTTTAAGGATAAATGTCAGTGGGGTACTGCAGACTGCGAACCAATCCTACAGCCCTTTGAAGCCTGGGTTACTGCCAACGAAAGCGAAGCTAAATGGGCTCAGGTTGTTGCCGATGCTTTTGCTACGGCAGGTTCTGAGCATGAAATCAACAAGCTTAGTAACCAAACTATTCAGCAATATCTAGAGAGCCATGGAGTGGCAAATTACAATCGTGAAGATTTGAAAGTTCCTGCCGCTTCGTTGGAAGGTCGCGCAACCTCCAGCGGCTATGCGAATGACCCGGTCAACGTTGCGACCGGTAACTTTATCGAAGAGGAAATCGATATTGCGTTTAGCAACCTCGCTTCCTCGTGTGCCGTCACGCGCATGTACAACAGTTTGGCTGTGCACGGTAATGGCGATGATTTACCGCCGCTGGCTGGGGTTTTCGGCCCGGGCTGGTCTTCTAACCTTGATACGGTTCTGAATTTCTCTGATGAAGGCGCTACCTGGATTATGCCGGACGGCCGTCACCTGTTCTTTGCCCGCGCTGGTGAAGGTTTTGCGCGGGTTGAGACCGATCCCTACTGGCTTACTCGCACTGGTGCCAGCGAAATCGCCACCACACCTATGGGGCGGTTCATCCTGGAGACCTGTGCTTTGAGCACTGAAGCTGACCTGTATATCATCTCTGATAACCAAGGTCACCAGTGGTTCTTCACTCTCACCGGCGCATGGCTTGGCTCCACGGGCGGAGAAGGCACCACTTTGGCGGTCACGCGCGTTGCTGACGGGCTTATCTCATCCCTGGTGCATGAGTTGAACCGTTCCATCACGTTCGACTATGTGGATGGGCTCGTCGCGGTAGCACGAACCTCGGCAGGGGAACGTATCGAATACGCCTACGCCCCCGCAGGCAGTACCGCTGCCGGGCACCTGGTATCCGTAACCAGCGGTGCAGGAACACGCACCTACGAACACGATGACAACGCGCTAATCCACCGCGTGATTGCTGCAGACGGTACCGTCGAGGTGACCAACACCTATGATGAGTCTGCCCGAATTGCACATCAGCACACTGAGTACGGTCGCGATGTGCGGTACCTGTACCTTGACGGCGGAGTGACCGAAGTTGCTGATGAAGACGGATCCCAAGCCAATGTGTGGATTAGTGATGACAGCGGCCGCCTAACCGCAATTATTGACGCTGACGGTGGGCGCACATCCTTCGGGTATGACCGGTTCAGCAACCGTATTCGGGTGATTGACCGTGATGGTTCTCGTACAACCCGCATCAGCGACAGCCGCGGACGTATTACCCGCGATGTTACCCCAGAGGGCCAAGATACCCGCTACGCTTACGATGAGTACGATCGCGTGACAGCGGTATCTATATCGGCGTTTGAAACGGACCCGAAGAAACGCTATGCAGCCACCCAGGCGCGCCGCAATGCAGCGGATGCTGAGGCTGATAACGGTGAGGTCACTCCGATCTCAACGATTACTTACGAGTACGCTAACGCTTGGGATCACAATCCCTCCCGCGTTGTCGATGCCCTGGGCGGGGTCACCGAACTAAATTGGGAGGGCGGCTTGCTGACCTCCCTGACCGGCCCTGAAGGGGTCAGCATGACTCTGAATTATGACGAGTTTGGTAACCTGACCAGCTTTGCCGACCAAGAGGGCAACACAACCTCGTTCACCTATACCGCTGCCGGGCACCTCGCTCAGGTTATTACTCCGCTAGGGCTCACAACCTCGTTCACCCATGACGCGGCTGGCAATATTACCGGGCGGCAAGACCCTGACGGTTCCCGCTGGAAGTTCGAGTACACCGCTGGTCGTCGTTTGGTCGCAGTCATTGACCCCTCTGGTGCACGCACGGGCTATGAGTACGGGCCCAGCGGTGATATGACTGCGGTTATCGATCCACTCGGTCGCCGCACCGAACGCACCTTTGATGAAAACGGAAACGTCGCCACAGTAACCCTGCCCAATGGGGGCGTGTTCTCGTATGTGTGGGATGGACTCTCACGGCTTATTCGTACGGTCGATCCTGCCGGTGGTCACTGGGAGAACACCTATGACGCCGCCAGCGTGCTCACGAAGATGACGGACCCAACTGGGGTACGCGTGCGTACTCAGGCAGATCGCAAGAGCGGTAGTGTTACCAGCTGGGACGGCACCGACGGCGTACGGGTTAAGTTTGACCATCTTGGCCGCCCCGTCGCGCGTGAAGAAATCTTCTCCCCGACTGAGGCAGCCCAGGAAGCTCCTAAAGCACGGGCAGAAAAAACCGATACCCCCGAGTCAGCCGCCGAGCTGGTAGTTTACGATCCGGCCGGTAACCCGGTGGAAATCCTGGATGCCGAAGGTGGTCTGACCCGGTACGAATACAACCTCGCCTCCCAGCTTGTGCGTCAGGTTTCGCCTGTGGGGCGTATTACCGCATACACGTATAACAGCTGTGGGCGTTTGGATTCTGTTACTGAGGGCGCTGAAACCGCCGAGGCTGTTACGACTCGGTATTCCTATGATGCCGACGGGCGTCTGACCGAGCGGAACCTGCCCGGTATGAGCGAGAAGATTACGTATGACGCAAACTCGCGGGTTGTCTCGGTTATTGGCGGTTCTGGCGGGGACGTGTTCTACACGTATGATGCGTGTGGACGTGTGCGCAGCATTCGAGACGCTGCCTGGGGTACCCGCAAGTTTAGCTATGATGCCGCCGGGCAGGTTACCGAAGTCACCAATGGTCTTGGCGGTGTTACCCGGTATACCTACGATGAGGCTGGCAATGTCACGAAGGTGACGGATCCTGCTGGGCGTATCACCACCTATGAGTACGATGTGCTCGGGAACATGGTGAAGACGATGGATCCTGCCGGCGCTATAACCTTGTATGAGTACGATGCTGCTGGTCGTGTATTGCGTGTGGTCGATGCAGCCCAGAAGGTGCATGCGTGGGGCTACGACAGCTCTGGCGTGGCATGTACGTATTCGGTGGATGGTAACGAACAGCTGCGGGTAGATCGTGATAACCGTACTCGGTCGGTGACGGTCACTGATTATGCCGCCGGTATTCCCGCCGATGACCGTGACGAAAACCTGCCGTGGGTATCTCGGTATGAGTTGGATCGGCTCGGACGTATCACCGCGGTAGCACGCTCGTGGGGCGGGGCCCAGTCTGCCGCTTCCGGTAGTGGCGCGTATGAGCTGTCGTATGCATATGATGCCGACGGTTACCGCACTGGGTTTACCAGTCCGTACGGTGCACTGGCCTATACGCGGAACGCGGTGGGGAATATTAGTGCTATCACGAATACTGATACGGGTGAGCAGTCTTCGCTTGGTTATGATGCCGCCGGTGCGCTTATCCGGGCGCAGGTAGCCGATACGGTGCGCTCGTGGACCTATGACGGTCACGGCGCGATAACGGGGTACTCAGAAACCGCTGCGGATGCTGATAACTCTGCCGATGTGCGGGTTGAGGTTATTCGTGATGAAGCTGGCCGGATTGTGGGAGTAGATTCTGCCGCCGGGCTTATTACGTATTCCTATGATGGCGCCGGTCAGTTAGTATCTGCCCGCCGCGGAAACGAGCGGATGTCTTGGGTGTGGGATGCCGCTGGGTGCCTAATCCGCGAAGAATACACCCAAAACACTGCTGCTGGTGAAGACGCTACCGATGAGGCTGCTGGTTGGGTGCGTGTGCTGGTGTATGATGATGCGGCACAGGTGCGTGCGATCGGCACCTACACCGCCGCTAGTGTTGCGGATAATGCCGATTCTGATTCTGGTGCTGAGCAGGTGCGAGAGTTCCTCTCCGGTGGGAACGCTAGCGAGTTTACAGCCCAGTTGCCTGAGCATGTGGATCTGAATTTTGCCAGTGATGGGCGCACGGTCGAGGGGCTGCCGCTGACCTTGGTGCGGTTGTATTCCTATGATGCTGTTGGTCGTCGTTCGGGTGAGGTTGCCTCGGATGGGTCTTCGGTGACGATGGGGTATAGCCTGGCGGGTAGTATTGCCTCGATGACCACAGCGGATAGCGGTTCGTGTGCTCGGGTGCAGGTGGCTGTCGGAGTAGCAGGTGACGTTGCCGGTATTTCTTCTCTTGCTTCGGGGTGGGCTCCGGTGGTAATGGACCCGACGGCGGAGGTGCCGACTGTGGTGGGTGTGGGCGAGATGCCTGTGCCGACCCCGGGTGTGAGCATGCTGGGTGCCTCTGCTTCTGGTGGTTCCGGCGTGCGTGGTACTTCGTCGTCGGTGCTTGCCGGTGGTGCCGGTGTTCTGGGTGGTTTCACCTCGAATGCTGGGGTGTCTTCTGTGCCTGGGCTGGCTTCTTCGGCGGGGTTGTTGGATCCGTTCCAGTTACCGACCACGCCTCTGATGGGTTCTGATGCTGCCGTTGCTGGTGCCGTGCCGGGTGTGGGTATTAATGCTTCCGGTGCACTCACGGTTGGTGGGTTTGCGCTGATGGGCGCTCGAGTGGCTGACCCGGTGAGTAGGTCGTTTACATCTCGGGATCCGCTTCTGCCGGTACCTGGTGCTGGTTGGGTGGGTAACCCGTACTCGCTAATCGGGAATAATCCGGTGGGACTAGTAGACCCGTGGGGCTTGTCGCCGATTTCTCGTGAGGAATTGGATAAGGCCCGGTACGAGAAGAGCGCTGCTAAATGGCTCGACGACCACTCAGAGGGTATCAAAACCTTCTTAACTGTAGTCGGCACTGTTCTTGCGATTGGGGCTGTTTTTGTTACTGGTGGTGCCGCCCTTATTGTGCTGGGTGCAGTATCAGGTGGCATGCTGGCTGCTGCCGATGCGATGGATAAGAATAAAGGCCCTGATGGGCGCATTAACTGGGGCAATGTGGCTATTGCTGGTGGAATTGGTGCTGCCTTTGGTGCGGCTGGTGGTGCTATCGGTAAATATGGTGGGAAATATCTTGCTAAAGGTGTGGGCAAGTTTAAAGCCCCCGCTAAGGCAGCCACTGAATATGGACAGAGGTTAACTCGAGGAGTACGTACTAATATTGCTGTGAACGCGGGTAATGGTGCTATGGCAGGTTTTGTGTACGGGTTTAAAGACCCTGTGATTGGGTTTGCCACGGGCAACGATAAGTATAAGTACGATCTTAGGGCACATATTGCTTCTACTGTTGCTGGTGGTGTTGCTGGTGGTTTAGGTGGCCTTAGTGGTCCTGCCGCTGGTAGTACGATTAAAGCTTATAATTCGAATTTAACTACCACTGGTCCTGCCCAGAAAGCTATTCAGGCTACCTATAATGGTCTCATTGGTGCTGGTTCATCGGTGTTAGAAGATGCTATGGCGGGTAAAGAGATATCACCTGCTAAGGCATTGTACTCAGGCGTAACAGGTGCTGGTACAACGTTTAACCCGTCATTATCAGGAACGAATGAACCGCATACTATACGGCAGATGGGTGTTAATCAGCCTCGGTCGCTCCATGGGGTAGGTAACTCTAAGACGGGTGTCGGTCTGATGAATGCATCGGCTGCTGGTACGGCTCATGGAACGGTGTCAGGCAATGGTAAGGACGGCTTTTCTCAGCTGACCGAGCAGTGGTTTGGCATGAAGTAATTAAAAATTATAGTCTTGGGGGTGTGACATGCAGATATGTGTAGTACACCCCAAGGCGTATGTTTTGGTAACTTATTTTGCTAGAAGATTTAAAAGCTACGGTGAAGAGGGGTGTTGGGTATGGGTCCTGCGTTTTATGGTCTGCTCGGTGGGTTCTTGGTGAACATCATGCCCGGGGCCAAACGTAAACAAGGACTAGAAACCCTAAATGTGGAACAGCATCGCCCACCGATTGCCTATATCATCAGCTATGGGTTTCTCTTTATCGCGTTTATTGGACTCCCCGTATACTTCTGGATGAGATATAGATATGACCCCATAGGATACGCCCTTATATCCATTATTGGGTTTGGTCCTATCGCCCTGATATTTACGGCTCATTGTCATAACTATTACCACTGTTTCACGGAAACTGGGATCCGCTGGCGTAACTGGCGACGGAAAGTGCGGTACTTCGACTACCACAGCATCTACAAAGTCTCCTATGAACAGACGAGGAAGAACGGGTGGGTGAAGATTAGAAGTACCCAGCTGCCTAAACGTATCAAGTTGGGGTTTGATACGAATCAGTTTGATGCCACGATTCTTTATGCTCAACTACAGTATCGTGTGGAGACTGGTGCTTGGGTGCAGGTGTGGGAGGATGAACGATTCCAGCAAATCCTCTCTGGTAGGCCGGGGGTACGGTTTTTACAGGATCATGCTTGGGTTAAACCCCTCGAAATCCCCCGTGAGAATGGGTAGGGTTCTTTGAGTTCTGACGCTTCTGTGTTGTTTGCGATGGTTTTGTCTCGGGTGGAGCATAAGGAGTGGCCGCAGAACCTGAACGCGCAGCAGGTTGAGGAGTTGGTGGCTGGGTTTGGGTCGTATGAGAAGATGTTTGGGCGTATTGAGCAGTTGGCGTATGAGAAAAAACTCAAACTAGACTGCGCCTATGACCCCGTTTTGTTTGGGGCGAGGTGGCAGATATTAATTGTGCGGGCACTCCGGTCTTGTCTCGGAGCGCCCGCATATGTCATGTACGATGAGATCCGGTGTGGGTTTTCGTAGGAAGGTAAAATCAGCCCTGATAGGTTCCGTCAGAAATATATCTCTGTGATAGCTCCCGTTTAGTAGATAATTTTTAAATAGGGTTTTACATGATATGGGTTATATCAGGATAGAAAGATAGGTAAAATATCATGCTTGATAAGATTCTTATCGGTGCAGCAGCTGGGGCAGCTACCCAGGCGATGCCTGGTGTGAATAATCAAACAGGAACCCTGCCTCTAAATAGAATACAGGGCAGGCCCACCCTTCTTGGTGTATTCGGGTGGGCGGGTATAGCTTTATCCCTTGTCATCCTGCCGTTGTATTTTGATATCACCACAAAGTTTGATATTGCAAATCATGTTATTAGCCTTTTTGTGGGCATAATACCTGCTATTGCTCTTATTAATTATTATATTTTCTTTATATGCTACCAGAAAGATCGTATAATTTGGAGAAATTGGAGGGGTAAGAAGCGTTTTATTCGGTATGACAGTATCAAATATTTTAGTTTTGCAGATACTAATAAAGGAGGATGGGTACGCTTCAAAAGCTACGAGCATCGTGTGCTGTTTCGGTATCTAGTTTTTAAGTTTTCCCATGCTCAGTTTGATAGTGATGTTCTGTACGGACATATTATGTACAGGTCAAAGTGTGGACGATGGCCTATGTCATGGGAAGAACTCGAAGAAAGCGGATTTCTTGCGCCTGGGGTTGCTTGTGATTATGTGCGGTCACAGTTATATTTCAAATTCTAAAAAATCTATGTGCAAAAAGGTAGCGGGAAAGGAAATAGGTTATACCTGCGGCACATATAAATATATATGGTACTATTTATAATAGAATAAAAAATTTAAGAAGGTGATTACACAATGATAAAACTATTAAAGTCAAATCTTTCATGGTTCCGACAGAAATATATTATTGTGTTTGTGCCGTTGGGATTTTTATTATTTTTTGGTATATATTTTGGGGTTTCGGCTCACAATAAGAATAATCCAATCATTAAGGAATGCACTGTTACCAAAACCGAGGTCAAAAGACAGGATTCGGTATTAGCCAACTCTCCAGAAACCACGTATAGCCTGTATATAGACTCATCGAACTGCCCTCAGATGGTATGGTCCGATATTGGTGAGAAAGACGCAAACTATTATCATAATCTACTAAAAGAAGGGAAGAGCTACAAATTTGGGCTTCCCAGGATTGTCCTCTTTCCTGGTACTGAAAATAGTATTGTGAGGATCTATGGCAACGGATCTTAGAGATTTATGAGAAGTAAGAATGTTAAAGAAACATTGGTAACATGCATCATTGTTGTCGTTGCTGTAAGCTTTTATGCGTTTTTATATTTTCTTTCACGTAATGATAGTGCAGGGACTTACAAGTACTGCACCCTCGAGCATGTTGATGTGCACGATCGGGGTGGTCTGGTCTCGGGGAATACGGATTATAAGCGTGTAGCAGATTTTAAGACAAAAGAGTGCGGGAATTTACATATGTCGGATTCTCCTGATCCAAAGAAGTCTATGGACGAGTATGCGGGATCTTTGGAGGTCGGCGGGTACTATAAGGTGACACTGCTGGATTTTCAGGTTTTTAACTCTGGGTCTACGTCTGTGACGAAGTTTGAGAAGGCAGAACGTCCTTCATAAAAAGGGAGCAGGGATTTGAGGGAAGGTAGGTTGTGGTGCCTCCTGCGTTGATTGGGTTATTGGCGGGTCTTTTCGTTCGGAATGTTCCCTCGCTGAAACGTACGATGGGTCAGCCCGTGCTCGGGGTCAAACAGCACCGCCCAAAGCTTGCTTTCATGATTAGCTATGTGCTTTTAATGGGAGGATTAATTGCGATGCCTTTATATGTAACCATCATGCATGGCAAGCCCTTAGCTTCTTTTATTCTTGCATTTGTTATATGTGGTCCCGTTGTGATCCCAATGGTGAATCATTGTCATACGTTTTATATCCAGCAAACCCTCTCGGGGGTGTACTGGCGTAATTGGCGGTGGAAGATTCGGTATATGCCATATGAGAGCATCAGCGAAATCCTGCTGCAAAGTAATGGGAAGAACGGGTACCTGAGGGTACGCAGCCGCAATATCAAGCGAGTGCGGCTGAGTTTTGATCCGTGGCAGTTTGATGCATCTATCTTATTTGCGATGGTTTTGTCTCGGGTGGAGCACAAGGAATGGCCACAAAACCTGAACGCCCAGCGGGTTGAGGAGTTGGTGGCTGGGTTTGGGTCGTATGAGAAGATGTTTGAGCGTATTAAGCGGTTGTGTTATGAGAGGAAACTCAAACTAGACTAGCCTTAGCCTAAGCTGTTTCGTCTTAAGATAAAGGTGACTTTAGTGGATCTCGATGTTCTTCTCTATAAATGGTTCCTCATGATTACAGGTGCGGTGCTTACTGTCTTATTTTTCGTCTGTACCATATTTTGCACCTTTATGGGGCCAGGGATAGGCTGGGGCGCGTTGATGTTTGTGAGTATGTTGATCAGCATTGGGGTGTTCTATACCGGTTGGGATACGGGCCGGAACCGACCGGAAGAGCAAGAACCTCAGAGCCAAGAGGCCGCTGATGTAGAGCATCATGAAGAATCATAACCAGTGTCTAATATTGGCTAGGGGTGTGTTCGTGTATTCTGCGTGAGCACACCCCTCTTGCTCTATTTATGCCCTGATGAGGCCACCAAAGCTCTCTGAAAGTACATGATGAGCATATAAGGAAAATACAGTTGAAAAGATGTATCAGCAGATATGGCGGGTTAGAGAGGGCTATGAGATGGAAAACGGTATCTTAGGTGGGCTGCTCGGCGGCCTACTCGTCGGAGCTATGCCCGGCATCCAACGTAAAGGTTCACATGTCTCCGTCGGGGTGAGGCAACACCGCCCGCGCTTTGTCCTCTACCTCGGATGGGGAATTTTTCTCTTCTTTCTGATTCCATTCCCCATATTTCTAGATATTATGTACGGTTTCGATATCGGGATGCATATTTTTGTATTTATAGTAGGTTGCCCTCTGGGCTTGGTTGCAATCATTAACTATTACATGCTCTATATCCGGTTTGATGAGCACTCGGCCACTTGGCGTAACTCCCTCGGACGCACCTATACCGCACCGTATACCTCGATTGATAGGTTCACGTATCTGGATAACAACCGCAACGGGTGGATTCGTATTATTTTCCGGGATCAGGGCAAGCGTAAGCGGCTGAGTTTTGATCCGGGGCAGTTCGATGGCACGGTGATTTTTGGTCATATTTTGTATAAGGTGCGTACGGGGGAGTGGGCTTCTTCGGTGCAGCAGTTGTCGGAGTCTGGGTTTTTAGAGGGTCGGGAGTCGTTTGAGGCGTTACGAGAGATCCGATTCGTACGCAACTTACAAGCCTCAGCACCTCATACCGCGTAATCCCCAAGCGCATCAGCAAAACCTGTAATCTCCCCGCACCCGTGGGAACATAGCTTGCCCTAAATGGGTTCTTCCGGTGTATGCACTCTATAATAAATAGGCAATAATCACCGACTGAAAGATAACAACATGCTGACTACTTCTGTATCCCGCCGCGGCGCTCTAGGCATCTTGGGTCTTGGTTCTGCCGCGTTCTTGGCGGCGTGCTCCTCCTCTAACTCGAACGGCAACGGCGGGGACTCCGGCACATCGGCTTCCTCGACGAGCACCCGCAGCGACTACAGCGGCGAGGCTAAAATCGATAAGTTTGATACCTCAGCTGGCACCTACGAGCCCGCAACTCGTGAGACTCCCGCAAAGAATGTTCCCAAGCCCATCAAGCCGGAGAATATGAACGAAAACTCCGTCGCGGGTCTGTACTCTTCGATCGCATTCATTGGCGCGGCTTTGCAGTACGCACTGCAGACCGGCGATGTATCTCTGATCAAAGAAAGCGCTATGAGCGATGAGGATAAAGAAACCACATTGTCGAGCTCTCTGTTTACGGCTATCCAGAATGAAAAGAACTGGCTTGCAGACCCTAAACTTGTGATGAACTTTGTGGACGCTCAGCCTAAGGAAGAGAACGGCACTTACACGTGGCCAGTAAACGTGAGCATGTCTCAGGGGGAGTATGCCGTGCACGATGGTGAGACTGTAGACCTTCCTGAAGATCGTCGGAAATATACTCAGAAGATTAACTTCACGGGTAAATACGACAATAACAAATGGAGTGTTGGGGGTTTCTACGGAACTGGTGGATCTGACAGCTCCGCATCCCACGATACCCAGGACAGCTAATCCTTAGCTCCGCATATAGAGCGGTGTCCCCGGAATTTCCATATTTTCCAGGGGACACCGCTTTTTGCATTAGGGGTTCAGAACCCTATGTGTAGAAACGGGCGGCAACCCGCGCTACCGCAAAGATTCAGTACCTAACGCACCCGTGTGAGAAGCCTTCTTGCCTTACCACAGGCTTGCGAAATCGAGCACCATACGCCCGTTGATCTTGCCTGCGTTCATCTCCTCGAAGATCTGCGGGGCCTCATCAACCTTGCGCAGCTGCACTACGGGAACCACCAGCCCGTCTGCGCCGAACTGGAACGCTTCGGCAAGATCCTGGCGGGTGCCAACCAACGAGCCGAGCACGCGAATACCGTCAAGAACGACCTTTGTAATAGACAGTTCCATCTTCTCGGGCGGAAGGCCCACAGCCACCACGCTACCCCCGGCACGCACGCTCTCAACCGCCTGGTTAAAAGCAACCCTCGATACTGCGGTCACCACGGCGGCTTGCGCCCCGCCGTCGGTTACCTCACGAACCTTCGCCGGTACATCCTCAACCTCACGACCGTTAATCGTGACGTCGGCGCCGGTTTCGGCGGCAAGTTGCAGCTTGTCATCGTTAATATCGACGGCAATAACCTTGGCACCGAAAACCTTCTTGGCGTACTGCACCGCCAGGTTGCCCAGCCCGCCAGCGCCGTAGGCGACCAGCCACTGACCGGGGCGTATCTGCGATTCCTTAATCGCCTTATAGGTGGTTACGCCCGCGCAGGTAATCGAGCTTGCCTGCGCCGCATCCAGACCTTCGGGAACCTTTACGGCATAGTCTGCCGTGACAAGGGCATACTCACTCATGGCACCGTCCACGGTGTAGCCCGCATTCTTGACGGTACGGCATAGGGTCTCCCTGCCGGAGGTGCAGTATTCGCAGTGCCCGCATCCCTGGAAGAACCACGCAATAGAGACTCGATCGCCGGGCTTGAGAGATTCAACGCCTTCACCAACTTCGGTGACAATACCAATACCCTCATGCCCCAGGATGCGCCCCGGAACCTCACCGAAATCACCAGCCGCAACGTGCAGGTCGGTGTGGCAGACGCCGGAGTACTCTAGCTTCACGAGCGCCTGACCGTGCCCCACCTCGGGCACGGGAACATCGGTGACATTTATCGAGCCATCAACAACGTCAGGGACAACTACAGCCTTCATGGGAACCTCCCGTGTACTAGCTCACTAACAATGTTCGTTTAATCGTAAAGCTCGTATAGAGACTTTTCTACAGTCCGGTGATATATTCAACCGCTAATACGGAATGGTACTCATGAGCGATTTTATGCCGTGCCGCAGCGCCTCTCTAGGAAGTCCACATAGAGAGCAAATAGATAACGAAATGATGAAGACGTGTCCAGGAGTCCGGGGTTCAACAAAGCTCTAAGATACAATCGACGTAATGTCTCTGGTATGGAGCAACAAACTGGGAAGTTGAGGCTTATCTTCCGCCCCTGACTGCGCAGTTTTGGGCAAAAAGATGTGCTGAGACCCGGAACCTCGCTCGTAACCGCATCCCTTGAGAGCACCGATGAAAGGGCAAACATGCCAACCCGTTTACCCCACCATATCTCCCGCCGCGCCGCCTTGGGTGTGCTGGGCGCAGGATCTGCCGCCGTCGTTGTCGGATGCGCCCCCGCCGTCAAACCCGCGGACCTCGGGCAGGGGAGCTCGTCCTCCGCGAGCTCATCGTCGTCAAGTGCTTCATCCTCCAGCTCATCATCGAGCGCATCTACTCTGCCCGGCAACTCGAAAAACACGGGCGATGTAAAACTCGAAAAGTACGACACATCCGCTGGCGAGCACCAGCCCGCAACCCGTACCGAGAAGCCGAAGAACGTTCCCAAACCCCTGCTCTCTGATAAAGCCAACGAGAAAACCATAGACGGACTTTACGAGAACATCGCCTATATCGCGGCCTCTATGCAGTACCTCTTCCAGACCGGCGATATGGAGCCTTTCGAGAAATGCGCTCTGGTGTCATCCGAAAAGTCGAGTCTGTCCAGTAACACTACTGCTTCAGAGATGTTCAAGATGATCAAAGAGGGGAATGCCTGGATGGACAACCCGACCGTTGTGTTCTCGCTGAACACCTCCACCCCGAGCAGCAGCGGCAGCTCTTACTCGTGGGGCGGCACGATGAAGATGAATATGGGTTCCTACATCGTTGTGAACTCCATGAGTAAAGATGTGGAGTCCAGTAAACAACACGTTGATACGGATATCACCTTCGAGGCCCTCTATTCGGGCAGTTCGTGGACTATTCGCAGCAGTGGGGGTGCTGCTGGAAGCGGCGGATTCTCCATCTAAAACATTGTTGTTTTAGCGGCTGGGGTTTCTTAGCCTCACTAGATTTATGCCTTATTCGCTTTGAATGAGGCACATATGAAAGGAAAAAGAATACTATGTCATCGTTGATCGTGACTCGCCGTAACGCAGCGCTGGGTGTGCTGGGTGCTGGCACCGCGGCCGCGCTCGCAGCATGTTCTTCGTCGAACTCAAACTCAAACTCCAGTGGCGGCTCGTCAAGCTCCAGTAAGTCGGAACCCGCTAAGGATTACAAAGGCGAGGTCAAGTTCGACAGCTTCGATACGTCGGCGGGGGAGTACGTGCCCGCGACCCGTACCGAGCCCGCGAAGAACGTTCCTGTTCCGAAGCTGCCGGAGAACGCTAACGAAAAGTCCGTTGAGGCTTTCTACGCGCATATCGGTTACTACGCTGCATGCATGCAGTATTTGTTCGTTACGGGTGACGACGGGCCTTTCCGTAAAGGGGCTTATAAGGAAGATGAAGTCCAACTTATATATCAAGATCCCACTTGGTCTCAGGTTCTTCCGAAGGTTAAAAACAAGGAGATGTGGTTGGGTAATCCTACAGTTACGATCGAGACTCTCACCGCACAGCCAGAAATTAACGGGGATCGTTATAAGTGGTCTCTTCAACTGAGCATGAACATAGGCGAATTTACGGCTACTCCTGAGGAAGTGAACGATATTCCGCCTGGGGAAGGATATGTGAAAGTCCCAGGGGCATTTATTGGTACTTACTCTGATAACAAGTGGAGCGTTGCTACCACTCAAACTGGTAATACCGAAACCGTTAGTCCGAAAGCCAAGTCAAACGGCTAACTTTGAAGCCCCGCAAGATTTCTACAATCTTGCGGGGCTTTTGTAATCTCAACCACCGCTCCCGGAACTTGACCGATTCACAAATAGTCGGAAAGTAACCGGTGAAATTCTTTGGCGCATTATGCGGAAACATACCGTATTCTAAATTCTAAGACCCTAGAACGGCAGATATACGGGCTCCCGCAGTCCCGATACACTAGAGTAGAGAGAAACACCCATGGCGAGTTCATGCGCTCGCCACCCGTGCTTCCCGCAGTCGCCTGCCCTGCGGCGTTACGGAAGCCCCGAAAGGAACAACACCATGTCACCTCATGATGTAACCCGCCGTGCCGCACTAGGCATCGTTGGCGCTGGCTCTGTCATTGCTCTTGCCGGATGCGCCGCCTCCGTAAAACCCGTCGATGCCGCCGCTAGCGGCTCTTCAAGCTCTTCATCGTCCGCGTCAAGCTCATCGTCCTCATCCTCTGCTTCCGCCTCAGCCTCGTCTTCCGCTTCGTCCTCTGGAAGCTCGAAGAATTACAGCGGAGTCGTCAAACACGAAAAGTTTGATAAATCAGCGGGCGAGTTTGAGCCCGCAACGCGCGAACAGCCGGCGAAGAATGTCCCAATTCCGCAGATGGACGATCAAGCAAAAGAAAATTCGGTCGATGGGTTTTACGCCAATATTTCGTTTATCTCTGCGTCAGTTCAGTACTTGCTTGAAACAGGGGATGATGGGCCTTTACAGAAGACTGCGCTATCAGACAGCGATAAAGAGTCCTTTTTCAAAGATAATGAAGGCAATAATGTTATGGACGCTATTAAATTGAAAGAAATGTGGTTTGGTAACCCAACCGTAACCATTACTCTAGATACTCCTCAGCCAACAAAAAGCGGTGACTCGTATCGGTGGCAAGGTAAGACGGATATATCCTACGGTGAGTATGTTGCCGCTAGTTCAGGTTTCGCTGAGGACACTCCTGCCTCAGAACAGCACATCAAAGCTTCTTCCATGCTCAGAGGAACGTACACAAACGGCAGTTGGCAGATAAATTACCTTGTAGGATCTTCGAAATAGCTTTCTAGAGTTGAGTTAACCACAATAATATAGCTGGTCCCGCACGCATCGTATTGATGCATGCGGGACCAGCTTTTGCTATTAGTACTATGCGCACAGAAGCATTCCAAAGACAGCTCTTACCGCCATAAAGAAGAATAAAACCGCCGCTATGTACACCTTGACGTGCCGCTATTGAATACGTGCACAGCACGCCAAATTTTTAGATAAGGTACCTTTTTACAGGGTCGATAACATCGCGCGGGGTGCGTGCCGCACCGGGCAGCGGGTCTCCAATAGCCCGAAGCTCCCAGCCGCGACCTACGCGTGCCAGCAGGGCTACCATGAGCCCCGTATGCGAGCCCTTTTCCGTCATCGAAAAACGTGCCATCTCCTGGCGGGTAGCAACGTTTTCAACGCGCACAAAGGCGTTGTCAACGTTGCTAAATTGGTCCCCGGAATATGAGGTAATCACCAGTGCCAAGAAAGCAACGCGCGCATCCACGCCCGGGAGGTTAATATCAATAACCTCGTCGTCGCCTTCGCCTGCACCCGTCAGGTTATCTCCGTGGTGAATAATAGAACCATTGACCGAGCGTAACGACCCGTAGAAAACGACCTCAAGCAGGTTACCGGCTGCATCATAGCCGATCACGGAAGCATCCAGATCGACCGCTTTCTCTTTGATACGCCCAAAGAGCCCCTTGGTTTTAATGGGATCCCAGCCTAAGCCCAAACGAACCTGGGTGAGCGAGCTGTCTTTCGAGAGATCTAGTTTCTGGCCTTTTGACAGGTTAATAGCCACAGTGCCTGTACCCTTCGTTAGTTATGTAGTTATGTGGTAATAAAAATACGGTGGGCGGATGCGCGGCGCACGCTGCGTCCGCATCGTCGCCCACCGCGTTGCTTGAGGGCTATGTGCCCTTGATCCTGCGGTTATGTGCTCTGCACCGGAGCGTCAGGTTCTGCAGTCTTTTCCGCGAGTGCTGCCTCCGCATGGTTTGCCTTGCGGGAGGAGATAATCGACCCGGCGATAAAGACGATGCCGGAAAGGCCGATCACGTAGTCGGGAATATCCCACTTGAGGGTTGCCAGAAGCATAAGCGCGAGAACGCCGATAGCCCAGTGCGCGCCGTGGTCCAGGTAGCGCAGCTCTTGAAGGGTTCCCTTTTCGACCAGGTAAATGGTCATCGACCGCACGAAGAGCGCGCCCACGCCCAAACCGATAGCAATAATAATGGGGTCTGAGGTTACCGCGAATGCGCCGAGAACGCCATCGAAGCTGAAGGAGGCATCAAGAACTTCTAGGAAGATAAACATGGAGAATGCTGCTTTACCGGTAAGTACGGCAACATTCGCCAGGGATTCTTCTTGAGATTCGTTTCGGTCTTCCATAAAGGTTGCCAGGCCGTTGGTCGCCAAGAAGGTGAGCATGCCCAGAAGCCCCGAGAGCAGAATGGTGTACTGTTCATGATGCTCGGCACCGAAAAGCTGAGAAGCCGTCACTAAGATAACCCCGGAAACCAATACAGGCATGGAATCAAAGTGCCCGGCTTTGGCGAGCGGTTTCTCGATCACGGATAGCCAGTGGACATCCTTACCCGCCTCGAAGAGGAAGGAAAGGAAGAGCATGAGCAGGAACATGCCGCCGAAGGAAGCGATGGTGTGGTGGGCGGATTCCAAAATGTACCCGTAGGTTCCGGGCGTATGCGGGTCGCCGCGTTCCATTGCAAGGTTCCAAGCTTCAACCGGACCTACGTTGCCTGCCAGGCAGACGATCAGGAAGGGGAAGATAAGACGCATACCAAAAACAGCGACTAGCACACCGACTGTCAAGAAGATATTGCGCCATGCATGCGACATTTTGTCTAGGTATTTTGCGTTCACACCCGCGTTGTCGAATGAGAAAACGATCTCAAGGACAATCAGGATCGCGGCGGATACCATGCCGACAATACCACCATAAAAGGCGGCACCTATAAGTGCCGCAAGGGTAATCAAGAGGTCGTATTTGAAGAATTTTAATAAAGCCATGAGGGCAGAAGGCTCTCCTTCGCGTTAGAGATAAGGCAGGTTGTTAAACGGTGAAACCGTAGGAGGTCAGCAGATGCGGCAGACCACCGGTGAATGGATCTTCTACGGCTTTGAAACGCCATTCGCCGTTGTGGCGGTACACCATCGCGAAGAGTACAGCGGGCGCTGCCGAGCAGTCTTCGGAAAGGTCGTAACGAGCGATTTCTTCATTCGTGTCGTCGTTTATTAGACGTACATAAGCGTTACGTACTACACCGAAATTCTTACCGGTTTTTTCGCCTTCGTAGATGGAGGCGAGGATGTGAAGGCGCTGTACCTTTGGGTCTACTTTATCGAGGTTCACGATAATGGTCTCATCGTCACCTTCAGCATCGCCAGTGCGGTTGTCACCGGTGTGGACGACCGCGCCGTCAAGGCTGGTGGGATTGTTAAAGAAGATGAGGGATGCATCGTCAAAAAGGATCCTGTCATTTTCGTCGGTGATCATGACGGATGCGTCAAGGTCATAGGCTTCACCCGCGAGGGATAGGTCCCAACCCAGGCCGATGGTGAGGTTTTTCAGGCCCGGTGCCTCTTTGGTGAGATTGATGGGGTTTCCTTTGGTGAGCTTAATAGCAGCCACTATATTTTCCTTTCTATTTATGGTGTTGATATTCGCTGAGAAGGGCGATGGCACAGGTAACGTAACCATCCTCACTTAATATTAGCGTACCCTTCCCTAAATCCCGGGTTATGCGCATATCGGGATTAGTGAGCTGAAGATTCCTGCCGATCAGTTTTAAAGATCGCAGTAGCGTCAAAGATTTAGGGGGAATTGTCAAAACTGTGCCTGCTGCGTTGAGCGATATTCGGGTCATCCGAGAGGCAGCATCAGTTGGGGGAGCGGATGAACCCGACAGCATAACACTCTCACCATCCCAGTTCAGCAGGAATGCAGTCATATCGGTTCCAGTAATACGCAGTTCTCCTACGGCGGCTTGTACCGCATCAAGCATAAAGAGACGTTCGCTCGGGTGAGCGTCGGCGATATTGGGGATATGACCCCACCAGTGCGGTTCACGCAGGTGTTCGGATGGAGGAGTTATGGTTTTTGCCGTGTCTGCAGGTTGAGAATGCTGCCAAGATTCAGCCGATTCCGGGGTGTAGGTTGCCGTCCCGCGAGATTTGCTCATATTTGGGGGCTTAATCTGCCGGTGCTGCATCGGCTGCGCTGTCCCGGATGCGCTCGGCGTTTGGTTCGCCTGGCGGCTTATACTCCGCTGAGTATGCTGCGCCCTCTGGTGCCCTTGCTGGTCAGAGGGAATATCTGCAGACTGCGGCCCCCGGTTTGCTACTGCAGCAGCAGAGGGGGATGCTTGAGGATGCGCCTGCGGCTCAGGGTCCGCTATGTAGGCAGTGATAAAACTGTAGCGACTCATAACCCGAACCCTTGAAGCATGGCGGATACACTATGCCATTCATCGCACACAGCTCGCACTTTCCATTCACCGCGGTGCCGGTACACCTGCATCAGCCGTACCGCTGTGCTGCGACCTACCTGCACGAGTGGGGCACGGAACATTGTTTTTCCGGTGGCAGGGTTTATCATGCGTGCTCGAATCCCGCTGGCACGGTTGAGCCGCACGGTACTTTCCCCGTTTGTGAAGAGCACAACCTCCAGGGAATCTACGTCTTGGGGCACAGTGGGAAGGTGCAGATCGAACTGCACCTGATCGTCGCCCATGAGCTCGCGGCGGCGAACACTGCCCGCACGGTCTAAGACCTGGTGAGCAAATACAAAGTCTTGCCGCGAAACTAGTTTGCCGTTCGAGGTGAGAAGTACCCCTGCCTCCAGAGATTCACGTAAAAGCGGTTCGTCGGTGCGCCACCGCAACCCTACCAGCACGTGGTCGAGATCGGGTGCTTCCTGGGTAAGATTGACGTTCTGACCAATACTCAGTTCCATTTATACCGCCATTCTCTTGCGCATGAACAGGGTGTGCGTTTCAAGTTCAAGGCTGTTATCTGCCCGCACAAGGTTAAGCGCTGTGACGAATTCCTGATTTGCATCAGTAAGAGCCTGCACCAGCTCGGAGGTTTGCTCCGGGGTGGGGTTGTGCGTGCGGGTATAGACAGTCAACAGATTCGGTACATAGGTGGTTAGCGCCGTCTGGAGTGTGTATTCCGTCGTTGAGGGCAGGGTCGCGCGGGTATCACTGCCCGTTTCTGCCGTTATTTTGCGGTAGGTTTCGACCATCTCGAAGGCGGGTACGAGTGCGCGCGGGGGCACAGACACGGCAAAATCCGCCAAATAATGCGAGGCATCATCCAACACATGCTGGGACTGGCGCAGGTACGCGGGCTCCGGGGCAGAAGAATGAGTCGGGGCATACTCCTGCGCCGGGGCATCCGTGACGCTTTCTTGTTGGGAGCGGACCGGGGAATCGTCCGGCACACCGAAAAACCGTTTGATAACGCCCACGGGTGCCTCTAATTCTGGGTGAGCGCGCGGTTTGTGGGAGTTCCGCTGGCGTGTGCAGAGGATTCGGGGGCATTATTCCTTCGTGCAACGCGTTCAAGGGAATCCGCCGTCAGTTCGCGCAGCATCTGGTTCGACTGGGCGAATGCTTCTACCGCCCCCTGACGGAATGCGGAAACTTCGTCGAGTGCTTGAAGTACTTTTCCATGTGCCTGCGCCAAAACCTGCGGGTCGATTGCGGGTTGGGACGCCATCTGCTGGATGCGCGTAGCCTGCGAAGACAACATATCGGCATTGCGCATAATAGCGTTCTCGGTGGTCTGCTTCAGAGCGCCAAGCTGCTGCAGAACCGCTTCCTGCATGCCTAAGGAACGGGCGATATAGGCGGTCATTTTGTATGCCCATAAGGTGGTGTCTTCGGCGCGGCGGATACCGCGAATGAGCTCTTTGCCGTTGCTGGAGACAACATCGCTTGTCAGGTACGCCTGCCCAGCAATTTCAAGTTTAGTGAGCAGATCGCTGATGCGCTGTTCGGTCACATACAGAACCTTCTCGGTGTAGATGCGCGCGGTTTCTTCATCTCCTTCAAGACGAGTTTCTTCGGCGGCGGCACGCACCATATCGGAGAACTGTTGAAGAACTGCGATCTTCTCGTTCAAATCCGTCATGCCTTCCTGAAGTTTCTCGCGCAGTTTCACAAGTTCCGCCTGCTGCATGACGAGCGCATCGGTGGATTTTTTCAGTTTTTTGCTGATGCCTTCAATATTTCTGTTGACGCTGGCGTACTGGTAGAAGAATTTCTCGATTTTGCTTTTGCCGCGCCCTATCAGGCGTTTTGCGATGCCGCGTTTACCGGGGGTACCGTCAATCGCGCTGTAATCCAGCGAGTTGATTTGTGCACGCAGTTCCGCCAGGTTTTGAGATGCTTTGGTTTGTGGGGAGTCCGGCGCAAGCTCAAGCTCCTGCATATTGAGCAGGCGCTGGGTAACCATGTCGATGCCGTTGAAGGTATCGGAACCGTAGCTTGAAATCGTATTTTCGAGGGTATCGAGAAGTGAAGGCGACTTCAGATCGGTGTTGTTGAGAGTGATAGCCAGTTCGTCTGCTTCATGACTGATAGTTGCAACCTCAGGGGCACGCGTTTCCCGTTTTACAAGGTCGATAGCTCCCGCTTGGTTAAGTTTAGGCGGTGCTTGAGTTACGACCGGCGGGGCACCAACTTGGGGTTCGGAAGTAGGGATTTCAGCCATGAGATATCCTCTCGTCATGTCGGAACATACTCTTCTATGGTACTCAGCGCAGTGTGCAGAAGAACGTCCTTTCGTTAGAAAGCAATAAAAGTTGCATAAAAAAAGTACCGGTATGCCTGTGGATAACTTCTCCAGTTTCTTCGTTGCGGAACGTAAAAACCTCGTTGTTTTATGGGTTATCTATAAAAATACGTGGAGGTCAAGATCGGTCTGCGAAGCACCGCTCCCGCTTTATCCTCTGGCAGAATCGAGCGAAATCTCACAGAGCGCATACCGCTGAAATCTGCTATAAACCTCTACTTAAGGTGGATAATGAAGGGACTTCCCGCATTTTGATGCCGCGCGAAAGGGGATTCACGGTGGAATATGTGCTAACACGTCGTTCCGCGCTGGGTGCTGCGGGTGCCGGTGCGGTGCTTTTTACGGTTGCTTCATGCTCGAATGAACGCAGTGACTATGCCGGAGAAGTCAAACTCGAAAAATATGATAATTCTGTCGGCAGTTTTGAAGCCGCCACACGAGATACCCCTCCCAAGAACGTCCCCAAACCTATCAAACCTGAGAATGCAGATGAAAAGTCCGTTGCCGGATTTTACGCGAGCCTAGCCTATATCGCCGCCGCTATGCAGTATATGTTCGCCACCGGTGACACCGGTCCTTACGATGACAGTGCGCTCACCGAGGACGAGAAACACTATGTTCATAATTCCTCAAATGAGCAAATACTGGCGCGTATGAGGGAGGGGCAAAACTGGTATGAGAACCCGCGCGTCACTATCTCCCTGAATACCGCGCAGCCCGCGATGGAAGGTGATACATATACGTGGGAGGGGAAGTTTTCTATGGAATTCGGGAACTACCGTGTCGATCGTGGGCAGGTAAACGACCTAACGGAACGGCAAAAAAGTAATAGCGAAGACATGGTTTTCAAAGGAACATATACCAACGGGCGCTGGAGCATTGAAACTCGGTCAAAGACCGTAGCCTCACAGAGCTCTACAGCTACACCATAGCGTTGTACCGTGCTTGGAAGGGATGCGCTCGGTGCTGGTTCTTGGGTGTGTGCAGGGACGATGAGAAAAATATAACAGCTTATGATGACGTCATATAACGCATGTTCGCACGGGTTAACGGCACAATAGTAAGGTACCCAGCCACATCACAGGGGTTTTAATCGTTGACGATTAAGACGCCGAAAGGAATGAAATATGTCAGAAAGATCCTATGATTTTTCGCGCCGAACCGCTCTTGCGGCAGCCGGTGCGGTGGGCTCGGCGATGGTGCTGAGCGCCTGCGCCCCGAAAGTGAGAGGAATCGCATCCGAGCAGCAGAGTGCGGGGGCAACCGCATCCAGCTCTAGTTCCAGCTCTCCATCTAGTTCCAGTTCAAGTTCTTCGTCCAGTTCCAGCAATTATGCAGGCGAGGTTCGCTTCACGAGTTTCGATACCTCTGCGGGCGCCTATGAGCCTGCCACGAAAGATCACCCGTCAAAGAATGTGCCTAAACCGACGAAACCCTCAGATATAAACGATAAGTCGGCAGCAGGATTTTATGCGGCGATTGGCTATACGACGGCAGCCATGCAGTACGCCATGGAAACACTGGACTTTAGCCTTGTAGCGGATGCGTTTCCACCAGAATACAAAGATGTCCTGGAATCTAAATTTAACCAGCTGAAACAACAAACCACGAGCAGTAAATCATGGTTTGGCGGCCCCAAATTTAAGGCGATTCTCAAGAGTCCGGAACCGACGATGAACGGTACGAGTGCCACCTGGGAGGGAACAATATCGTTTTCGTTGGGTACCTTTTACGGGCCGAGTGGAGTAAGCCGAGAGTCTGAGACAGAGACATCAGATACCCTCTACCGCGGAACCTATACGGAAGGGCGCTGGTGGGCTATCTACGGCAGCTCCTCGGGTTCGTCAGGATCTGGATCGTCTCAAGAATTTTCACTCTAGAAACACCACACAGATATTCGGGCTAAGAAGTCCGCACCATGAAAGGAAAAAGAATGTCCGCTCTACATGTCTCACGTCGCACCGCGTTTGGTTTGGCGGGTGCTGCCTCTGCGACCGTGGCGCTTGCTGCGTGCTCTGGAGGCGTCAACGGTGTCAGCTCCCAGAGCGAGCGCACCGACTTTAGCGGTGAGATCAAGTTCGATAACTTTGATACTTCTGCGGGAGAATACAAACCCGCGACCAAGGATCATCCCGCCGAAAATGTGCCGAAGCCGAAGAAGCCGGATAACGCTAACGATAAGTCGGCGGCAGGTTTTTACTCGTCTATTGGCTACCTTTTCGCATCCGTGCAGTACTTCCTCGAGTCTTTTGACCCCGAGCCCATGATGGAGGTTATTGCAGACAACACTGGGCAGAAGATGCCTGCATCACAATTTGAGCAGCTCAAGCAGATGGGCGCCGGGGGAGTCGTGTGGTTTTATGACATAAAAATTACCGGCAGCCTCAAGACCCCGCAGCCGAAGATGGACGGCGACACCTACACCTGGGATGGAAGCGTTACCATGAAAGCTGGCGGTATGGGTGGTCGTGGGGGCATGAGCCGGGAACTGAACCAGGAACAGAACAAAGATGTTACGTTCAAGGGAGTTTATAAGGACGGTAAATGGATGATTACGAACCCAAATCAGGATTCGACCGCCTCCGGTAGCGCTAGCCCGTCAAGCTCCAGCAGCTCCGGTTCGCTGTTTGGCATCTAGCGAAATTTTACGGCGAGAGTATTCATTTCTCGTTATCGTGATGGATAGCGGGTATATGCGTATGCTGTACCTCCGATGATCGATACCACCCGAGTGTCAGGGCTTGGGTTCCGAAAGGACTAGCATGTCTTCATTGAATATCTCTCGCCGTTCCGCGCTTGGGTTCCTTGGCGCCGGTTCTGCGGCGGTGGTTCTTGCTGCCTGTTCAGGGGCAAATAATGCCGGCGGGTCAGGCTCCTCCGCATCCGGTGGCCAAGACCAAAAGGACTACAGCGGTGAGGTGAAATTCGACAACTACGACACCTCTGCGGGTAAGTACGAGCCCGGCACCAAGGAACAGCCCCCGAAGAACTTCCCCAAGCCCCTCAAACCAGAGCAGATGGGTGAGAAATCCGTTGCTGGTTTCTATGCGGCTATCGGGTACATGGTTGCGGCATGGCAGTATTTTAATAACGCCAATGATCCTGCCCCATTTATGGAAGTTGCTCTCGATCCTCAGGGGAATAAGCTCCCTGCCGATCAGGTTCAGCAAGCTGTTGAAGAACGGAAAAAGCAAAAAACCTGGGCTGAGGACCATAAGCTGACTGCTATTCTGGATTCCCCGCAACCCAAGACTGACGGTGACACCTATACCTGGAACGGAAAGATGAAGGCTACCAACGGCTCCTTCGTCGTGATAGGTGGTCAGGCAATGGATATCCCCGAAGAGCAGCGGACAGAAGAAGTGCCTGCGGTCTTCAAAGGAATCTATAAAGACGGTACCTGGTGGTTGTCCTATCCTCAACAAAACAGCGGAGGTTCTTCAGACGCTCAGGGTGGCTCCCAGAATCAGCAGCAGGGACAGAACCAGGGGCAAACCCCGCAGCAGCAGGCTCCGCAGGAAGGAGCCGGGGAAGGCACATCTGGAAACGGCGGGGCACAGTAGCAATACCGCACAAGCTTGTCTAGGAGAACCGAGTGTAGGTTCCTACTTAAAGAAAACCCGCAGGAAGCACGATGTTCTTGCGGGTTTTCCGCGCTCTTAGCTGAATCTTTGTTCAGGGAACACTTAAACCTCGCATGAATTTCTACATCATGTACACAATGGGAATACATCCAACCACAGTTTGCGCCTTGATGCACGGGTAAAAGGCGCTGAAAGGACACCATTTCGATGCCCTCCCACACCTCCCGTCGTTTTCCCCGCCGTTCCGCGCTCGCGTTGTTGGGCATAGGCTCAGCGGGATTTATTGCCTCCTGCCTATCAAGAAACCAAGGATCTGCCACAAACTCTGACGAAACCCGCACCGACTTTGCGGGTGAGGTCAAATTCGATACATATGATGAATCTGCGGGAGCCTTTAAACCAGCAACTCGTGATCACCCGGCTCAGAACGTGCCTGTGCCCATCAGACCCGAGCATATGAACGATAAATCGGTCCGGGGGCTTTACAATACGATCGCCTATATTTCCGCCGCCCTCCAATATATGAACACCACCGGCAACACCCGACTTTATGATGAAAGCGCCGCCGCAGAGCCGGGACATAGTGTCATGCGTGGCGAAAAAGACGAAAAAGCGTTCTCTTTAATGCGTGAAGGGCGCGTCTGGTTCGATAACCCCGCGGCCACAGTAACCCTCAAAACCTCCGAACCGACTATTAAGGGCGATACCTACACCTGGGAAGGAAAGACCACCCTCGATTACGGAACCTTTCAGGTGGGCGAGAAAGAGACCGTGAACCTTTCTCTCGCGAAACGGTACGAAGTTGCCCAGACCACCTTCACCGCGGTGCATCGTGACGGCCGCTGGTGGTGTAAGGTGAGCGTTCCCGAAAAGATCGTGGGAGCCCCCGAAAGAACTGATCTTTTCTCGCATTTTAGGATGCGTGTAGAAGACCTAACCCCCACGCCTGTGCCTACACCGGAGGCAAAGAAATAAAGGCGCTAAGGGGTTTCACGATTACGAATGTGCGTACACAGCAAATATTCAGCTGGACGACCTCAACCTGAGAATATGCAGAAATACCTGCGGCAATCCCAAGTATAAATCATGACGCATGGCAGGATAATTAGAGGTAACCCAACCACAAGGAGCGCCGTTCATGCTTTCTGCCCTAAACACGGATACCCTATTTTATCTGGGCATAAGCAAGGCGCCGAAAGGAATACTATGAACATCCCAGCACATTATCCGACCCGCCGTTCCGCTCTTGGTGTGATCGGCGCCGGTTCTGCGGCGGTGGCTCTTGCCGCGTGCTCAACCAGTAATTCTAATGGCGGCGGCGGTTCTGATTCGTCGAAGCGTGAC
>NZ_KV820076.1:115748-116541 GCF_001815285.1 Rothia sp. HMSC065D02
GCGGCGGCGGTTCTGATTCGTCGAAGCGTGACGATTACAGCGGCGAGGTGAAGTATGACAAGTTTGATACTTCCGCCGGGAACTATGAACCCGCAACCCGTGAGCATCCCGCGAAGAATGTTCCGAAACCGATTAAACCCGATAACCTGAATGATAAATCGGTAGATGGCTTCTATCAGAATATCGCCTTTTTCTTTGCTAGTTTCCAGTATCTCCTTATGACGAGAGATGTCAGTGCTCTTAAGGAGAGCAATATTAAAGGCAAAGAACAACTCTCAAAGCTTGAAGAACAGATGAAATCTTCTGGAATGCCGGATAAATCCTGGGTCGAGGAGTTTACTGTCAAAGCTTTTCTTGATACTCCGCAGCCTAAGATTGAAGGTGACACTTATACCTGGGAAGGAAAGGTATCAATAAATATGGGCAGCTTTATGGTTCAAAATGGTCAGGTGACGGATATTCCCGAGGAGTCGCGGCATCAGGAAGGATCGCAAACCTTTTTTAAAGGCACCTATAAAGATGGTAAATGGGAGATTGACCTTGGAGCAGGCAGCTCCGCAAGCCCCAGCGCCAGCGGTGGCGCATCCACTGGTTCCGGTCTGGGCGGATTCGGACTCTAACATCATAAAGCAGAAGGTCTGAACAGAAAGGAAATATTATGTCTGATCAGTACGTTATTTCTCGCCGTTCCGCTCTTGGTGTGTTCGGCGCCGGTTCTGCGGCGGTTGCTCTTGCCGCGTGCTCGACGAGTAATTCTAGTGGCGGCGGCGGTTCTGATTCGTCGAAGCGTGAC
>NZ_KV820076.1:116641-122398 GCF_001815285.1 Rothia sp. HMSC065D02
GCGGCGGCGGTTCTGATTCGTCGAAGCGTGACGACTACAGCGGCGAGGTCAAGTTCGAGAAGTTTGATACTTCCGCCGGGAACTATGAACCTGCAACCCGTGAGCATCCCGCGAAGAATGTTCCGAAACCGATTAAGCCGGATAACTTGAATGAGAAATCGGTGGAGAGCTTCTACCAGAATATTGCCTTTATTGTTGCTGGTATGCAGTATCTCTATATGACGGCAGACGGTAGTGCTCTTAAGGAGAGCAATATTAAAGGCAAAGAACAACTCTCAAAGCTTGAGGAACAGATAAAGTCTTCTGGGGTACCAGATAAGTCTTGGTTCGAGGACTTCACTGTCAAAGCTTTTCTTGATACTCCGCAGCCCAAGGTTGAAGGCGACAACTATACCTGGGAAGGAAAGGTATCGGCGAATCTGGGCAGCTTTACCGTTCAAAATGGTCAGGTGACGGATATTCCCGAGAAATCGCGGCATCAGGAAGTGCCTCAAACCTTTAAAGGCACCTATAAAGATGGTAAATGGGAAATTGACCTTGGTATGAGCAGTTCCGCATCCTCAGGTGCCAGCGGTGGAGCGTCCACCGGTTCCGGCAGCGGCGGAGGATTCGGGTTCTAAACTTCTTTCAAGCTGAACCGCATCGGACGTAAATATGGGACAAGCCCGCAGAAACACGTGCGTTTCTGCGGGCTTAATCTATGTCTGCGGGGCTTGTTGCTGGGCAGGAGTGTCATAATTACCTGTACTGCGGCTCTACTCCGGGATAATAGAGGATGCGCCCCTCAGGTAACATCACTCCCCGAACGAAAATACCGGTAACGACGCCGTATTTTCCGCCTCTATGAGAAAGGTACCCGCCCATGACTTCCTCGTTCATATCCCGCAGAGCCGCCCTCGGCGTGCTAGGTGCCGGTTCCGCGCTCGCCTTCGCCGGATGCGCCGCCCGCGTGCAGCCGCTCTCGGCGGACGCATCCACGAGCTACCGTGCCGACTATTCGGGTGAGATCACGTTCAACAGCTACGACACCTCCGCAGGAGAATACGTGCGCGCAACCCGTACCCAACGTGCGAAGAACGTGCCCAAACCGGTGAAAACCGCCATGATGACCGAGAAAAGTTCCGCCGGGCTCTACTCCCTATTTGGATTTCTTGGGGCAGCCTTCACCTACGGAATTATGACCAACGATTTCTCCCCCTTCAAAGAAATTACCTTTGTGGGAGGAATAAACGGAGCCGAAGCCTTTGAGGAAAGCAGCGTGAAAGAGCTTGAAAATATGTGGTTTGAAGACCCTAAAATGACGTTTACACTCAAAGACCCGACTCCCAGCCAGAACGGCGACGTCTACACATGGGCGGCAACGACCACATTCTCAACAGGTAATTTTGTAGTGTATGAGGGCACTGCGATAGACATTCCCAGCGAGGCAAAGAAAGACGTTCACGACGGAGAGTTTAAGGCACGATATAACAACGGACGCTGGTTGCTGATCGATATTCCCACCAATACTGACTTGTCTTCTAGCTTTGGCTCAGCGGGCAATCTGAGTGCCTAATTCCAGGGATAGTACTGGCCGGGAGTATCCGGGATAATAGTGTTAGAACAATAGTCGCCATCGATGAAAGGTCTTTCTCATGACACAGCCGTTTGTATCCCGCAGAACTGCCCTAGGCGTGCTGGGCGCAGGTTCCGCGCTCGCTTTTGTCGGATGCGCATCCAACGCCGGCAGCGTGAAACCGCTCCCGACGGATGCTACGGCAAGCTATCGCAGCGATTTCAGCGGCGAAGCGAAGATCGACGAATACGATACCTCGGCGGGGGAGTACCGTAAGGCGACCCGCACCGAACGCGCGAAGAACGTGCCCAAACCCATCAAACCTAAGAACGCCGACGAAAACTCGGTGGCAGGGCTGTATTCCAGTATCGCGTTCTATACTGCGGCGACCCAGTACATGATGGAGAGCGGTGACGACAGCCTGATCGAGCAGACCGCGCTGAATGATACAGATAAAAGCTCCGTTAAGTCGTCCTCGTACCAGTTTTCAACGATCTGGTTTGAAGACCCCAAGGTGACAGCCAACCTCACCACACCGAAGCCCAAGGAATCCGGCGGGGAATACACCTGGCCTTCCCGATTCACCATAGGGTTGGGCAGCTTTATCGCCACCTCAGGAAGGGATGCTGATGTTCCCTCAAGCTCCCGCAGCACCACGCTCGACGTCGATATAACAGGGAAGTATGAAAACGGGCACTGGGTTATTGGCGGGTTCGCCGCAGCCTTCCGCAGCCAGGTAGGTTCAAGCTCTAGCAGCAGCAGTGGATCGAGTATCTAGCCCTCTGCTCTGAGGTTTTGCGGAACGTGGTGAGGTGCAGTAGAGCGTACTATCTCATCCCGGCGACGGCGCTTTCACGCATAGGCACCGTCGCCTACACCATTGTGGTGACCTGGTATATCAGCCAGAACGCCGGTCAGCAGATGGTTGGGGTGATGAATGCGTTGAGCGGTGCGGGCATATTCCTCGCCAGCATTCTTGGATTTGTTGTCATTGACAGGTTCAAGAAAAAATCCCTGCTGATTTTCTACGATATTTTTAATAGCCTCTGCTGCCTGTGCGCTCTTATTCTTTTATTGTCAGCACGCGGAGAATTTATCGTTTATATACTGATTATTCTTTCGGCTCTCATGTCTTTAGCCGCGACCGCATACAGCCCCACAAGCCGCGCTATTATTCCTGAGATTCTTGGACATCGAGAATTTGAAAAAATACAATAGCACCTATTCGATGGTGGGGGAGCTATCCCGTGCTGTGATCCCCCTCGTGGGAACCATGATTCTCATGCAGAATTTTGCGAATGCTCTGGAGCTTTCAATTATTGTCAATCTGGTGTCATTTATTCTGTCTTTGGTGCTCACTTTTATGGTGCCCGCTGGGTCTGTCGCTACCCAACGCTCGGAGGGGTCCGAAGTATTCCAAAAAACGCATATACTTCACGATTTAAGGGTTGGACTAGTATATATAGCCTCTAGTGTATATTTTAGACGTGAACTTTTCTTCGCCGCACTCCTCAATATGTGGGGTGCCTCAACCCTTTTCCTGCTTCTGGGGCGAATTGCTTACTTGGGGTTAGGGCAAGAGGTTTACGGTCTTGGTATGTTTATGGGAACTATGGGTGCCGTGGCTGCATCTTTTATGCTCAACCGCATACCTGCGCTGAGGCGGTGGGCGCATCCGCATATATTGCTGTCGGTTATTGGGGGTGCGTATATGTTGGCACTTATACCCGGAATTGTCAGCGTTATTACTGCACAAAGTATAGTGAGTGGAATTATTGTTATCTACACTATTGGTCTTTTCTCGGATTTGCAGAAGAAGAGCGACGCTGAGCATATTGGAAAAGTAATGTCTGTCTTTAGTTTAGCGGCAGCGCTTTTTACATCGCTGGGAAATTTGCTCTTCTCACATCTAAGTGCGTGGGTAGATACCGGAGCATATGCGTTCGTATGTGCCGCGTCCTTAGCCCTTACAACGGCGGTACTTTGGGCAATACGGCATCTTTTAACCCGCGCGAGCAGATAGCAATTCGCTATCTGCTCGCGTTATTGGGAGCTGGCAGGCGGTTACCAGATACGCACGCGATCCTCAGGCGCTAGGTACAGTTTGCTGTCCTCAGGAACATCGAACGCATCATAAAACTCGTCGATATTGCGCACCACGCCGTTCACCCGGAACTCGTCGGGGGAGTGCGGATCCACCGAAATCATCATCTCCGCATGCTGCGGGCGCGACTTAGTGCGCCATCCCTGCGCGGTAGACCAGAAGAGACGCTGCGCGGCCGTCATGCCATCAATAACCGGCGCATCCGCCAGCGAAGTGATGCCCTGCTCGGCAAGCGCAATCTCATAGGCCCTCAATGCAATCGACAGACCCGACAGGTCGCCGATATTCTCGCCCAGCGTCAGCTCACCATTCACCTGGAACTTCTGCGGGTCAAGGTTCGCCGGGGTATAGGCGTTATACTGCTGCACCAGCGCGCTCGTGCGCTTGGTAAACTCGGCGAAATCCTCCTCGGTCCACCAGTTATTCAGCGCACCGTCGCCGTCATAAAGCGCACCCTTATCGTCAAACCCGTGGCCGATCTCGTGACCGATTACCATGCCGATACCGCCGTAGTTCGCTGCATCGTCAGCCTCAGGATCGAAGAATGGCGGGCGCAGAATAGCCGCGGGGAACACAATCTCGTTAGCGGGCGGCATATAGTAGGCGTTCACGGTCTGCGGAGACATCAGCCATTCGTTCTTATCAACCGGGTCGCCAGCGCGATCGATCATGAAATCGCTGTTAAAGGCGGCGGTGCGGCGCAGGTTCTCGAACAGGTCACCGGGCACCAGGGTCAGTTTCGAGTAGTCGCGCCACTCATCCGGGTAGCCAATCTTCGTGACAAACTTCGAGAGCTTTTCCAGCGCCTTCTCGCGGGTGGCTTCGGTCATCCAATCCAGGTTCGTGATGGAGCGGCGGTATGCTTCCAGCAGGTTATTGACCAGCTTGAGCATTTTCTCCTTATGCTCCGGCGGGAAATGCACCGCCACATATTCCTTACCGAGTTCCTGATCGAGCGCGTTCTCCACAGCCGCAACGCCGCGTTTCCAACGTTCGCGCAGCTCTTCGGTGCCCGAGAGGGTGCGACCGTAGAAATTGAAGTTTTCCTGTACAAACGCATCCGGCAGGTAGGGTGCGCGGGAACGGATAGCGCACCACAGAGCCCAGAGTTTCCAGGTCATCAGCGGGGTGGACTGCCACATGTTCGCCACGCCCTCCAGGAAAGAAGGCTGAGAAACAATGACCGTGCCCAACTCTTTGGGGTCTGCCCCCAGCGCAAGAAGCCACTGCTGGAGCGGGAAACCGGGGAACTTCTCGTCAAGTTCGGTGGCTTTGACGGGGTTATATTTCGCCTCTGCATCACGGTTTTTCACGACATCCCAATGATGTGCGGCGATCTCGGTCTCGTGCGAGAAAATAAGCTGTGCCGCCTCCATAGGGGTCAGGTTGAAGCTCTCGGCAAGACCGGTCAGCTCGAACATGGTGGCGATATGTTCAATATACGCGGCGCACACCTGTTCGTATTTCTCTTCGCGGTAGTATGCCTCATCGGGCAGACCCAACCCGGCCTGGGTGAGGTAAAAGACGTAATGTTCGGGGTCTTTCTGGTCGATGCTGGTGTACCACCCGAGAAGCTGCGCCAGCCCAGCCCGTGAGAGGAGCGCCAGAGTGACGGCGAGCTGGTCGCTTGTGGCGGCGTTGAGAATCGGGGCAACCTCACGCATGAGCGGTTCCAACCCGTCGGACTCGATCTTTTCGGTATCCATAAAAGAGTTGTAGAGCGCGCCGATGCGGGATTCAGGCTGTTCCTTGGCGATACGCTCAACAATCTCACGCACATGCTTTTCGGCATCATCGCGCAGAGTGTACAGCCCGCCGTCTTTGGAACGGTCGGCGGGAATTTCATAGGTATCGAGCCAGCGGCCGTTCACGTGGCGGAAGAAATCATCGCCCGGTTTAACCGTATTATCGACCCATTCGGTCGTAATTCCAGAGTTCTTTGCATTATCCATGACCCCATTCTAGGGGCTTTGAGGCGCGAGAACCTTGAAGATAACACCTCTTCGGCATATTCCCTCAGGGGCGTAATTCGGTGAACGCTGGCACCCTTTGCCCCTTAAAGGCAACCGCGAGCAGGTAGGATTTTGCCGATAAGGTA
>NZ_KV820076.1:122498-191225 GCF_001815285.1 Rothia sp. HMSC065D02
TGCCGATAAGGTAGGAAAATCCTACCTGCTCGAATCAAAAACCACCTGCTCGCGGAAACTGAAATTACGTCTATGCGTTTTCTGCAGCGAGTTTCTTATCCCTCTCAGCCATCATGCGCTTCTCGGCCCCATTAACAAGCCAGAGGAACACAATAGCCAGTCCCGAGCATACGATCATGAAGATGAAGGCGGTGCTCCAGCCCCAGTGATCCACAATGATGCCGATACCGGTAGAAGCCAACGTAGCGCCCAGAGCATACCCGAAAAGACCGGTAAATCCTGCGGCGGTACCCGCGACATGTGAAGGCGACAGGTCGATAGCCTGCAAACCGATCAGCATCACCGGCCCATAAATCAGACCGCCAATCAGCGCCAACGCAATATAGGCGATAATGAGCGGAGCATCGGCTGAAGGCAGCCAATACAGCAAAATAGCGCCTACGGTAGCAATCAAGAAGAGAATACCCGCGGGTGAACGGCGCCCCTTAAAGACGTAGTCAGAGACGAAACCGCAGAGAATAGTGCCGCCAATACCGGCAAGCTCCAGGATTGAGAACCCGGCGATACCGCCCTCAAGGGAGGCGTGGCGCACATCGTGCAGATATTTAGGAGCCCACACCAGCACACCGTAGCGCAGCGTGTACACAAAGACATTAGCAAGAGCCAGATACACCATGGTCGAATTAGTCAGCACATGCTTACGAATAGTCGTCCATGTTGATTCAGAACGGTCTTCGTCCGTGGACTCAACCTTGTGGGGATCGTTGCGGTACACGTCAATAGTGGGCAGACCCTCAGCCTCCGGATTATCGCGAATCAGCAGCCACGCCACAAAAGCAAGCACAAAGCTAATCACGGCGGGGAACCAAAAAGCAACCTGCCAAGTTTTACCGAAGAGCGTGAAACCCCAGGCGACCAAAAGACCCGAGAGCGCACCACCAACGTTATGTGCGGTATTCCAGAGAGAAACCTTAGACCCGCGCTCGCTCGTTGAGAACCAGTTCACGAGCACGCGGCCTGAGGGCGGCCACCCCATACCCTGGAAGATACCGTTGAAGACCATAATGGCGGCCATGGTGGATGCGATTGCGGCCCCGTATCCTGCAGCTGCCGCACCGGATCCCATGTACCCGGCTATAGCAAGCAGAACGTTTGCAATACCAGAAAGCACCAATCCTATGGGGAGGAATAACCGCGCGTTAGAGCGGTCAGAAATCATAGCGGTAAAGAATTTGCTGAAACCATAGGCTAAAAGTAATGCCGTAGAAAGCGCACCAATAGCCGCATTACTAAAACCGAGCTCATGAGTCAGAATCGGCGTAACAAGCGGAACGTTATTGCGAATCAGATAAAACGTTGCGTACCCGATAAAAATACCCATAAAAACCTGAAAACGTAGGCGTGGGTACTTCGCCGCGACCTCTGCCGTGTTCAGTTGAGGTTTTGCTGTCGGGATAGCAAGCCAGCGGGGTACAGAACCCTTCTTCTTTGGAGAATCTGTAGTAGTCATGCTCGCATTTTAGGAATAGATACCTATAGAAATAGTAATTTTAAGAGCATATGTACAGGTCACTTAAACTAGAAGTGAACATATGTTCAGAATGATTATTCTGTGAATAACAATTTTAGGCTGTCAAAACAGTAAATTTTTTTTATTTATGTGAGATAGGACTATGTCTTAGGGAACATAAATGCCTATGTTGGATGTGCATACCCTCTATATAACCGCGAGCAGGTAGGATTTTGCCGATAAGGTAGGAAAATCCTACCTGCTCGAACCAAAAACCACCTGCTCGCGGAATTATTGTGATTGTTTAAGCCTGTAATTAAGGCACTTTATAGGGGTAGGGGAGAGGCTCCGCGCCAGAGACTACAGGCTCGCCCGAACCTTCTTCGCGGCGGACACTACGTTCTCCAGCGTCCTCTTTGTCTCCTCGTAGTCGCGGGTCTTCAAACCGCAATCCGGGTTAACCCACAGGTCAGAGATGGTTCCGTACCCAATCGCGGCACGGATCAGCTCCTCAACCTCGGACTGCGAAGGCACACGCGGCGAGTGAATATCCCACACGCCCGGGCCCAGCCCCGAAACATAGCTCTCGGGAATATCGGCCAGCAGCTCCATATGCGAGCGCGCAGCCTCAATACTGGTCACATCCGCATTCAGGGCATTAATCGAATCAATAATCTCGTTGAACTCCGAGTAGCACAGGTGGGTGTGAACCTGAGTTTTATCCTCGACCGCGCTCGTCGCCAGGCGGAACGCATTCACCGACCACTTCAGGTACGCGGGCTGCTCATCACGGCGCAGTGGCAGAAGCTCACGCAGTGCCGGTTCATCCACCTGAATAATGCGGATGCCCGCCTCTTCCAAATCGGCGATTTCGTCGGCGAGCGCCAATGCAACCTGATTCGCGGTTTCCTCGCGCGGCTGGTCATCACGCACGAACGACCAAGCCAGAATAGTCACCGGGCCGGTCAGCATGCCCTTAACGGGACGATCGGTGAGCGACTGGGCGTAGGAAATCCAGGGCACGGTCACGGCCTCGCCGCGCAGCCCTTCACCTGAGCGTTTCACATCGCCGAACAGCACCGATGGGCGGGTGCAGCGTGAACCATAGGACTGCACCCAGCCGTGCTTCGTCGTGGCGAAACCATCGAAATTTTCGGCGAAGTACTGCACCATGTCGTTACGTTCGGCCTCGCCGTGCACGAGCACATCCAGGCCCAAATCTTCCTGGAGTTTAATAACGGAGGCGATCTCTTCACGCAGGAACTCGTCAAGCTGCTGCTGCGTGATTTTACCGGCACGTGCCTCTGCACGGTGGCGGCGAATATCGCCGGTCTGCGGGAACGAACCAATGGTTGTGGTCGGCAGCTTCGGCAGATTCAGATCGGCTTGGGCATCCCGGCGGGTCTTCAGTTCGGGACGCTCAAAATCCTGCGGTTTCACGGATGCGGCACGCTCACGGATTGCCGCATTATGCTTACGCGGATCCGCTGTGAAACGTGCTAGCGCTTCGTCGGCGGTCTTCAACTCTGCCTCAACCGCAGACTCACCGTCGGCAAGACCGCGGGCAAGAGTCACGATCTCGGCGACTTTCTGGTCGGCAAAAGCCAGACCGTCTACGGGCACATCGGCAGGGTCTTCAAGGTCAAGATCGTGCGGCACATGCTGCAGCGAGGTTGAGGACGCAACCGCCGCCGCACCGCCGTTAATGTTCTGGAGTGCGTGCAGGAGCGCTCGCAGGTCGGCGCGCCAAATATTGCGCCCGTTAATGGCACCCGCCACCAGGGTTACGCCGGAGTCTTTGAAGGCGGTCAGCGCCTCGGCATCGTAGAGCGTGGAAACCAGATCGAGATGCAGCGCCTCAATACCGGTGTCTAACAGTGCGGGCAGGTTCTCGCGCAGATTGCCGTAGGGGCTTGTCACCAGGATTGCGGGGCGGTTCGTTTCGGCTGCCAACGCGGTGTAAGTTTTACACGCCAATTCGGCGATTTTGGCGTTGGGAATGTCGCGGTCCACGGTCAGGCCGGGTTCGTCGAGCTGCACCCACTGCACGCCGCGTGCTGCCAGTTCGGCGAGCACCTGCTGGTAGGCTTTCACGAAATCGTCCAGGCGATCCAGCGGTGTGAACCCTTCGGGCGAACCCTGTTCGGCTTTTGCCCCGAGAAGCAGGGTGAGCGGGCCGACCAGCTGCGGGCGCACCGTCACCCCATGTTCCTTGGCGACTTCAAGCTGCTCGTCAATAGCTTCAAGATTCAGCTTGATCTCGGTATCCGGACCGATCTCGGGCACCAGGTAGTGGTAGTTCGTATCGAACCATTTCGTCATCTCCAGCGGAGGCAGCGTCTCGGTGCCGCGCGCTAGAGCAAAGTACCCGGGCAGATCGAGCAGGCCGCGCGCATCCTTGGCGTCGGCAAGACGCTTGGGCACGAGGGTGAAAAGGCGCACGGCATCGAGCACCTGATCGTAGTACGAGAAAGTCGCCGGGATAGACGAATCGGTTGCGCTAAGACCGCGCTCGATCACACGGTCATAGTAGGTGCGCTGCACATCTGCGGCCGCCTGGCGCAGTTCATCCTGTGTGATTTTGCCTTTCCAGAACGCTTCCTGTGCCTTCTTCAGCTCGCGGAAACGGCCCACGCGGGGGTAACCGACGATGGTTGCTGCGGGGAATGGGGTGTGGGTCATCCTAGTTCCTTACTGTGGGAGGGTGTCAAATAAAAGGGGAGTTTAGAGGTATTGAAGATCGCTTAGGGGGAGTTTGAAACGGTTCGAGTAGCGCGGAACGTCGAGTTCTTCGAGGACGTCCAGCACAGCCTCATGCTCGTTAAATGTGAAGAAATGCAGGCCGGGGGCGCCAGCATCAAGCACCTTGCGACATTGGTCGAGCGCATGTTCCACGCCGATGCGGTGCATCTCGCGCGGCTCACTCGCGGTTTCCAGGCGATGCGCCAGCTCGCGCGGTACTTCAAGCCCGGCAAGCTCGCACAGCTTCGTCAGCCGAGTCAGCGAGGTAACGGGCATAATACCGGGGATAATGGGCATCTCCACCCCGGCAAGGCGCGCCGCATCCACCAGCCCCGAATAGCGCTCGGTCTCAAAGAAAACCTGGGTGATGGCGAAATCCGCCCCGGCACGCTGCTTTGAAAGCAGAATCTCAATGTCTTGAAGAAGCGAGGAAGACTCGGGGTGCTTATGCGGGTATGCCGCAACCCCAATCGACACCTTCCCCGCAGCAAGATGCGCGAAATCCTCACGTTCCACCCTGCGAATCAGCTCCACCAGGTAGCGGGCAAAAGGCAGCTCAAGCGAGCGCGTGTTTTCGGGTGGAATATCGCCGCGCAGCGCCAAGAACCCGCGTACTCCAAGCCCCAGAATCAGACGAACCGAGCGTTCCAAATCGGCCACGGAATGCCCCACGCAGATTAGATGCGCCAGCGGATTCAGCGAGGTTTCATGCACCAAGTGATCGAGCAGAGCCAGCGTCTTTTGGCGGCGCTGCGCATCGCCCGAATAGGTAACGGAAACATAATCCGGGTTGGTTTGCTCAAGCTCGGCAATGGTTTTGAGCAGGGAATCGCAGCTTGCGTGCGACCGTGGCGGATACAGCTCGTAAGAAAGAGCCGGGTGAACTGTCGTCATTTTCATTCCTCCGTGTTCACCCGATAGAAGCGTGCCCGAAGGTACGCCAAATCTTAGCAAGACGCGAAGGGAATTCACTTCTATCGGTTCTGGCGGGAGCACCTTGTCCGTCCACCCCATGGGTGGAGGCTGGCGAGGTTGCTGCGACGTCTAAGAGCCAGATCTCTCGGTCGCTCTGGATAGATAACGTTCCTATTCTAGGCAGGATGCGCGGTGCCAGCAAGAATATGTCAGCACATGTCGTCGAGCGGTCATAACCGCTTAATATTTGTGGGATGCGGCGAAACAATACGTCATACGGGTTCGCGGCGGTGCGGGTCAGCGCGTTGAAACCTCCACCTGATTTGGCCGCAAGTTTGGCCGCAAGCAGATAATATTTCGACGAACAGTAGCGGAATGTTATCCGCTCGTCACGAAACTATCTGCTCGCGGGAGAATTGCAGAGCGCCGTGAACGTCATGTTGCGACCATGTACTGTCAAACACGGTAGAGTAAACGTATGGAACGCATCGAATCTCCCGCATATGCACGCCTGGGTAACTCCGGGCTGGTCGTGCCCTCTGTCGGTATCGGCTGCAACAACCTGGGACGCCCCGGCACCCCCACTCAAACTCAGGAAGGCACCAACGCCGTGATCGCCGCCGCAGTCGAGGCGGGCATCGGCTTCTTCGATATTGCCGACCTATACGGCGCCGAACCCGGGCTGTCAGAAACCATGTTCGGTACCGCGATGCGCGAACTCAACCTCAACCGCAATGACCTGATCATCGTCACCAAATTTGGGCTCCCTACTGGTACCCTCAACGGCAACGACTGGGATGCGCGCGGCTCACGCCGATACATCATACGTGCCGTCGAAGGTTCACTGCGCCGCCTGGGAACCGAGTACATTGACCTGTATTTCTACCACAGCCCCGACCAGAACACCCCGCTGGAAGAGACCCTATCTGCTCTCGACACGCTCGTGACCAGCGGAAAGGTGCGTTACCTAGGGCACTCCAACTTTGCGGGGTGGCAGCTTGCCCACGCCGAGCACCTCGCCCGCGAACTCGGCACTGAGCGGTTTATCGCCGCCGAAAACCACTACAACCTGCTGGATCGCCGTGCCGAACTCGAAATTCTTCCCGCCGCCCGCCACTTCGGGCTCGGGGTTCTCCCGTATTTCCCGCTCGCCAACGGGCTTTTGACCGGAAAATACCGCCGCGACGGCATCCCTGCAGGGTCACGTCTGTCGCACTCCAAAGCGCAGGTACTCGCGCAAGCCGATTGGGAACAACTCGATGCCTACCGCGAATTCTGCGTCGATCTGGGGATCTCTGAGGTTCAAGCATCCATCTCTTGGCTCAAACAGCAGAACCCCGTCGCCAGCGTGATCGCCGGGGCAACCACCCCCGACCAGGTACGCGCAAACGCGCAGGCCGCAAGCGTGCGTTTCAACGATGAAGAACTGGCGCGGCTCAACGAGATTTTCCCAGCGCCTGAAAGCATTGCACTTTTCTAACAACCTCCTTCGCCACTGCGAATATAGCCAAATGGGAATATAACTAATCGGGAATATACCCAAGCCAGCAAGCGTTTAAAGACTGTGCGGTCTCTCAACCTGTGCCGTACAAGACCCTCATGAAAGACAAAAATATCCGCATGAGCATCACCACCGAGCCGCCGAATCGCGCCAGTGCACTACCCCCGCTCGGGCAGGGCGCACACACACGCCGCCTAGGCGTTATCGCGCTGGTGGCAACCTTCGGCGGGCTCCTCTTCGGGTACGACACCGGCGTTATCAACGGTGCCCTCGACCCCATGAGCCGCGAACTCGGCATGGACAACACCATTCAAGGCTGGGTCACAGGCTCCCTCGCCTTCGCTGCCGCCCTCGGAGCCATGGTCACCGGGCGTATCTCAGATGCCATCGGGCGACGCAAAACCATCATCGGACTCTCAATCCTCTTCATCTCGGGCGCGCTCGCATGCGTTTTCACCCCCAGCATTGCTGTACTGTTGATGGGCCGCACGATGCTCGGGCTCGCTGTGGGAGGCGCATCCGCAGTTGTGCCTGTATTCCTCGCCGAACTTGCACCCTACGAAATTCGCGGATCACTCTCCGGGCGTAACGAACTCATGGTCGTCGGCGGGCAGCTCGCAGCGTTCATCGTGAATGCCATCATTGGCAACCTCTGGGGTGAACACGACAGCGTATGGCGGTGGATGTTCGCCGTTTGCGCTCTGCCTGCGCTCGCGCTTTTCATCGGTATGCTGCGCATGCCCGAATCCCCACGCTGGCTTATCGCCCAGGGGCGCACCGAGGATGCGCGCGCTATTATGCGGCGCATCCGCCCCGCCGAACGTGCCGATGCCGAAATTGCGGACATCGCGCGTTCACTTGAGGAAACCCGCACCCAAATCGGTACGAAGGCTAGGGGCAGCACGGGTAAAATCCTACGTGAAAAATGGTTTGTGCGGATTCTGCTGGTCGGTATTTTGGTGGGTGCCGGGCAGCAACTCACAGGTATCAACTCGATCATGTACTACGGCATTAAGGTGCTCAAAGAGGCCGGATTTGACGAGGGTTCGGCTCTCATTGCGAATATCGCGCCGGGCGCTATCGCCGTGGTCGGCTCAATCTTTTCGCTGCGCATGATGGAGCGCGTGAACCGCCGCACGATGGTGATCGCTGGGTATTCGCTGACCGCGTTTTTCCACCTGCTGATCGGGGTAGCGTCTATGCTCCTGCCGGAGGGCAGCCCCGCGCGTCCCTATATTATTCTGGCGCTTGTGGTTGGGTTCGTGGGGTCGATGCAGACCTGCCTGAACGTTTCGACATGGGTGCTGATGAGCGAGCTGTTCCCGCTTCGGGTGCGGGCGGTAGGCATGGGCCTTTCCGCATTTTGCGGGTGGATGATGAACGGTCTGCTTTCCCTCGTATTCCCGGTCATTCTGGGTGCACTGGGACTGACCGGCTCATTCTTCGGGTTCATGGTGGTGAACGTGCTAATTGCCGTGCTCATGTGGCGTAACCTGCCCGAGACCCGCGGCAAAACCCTGGAAGACGTGGAGGCGGGCGTTATCTCGGGTGCCGCATACCCGTTTGCGGCTACTCGGTAGACGCGAGGCTTCGCTAGGACGCGAGCAGGTAGGATTTTGCCGAATAGGTAGGATTTTCCGACCTGCTCGTGCCGAAAACCACCTGCTCACGGATAAATAACACCGCTGGATGCGGTTTACGGATTCTGTTTTAGAAAGTCTTCAAGAGAGATGCGATAACCATCATCTTCGGCACGGGCTTTACGCAGAGCCTCAATATCAAGTAGCTCTTCGTATTCTTCTACGGGGTCTAGATCAGTCATATGTCCTACTCAAGGTGATGTTATTGATAGATAATGCTTGTGTTAGTCTTAACATATCTTCGCAAAGTTACCTGCGTACAGCGGAAGACTCAGCAGCGGTAACTACTGAGCCTTCCCGGTAGGTAGAGCACTACTTCAGAGGCTTAATGAGGCTTGAAGCAAAGCTCATGATGTACGAGACGGCCTGAGCCGCTCCATCGGTAAGGGCAAAACTTACCAAGAGCGCTTGGGTCGTTTCTACGTAGTCGTAGAAAGACATCGTATCCCACCGCCTTTCCGCCCCGGGAATCTCCACAGGATATTCTTCGCAAAGTGGCTGTGGGATTACCCTGCAGAAAGAGCATTACTAACTTTACTGTACGCATATGTTAAATTCTGCAAACGTGCGGTATATGACCGTCTTACGGGAGTAAACCAGTGATAGCTCTAGGCTTTGCAGACCCACCTAGCAAAGGCATTCCTATCCTGCGGGGGCGCGGGTTAAGTGATAGTGTCAAATATGTTATAACTATCCTTCGGTTGTGGTGCCGTCGCGCGATATTCCCGCTGCCGACTCCACGGATAGCGCACGGTCGCGCATACTTGACGGCACCCGCATACCTGTGACTTTTAGAAGGCAGAAAGTCGTGGCAGACAACGTAAAAAATGATTGGGATTTGCGCAGCGAAAAGGTTCAGAAGAACCAGGTAACCGCTTATGACGAGATGCGCCGCCGCTGCCCCGTAGCGCACGACGAGTTCATGGGCTACTCCGTGTTCAAGAATGCCGATGTGCAGCATGTGCTCGATCATCCCGAAATTTACTCGAATGTCGTCTCGACGAGGCACATTGCCGTGCCAAACGGTATGGATGCGCCCGAACACACAACGTTCCGCGCCGTGAACGACAAATACTTCACCCCCGAGCGCCTGAAGGAGTTCGAGCCGAAAATCCGTGAGGTCGTCAAGAACCTGGTGGCTGATCTGCCGCGCGGCACCGAGGTTGATGTGATGGACGGGTTCGCGCAGGCTTATGCGATGCGCATTCAGAATGCGTTCATGGGCTGGCCCGCGAGCCTTGAGAAGCCGCTGATCGAGTGGATTGAGAAGAACCGCGAGGCTACGCTGCGCCGCGACCGTGAGCAGATCGGCAAGGTCGCCCTTGAGTTTGACACCTATATTCGTAAGCTTCTGGATGCGCGCCGCGAGCAGGCTGCCGCCGGGAACCCGCAGGATGTGACCGCCGAGCTGCTGACCGACACCGTGCAGCTGCCCGGCCAAGAGCCGCGCACCATGACCGATGAAGAGATTGTGAGCCTGATCCGTAACTGGACGGTGGGGGAGCTTTCGACCGTTTCGGCGTGCGCCGGGATTATCGTGAACTTTTTGGCGCGCAACCCGCAGGAGCAGGCGCGGCTGCGTGACTCACTGGGGGAGAGGTATGCGGAGATCGCCGCCGCGGTTGAGGAGATTATGCGCCTTGAAGACCCGCTGGTGACGAACCGCCGCGTGACTACCGAGGATACCGTGCTGGGCGGGCGCACCATTCCGGCAAATTCTCGGGTGACGATTAACTGGTCGAGTGCCAACCGTGACGAGGACGCGTTCGAGGATGCGCTCGCCTATAACCCGCATCGTGACCAGTCCCGCAACCTGGTGTATGGAGACGGTATTCACGTGTGCCCGGGTGCGCCGCTGGCCCGCTTGGAGCTGCGCCTGCTCATGGAGGAGCTGCTGAAGGCAACCGAGAGTATTGTTCCTGGTGACGAGTCGGATGCCCCCGCCACCGAGAACGCGACCTACCCGATCTCGGGTTACTCGATGGTTAGGGTGGTGTTTGGTTAGGGAACTATAAAGGTTAGTCCGAGACCATATTTTATGGTCTCGGACTAACCTTTTGCTAAAGATATTTAAATAACTATCTAGAAACTTTTTGACAAAGAACCTTGCTGCTATTAGCAGTTAAAATAATAATAAACGGATTCTGCAAGAGTAGCCGGAGGCCACATCTTCCCATCTAGACGAGCTTTTAGGTTCTCGCAGGTTCCTGCTCCATTTACTTGCTCAAGTTCTTGTTCGCTGAGCTCTTGCAAGGTCATAGTACTTTCCTCCCGTTGATGATAACTTTTGAATCTACACACATTATATACATGATTGACTGCTTTAATGAACCTTATACATGTATATATTAGCTCATTAGGATTATTTATTCTTGTCTAAAATTTATAGCGTACCTTAATTAGGTTATGAAAGATGGGTAAGGTTCTTAATGATTTTATTAATCAGATAGCTGATATGCCACAGTTAGAGAAAAATTTTTAAAAATATTTTGTGCACACATATTCGTCTATAAACACTATTCATTTTCATGTATTTGAACATAGTTATTTATTTATGAAGGTGGGTTATTAATTTTCATCCTACCTTGATATCTCGATGTAAATGCTAATTTCGATCAGTGTATAATATATTTTATACACAAAATATATTATACACTGATTTCACCACAGATTCTCTTAAACTATCGTATGGATGGTCTTGAAACCAGTTATCGAGGTTGCTAGGTTTAACGTATCGGCTAACTTAGTCTGTCTGAAAGTTAAATAAAAATTTCAGGTTATTCTATGTTACTGATATGCCAGTGGGGTATTTTGTAGGTGTTGCCATATGAGTGCATGCCTTATTTAAGGTTGAGATCCTCTCATCTAATACCTATTGCCCTGAAATTTTTAATAATTGAAAGGAAATTCCAGTGCACAATGATAATATCATCCTGGAGGAACTCACTGACCAAGAGCTTAATGGCGTAAATGGTGCGGGTTACTGTGAGAATATGAAGGGTCGCGTTGAAGGTTCTGAGTGGCCTCCGGCTGGCCTTCTCGAAACCTTTTGGTACTACCGCAAATGCAAATAGTGTATAATAATTATTAATAATCATAGAGCATTTCTAGATATTATAAATTAAATGCCCGCTATACCTTCTTTCTGAAGGTGTAGTGGGCATTTAATTTGATAGTTTTTAAATAAAGTGTTTGTACTGTTCATGTCGAAAAGATAGTAAATATATACGGTTAAAATTTGTGTTAGGCATTTTGAAATTTGGAGATGTCTATTTTTCGAGGCTCTATACCCTCTCTAGTCGTGCGTCATTAAGGTCATCCCTAATGTTGTATCTAGCTTTTGAACGGATAATTTCACCTATTTCATAGCAATATGCCCTGCCCGGCAGATCGTGGTGATGGAACACGGACGGGTGGTACAGGTTGGCCGTCACGAGGATTTGATCTCGACTGATGGCCGATACTGGGAGTTATATTACCAGGAAGAAAAAGCAGCCGTGAGGAGTATGCATGAAAACCCTAGCCGTGATGAACGGACCTTGAAGTGGCTTTAGAGGCTGTAGCGGCGAAAAAGTTCCATCCAGTGATAGATTCGGTGTATTCCCCGGATCAAGCAGAGGAATTCCTGCGTCGTAGCTTCGGTGCAGAGCCGCGGTTTGGGAAAGTCGTTATGGATATGCGCAGCGGCTCGCACGAGTAAACAATCTAAGCCGTAGAGCAACCGAAAAACGTGGATGCTGTCGCACAAGCGTGCTGCCTGGGCGACAGCATCCAAATTTTTTTGGTGCTTCTTCAAAAACCAGCGCGGCAAGTTCCCCTCAAACCGCATAATATTTCACCCATAAAGTTTAAATTTCTAAGCAACAATACTCAGATTTCTCGGGAATTTTTAATGGTTTTGTTATCTTAAAAATGATACCAAACCGTTACAAAAACTTTTTCAAAATTATTTATCTAATTAAAAAACAAAAGTTAAGCTAAATAATAAAATACTTTCCAAGCGTTTTATTTTCCGAGTAAATAAACCTAAACCCTTGAAATTACAGCCCAAACTCGTAATGATTATTGTTTTGAATTACGTTTAAAATGCTTGACATCAATATTATTTACCATTTTAAAGAGTGCACAATAAATTTTTGACCCCTAGAGTACATCTTGAAACACGTTTATCAAGTTGTTACTGTAGAGTCACCGATTTCAATAGAGAGAAAACCGACTCTGATAAGGACTTTTGTTCCATGACCTTGCCGCATGATGAGAATAGAAGATATATCTCACCACCCCTATATGTCGCAGCCCGCGACGAAAGTTCATAGTCAATGGAGATGTGAGGCTTTTGTCGCTTGGCACCTGTAGCACACGCGGCATCCCCACATAATTTAGATGACATAGCTCTGACAGCTTGTGTCTAATAGCTATGTTTGTAGTGCTACAGAAAATAAGTAACAAATTTTACAAACTTCCTTTTCTTGGGGCGTTAGTGCGCCGTAAGGAAGGGTAGTGGGTTCCAGGTGAATACTGTGGAAAAGCAAACACCTGGAACCCAGTCAGAGAATAGTTTGATGTCTTCAGCATCAAACTAAACACCGATAATACTATTCCTGAACGGATCAGGAATATTTAAGGAGGATAACCATGGCTAAGGATATCACGCTCCTGGAAGAGATCTCGGACCTCGACCTGGACCAGGTTAACGGCAGCGGTCACGGCGGCGGCGGCTTCTCCGGTGGCGGCTCCACCGGCGGTGGCAACGGCGGCGGCGGCAACTACTGCGGTAACGGCTGCGGCAACTACAACTTCGGCTTTGGCTTCTGGGGCGGCAGCTCTTCCTAAGTCCGGGGAATAAGTAAATACGATAGATAAGGAGATACCAGGTGTTAATCAGGGAACTTCTTCCTGAACTGGATGATGAGCAATTCCGACGCCTAGAAACGTATGTATCTAGCACTTCGTTGTTAGAACGTTTGGGTACCGCATCCAATACTCCCGACTCCGAGTCTATCGTACGGTTGTCGGCTCCGGTGCTCGAAGCACTGGGGCCGACGGCCGAGCCCTCCATGTTTCACGCGCTCATTGCTCAGCTTGCCGAAGGTGAGCGTGACAATGTTGAACGTGCTGTTGCCGCATCGGGTTACGCCGCACCGTCGCGGCTTCCCCTTCTGGTTAGTCAGTTTTTGGAGAACCTGACCGCGCGTTTGACTAATTTCTACCTCAGACCGCTGGTTGCGCACATCAAAAAGATCTCTTCGCAGGGGCTTCTGCACGGGAGTACACCCGAAGAACGGTATGAAGACTACTGCCGACGTTGGGGCGAAGAATTTAGTGACGACTTTTATGCAAGCTACCCGCTTCTGCCCGGCGTTCACGGCAGGACTATTGAGCAGTTTCATGCGATGATTGCCGAGATTTTTGAGCGTGTGAGCGCTCGTGAAGATGATGTTCGCGAGCTTCTTAATGTCAAAGATGACGAACCCCTCAAACTCGAATCCTTCGGTCTGCCCAGAACCCGTTACGGTGGCGGACGCGCCGGTTGCCTTCTCGAATTTACCCAGGGCATGGTGGTCTACAAATCCCGCAATGTTGAAGGCGAATGGGTCTTCTGGAAAATCGTTCAAGACCTTGCCGCGCAGGGGGCGCCTTCGATGCGTGCTGCCCGCGTGATTCGGGGTGACGGCTATGGTTTCATGGAGTTTATTAAACGTGAAGACGCAGACTTTTATGCCGAAGATTTCCTTGGAGCTTGCGGGCGGCTGGCAGCTTTGCTCTACACCCTGCAGGCTAAAGACCTGCACGCTAAGAATCTGATACCCCTGCGCACGGAACCCGTTCCGATTGACCTTGAAACGATTCTCCACCCCGTGCATATTTTGACGGAGGATATTCAGAGTCCTCCCGAAGGCAGCGTTTACCTGCGCTGGCTGCGCGGAATAGCATGCAGCGCGTTCTTGCCTACCCGCCGCACACGCCGCGATATCTCGTTAGGGTTCCGTGACGTAGGCTTCCTACACGGCGAACAGGGGACGAACCCCTTCCACGAGGTAACCGTCGCAAATCCCTTCCGTGACGATGCTGTGGCACGCATCAACCGTGAACCAAGCTCAGAGAACCCGACCACGGAAGACGCGAATAACGCCGAGGAAGCTAACGCCAGTACCCCAGAGGAGCGGCGTATCTCTGAGGCAGCCCGCGCCCGCGCCTTCGCACGCGGATTCACGCAGATGTACCGGTGGGTCTGCGAGCATCGCGAAATCATGACCGAGATAGTTCGCACAAATTGCTCCGGGCTGACGCTGCGTGCCCTGCTGCAATCCACCAGGTACTACACCCGAATCCTCAAAATGCTCAGCAGCCCCGAAGCGCTGGCCTCCGAAGAAGTCTTCGCCACGATCGCGCTGCGTGCCGCAACGCTGAGCAATAACCGTCCCCTTGAGATGATCGGGGCCGAAGTAGAAGCCCTCTGGCGGTTCGACATTCCCTTTTTCATGCATCGCACAGATGGCTCCGAGATCATATCTTTCGACGGGCACGCCGTAGGACTGACCATCGACAGCAGCGCGCTCGATGAAACCCTGGAGCATATTGCCGCTCTCGGTGAAGACGACCTTGAAGAGCAGATGCAGCAGATCTGGTCAGCTTTCGTATCACTCTACCCGCCGGATCGCATACTCGCGGACGCATCGGCAGAGCTACTGTCAAACAGGCAGAGTGTGCAGCATGAACGAGAACTCTGCGAGAGCATTGCCGACCGGCTAACAGCGACGAACCACCCGGGCGGCAGAGAGGAAGACGCCTGGACCTGGCTGGCGCCCACCCCCGGACTATGGCAGCAGCACCTTAGCCTGTGGAACACCGAAGTCCTCGGCATAGACCTCTACACTGGCTCAACCGGAGCTGCACTCGCCCTCACCCAGGCCGCGCGGATGCTCGAAAAACCGGAATACACACAGACGGCTCGCCGGGTACTGGACCCCATCGCACAAGATGTCTTCGCTGACAGGCTATTCAGCATTCCCCCCGAAACCTGCGACGGCATATCCTGCGGCGAAACAGGTATCGCCTTCGTACTCGCCGCTGCCGCAGAAAACCTTCGAGACGACCGTTTTGCTGAGGCAGCCGTCAAGGTTGGCAACCGCACCGCCGCACGCCTGGCGCAGGTTGAGCATCCCATGCCCGGGTACCTGGACCACCAGGTAGGGGCTGCCGCCCTGCTCCTGGGTTATAACCTCGCCACCGACCGCGCAGCCCTGCTGGCGGTATTAGACAGGCACGCCCAAGACATTATCGCCGGCATGACAGAAGAAAACTGGTGGCACCGCAGCGGATTCGCCTACGGAATCAGCGGATCAGTCTTCGCGCTCGCCCGCTGGAACCACCAGATGCCCTCACCCGAACGTGCTCGCGAAGCCGTCGAAATTCTTTTGCGCCGCCTTAACGACTTCAACACCGGGGACGAATGGCGGGCCCAGCTCACCGAGCATGACAGCGGCGAAGAGCATGCCAGCGGCACCTGGTGCTCCGGCAGCGCGGGCATCGCCCTCGCCTTCGCGGCACTGCACCTGTGGATGCCCGAACTCGCCAGCCGCACCGACCTCGACCGCGCGGTACAGCATGCATTCCGCACCGGCACCCGAAGCAACCTCACCCTATGTCACGGCGACTTTGGCACCCTGGATGTGCTCGCCTGGATAGCCGACCGAATCCCCGACTTACCGTGTGCAGAGGCTATCCGGGATGCCATCGAGAACGGTTATAGCGCATCGGATATCCGGGCAGTCCTCGACGATAAATCCGTGCGCTACTCGCTGACTCCCTCGTTCATGGTCGGTACCTCCGGCGTGCTGTCCTGGCTGGCTCGCCGGGCAGACAATGCTCGCCCGTACAGCCCTCTTATCCCCGAGCCGTTCGAGGTTCGATAGTATGGGTTTTCCTGCTGTTCTTCAGGCGGCGAAGACTGAGTGCGGGCTGGGCGTGGGGGCGTCCGTCCTGCAGCACTACGGGCGCTATCAGACTATTTCAGACCTTCGCCTGATTGCCGAACCCGGTCGTGAAGGCCTCTCGATGCGCCAAGTGCGCGACCTTCTCGTTGAGGAGGGTATGGAGGTCAAAGCCTTCAGGGCGCCCTCTCTCGAACATCTTCGAGATATTGGCAAGCCGGTTATTCTGCACTGGAACAATTCCCATTACGTGGTTTTGGTGCGCATCCGTAAGGATCGCGTGCATATTATGGACCCCTCCACGGGAATGAGGGTGATGGACCTTCAGGAGGCTGAAGAGTCTTTTTCCGGCAGTATTCTGGTGCCGTCCCCGCGGAAAGATTTCAAAAAGAAATCCCGCAGTGTCTTTCAAGATTGGCAGCTGGGCACCTTCTTCACGAAGAAAATGTTCGGCCAGTACGCGCTGTTCCTGCTGCTTCTCATCATCACCTACAGCGTTACCTTCGCCGTGCCCATGGTGATCCAAACCGTGGTGGATGCGCAGCTCAGGGGTGCAAGAAACACCGTCGTGGAAACAACGGTCGGTGTGGTAGTCGGTGTTATTGGCTACTACCTGGTTTCCATTGCGCGCGCCGCAACGCTGGCGAGTATCGTCTCGTCCATTGGATATAAGCTCTTGGGCAATATGTTCGACAGGCTGCTGAGGCTGCCGCTGACCTATTTCGCGCTGCGTTCCCCGGGCGATATTCTCTACCGTCTCTCAAGCGTGAACACGCTGCGCAACTTCTTGTCTACAAGCCTGACCGAGTTCGTGATTAACATCGGCACGATGATCGTGATTCTCATCTTTATTGCCCAGCAATCGAGCCAGGTTTTGGTAATCACCTTCGTGGTTCTTGCCGTGCTGATGCTGATCTGGTTCGTCACGGCGCGCCCCACCTCCCAGGCGCTCGACGCCGAGTATGCGCACGCCTCCGAAGCGCAGGTGGTTGAGCTTGACGCTATCAACACCATTGCAGCCATGAAGATGACGGGTTCTTCAACGCCCACCTATAACACTTGGCGCGAAGCCTATATGCAGTCGCTGGCGTCGATGCGCCGCCGCATGGTGCTGCAGCAGGGTGTGCTCGGATCTGCCGCATCCGTGGTGCAGCTGGGCGGTCCTCTGATTCTGCTGTTGGCGTCGATACCGCTGGTGAATGATGGAACGCTCACGCTCGGTCAGGCTATTGCGACCGAGGGTATTTCTGCGCTGCTGTTTTCGTCGGTTGCTTCGACGATGTTCGGCATTATGAGCATTATCGCGGTGGACCGCGCGGTTGCGCGTATCGTGGATATTCAGCGTTATGAACCGGAGAAGAGCACGGGATCTGTCACCGATATTGCTGATGGTGATCTTGACCTTGAGAACGTGAATTTTACGTATCCGGGCGGTAATAAGCCTGTGCTGACGGATATCTCGCTGCGCGTGCCGGAGGGCCACGATGTTGCTCTTGTGGGTTCGTCAGGTTCGGGTAAGAGTACCTTGGCTAAGCTGTTGTGTTCGTTGTACAGCCCGGTTTCTGGCACGATTCGTGTGGGCGGAATCGATGTTAAAGATTATTCTTTGGACGAGTTGCGTTCCCATATTGGGTATGTGCCGCAGCAGCTGCAAACCAGGTCGGGAAGTCTCTACGATAACCTCACGGCGGGTCTGGATGACGGGCGTAGTCGTGAAGAAATCGAGGAGAGTATTCTCGCGATGGGCATCCTGGATTTTGTGAAGGATTTGCCGATGGGCTTCGATACGATCATGGCGAGCGGCGGCGAGAACTTCTCGGGTGGTCAGCGCCAGCGCATCGCGATTGTTACGGCCCTGTTGCGGTACCCACGGATTTTGGTGTTGGATGAGGCGACCAGCGCGCTTGACACCGCGACTGAGCGGCAGGTGACGGAGCTGATTGCGCAGTATCAGTGCACGAAGGTCGTGGTGGCGCATAGGCTTTCAACGGTGCGCAATGCCGAGAATATCGTGGTCATGGAGGATGGGCGCATTATTCAGAGCGGACGCCACGATGACCTGATGATGGTTGAGGGACGTTACCGGGAGCTTTATTCTCAAGAAGAGCAGAGCAGCCAGGCGGGGTATATTTGGGCGCAGTGGCCCCCCACGAAGGTTTCTCGCCACGGCTTCGGTTTGGGAATGTTCACCTCGTAGCGGATGCGCGGTGCACGCGGGTGTTCTGTGCGAGTGTTTTAACGGCACTGGTAGAACTGGAAGCGATTGCCCATCATCTCCTCTTGTGTGAACGTCCTGCAAGGGGCGTGCTGGACTATCCTGTGGCTACTACAAAGCCGCGCCTGCCGCCGATGTAGTGGGAGAGCACCATGAAGGCTGCCAGAACAAGCTCTTGGAGATTATCATCGAGAATTTCGAGGGTGTAGTTGTATTTCAGAACAAAACCCGGGCGAGTAATTTTGGCGATGATCCTATCTTCCTGGGTTATCGTGAATTTGCCGGATCCGCTGCTTCCTTCTAGGAGGAATTCTGCATCGGCTGTTTTAATGCTGATGCTCGGGTGGAAAGGTTTCCACTCTAGCCTTTCTAGAGAGGCGCTGCTTCCGTCAGCGAAGTCTGCGGTGTAGTGGTGTTTGGGAGGTTTTTCGTTCGCGATCCGCTGGGGAACCTTGTGAATATTTTGCAGCATGCGTAGAGGATTCGCCATCAAAAATTATCGCCAGAGAACTGGTTATCAAATCGCTGGAAGAGCGGCTAAAACCTCATAAACTTAGCTTTCCTTAGAGCCGGTGCGCAAAGACGGCACTACGGCATGCATGGAGTCTGCGGCGAGAGCATCCGGCGCGGTAGAGTCTTGCTTGGAAGCCTGAGCTTCAATGCGCACAATCTGCGACTGTTTAAACCGGTGGTCCGGAGTGCAGGTCAGCTTATATTTTGTTTCGGAAAGATCGCGGATCTTCTGCACATAGTTCTGCGTCTCGGGGAAGGGTGGAATGCCCTTGTACTTCTCGACCGCGCCGGGACCAGCATTGTACCCGGCAAGCGCCAGGTCGAGCACCTCGTCGTCATTGTGGGCGTACTTACCCAGCCGTTTCTTAAGTGATTCCAGGTAGCGGCCCTGCGCATCAATCGAATTGTGCGGATCGAGGATATCGCCGCCGTTACCCCAATCCTTCCAAGCCTCATCGGTGAACTGGGCTACGCCTCGGGCACCCGCGCTCGAAGCCGCATTGATGCGCCAGTGGCTCTCAGTTTCAAGCTGCGCCGCGATCACACCCGGGCGGATATTCGCTGTCTGACCGGCCTTGCGGAGATCCTCGTGCACCTCTTCCGGTGCGTAGGTCAAGTCGGTCATACCGCAATAGTCGTCGTAGGTGGCGGCGAGCCCCACCACACCCGTACCCAGGAGCAGCGCGGAGGCAATAATCTGCCAATGCGCCAGCGCCCCGGCGGTCACTTTCGTGAAGATATTCTTGCCGGATGCGGTCTTGAGTGAGCTCTTCTTCGCCATTCCTCTAGCCTAGCACCCCAGCAAGCCCGGCTGGCGCGGTTTTCACGGATCGGAAAGCAAAATTCCTGTCTCCATTCGCCCCTTTATCTAAACACTAGTATCCGCGCAGGAACTAAGGGGTAGGCAAGAACCGATATGCCAGAACCTACCGAGCCTCAATACCGTCGGGGAGGTCATCGCTGGTGAGATAGTAACCGTTGGGCCAGATAACGCTCCAGGTGACGGCTCCGCTACCGCCTTGATCCCCCGAAGAACGTGCGACCGCGCGAACAACAAATACACTCTGTGGCTTATCCATACCCGGAATCTTGACCTTAGCCTCGCGGTAATCCCGCACCTGAATATAGGTGCCGGGTTCGGGGTAGAGCCATTTACGTGCGTACTGCTCCGCCTCCTGCATGGTCTTCAGGCGCACCTTGGAATAGTCAAATGTGCAGTCAGCCTCTCCATCTGCCACCTGCTGGTAGGATACGTCCTCCGGGCATGTGGGTTCTTTCCCCGGGGATGCGCTGGCAGACCCACTGGCACTGGGGGCGGCGCTTGTTGTATCGGCTTTATGTTGTTCCTGCCCAGCGTCAGATGAAGTACTCGGAGACGGTTTGGCAGTATTCGTTGCGGAGGGCGAAGCAGATTCCGAGGGTGAATCCTGCGCTCCCTGCGACTGCTGTGGCTGTTCCGGCGCGGGTGCCGCCTGTGCGCTCTGCTCAGAAACCTGCGGGGTCTGTACCGGGGCGCTTGATGCTGGCGCGGAACTTGTGGATACGCTAGGTGTCGCCGTTCTGCCGGGTGTAGCCTCGTTTCGCTGCGTACCTTTATAAAGCAGGAACATCAGGGTCAAGAACGCTACAATCGCTAGTGCTATGAGAGCGTATTTACGAAATTTTGCCACGGAGTCTACCTCGCCATCGGTGTAAGCACTGAGGGTTTTTCTTTAATGGTATCCGTGGAAACTATAAATATGTAGGGGTTTTCCCTTCCGGTATAAATACAGGGTTTTGCGGTGGGTAACTGTAACAATTAAGAATATGACTACGACAGAAACCACCGCTGAAACTCCAGCGGTATCCACCAAAAACCTGTTCAAAACCTACGGGCGGGGTGAGGTGACTGTGCATGCCCTGAATAATGTCACTATTGATTTTGAGCAGGGTAAGTTCACCGCGATTATGGGTCCTTCAGGCTCAGGCAAATCAACGCTGATGCAAACCCTTGCCACACTGGATACTCCTGATCATATTCCAGAGACCAGCATCCGTATTGGTACCACCGAACTGTACGGGCAGAGGGATAACCAACTGACCGAGTTCCGGCGTGAGCACGTGGGGTTTATCTTCCAAGCGTTTAACCTGGTGCCTACCCTGACCGCTGGGCAGAATATTGATTTGCCGCTGGGGTTGGCGGGTAAGAAGCCGGACCCGGTTTGGCGTGAATACCTGGTCAAAACCCTCGGTCTGTCGGATCGGTTAGGTCATCGCCCCGAGCAGCTTTCAGGTGGTCAGCAGCAGCGTGTTGCTATTGTACGTGCGCTGTTGTCGCGCCCGGAGGTGGTGTTTGCTGATGAGCCCACCGGTAACCTCGACTCAAATTCGGGTGCCGAGGTGCTCAGGCTATTGCGGGATGCCGCTACTGAGCAGAAGCAGACGATTCTGATGGTCACCCATGATGCGCATGCTGCTTCGTATGCTGATCGTGTGGTGTTTTTAAAGGATGGTGCGATTGCTGGGGAGATGCTGAATCCTACGCATGATGCTGTGCTGCAGGCGATGGGACAGCTGGAAGGGTAAAGCATCCGCACATCTAACAGGAGGGGAAATAGCCGCATGTCTACTATGTCTAAACGAACTAATACATCTCTGAATACGGTGGCGCGCTCTAACTTGCGCGCTTCTAAAGGTAAGTACGTTCTGACCGGCATCGGCATAGCGGTTGCCTCATTCTTCATCGCCGCCATTATTGTGCTCCTCGGCTCGCTACAGGGAACTATAGATGCCGCGATAGGAGATGCGCTCTCAGAGGACGATAACGTGGTCCTCTCGGCTGGAACTAACAACCCAAATAATTACACGGCGAACCATTACCTCACGCCCGAAAATCTCGACACGATCACCAACGACCCTTCGGTTCAGCGCACCTGGGTCATATATGACGGGCAGGGTAAACTCGGTACCGGAGAAAACTCAGCAAAGGTGCGGTATACACCGGCCCCCACCGACACCGAGCTCTTCCCATTCCCCATTGACGGCAAACTGCCGGGCACAGACACAGAGCTGTTGATCTCAAAAGAATTCGCTGAAAAACACAACCTGCACCTTGGCTCAACGGTGACCTCACCGGATGTTGTGGCAGCTATTACGAACCCTAACACCGGTGCCACCAAGGAATACACCATTGCTGGCATTTTCGACACCGGATTCTCCGGCTCATTCTCAAACGATAACGTTTATATTGGTGGTACCTCCTATCAGAACGCGGCAGATGAGGCGCTCAAACAGCTTGACCCGAAATCTATGGAGGCGGCACAGCTACCGCACCCTAGCATGACGTTCGTCCAGTTCAAAGGTGACGATGACGCCCACGCACGCACCGAGCTACAGAAAAAGCTAGCTACCGGTGATCAGAATACCGAACCCGTGGCGAAGTCAGGTGGGGAGTACCTGCAGGATCTCAAAGAAGAAACATCACAATTCTTTGCCTTTATCGGCGTGATTCTAGGGGCGTTCGCGGCGCTCGCCCTGCTGGTCTCATCTTTCGTTATCTCGAATACGTTCGCAGTGCTGGTCGGTCAACGCATCCGCGAGTTGGCGCTACTGCGCACCCTGGGGGCGCACGGGAAATCCCTGGTGCGCATGCTCTTAGTTGAGGCGCTCGTGGTGGGGGTTATTTTCTCCGCTATCGGCGCTGCGCTCGTCTACCCAGTCGCAGCGCTCGTCGGTGTGCTGTTTAAAGATTTCATGGTCTCGTATAATCCGATGGCGCTCATTGTGGGTGTAGTGGTCTGCACGCTCGTAACGGTTGTTGCATCGCTCGCCCCGGCACGTAGCGCCCTGAATATTTCGCCCATCAGCGCTTTGGGGGAGGGTACCGCCCGAGCCGTGAAGAAGCCGAGCATTGCGGGTCTGATTCTAGGTCTGATCGCCGCCGCGGCAGGGGCGGCAGCAGTGTGGCAGTCGCTGAGTCTGACCAGCATACCGGACGCAGGTGTGCAACAAAGCAGCGCTGGGGTGCTGTTAGTCATGGTCGCGGCGTTGCTTTTGGGCGTTGCCGTGTTCTTACTCCTGCCGTGGCTGTTGCCGCCGCTGATTCGCGTGTTTGGTTCGGTGATCCGCTCCCAGACCGGGAACCTAGCAGTCGCTAACGCGCTACGTTCGCCCAAGCGCACGGTTTCAACCGGGCGTGCCGTGTTGGTGGGTGTGCTCGTGGTGTCTGCAGTACTGAGTGGGTACTCCATTATGACCGCATCTACGGCGAAATCTATGGACCGTGCCTATCCCGTCTCGGCGACGGCAACCTACGGGACCGGCGGCGGCACGGGAGCTGAGAGCCTTGCCAAGGTGCACTCGGTTGCCGATAAAGTGCAGGGGATTAAGAATGTCGAAAGCGTTGCGGTGGCTCCAGCCGCCGGTGCCCTAGAGTACACCCTCACGTCAAAAGACGGTAGCCAGTCAATGAGTAGCACCGCGAGTATGGTGGCGCTCAGCCAGGAAGACTTCGCCAAGGTTATTCCGGCTGAGGGCAAGTACCCGACTGAAGATAACACGGTGCTCGTGCCTGAATCGCTGTATAAAGATGCGGGCTTTGACGATTCCACCCGTCTGAAGGCACGCGGACCTTTAGGAGAGATCGAACTCAAGCCTATTAAATCGACCAGTAAGATCGTGAATCTGTACGTGGTGAACCCAGCCACCGGTGCTAAACTGCAGAACCCGGATGACCCGCAGCCCTTGACTCTGCAGCAGCCCGGAGAAGCTGGGGAACAGCCCCAAGGCTCAGCCGCGCAGGGGCAGCGGGGCGCATCCGCTGCCCCAGGGGGTATGAATCCCTCAGCCGGGGCGGAGACTATGGTGCTGGTACACGCTAAATCCCCGCTGACCGCTACTGAGAACTCCGCGCTACAGGATCAGCTTAATAAGGCTAATGACGGCAACGAATTCACCGGCGGTCTACAACAGCGCGGTCAGCTCGATCAGGTTCTGACGGTTATGCTGGGGATCACCCTGGGTCTTCTCGCCCTCGCTGTGGTGATCTCGGTGATTGGCGTAGCAAATACGATGACTCTCTCGGTCAATGAACGCCGCCGCGAGAATGCGATGCTGCGTGCGTTGGGGCTCTCCCGCAAGCAGCTGCGCCGCATGATTTCGGCGGAGGCAGTACTGATCACCCTCGGCGCGGTGGCGTTGGGTATCCTTGGGGGCGTCTTTATCGGTAGCGTGAGCGCAAAGGTGGTGCTTGCTGCAACAGACCAAAAGGTGGAGTTCGTGCCGGATCTGCCGTATCTGGGTCTGGCGCTGATACTGCTGGTGGGTCTTGCATCAGCGCTGGTTGCATCCGCTCTGCCGGCGGCACGGTCGGCTCGGATGTCGCCGGTGGAAGGACTCGGCAGCTAGCTAGTCTACGCTGAGCCCATACTTTTGTCATGGTTGTGCTTTTGTCAAACGACCGTAACCATGACAAAAGTATGGGAGGACAGCAGGGAAAAGCGGGGAGGCGACAGCGATAATCCCGCCACCTCCCCGACTGCCCGGACTACTTATCCGTCACCTTGATGTGCCCCATAGCGCCGCGTTCCATCTCGGCGAACCGGTGATTCACGAACGTGTACGTGCCGGGTTCGCGGAACTGCATCTCAACGAACCCGCCCTGCGCCGGATCCAGATCGAGGGCCTGCGAGTGACCGCCGGTTTCCCCATACGGATCTCTGCCGTCCCGAAGCAGGTAGCCGCCCTCCTTATACACGGTGTCAAATTGTGAGCCGACCACGTGGAAACTCATGCCCTTCGACGGTCCCGCAGCCAGCAGCCAGATGCGCACACGCTCGCCGGTTTTCACCTCCAAAGGCTGATTCACATACTGGGTGGCGTGCCCATTGAACATGGTGAGCGAGGGGGTGCCCGCCGCAATGCCGTCAGAGGAAACTTCGGCAAGTTTATTACCGTCAGCCGCGGTCTGTCCCGTATCGGTCAGGTATGTTTCATTCTGAACCATCACATACTCATGATCTACCGGCTCCAGATTCGGCGGGTCGATAATGACGGCACCGTACATGCCCGCCGCCATATGCAGGCTCATGGGCGCGGTCGAGCAGTGGTACAGCCAAATACCAGAGCCGGTAGCCTCAAAACGGTAGGTCAGCTTCTCGCCCGGGGCGATGGTTTTCATCGTGTTATCGGGCGAAACCATGCCCGCGTGGAAGTCGAGCGAATGCCCCATCGAACCGTTGTTCTCCAGGGTAATCTCGAAGACATCGCCCAGCTTACCGTGCAGCACCGGGCCCATATACGAACCGTTGAATGTCCATGCCTTCACGTCGAGCCCGGGTGCAATTTCACGGTCGAGCTCCTGCACATCCATGGTCATCTTGTGCACGGTCTTACCGTCACGTTTCTCGCCCGCAGGCACGGGACGCAGCACCGGATCACGGCGCTCATGATCCTTGCCTGGGGATGCGTGCATATCAATATTCGCGTTCTGCGCGGTCAGCAGGTTCGTGTTTGTGCCCGAGCCATTTGACCCGTTATTACCGCCGGAGCCGCCCCCGTGATGTCCGTTCGCCTGCAGGTTATTGCCGGTGGTTTTCACGTGAAATACCATGCCCTGCTGGCGGTGCCCGGCCACCGAGCACCAGCCCTCAAGGTCGGAGGTCACCACGCCAACATCCACACTCTTCGTCTCGCCGGGATTCAGCGTTCCGGTCTTCGCACCGTTGGCGAAGGTGAGGTCGTGGGTCATGCCCTGATCGTCGTTCGTCACCTCAATCACCAGGCGGTTACCCACCGGAACCTGCGCGGTATCGGGCGTAAACCGGTAATTCGAGGTTGCCTTGACCTTCAGCGTTGTGGTCTGTCCCGTGCCGGTCGCCGTAGAACCGCCTATAAAGTTGAAGCCTACCGAGCTGGGGTCGGCCGCAATACCCAAGGTCAGCGCCAGAATCACCGCAAGCGCGCCGAAAAGGGTCTGCCGGGTATGATTCACAGGTTCCTGTTTGACATCCGTAACAGGGGCAGGCTTCTCACCGCGCGCCCGCGCCGCCATCATCTCTTTACGGGTATTGACCGAGGCCTTAACGCCGCGCACCATAAACGGCAGGAACGAAGCCAAACCGAGCGCACCCACGGCAGAGACCGCGACCTTCACCCAAGAGCCCGTGAGCGCATTCGGCAGCATGAAAATAATGAGGCTCAAATTCACAACCGTCACGCGCCCGGCGGCAAGCCTACTAAACTCCTTATTGGATGCGCGCACCACGGCGGGTCCGCCGCCCATACGCTGGGGGAGCAGGTAACTCATAGCCCCCAGAAGCACCTGAAGCAGGAAACCTGCCACGAAAATGGGGGTAACCTCGCTCATGCGAAGCTCCTCAAACGGGGTGGTGAACACCAAGCCAGCAGTCCACACCACGCCGATAATAAGCCAGATAAAACCTGCACCCACCGACATTGGCGGGAACTCGGTGGGGCGCTTCGTGCGAAGGGTTCGCACCATCACCCACGCCACGATCAGCAGCCCCAGCAGGTACACGAGCAGGCCCGCGCCCGCGAGGGGGCGCATCCCGAAGAGTGAAGCGAACGTGGTAACCCCAACGCCCACGCACATCAGTATGAGGGCGCGCACGCTAGTTCCCAAGGCATTTTCGACCATCTTGGTGCGCAGCATCGTAGGCCAGAACGTAATAAGGGTACCAACCACCGTAATACCCACGAACCCGAGAACATTCACGGCCTCATGCGCAAGCATAAATTGCGAATGCAGCGTGCCCCGCAAACCAGGCAGTGCCGTCATCGCGCCCAGCACGGCACCGACGGGCAGCAGGAACGCGGCGGCGATATAGAAACGAATCGTAGCGCCAAACCGCGAGGGAAGCGCCTGTTTGACCTGGCGAAGAAGAGCATAGCCATGCCAGGCGACCATAGCGCCTACCGCCAGCGCCCCGACAACCGTCAGGGGATAGAACTGCGGCATGAGATCCTGCAGAATCATGCCCGCCATCAGCAGCACAATGCCGCCGTTAAGCGCAAAAATACGTGTGACCTGAATGCCGCGGGCCGAATCAGGAATCTTAATCTTCATGAGCGCTTCGGTGAAGTGCTGACTCCAGATCAGAATCGAATTCGTAATCAGCCCCAGAGTCACCATATGCACGATCAGCCAGCCGCCCTTGGGGATAAAGCGATGCACCAGAATTGCGATAATAACGCCAAACATCCAGTACGATACCGGTTTCGATGCGCGGCGGTGCCAACTGCCCCGACCGGAGGCGCGCTTAGCAATCTCCTCGGGCGTTAGCGAGGCGCCGGGAAGCTCGGTGGGGCGCATCCCAATTGTGAGTCCATCGTTGCCGGAACCCGAAACATCGGCCCCGGACCGTGCAGAACTTTGCGCCGCGCTCGGCTTTGAGGATGCGCCGCCACGACCGGTATCGCGGCCGGTTGATCCTTCTGAGTCAGAACCCGAGGGAGTGGGATTATGGGGATTCTCGCTCACGGTGTTGTCTTTCGATCGCTTTTAGTCACAGTGCATATAGTTCCATTATATTGCCCGAATCATGCGAATTTTGGCTTTGCGTGAGCCGTCATACAGTAAGGTACCGGCGAGTGGTAAACGCTAGAATAGCCCTATGAAGTATCAGACTCTCGCCCCCCTCGCCGCCGTTGCCGCTGTGATGCAAGCGCTCGCTATTTACACTTACGACCAAGACGGAATGGCGGTGGCGGGCCAGATCTTCTTCCCCGTTCTCTTTACGCTGATGGCGTTGTACCTGATGATGAGGAATCCGGGCGGGTCTGCCAAACAGCTTGTGGTGGTAGTCCTTGAGCTGGCAGTTTTCGCCGTCACGATGGTGGGGGTAAATCAGAAAAATCCTTATCTGTACCCCTCGATTATCATCTACTATGCGTCGTTCGCGGTGCTTGCCTTAGAGGTTGCGGTGCGCATCGCCGAGATGCCCAAGAAGGCGAAGGTTCAGGACGATAGCGAAGACCCCGAGTCTTCCGATCAGGATGCGCCCGCTGAGGGCAGCGATGATGCTGCCTCCGTAAAAACCGATGAAAAACCCGCGGCGAAATCTTCGGCGGCAACAAAATCGGCAGGTCATGGACTGCGGCGCGCCCGAGCTCAACGCGGTACGCACTTGGTGGCGAAGGTGAAGCCGCGTGAAGGCGCTGAGTCTTCCGGGCAGAGTTCTCAGGGTAAGACTCACGACAGCACGAAACCTGAGCCCGAAAAATCTTCAAAAAAGACCTCTGACTAGTATATATTTTGTATTTGGAATATAACGTGGATGGCTTGTTCGCATAGGGTGAGGAACCGCATTCGCTGCACATCAGCGATTGGCGTGTGCATCCCGCGACCTAATCAATATATTTAACGCAGGCATATGTCACCCCAGAAAGACAGGCTTTCATCTGGGTATATGCCCGAAGGGGAATATAATCTTTCGGCGAACAGAATATCCACGCTACACTAAAGGGCGAGAACTTCAGCTCAGTAAGACAGGTACTAATACGCCATGACTGAATCCCGCGCCCAGACTCCGGTCCTGGGCAAACTTGCAGTAGTGGCGCTCATCCTCATGGTGGTGGGCGGCTATATTTTTGAAGCCTTCGTGAACACCTACGGCGGTCTAGATTTTTCGATCTACCGCATGGGTGCCATGACCATTTTCGATAATGAAGGCTTCGACAAAGAACTTTATGGGCGCGCTATGGTGAGCATCGGCGTGCTGGATTTGCCGTTCACCTACCCGCCCTTTGCGGCGCTAGTCTTCCTGCCGTTCGCCTTCATACCGCTCAAGGTGGGTATGGCGATTATGGTGCTTATTACGACCGCCGCCGCCTGGTGGCTCTCCAGCATCATGTACTCCTATGCCAATGCACATGGCCGACCTTTACCGCTTCAGGATAAGCTCGGGCGTTACGGCACGATCGCCGCACTCACCATAGTGGTAATGCTCTGCGGGCCCTGGCGGCGTACCTTCGATCTTATGCAGATTAACCCCATCATTATGGTGCTGATTCTTGCCGATTTTCTGCGCCCGGCAACACGTGTGCCGCGCGGAGTACTTATCGGTATCGCTGGCGGTTTGAAACTGACTCCGCTCGTGTTCGGGCTTATTCTGCTGGTGCGCCGCGACTGGAAGGGCATTATCACCCTCGGTGCAACCTTCCTCGCCACCATTGCCCTCGGCTTTGTGCTACTGCCGCAAGAAGCCCCGCAGTACTGGTTCCACGCGGTTTCAGATCCTTCGCGTGTGGGCGATATTAACTTCGTCGATAATATTTCGATTCAGGGCTGGCTTATGCACTATGGGCTGAACGGAACCGCCGCCAAGCTCTGTTTCTACCTGCTGGCGGTGCTCTCCGTCGTGCTCACCGCCGCGATTCTCTATCAGCTCGAACGCCGCAACAAGGTTCTCGCCCAGGTTGCGGTGACCGGGTTCCTCATGGTCAGCCTCTCGCCGATCAGCTGGTCGCATCATAACGTGCTTCTGCCGCTTCTGATTCTCGTGCTTATTGTGGATGCATTCGGCGAGTTCTTCACATACCTGCCGCCCGCTGCGATGACTGTGGCGCGCATCCTGACCTGGGTGGGCGTTGTGGGGCTCTATATTTCCCCGCGCGTGCTCGGCGGCATGACTCAGTGGAATATGAACGGGCTCGAATTCTTGGCTGCGCCGGGTGTTGCGCTGGGTGGCACGCCGATCGTGTGCCTCTTTATCGTGACCGTTCTGCTGTGGGGGTGGGCGGTCCTCACCCCGAAAGCACGCAGCGCTTCGGTCAAACCCGCCGCAGAGTCGGCAAACGCCCCGAACTCGGCATAGCCTTGCGAACCGCGCAGAAGACCCCCGCATCGTGATCGACGATGCGGGGGTCTTCTCTATCTCGGTTTAGACCAAGAAGTTATCGGCTACCTAGCGAATACCGACGTTCCAGGTGCCCTGGAAGGAGTTAATTGCCAAGTAAACATCTTCGGAAGCGTCAAACTTCGCGGTGCCCTGGAACTCTGAGGTGCTGGATTCCAAGATGACATCGTTCGAGCGGGCCGCATCCATCACGCGCAGGTTCATTACCGGCCTGCGCTCGTAGCCAGCCTCCAAAGTGCCCGAGCCGCCCGAGTAGATCACGGCGTAGGAGTTGAACGCGGCGCTGATCTTCTCACCCTTAGAAATCTTCGGTGCGGAGGAAGCATCGTAGACGCGAATAAGCCACTCGCCCTCACTATCGACATTCACCTTGCGGGTGGGGCTGGAAGTCTTTAAGTCCATCCACAGGGTGCCCGAGATTTTATCTTTGGTCAGCGCGGAGGTGTACAGAGCGAAGCTGGAAGTTTTATCGTCCCCCGTGCGCCCCTCCAGGGAATGGCGCGAGTTGGATTCTTTGGAGGGGGTGAACTCATAGTAGACGATAGCCTTCGAATCGTTGCCCTTGGGCTTCTCGATATCGATGGTCTGCTTATCTTTGCCCTTGTACTCCTTGAAATCGCCGCTGGGCAGTTTCGCTTCAACATTCTTCAGCTCGGCGGGCGATGAGCTTGCCGAGCTCTCTGACGATGCCGAGGCTGCCGATGATGACTCGGCGGGGCTTTCCGATGCTGCTGCATTGGAAGATCCGCGCGGCAGGGTGAAAATCAGCACCAGAATGATAATAATCAACAGCGCCACAGCACCGGCAATTACGCTCCACCCAGCGGGAGTCGCAAAGAACGGGCGCTTCGGCTTCTCGGGCTGGTTGAAGGGAGTCTGACCGTTTGCATACGGCGAATCGCTGAACCCGGATGCTGCCGCTGCGGTGAACCCGTTGAGCGCATCCGAGGTGTTTGACTCGGAGTATTGCTGATTCTGGTTCGACTGGTTCTGATTGTACGAACCCTGAGCAAAACCGCTGTTCTGAACGTTATTATTCTGAGCACCGTTCTGCTGCTGGAACTGCTGCGATTGACCGGCCTGGTACTGACCCTGCTGAGGCTGGTTCTGCTGCGACTGCGAGCCCTGGAATTGGTTGGGCTGACCCTGCCCCTGGAACTGGTTACCCTGCTGGTTCGAAGCGTTCTGCACCGAGTGCTGCTGATTCTGTCCCGACTGAGAGCTCTGATCCTGTTGGGCATTCTGACTCTGCGTATTTTGGCTCTGAGAACCCTGCTGCTGAGCCGAAGCGCCGGATGCGCCCGCCCCGGAGGAGGCCGCTGCACCCGCGCCCGCTGCAGCGCCTGCGACAGCACCAGCGGCGGCACCCGCACCAAAGCCCGAGCGTGACCGATCCTGCCCCTGCTGAGGCTGTTGTCCCTGGTACGACTGACCGGACTGACCCTGTCCCTGCTGAGGCTGACCGGACTGAGAATATCCTGACTGGGATTGTCCGGGCCGCACCTGGCCGGATTGCTGCTGTTGAGACTGCGACTGAGCGAATCCCTGCTGGCTCTGCTGCTCTCGACTCTGGGACTGCTGCGCCTGCGAACCCTGGTTCGGGGCACTCTGACCCTGGGTATCTCGGTTCTGAGCGCCCTGGCTTTGGGTGCCCTGGCTTCGCGGATCCTGCCCCTGAGCGCTTCGCTCCTGAGCGTTCTGCCCGGCAAATCCCTGCTGAGACTGGGCGCTTAAACCCTGCTGCTCGGAGCCCTGGTCCTGCTGCGCAAAACCTTGACGCTGCTCGGAGCCCTGCTGTTGCTGGTTGAAGTTCTGCTGGCGCTGTATAGAATCCTGCTGCTGGCGCTGTGCAAATTCTTGCTGACGCTGGGCCTCAAAAGACTGCGGCTGCTGACCCTGCTGAGACTGTGCGGGCTGCTGCGGCTGAGCCTGATTCTGCTCACGGGACTGGCTGAACTGCTGCTGACCGGGCTGATTCTGCCAAGGCTGAGAGGCCTGACCCTCAAACCCGCGAGGCTGCTGCTGGTTCTGAGAACCCTGCGCTTGAGGATCCCGATTCTGCGGAGCCTGACCGCCAAAGCCCTGCTGAGACTGAGCACCAAAATTCTGCTGGGAATTCTGCGATGCAAATCCCTGCTGCTGAGAGCCGCTTCCCGGCGTCTGAGACTGTGAAATGGTTGAACTCGACTGACGCTGCGCAAAATCCTGCTGACGCTGCTCAGAGCCCTGCTGTTGCTGGTTGAAGCTCTGCTGGCGCTGTGTAGAATCCTGCTGCTGGCGCTGGGCAAATTCTTGCTGGCGCTGAGCCTCAAAAGACTGCGGCTGCTGAGATTGCCCGGGCTGTTGGGCCTGAGTAACGTGTTGAGGCTGTGCGGGCTGCTGAGGCTGAGCCTGCTGATCTCGGTTCTGGGCGTTCTGCTCCTGAGAACTCTGCGCAGCAAAGCCCGACTGCTGCTGATTCACGGGAGCCTGAGGCTGCCCCTCAAAACGCTGTTGTGTGGGAGGAACCTGGGAAGTGCCGCGCGGGGGAGTAGCCGGTCGGGAAGATGCCTGAGCCTCGGTGCCACGCGAATCAGCCGAATCGCGCGCATCAGACAGGGTGCGTGCATCCGTAGGCTCACCCTGAGACTGACCCGAAGACTGCTCGGGGCGCGACTCGCGTGAAGGAACCTGCTGCTGTGTGGATTCTGAAGATACAGACTCCTGTCGTGCAGCCTCGGGTCGTTCGGCACCTGCTGCAGTGGCAGAACCTGCGGACCCCTGAGAATCCTGTGCGTCGCTGAGGGGCTCTCGCGCATCGTAAGAAACACCCGAACCCTGCGCGACTCCCGGCTGCTGTGCGCTCGTGTCCGGCGCGGACGGGGCATTGTGGGTATCGCGAGCGGTCTCGCGGGTAGGCTCCGAAACCTGAGGCTTTGGAGCCTCGGCGGTGCCGCTCTGACGGTTCACGGGAGTCTCAGAAACGCTCTGCTCAGAACGCACCTGCGACTCGGCCGAAGAGCCTGCCGCTGCACCCGAACCGGATGCGCCCGCACGCTCACCTGCGGCTTCGCGTGGCTCGGAACTCCTGGACGCCGCATCCTGAGCGTGGGCAGACTCCGCCTGAGTCTTCTGCTCAGGGGCCTGCTGATGGGAAGTTTTCTGCTCGGCAAACTGTTCGGAAATGGTCGGCGCGGTACGCTGCTTCGGGGCGGAAGCCTGTGCAGACTCACCGCTCTGCTCAGAGCTTGACGATGGCGAGGGCTTCGCGCTGGAAGAACCCTCAGAAGAGCCCGATGCGGCAGATGACGATTCCGCCGTCGAGGGCGCCTGCTCATTCTCAGGCTCGGGCTCCTCAATCCACAGCTGCCAACCTTCGGGAACAGGACCCCATGCGGGATCGGGCCGCCACGTCGGGGTAGGAGACCACCCGGCAGGCGGTTTGGGCCAATTTGGGGGCGGATTGAAGACGAGAGCCATCTGAACCTTCCTTCACTACTGGCGCCAAAAACACCCGGAAGCGTAGGCACGAGTAGCCTCAAATTTTAAACTACGGTAACCCTCAAATTATGGCATATTTCCCATAAAATATAAGCCCGAAAAGTTCATAGGCAGGTAAATTATTACACCGTAAGGCAACCCGCACAGATGGCTCCGGTGTGACATTCGGGGGAGGGTCCCCTCTATTATGGATACTATGAGCACTAATCACCAGCAGGAACCCGGACATCACGGTTCTGAGTTCATTCCAACAAACCAACCACCTGGCGCAGTCACTAATACCCAAAATATGCCCACGATGCTGAGCCCGCATCAGGCAGAAAGTTACGGGTACGGCGCTGAGTCTACCTTCGCCTCCGCTGAGTATTACAGGAGTAACCGCCTTACCCGTAAGGAGCTTCTGGAACGCGCCAGCGAGCTGCCCTATCACCGGTTATCGCATGTGAACCCGCGTGCCCGTTGGTTCACCCCGGTTCTTGAGGGTTTGCTGATTGCCGGCATCTATTTTGTGCTCCTGCTGATTGTGAGCTTTGCGCTGCTGGCATTCGCTGTGATGCTGCGCGTCCCTTACGATTACCTGACCGATCTGCAGCGTATTTACGCGAACGTTTTTAAGACCCCGCTTGTTTTTATTGCGCTTCTTATTACCATCATTCCGGTGATTCCGGCGATTTTCATTGCGCGCCTGATTACTAACTTCAAACCCTTAGGTCTAATTCACTCCATTGCGGGCCGCATGCGGTGGTCCTATTTGAGTGTTTTCCTAGGCTTTGGGTTCCTCATTTTCGGTCTTTACAATGTGGGGAACTTGGTTCTGGCTGGTTCTTTGACCACGCAGAACAGCGTGCATCCGCTGAATTCCGGCATGTTCTGGCTGTACATTGTGCTTATTCTGTTGATAGTTCCGTTCCAGTGCTACGCCGAGGAACTGCTCTTCCGCGGTTATCTCATGCAGACCGTGGGTCGGTGGCTGAAGAATCCCGTTTGGGCAATTATTATTCCAGCGCCTATCTTTATGGTACTGCATGGTTACGGACTGTGGGGTCTGCTTTCTGTGCTGACGATGGCTCTGATCGCCGGGTTCTTGTGCTGGTACACCGGCGGTCTTGAAGCCGGTATCGGCCTGCATATTGCGAATAATGTTTCGATTTTTATCTTTGGACTGCTGGGTCTGGCTGACCCCTTTGACGCGAATCGTGAGGCTCAGGCGCTTGACTTTGTGCAGGCCCTTATTCTGCAGCTTGCCTTCGCCGGGCTCGTGTGCATGTACACCTACCGGCAAAAGAGGAAAGCCGCTCTGAACCAGGGGCAGGATGCGGCTGCCGCCTCCTCGGCTGAGGGTGCGTCAATGAGTGTGGAAGCGCCCGCTTCTTCCTCGGATGCGCCAGCCGCAGCACCGGCTTCGGGTGCTGCGCACGCGGCCACACAGCCCGGTATGTCCGTGAAAAATGCTGCTGCTTCACCTGCTGCTGATACTTCTGCTTCTGCACCGCAAGGGTCGCAGGCGCCGGTACAATCACAACCTGTACAACCTGCTGCCCCTGTGGCGGGGAACGCCAAGCCCGCACAGGATAATGCTTCGATAAAATCGGCGTCTTCGGCTGCCTCCGCCAGCCCGCAAACGGCTGAAGAGCATCGTGCGTCCGAGCGGAATATCGCGGAGAAACCGGCTGCACAGGCACCCGCCGCGAAGCCTGTGGAAGGCGCTCGTAAGAGCGAGCAGAATGATACGTCGGTCAAGGCTTCTGCCCCCGTACAGCCCGAACGTTCGGTACCGGCTAATAAGCCTGCACCAATCGGTAAGCCTGCGCCAGCCAAGGAATCTGTGCCGACTCATGAGTCAGCCCAGTCCCAGAAACCGGCGCAAACTGCCCAACCGGCACAGGCTCATGAATCGACTCAGCCTCAAAAGCCGGTACACACTAATGAATCAGCCCAGGCTGAGCGTCCGACGGCCGCGAATACTGCCGCCCGCGCGACCGGGAAAGAAGCGCCTGCTGCCGATAAACCCGCGCAGTCTGCACAGGCGAGGACTATCGCCGACGAGCTCAAGCCTGCCGTGGTTGCCCCTGCAGCAGCGGAAAAGGCTCCGTCAGGCATAGATCTGGATGCGGCGCAGAAAGCTGCACGCGCCTCCGCGCAGAAGACTCAGCAGGGCTCGAATCGGGCCGATTCTTCTGTGCGTGCCTCCGGGGCGCAGGGGTCTGCATCGAATGCAGCCGCGCCGCAGAAGGAAGCCGCTAGCGCATCCGCCGCGCAGGCAGACGATACGAAGAACCTTTCCTCGAAGAACTACGCGCCAGATACCTCCACGATGAGCATTCCCGTGCAAAATGCCTTGTCAGCCTATGAGCGTGCCAAGGCTCAGGCTCTAGCTCAGCAGAAAGAAACCGCCCGGCAGAAGGAAAGCGGGCAGGCCACATCCGCTAAGAATGCGGCTGTGGACGGCTCGGCTGCAGCCTCGCAAACCTCGCGGGCTCAGCAGGAGGAATCCCAGAATACCTCAGAGGTTCCCTGGGCTACCGCTCCGATTCCGAAAATCTCACCGGAAGCCGCACAATCGCATAAGCAGGGATCAACCGACGCTTCACCGTGGACCTCGGCGTTCCCCGTCATTCCCAAACCCAAGAAGTAGGCGCATAGTATGACCGTTGATGCCGTCAAAAATATCGAAGATCTCGCCCAGTTCGTCTGCGATTCGCCCGTCTCATATCTGGCGGCGCGAACCGTGGCGCGGCGCCTGCAGGCGGCGGGGTTTACCGAGCTGAACGAAACCGAGCCGTGGCAGAATGAGGCTGCCGTCGGCAGGCATTTTGTGATGCGTGACGGCGCGATCATCGCTTGGGCTGGCGGTCGGCGGGCGCAGAAGGCAAGCGGTTACCGGGTGCTGGGTGCGCATACGGATTCGCCGTCGCTTAAGCTCAAGCCGAGTTCGTCGGTGACGGCGGCAGGATGGCATCAGATGGGCGTCGAAAATTACGGTGGCGCACTGCTTAATTCCTTTTTGGATCGTGAGCTGCGCGCCGCCGGGCGCCTGACGGTACTTCGTGAGGACGGCACCCTTCAGGATCGCTATGTGGTGACTGGACCGTTGGCGCGTGTGCCGCAGCTGGCCCCTCATCTGGACCATAAACGTAATGAGCTGACCCTCGATAAACAGTTCAATATGTACCCTATTTGGGGCGTGGACGATACCGAGAACGATGTGCTCGCCTATTTGGCGCAGCAGACCATCGACGAGGGTGGTTTGGTGGATCCTGAGCAGATCGTCGGTTACGATGTGCTCTTCGCGGATGCGCAGGAACCCCGCCGTTTTGGGCGAGACGGAGAGTTTTTCGCCTCGGGCAGGTTGGATAATCTCTCGTCGGTTCATGCCGGATTGTGCGCCTTAGAACGCTATGTGGCCGAGAATGCCGATGAAGACTCGGCGCACACCGTGATGCTTGCGGGATTCGACCACGAAGAGATCGGTTCTGAAACCCGCAGCGGCGCCGCCGGTCCGTTCCTGGAGGATGTGCTGGTGCGGCTCTCGCAGGCTCGCGGGGAAAGCCAGGACGAATACCGCCGCTCGCGCGCCGATTCGGTGTGCCTTTCGGCGGATGCCGGGCATCTGGTGAACCCGAACTACCAGGGACATCACGATCCGACGGTGCGCCCGCTTCCCGGTGCTGGACCGCTGCTGAAGATCAACGCGAATCAGCGGTATGCAACCGATGCGGTGGGTGCCGGTATTTTCGCGGCGGCGTGCAAGGCGGCGGACGTTCCCTATCAAGAGTTCGTGTCGAATAACAATATGCCCTGCGGTTCCACGATCGGGCCTATCACCGCCACCCGGTTGGGGATGCGCACCATTGATGTGGGGATCGGACTACTGTCGATGCATTCGATGCGCGAAATGTGCCACGTTCACGATATGGCATACCTGACCCGCGCGGTGGAAGGCTTCTATCGGTTGTAGACGCCGTGTCCTTTCATCCCTTCCGTGGGGTGATAATAAAAAGAGCCTTGATCGTGAATACAGAGGATTTTTCCAATGCTTTATTCACGATCAAGGCTTTTTAGGGGGGGCAAAGAATCGGTCACTCAGACAGATGTGGGATTATATGATGCCGTAAATAGTGAGCAAAACGAGGAGTATCAGCTCTTTCAAGCGCTCCACATAGATCTAATTCGCCATATTTATTAATGAAATATCTTTCTTGGAATAAATATATTTCTGCGAGATCCGCCCTTCGCACAACAAGAGAATTTCTATCTGCTCTGCCAAAAGATTTTTCTGCATAGGTCATGAGAAGATCATCAGCGCTGATGGTTACATAGGGTAAGGGCTCGTCGGTATTTTCGCTCGTTTCCCAGTAATCCAGGAGAGCTTTGTCGTTGGTGACTAAGTAGTCAATATTGTGCTTCACCATTGCCGCATGTATATGAAGGTCGTTCTTATCGGGGTATCCATGTATTGAGGAGATAGGGTAACCTTCTAACACGAACACAGATTTACCTATCTGCTCTCTAACCTTCACCCGTGCAGCGTCATTTCCAGTTGGGTTTCCTCTAAGCCAGTGGTACCCCCCCCACTCGTCGAGAATATTCTGTGTTGTGTGTATATCGAAGTACTTTTTATTTAATATCTGGTTAGGAAGAAGTATCTGAAATTGATCTTGAGGTGGTCAAGCAGGTGGGCCGCGGTGATGAGGTGTTGCCTGCCGTGCGTGAAACCCGCCCGGATGTGGCGCTTCTTGATATTGAAATGCCAGGTGCCACCGGGATTGAGGCGGCCGCCGAACTTGCCCGTTCGGGCCTGACATCGCAGGCGGGCGCGCCGGTTCGTTCGCTTATTCTGACGACTTTTCGCCGTCCCGGGTATTTACGCCGCGCCCTTGAGGCAGGGGCGAGCGGGTTTGTGGTGAAAGACGGTACGGCATCGCAGTTGGCGCAGGCGGTTCGCCGTACCGCGGCGGGGCTGCGTGTGGTCGATTCGGTGCTGGCTGAGGAGGCAAAATGGCAGGGTTCTTCGCCGCTGACCGGGCGTGAGACTGAGGTTCTTCGCGCCGCCGAGACTGCCGGGAGCGTCAAAGAAATTGCGGGGATGCTCGGGCTGTCTTCGGGAACGGTACGCAACCACCTCTCGGCGGCCATGGCGAAGATAGACGCCAATAACCGGCATGAGGCGGTGCGCATCGCCCGCGACAACGGGTGGCTTTAGCCTAGCCTCTATCGCCCATAAGTCGTACATTTTCCTGCATATCGTACGTTTTAACCCTACGAATATGCAGGAAAGTGTACGATATATACCGTTATACCGTGCCTAGGTGCACACATACCGACAATACATTCTCCCGCCGCGTCAGGCAGCGGGAGAGAAAGAGAACTCGGTGAAATACCTCAAACCATATTTTATATTTTGTGCTCGCGTTATGACTTTAGCCTGGCGAGTCTCATTCCCGAAAAACCTTAGCGTACTGGCCGCCGTCATTATCTCTGCGCTCGCTCTGATCGCCTGCCCAATTCTGTTGGGTTATGGTGTTCAGCGCACCCTTGAAAACCTAGAAGCTTGGCGTCAAAACCTTGCCGTCCTCGTGATTCTTTACAGTATTTTGTGGCTAATCGGGCAGAGCTTTCGGTATCTTTTCTACCCTGCCTACGGGTTCATCGAGCAGAAAATGCAATCGCTCCATATGGCGGATGCACTCGTCACCAGCATCGGCGCCGACCCGCGCGCACGCGCTATGCTAGGCGCCTCCGAAATTGCGTATGCCGTCGATGCGCAGGCCGCATCCATTCGCGAAACCCTCGCCACCTTGTACCTCTCAATTCTGCCCGCCGGGGTTGGTTGTATCGCCGGTGCTGTCTCAATTCTGGTGATGAGTGGCGTGCCGGAGCTGGGCATATTTTGCGGGTTTGTAGCCCTATATCTGGCTGGAAGCGTGCCGCTGATTGCGCGTCATCAGAAGTTTCAAGGCGAATTCTTTGACGGCTCAATGCGCAGTTTCGGCACCCTGGAAAACACGCTCCGCCTGTGGCGTGAAAGCAGAATCCTTGGGGCGGCTCCCTTTCTGCGTGACCGATACGCCCAAGGCCGCCTGCCTGTAGAAGCAAAAGCTCTCAAAAGTTACCGTTACACCATGTTGTTACACACCTGGCAGGGCGCGATGCTGGCTCTATGTCTGCTCGCAATAGTGCTCAAAACCGTATTATTCGGTGAAGGTTCTCCGGCGCAGATTACGGGTACTGCGGTGGCACTCATCGGAGTGTGCGCGGCGGCAATTGGTCCACTCCAAGCCGTCGGCTTTGGAGTATCGACCATCGCAGTTTCGGCGGAGCGTTACCGGCAGGCGCACCATAAAATAGTCGCTCCTGCCGCTGAGAATTCGGGATATCTCGTCGACTATGTCGTAACCACAGGTGAACTTTCCCTCCGCCTGGATGCACGCAACCTGAGTGAAACTTCCTATGGTGTGCATACGGTGAAGCCGGGACGCCCATGTTGGGTGCGTGGCGCATCCGGTGCGGGAAAAAGTTTGCTTTTAGAACGGCTTCTTGGTGTGCGTGCGACAACTACCCCCGCTTATATGTCGATGAGCGCACCGCAAGGCACTCTTCGGTTTGTCTACTTGCCGCAGGAAGCTGGGCTGCTGGTTGGTACCGCGCATGAGAATGTGGCGTTTGGGCGCGACATTCCGGTGCATATATGCGACCGGTACCTGCAGGCGGTGGGGCTAAGCGAATTTACCTCTAGTGGTGCTCGATGTCATGACGCCGTCGCGGGTGAGAACGGCAGCGTGTCCGGGGGAGAGGGCAGGTGCATCGCCTTGGCGCGTACTTTGGCGGCGGCCGAAGCCTTGAATGAGCAGAAAGCCCTGAGCCCCGCGACCGTCATGGTTCTCGATGAACCGACCGCTGGGTTGGATGCGCCTACCCGCGCCCGAATCTGGGAACTGATTGAGCGAGCGGCCCATACCGCAATCGTGCTGGTGAGCACCCACGATGAGGATGCGCCCGCCCGGCAGGACGATACCGTAATCGAGCTCTAATGCGGCGCGAAGTCTAGGAATGAGAGAGTTTTACCTGTAAAACATGCGGTAAAGTTGAATCAACCCTTTTCACCGGGGTAAGAGCACACGGCACGCATTATGGCCGTCCTTCCGCAAGAGAATCTCAGATGCAACCTTTGCCTGGAAAGCACAACAGCTTCTGCAACCGTCTCAGAAAATAAGGCCGCGCGGTAGGTTATCTCAACTTATCCCCAGTTATCCCTTAAAAGGGATAACTAGCTTTGCTGCTTATCTCAACCTATCGGGACTTATCTTAAAAATCCCGATAACCCCCGATAGGTTCCGATAACTTCCTGTAGACTAAAAATCTAAGGAGGCTTTCGCAGACCATGACTCTCAACCCATTCCGCCCGGGCGCCGGGCATACTCCGCCCGAATTTGCGGGCAGGCAAGAACCGCTTAATACGTTTACTAACATCCTGCGTCGTACTGAGATAGGAGCCATTAGCCGTGGCATGATGCTTTACGGGCTGCGGGGGATGGGCAAAACCGTGCTTCTGCGCCGTCTGCAGGAAGACGCAAAACGTGCCGGATGGGTAACGATCTCTCTAGAAAGCGGAATGGGGAAGAATGCATATACTCAAGTTCGCACCCGCCTGGGTAAAGAACTTGCCCTAGCTGTTCGAGGCTACCAACAGCAAAGTCACTGGAAGAAACTCTTATCGAATATTGCTTCTCTATCAGCGACGCTTGGTTTTGCCGGAGCCTCCGTCGTGCTTAAAGCTGATACGCACCCCTCCGATACAACGGGTCTTCTAGACTTTGATCTTCCAGAGACACTACTGTCTATGGCTCGGGAGCTCAAAGACCAAACGCCTAGTACTGGTGTGGGTATTTTCATTGATGAGATTCAAGATCTTGATAACGAGATGCTCGATATTCTGCTGACAACCCAACATGAAGCCGGGCAAAAAGAGCTTCCATTCTATATTTTTGGAGCTGGACTGCCTTCAGTTCCCACGAAACTGGGCGAGATTAAGACTTACGCCGAAAGGCTCTTTAGCTACCATCCTTTAGAGCGTCTCAATGATGATCAGACCAGGCTGGCTTATGCTGATCCTATTGCTAAAAATGGCGGTAGTATCACGCAGGATGCGCTTGCAGAACTTGTGGATCAATCTCACGGATACCCTTATTTCATTCAGCAGTTTGGGCGGGATGCCTGGGACTGTGCCAGCGCGGGCAATATCACTCAGGATGATGTTCGTGTGGGCGTTACTTTGGGCTGGGAAGAACTAAACCGCGGGTTCTATATGACGCGGTGGAACAGGGCAACAGAATCTGAGAAACACTACTTGGTGGCGGTCGCCGACCTTATGTCTGAGAAAGAAGGAGATTCTGTGCCGGTCTCAGAAGTATCCAGCCGGATGAAATCTATTACAACGTCTTTGAGTGCCCGCCGCGCATCCTTAATTGAGAAAGGTGTACTGTACAGCCCTGCATATGGTCGGATCGCTTTTACGGTTCCGGGGATGGATCGGTTCATTAAGCGGTCGGCACAGTAGCTGCACGAAGTTATCTCAACCTATCGGGACTTATCTTAAAAATTCCGATAACCCCCGATAGGTTCCGATAACTTTTGCCCTCCATAAAAAGAGCCTTTATGTGAATAAAGCGGTGAAAAGTACGCTTTATTCACATAAAGGCTCTTTTTTATACTAGAGGAGAGGCAGAAAAATACCTATCGAATTAGCGAGAGCAGTTCCTCGTGCACGGTGATATCGCCCGTGACTTCCGGGTGGAAAGAAATGCCGATAATGTTCCCGGCGCGCACGCCCACAATCTTGTCCTCATGATGCGCCACCACCTGCACGCTTTCACCGGTGCGGGTCACAATCGGCGCGCGAATAAACGCCGTATCGATCACGACTTCCTCACCTGAGGGTGTAAGCCACGGCAGATGAACCTGCGCCGAATCGACCTGCGAGCCGAAGGCGTTACGCCCAACCGAAACATCCAACACACCGAGCGACTGCTGCCCCGGAGCCGGATCGTCAATCACAGTCGAGAGCATAATCAGCCCGGCACAGGTTCCCAGGGTCGGCAAGCCCCCCGAAATCGCCTCAATCAACGGCTGACGCAGCCCAAAAATACGGGTCAGCCTGTCAATTGTGGAAGATTCGCCACCGGGCAGAACCAGCGCATCCAGGTTCGCCAGTTGCTCGGCACTTTTGACGAGCACCACCTGCGCATCCAGTGATTCGAGCATGCGCGCGTGTTCGGCAACGCCGCCCTGCAGCGCCAAAACACCCACGGTTTTGCCCGCACCGGGCAGGGCAGCCGGGGGAAGAACCTCAGTCTCGCTCATGAGCCTATCTTTCTGCAACACGAGGTTGCGCACAGTGTAGAACGTTGGGTTTCGGGCTGCGTTTGAGAGCACCAAACTCACCCGAGCAGATAACGTATCTGAACAGAGTCGGGGGGGCGAAGCCCGCATCGAGCTTCACCCCCTGCATGCCTTGGCCGGGCGCTCGCCTGATCCGAAATATACCGATCGGCGAGCACGCATCCGCCACGTGGCGGCCTATACTTACCAGCCGCGCTCCGCCAGACGATGCGGCGCGGGCAGATCAGCAACGTTGATGCCGACCATGGCCTCGCCCAAACCGCGCGATGCATCCGCCAGTTTTTCGGGGTCGTTGTAGAACGCGGTCGCCTTCACGATGGCCTTGGCACGTGCCTCGGGGTTGCCGGATTTGAAGATGCCGGAGCCGACGAATACGCCGTCCGCGCCCAGTTGCATCATCATGGCTGCGTCGGCGGGGGTTGCCACGCCACCGGCGGTAAACATGACCACGGGCAGCTTACCGGTCTTCGCAACTTCGAGCACCAGATCGTAGGGGGCGGCAAGTTCTTTCGCCTTCACGTACAGCTCGTCGGGCATGGTGTTGTACAGGCCCTGCAGCTCAGCGATCTGGCGCTTAATGGTGCGGATATGCTTGGTTGCCTCCGAGACGTCACCGGTGCCAGCCTCACCCTTCGAGCGGATCATAGCGGCACCCTCGGCGATACGGCGCAGCGCCTCGCCCAGGTTGGTGGCGCCGCATACGAACGGCACCGTGAACTGGTGCTTGTCAATGTGGTTCACGTAATCGGCGGGGGAGAGTACCTCTGACTCATCAATGTAATCCACCTTGAGGCTTTCAAGAACCTGCGCCTCAACAAAATGCCCGATGCGCGCCTTCGCCATCACGGGAATCGAGACGGCGCTAATGATGCCCTCAATCATGTCGGGGTCGGACATACGGGCCACGCCACCCTGCGCACGAATATCGGCGGGTACGCGCTCAAGCGCCATGACGGCGACGGCACCAGCATCTTCGGCGATCTTGGCCTGTTCGGGGGTGACGACGTCCATAATAACGCCGCCCTTGAGCATGTCGGCAAGCCCGCGCTTCACGAGCGGGGAGCCGGTTACTGGGGAATTAGTCTGTTCAGTCATGCCCCCATTTTCTCACGTTCGATGCATGTACGCTCACTTTGCGACGGAATTTCTGCGGATGCGCGCGCATCTTTGTGTCTGCGTGACACGAATCGTCATATTTCGTGATGCTCACGGCGTTATACAGCCTCGTAAGCCGACTCCTATAGAACAGATAACTAGACCGCTCGGTGTGCACCCCTGCACGGGGTATCTTACATTTGCGCGTCTTTTGCATTTAGAACCACAGTACCGCGAAGAGAATGCAGTTCAGTATGAAAGCCGTATTTTTACCCCGTGATATGTTGGAATACGCACGCCTTCACAGGTGTTATTCTGGCGCTGTTTATTTCTCTTCAATCTCCAACACACATCAAGGAACGTCACCGTGCTTGAAGTCATTATTGCCCTGTCGCTGGCGATTCTTCTGGGTAATATCCTTGCCCATAAAATACGAATAACCCCCGCCATTATGCTCATTTTCATGGGGCTTGTGCTGGCGCTCATCCCCGTTCACGCCATGCACGAGGTGCGCGAGGCCGGGCTGCCCCCGCACGTGATTCTCGAAATCTTCCTGCCCGTGATGCTGTTCTGGGAGACCCGAAACACCTCCTGGCGTGAGGTGCGCGCCCGTCTGCGCGGCATTCTGCTCTCGGGCACGGTGCTCGTAATTTTCACGGCGTTCGTTATCGCCTGGGTGCTTCACACATTTATGGGCGTCTACCTGTGGCATGTGGCGCTGATTATCGGCGTGGCGCTCGCCCCCACCGATGCCGTGGCCGTGGCAACGCTCAACGGCAAACTCCCCAAATCTTCCATCACCACCCTTAAAGCGGAAGCACTCATTAACGACGGCACCACCCTAGTTCTTTTCGCACTCGCCCTGCAGCTTGCGGGTGGTCATGAACTGGCCCTGGGGACCGCATCCGGAATGTTCTTCTTCTCGTTCCTGATCGGAAGTCTCGTTGGCCTGGCCGTCGGATGGGGTGCGAATAAGCTGCGTGCGCACATCGGCAACCCCATGAACTTCAGCGTGTTCATGTTTACCGTGCCGTTTATTGCTTTCTTCCTGGCTGAAGAGATCGAGCCTTTTGAGGGCATGAAAGGTTCCGGAGTGGTGGCTGTGGTGGTCGCCGCTTTCTACCTGACCTATCGCGGACCGGATACCATCAAACCCCAAAACCGTTTCTACGGTCTGCCCATCTGGTCGTTTGTCTCCTATGTCATGAACGGTGCGCTCTTCGTGCTCGTGGGTGTTCAGCTGCCCAGCGCCACTGCGCCTGTGGATGATGTTCTTCGTGAATACCACTATGCGTGGGCTTTGACGTTCGCCGTGATTGTGGTGGCATGGCTTGTTTCCATTGCGGCGCGTTTTATTTTCCTGCACGTCTCGATCGGTATTATTCGTGCCCTTGACCGTTCAGAAAAGCAGAAGCAGCTGCGCACAACTTTCCGTGGCCGTGTAGTGAGTACCTTTGCGGGACTGCGCGGCGGTGTTTCCCTCGCGGTGGCTCTCTCCGTGCCGACTGATGTTCCCGCGCGTGACTTTATTATCTTTATTGTTGCGGGCGTGGTTCTGCTGTCGATGGTGGTTCAGGGGATGCTCCTGCCGCTCGTTATTAGGTGGGCGAAAATTCCGGTTGATACCACCGAAGAAGATGAGATCAATGAAGCAGTGCGCACGATAATTGCCGAGTCCTTCGACTCTGTGGCTGAGATTGGCCAGGAAATTGGTGCACCACAGTGGATTATCGACCGCATTGCCGATGAACAGATGTACAACGCGAGTATGTACCGCAACCTGCACGCCGTTCGTAAACACGGTGCGAACGCGCCGGAAGAAGCCCGCCGCATTATTGAAGCGAGCGACCTTGAGAAAGAGCTGCGTCTGCGGCATTTGGAGAAGCAACGCAGCGTGCTCAAGCGCCTGCGTAATGAGCGCACAATCGACACGAATGTGCTCCACGCGATTCAGGAAATCCTGGATATTGAGGAGGCTCGCGTGCTCGGCCCGGTTGAGCTGGAGTAGCCCCGAACGGCTCCAGAAGTGCTAAACCCCGGGTGTATTCTATATTCCGTATATGGAATATTAAGGATGCTCCCGGGGGTTTATGCGGAATTTTAGGGTGCTGCACGGTATTCTGGTACACGTGAGCACGAAACCCTCGGCATCGACCCCGCCCCCGAGCGGAAAAGTTCCGCGCGCTGTTGGTACCGCGCAAGGGCGCGCATCGTTAATGCTGCACGCGCTGATATACCTTATCTTTGGGATTATCACCGTTTTTGTGCAGACCCCTGATAATGTCTTCACCAAAATACTTTTGGGCCTCTGGATGCTCGCACTCGGCACCTCACACGCGCTCACGGCCCGCGGGATGCACTACGGGCCCGCGACGAGCGCATCGCTCAGTTCAACAGCGCTCGTGCAGGCGGCATCCGGGGCTTTGCTCGTGATAATGCCGGATACCCTTGCTCTTATTATTCTGGCGGTATGCGCCGGTTCGGGCCTGCCGGGGCTGATTAAGCTGCTCTTGGGGATGCGCTACCGTAGTGCGGTGGCTGTGTGGCGTGACTGGGTTCTGGAAGGGGGCGTGCTTCTTGCGGTTGCTTTAATTCTGCCGTTTGTGGGGGAGATCGGGGCGAAAGCGACCCTGGGAGTTCCCGGCGGTGGGGCGCTGATTATCGGCGTTTTTCTGCTGGTGGGTTCTCTGGGGCCGAGCGAGAAAGCGGGCGCTGACCGAACAAAAACCTAGTTCACAATCGCCCAGGTTTTAGAGGTGTACTGCAACGGCGCGTACACTGGTTAGACACACACAAGAGGAGGAACGAGTGGCTGAAGAACGCCCCCGCGGATTTAAAGCGCAGGTGAAAGGTCCCCTGCTGGTTGCCGCTGCTCTGGCTGTAGCGGCTTTCTTCGCCGTATTTATTTTTGCAACCGGCGGCACCCGCAACCACCCCAACCTTGTGTTGGCCTTAGGTGTGGCGGGCGCGGTTTTTGTGGTCACCCTCGTAGTGTGTGCAACCCTGATCTTAGCGGAACGCCCGAACGACCCTTCACTGGGGCAGGGTACAGGTATCAATAAATCCTCGGCAAAGCTTTACGAGCAGGCGAAGGCCAAGCGTGAGGCGGCGGAACGTGAAAAAGCCCGTGCTGAGAGGAATTCACAGACGGCTGGAACCAAAGAGACAACAGCTGGGAATAATGCTGAGCCCCCTAAGACGACTGACAGCTAATCGGCGCGCTAAGCTGGTTCTATCTTTATGAGTTATACGCCTTATGGCGAGAGGAGCTGGTAGCACTAACTGCCAACTCCTCTCTACGGGTAGAACAATTACCTTAGGCTCTTGGTGCTTTATGCGCATCAAGAGCCTTTTTATGTCGTGTGTGGGGCCGCAAGAAAACTATTTTGTGTGGGAAAGAGTCGCTTTTCGAGCGCCCATCATCGCGCGCTGTACCCCCACTATTGAGGTCAGTACCAGCACGAAGCCGAGCATCGACAGAGGTGTCATGTTTTGTCCCAAGAAAATCCAGCCAAGGATAAAGGCGGTGACTGGGCTGAGCGGTCCCAGGGATGCAATGACCGCGGGTGGCAACTTCGAGAGTCCATGAAAATACACGCAGTAGGCGAGCGCTGTGCCCACCAGGCAGAGGAAGGCGTATCCGCCGATATTTGCGGGGGTGAGCGGTGGCAGTGGTTCCTCGGTCAGCAGGGCAATCGGCAGCAGGAATATTCCGCCCACGAGCAGCTGCCATCCCGTCATGGCGAGAGTCGAGAGAGACGATGTTCCTGAGGCGGTGAAGAAAATACCGCACGCCATGGCGACAGCCCCGGTGAGTGCCGCAAGAATGCCGATCACATCGAAGGTGGTGCTGGGGGATGCGACCAGCAGAATAATACCGATAATGCCCATAAGTGCGGCAAGCCATGCTGATGCGGGAGTTGCTTTCTTGGCGACCGTTCGGGTGAGGACGAGGACGAAAATAGTTTGTGTTGAGCTGAGAATCGCCGCCAGTCCGCCGGGCAGGCGGTATGCAGAGACGAACAGCATCGCCTGAAATAGGCCGATATTGAGGATGCCGAGAAGAATAATTCGGCCCAGCTCTTTCTTGTGCGGGAACTCTCGGGTGATGAGCAGTAGCAGCAACCCTGCTGGCAGCACACGGATCAGCGCGGCGGTGAAGGGGCGGTTGGGCGGCAGAAATTCGGAGGTGATGAGGTAGGTTGATCCCCAAACCATGGGGACGAACGCCGTGATGATCAGCAGAGGAAGACGGTTTTTCATAGTTCTTCGCAGTCGGATAGATGCCTTGAGTTCAAGATAAATCCTAATCACTTTTTGTCTTGAAAGCAAGATAAAATAGTAGTGAGTCGATTTTAGGAGGAATATGTCGAGCGCCCGTTCCCGCAGTAACCGCCCCGATGCCGTGGATATTATTATCGATCAGTGGAAACGTGAACTCCCCGAGTTGGCTTCTGAACATATGGCTCTGATCGGGCGTCTTAAGCGATGCTCCATCCTACTCGCGCCGCGTCTTGACGAGGTTTTTGCTGCCTATGATCTCAGTAATGGCGCCTTTGACGTGCTGGCGACGTTACGCCGCGCGGGTGCGCCCTATATTCTGACCCCGACCGAGCTTTTTGCATCGCTCATGGTTACTTCAGGCACTATGACAACCCGCCTGCAGAATGTGCAGAAGCGGGGGTGGGTTGAGCGCATCCCCAACCCGGACGATGCCCGCAGTATGCTCGTGAAGCTAACGGGCGCCGGGCGTGAATTGGTGGAAAAAGTCGTCTTCGAACACGTGGACAATGAGCGGCGTATTCTGGAAAAGCTGCCTGCTGAGACGCGCCGTCAGCTGGATGCGGGCCTCGCCGAACTGATGCGGGTGCTGGAAAACGCGAAGAAGAGCTGAAGGAAAAAGGTTGTAGCGAGCCTGCGCGCTCTAATCCTCCAGCGGTTCCGCCAGAGCCTCCTCCTGCCCGTTCTCCGCTACGATGCTCAGGGCACGTTCCAAGATCTGCACATCCTCGCAGGTCTCTACCGACGTAACCTTACCCCACACGAGCGTGAAAAACTGAAACACCGTATTCTGGTAACGCTCCCCACCGGGTAGATCGCCACTCACCCGCGCCAGCACTGCCACACGCGTGCGCCACGGGTAACCCGAGACCAGAATATCCTGAACGTCAAAATGGGCACCCGGCAACAGACGATTCACACGTTCCCACCACAGGATCATGGTCTTTTTACTCGTGCGGGTGCCGCCAAGAGCGTGGCTGCCATGAAATCGGTATTGAAAAGAATCCGCCAACGAATCAATCATCGCTTGGTAGTTTCCGGCGTTAATTTCTCGGAAAGTAGCGCGTATTTTATTTGCCACTATGCGCCTATACATTTCTTGCTCCTCGTCTCAACATTACCCGAAAGGTACATGCGATTCTGTGTGGTTGGCCTCTCTGAAGTCAAGGGTTTACCGGTATATACAGATATATGACGCTTTATCAGTGAGAATTTACGCGGGTTCCTTACAGAAGAACAGCCTTCGAAGGTAAGGGGCGGTGTGCTAAGCTGGAACCATATTTGCAACTGTTAGCCCTTCATGGGCAAGAGGGGTCGATAGCGCTAACTATCAACCCCTCTTTAGTCAGGCAGATGCTACCTCAGTCGCTTAAGGAATACTGAGATAGCTTCTACGACATTAGAAACGGCTTGAGTCGATCCATCAATCAGAATGTAGTTGATGAGGATCGCTTGAGCCGTTTCTACTATCTCGTAGAATGACATCTGTCTCACCGCCTCTCCGCCCCGAGAGTCATCACGGAATGTATATTTGCAACCTGTGCCGGTGACTCATTCCGGGAAGAGGGCACTAATAACTTTACCGCATGCTTTACAAGGAAAGTTCGTGTGATTCTGGAGAATGCATAAAAATGTGATTCTTCTATTTTTAAATTCTTTTCACGCGCACTAGGGATATTCCTAGAAGAAATATTGCGTCATAAAGCGTTATTCCATAACTTTGCCTGTACTCAGCGTTGATACCAGCGTTACACCCAATCTACGATAGAAATATCCATTCCGGATTTTGTAAATTCTGCAATATCTTATTCAATCACCAGGAGACCCCATGCAGACCCTTATTATTAACGCCCACCCGGATCCCCAGAATAAAACTGCGTATTGCACCAACCGCCTCGTTGATTGCCTGACCGAGAAACTGCCGGATGCGTCTGTGCTGAACCTCTACAATGAGGATATTCCCGAACTTACTGCCGAAACCCTGCCGCTTTACGGGTCGGTATATGATGAAAAATCGTCCCTGAGTAAGAGGGAACAGCAGATTCTTGCGCGCCGTGCTGAACTCATTGAACAGTTTAAAGCGGCTGATCGGCTGATTATCGCTATGCCCATGCACAATTTCACGGTGACTTCGCGCCTGAAAGACTACCTGGATAACATTATTATGGGAGGGCAGACTTTCCAGTTTAGCGAGAATGGTCCGCAGGGTCTCATGGGCGGGCATAAAGCGTTGCTCGTGCAGTCAAGCGGCTCCGTATACAGCACCGGTCCGCTGGCACCGTTGGAGCAGTCGTACCCCTTCCTGCAGACCGCATTTGGGATGCTCGGGTTCGATTCGACCGATATTGTGCGTGCCGAAGGCACCATGGATCCAAATATTGGCCCAGACGTCGCTGTTGAGCGTGCCTGCGCCGAGCTTGAACAAAAACTGCCCGAGTTCCTTGCCTAGGCATCCAAGAATTGCTGGGTATAAGGAAAACTAAGAAGCCCGATGGTACTGAGGCGGTGTGCTAAGCTGGAACCATATTTCATAGGATACACTCATGGCGGAGGAGCCCAGTAAGTTGGAATTACTAAGCTCCTCCTTGTGAGCAGGGTCGTTACCTCAGGTTCCTAATACAGGTTGAGATAACGCCTACGATATGTGAAACGGCTTGAGCCGATCCATCAATCAGAATGTAGTTGATGAGGATCGCTTGAGCCGTTTCTACTATCTCGTAGAACAGCATTCCTACTCACCCCCTCTCCACCCTAAGAGTCATCACGGGGGTATATTTCATAGGATGTTCCGTGTGCTCTACCCCGGCGAAAAGGGTTATTTCAACTTTACTGTATATTTTTTGAAGAAAGTATTTTTCTTAAATACTTGTGGTCAAAAACTCTCTTTATTCACATAAAGAGCCTTTTTGCGTGGGAGGTTAGAGGGGGAAGCAGGGGAGAGGATCGGGAGGAAAAGCAACGAGATGAAGGGCTTACTTCTCAACAGGAAACGGGTACAATAGAGTCCCCTGCCCGCATCGGCATGTAGCGCTGACCGATATTACCTGAGCCATGCCGCCCCAGAGACGGGTGCACTCCACAGACCAAGAAACGCATCTTCATGACACATAAACCTACACACGCCCTGCCCGAAAATACCGGCGCGGCAGACAAACCCAACACAGCAGCAAAACTTGGCACAGTAGCGCCGTCCGAGGCGAACCCGCCCGTCACCGGTGCAGTTCCGGCGGTGACAGGAACCGTGCCCTCCACCACTGGCGCCATCCCGGCTGTGCCCACAGCTGATACAGGCCCCGGGATGCCCAATATGGACGATCCCAAAAACATCTACCTACTCAAAGAGGCCCCGGTTTTCAAGGCGCTTCTTTCCCTGGGTATCCCCATGGCAGCAGGGCTGGCGATCACCAGCATTTACAACGTCATTAACTCCTACTTTGTGGGGCACTACGGCACCGTCGAAGAGCTCGCCGCCACCGGATACGGCGTACCTGTTTTCGGTATCATCATGGCGATTGCGGGTGTGTTCGGTCTGGGCTCATCAACCCTGGCGTCGCGTCTGCTGGGCGAAGGCAATGAGACACGTATTCGCAATGTGACCTCATTCGCCTTGTACTCTGCGCTCGCCTGCGGCGTAGTGGTTGCCATCGCAGGGTTTTTGTTTGCAGACCCGATTACCGGGCTGATGGGCGCCTCCGGAGCATCCTTTGAACCGACCAAAACCTTCGTGCACCTGCTCTTTTTGGGTGCGCCGTTTTCGGTCGGCATGTTTACCCTGGAACAGCTGGTGCGTTCTGAAGGTTACGCCAAACAGTCCATGTACGGCATTATCTGGGGCGTCGTCATCAACTCAATTTTCGATGTTTTGTTGATTGCGGTTCTCGGCTGGGGTATCGCCGGTGCCGGTTGGGCGATGCTCGCCGCAAACGCCGCATCCATGGTGTACTACCTGCAGTTCCTTATTCGCAAGAGCCCCAACTTCTCGTGGAAACCCAGCGATTTCGTGATCGCCGGCGACATTATTAAACCCGTGTTCGCCGTGGGTGCCGCCGAACTGATTCAGAGTGCAAACCTGACCGTTTCTGCGCTGGTGCTCAACAATATTGCGGCAGGATACGGTGACGACTCCGTGGCCGCCTTCGGGCTGGCGATGCGCCTGAACATGGTACCTGAAATGCTGTGTATGGGTATCTGCATGGGCGGTATTCCGCTCTTCGCCTACGCCTACGGTGCCCGCAATCGAGACCGCGTGCGTTCGGCCCTGAAAACCGCCGCAATGGTATCGGTGGCAACCTCCATTATCTTCACCACCCCCGTTTTGATATTACGTCGTCAGCTTCTTGAGCTCGTGGGCGACTCCTCGCTGGTCGCCACCGGCGAGAAAGTGCTGATCGCGCTCATGCTCGCCGCCGTGTTCAACGCCGTGAGCATCGTGTTCGTCTCGTGGTTCCAGGCCGCCGGTAAAGGTTTGCCCGCCACGCTCATGACCCTGGGTATTGCCCTGCTTTTCTTCCCTGCGGTTATCTTCGGCAATATGTGGTTCGGCTTCGACGGCCTCACCTGGGCGTTCCCCTTCACCCAGATTTCGGCGTGCGTGCTGGGCGTGATCCTGTTCTTCGCAACCGGCGGTACAAAGGTGAAGGATGCGCCCGCATCGGGCACCCCCGAGCACGGCGTGACCGAGATTAAGGTTGAGTCTGAGTAGCGGGTCTGCACTTTCTTCATTCGCACCCGTGAAAACGCTCTGACCTGAGTGTATGCCCGAAGCGTTATATTGCAGTGACCCCTGGAAACAGAGTTTCACCGCTGTATAACGCTTTTGGTATATATCGGGCAAAGCAGCTCGAATAATATGCTCAAAACCGCATATAAGGTTCTGCCGTGCAGCGCAGTTCAGAAGTTATTCCGTCATGGAACGACCTGCATATGCCCCATACAGGCACAGCCGTGTATGATAAGCGAGGCGGCAGCCCCGCATTCAGGGGAGCCAACCGGTTATATGCGTTTACCGGCATATAAGGAAAAACTTGCGGTATCGGTGCTATGTGAGGTTATTGCATGGCACGTACATATGCCGCAGGATTATTCCAGACTGGGTATATACCCTTGTCAGGCTTATATGCCTATACTCCATGCGTTCGCACGCCGCCTACGTTCACCGACCATTACCCTATAAGGAGGTACACCGTGCCCCAAGCCGAGCATCTCGGTGTACCCGAAACACAGGTTGCCGGGGATACCGCATCGACGGCGAGTGCAGACGAGCTTTCCCGCGAAGTTCTTCATCAAAACAACCTGAGTGAAGACTCCCGAAATATCTATTTCCTCAAAGATGCCCCGGTGATGCGCGCGCTGCTTGCCCTGGGTATCCCTATGGCAACCGGGCTGGCGATCACCGCCATTTACAATGTGGTGAATTCCTATTTTGTGGGGCACTTTGGCACGGTTGAAGACCTTGCCGCGCTTATCTTCGGGTTCCCGGTGGTAGGCGTCATTACCGCGCTGGCGGGGCTTTTTGGGGTGGGCGCATCCACCCTTACGGCACGATTGCTGGGTGAAGGCAACACCGCCCGCATTCCCGCAGTCACCTCTTTCGCTGTCTATGCTTCTCTAATCTTCGGTGTAGGGCTGGCGGTAGCGGGGATTTTCTTCGTCGATCCGCTCACTCGGCTGATGGGTGCCGGTGGTGCCACCTATGAACCGACTCGCTGGTTCGTGACCGTGCTGTTCCTTGGCGCCCCGCCCTGGATGTGTATGTTTACCCTGGAACAGCTGGTGCGTGCCGAAGGCTATGCCAAACAATCCATGTACGGCCTGCTGTGGGGAGTACTCGCCAACCTCGTGCTGGATGTGCTGCTCATCGGTGTTTTTCGTATGGGTGCGGCGGGCTCTGGCTGGGCTCTCATGGGGACAAACGTCGCCTGCATTATTTATTACATGCTGTTTTTGACCGCGAAGAGCAAGAATTTTTCGTGGTCGCTCAAGGATTTCACGCTCTCTGCCGACGTGCTTAAACCCGTGCTTTCGGTAGGTTCCTCGCAAATGGTATCGAGTCTTTTCCTCGTTGTCTCGGCCCTGGTGCTCAATAACCTGGCGGTTAAATACGGCGATGCGGCGGTTGCCTCCTTCGGCGTTTCGATCCGCCTGATCATGGTTCCGCAAACCCTGTGTACGGGTATCTGCATGGGCAGTATTCCACTTTTTGCATATACCTACGGTGCGGGGAACCGGGAGCGTCTGCGCGCCGCACTCAAGGTTGCGGTGCTGCTCTCGGTTGGAACCTCGGCGGTGTTCTCGATTCCGGTTTGGGTGTTCCGCGACTGGGCGCTGTATCTTGCGGGCGGACCCAGCATCATCACGACGGGGGACCAGGTACTCACCGCTTTGCTTTTCTCAACCGTTTTCTATGCGTTAGTGATGTTGCTTGTCGCCTGGTTCCAAGCCTGCGGTAAAGGCGTGGCGGCGGTAGTTTTGACCGCGAGCGTGGGCGTTTTCTTTTTCATCACGGTCTTCGCGGGCGATACACTTTTTGGATTTACCGGGCTCACCTGGGCTTTCCCCGTCACGCAGATGGGGTCGTGCGCGCTCGGGGTGGCGCTGTTTTGGGCGAGCGGGCGCACGCGTATCCGGCGGTGTGAAAAAGCGTAAGCACAGAATAAGCCGCCGGGCAACGAGCCTCACCCAAAGATTATGCTATTTCCACCACGTATCGGCGATACCCACCGGAACCGTGCGTTTATGCCGACTGCGCAGGTAGATAGTCTCTAGCTTTTCGGCGACGGCGGGGTCAATTTCTTTACCCTCCAGGTAGTCGTCGATCTGCGGGTAGGTGATGCCGAGTTCGTCCTCGTCGGTGCGCCCGGGGATACCGTCAAGCAGGTCGGCTGTCGGCGGCTTAGCCCACAGCCGCTCGGATGCGCCCAGAACCCTCAGAAGCAGCTGATTCTGCCGCTTATTCAACCCGGACAGCGGCAGTATATCCGCCCCTCCGTCGCCGAACTTCGTGAAGAAACCGGTCACGGATTCCGCCGCGTGGTCGGTGCCGACGACCAGCAGGGACGGGTCGCCAGCGAGCGCATACTGGGCAATCATGCGGGCACGCGCCTTAATATTTCCCTTGTTAAAGTCGCTGATGGGCGTGCCCACGGCAGCCGTGTAGGCGGTGTCGAAGCCATCGACCGCATCCGCAATATTGAAGGTGACGGCACGGTCGGGGGCGATGAATTCGAGGGCCTTTTGTGCGTCTTCTTCGTCGACTTGGGTTTTATAGGGCAGGCGCACCGCCATGAACTGAGCTTGGTATCCTTCAGCGTTGAGTTTTTCGCTGGCGAGTTGGCAGAGCCTGCCCGCCAGTGTGGAATCGATGCCGCCGCTAATGCCGAGCACGAATCCGCGGGTGCTGGTCGCTTTCGCGTAGTCGCAGAGGAATTGTACGCGCCGCTGTATTTCCTCACGCGCCTGGTCTTCGGTCATATTGGGACGAACACCCATCTGTGCCACGATTTTTTCCTGAAGTTCACGCATATTTCTAGTGTACGCGGGCGCCGTTTTGCTGAGGGAACGAAAGTTAATGCAACTAATCTAAAAGATTAGCCGAATCTTTTGCTACAAAGAGCTAATTTGCTATTGTTTTTAGTCTAGAAATACTACAAAGTGTCGCGGTGTATAAAACAGGCGGAACTATTTGCATTTTTGTTAGCCTTGGATAGGTTCGCCTAATATTCGGTGAACCCCACACATCGCACTGATAGACCTCGAATGAAAGTACACTATCATGAGCCAACAGAACTTTGACCCCAATCAATATGGCCAACAGCCCGCACAGGGTATGCCTCAGCCGGTGTCGGGACAGGCGCCGGATGCGCAGGGCAAGGCAACGTTCGCGCATATATCCATTCTGCTTACTTGGATCGCCACGCTTATTATGTGGTCGATCTATAAGGATAAGCCCGGATACGAGGTTGTTAAACGTGCCGCAGCGCGTGCCTTCAACGTCTCGATTACCATTTCGATTGCAACGATTGTGGGTATGATCATTCCCCTTATTTTGGCAGTAGTTGCTGTAGCTGGGAAAAGCAGTGGACTTGCGGTTGTAGCCCTTATTCTCATGGTGGTTGTGGCAATCGTTGTTGGTATATGGGGGATTGCTGCTTTCGTATGCCACATTATTGGCGCGGTGAAGGCCAATGCGGGAGAGACGGATTATAAGTACCCGCTGCCCGCCTTGAAGATCTTGAAAGATTAGTAAGGCCTAGAGCATAGACTTTCAGAGTCGATAACAATACCCTCGCAGTGAAAAGCCTCTTAATAAACCTAGAGCTTTCTACTGCGGGGGTATTGTTTCATCGTTCGGGATAACCTGTCGTGGTGAAACCGATGTGCTAGAGACCCGCCAAAACTTCACACATAGGCACGGACAAGGCTTTATATCAGTATCGGAATATAAGAATATGCTCTCGATTCCCTCACTGCCGGAGGAACCGAGAGCATATTCGTGATTGGTTATATACCGTGTGGACTATATACCGGAATCGGTATACAGCCAGGTCAGCGTGCTAACGCATAGTTGGCGTATTCCGCACGCTATTTCGGCAAAGACGTATCTGCCTTTGGAGATTCTGTAGGCTCTGAGGGACCCGGTAGCGAGCTATCCTTCGGAGATTCCGTGGGTTCTGATGGGCCCGGCAGTGAGCTATCCTTCGGAGACTCTGTAGGCTCTGAGGGACCCGGCAGACTGCTCTGCTGCTGCTCGCTCAGCGGAACCACCTGGGCGCGTTCACCGGCAGCTCCGTTCTGACCGCTCAAATCGCCGGTACCGTTGTGCAGGTGCAGGAAGAGTGCCGAAGGCTTCTCGCCCTCAACGCGGTGCACCTTTACCTCGCCGCCGTTACGGTCGGCAAAGAGCCCCGGAACACCCGCGCTCTCACCCTCGAACCATACCTTCGGCGCGAACGGGTTGAAAGAGATCTTCTCGGTGGCATCAACATAGTCGCCGCCAGCCTTCGCATTGCTCCACGTGTTCGTTGAAACCGCATAGTCAATGCTCGAAGCCGAGTCAGCTGTCAAACCCAGATCCTTGAGCGGCACACCCAGCACCATCACGTTTGTATCCATGATGTTCGTATCGGTATCGCCCCAAGCGCCATTAAGCGGGTACCGATTGGTTATTTCCCAGGTATCCCCATTCGCCTTCCACACCTTCACGAGTGGGTAATCCAGACCCTTTTCGGGCCCCACCTCAAGGTTGTAGTCGGGCTTACCGTCACGGTTGGTATCGAGCGTCACCTGAAGCTGACGTCCCGGGTGCATGGAATCCCAAATACCCCAGGTTGAAATACCGAAGTAGATCTTACCGTCGTTCGGATTCTGCCCGGCTGCCTTGAGCGCCGGAGCGTCCGAAGCGGCACCTACATACTGCAGATCCATGCTCTGGCTTGAGGGAAGATCCAAATTCTCGGTGGGGATGCGCGGGCTTGCAGCCCCCAGCTCGAAGGCTCCCATCATGGACCGGTAGCCGCCCTGGTTCACATCCTGCCCGGCGAGTTTGACGGTGGTTTCGGTGGCTTTACCATTCTCAAACTGAATCTCAGAGCCTTGAACCTTCATCGTAGAGATAGGCTTCGGCGCCGCATGAACGGGCAGGCGTATAAGCTCCTCCCAATCGTCCTGGTTCGCGTCCTTAAGGAGTATGCGGCCGGAGACGCTCGCAATATACTGACGTTTGCCCGAGATAATAGGCTGGTACTGCCCATCAGTATAGGCCATGGCAGTTTGCTCTTTCTCCAGGGTGGGATCCATGGTCTTTTCCAGGAAGGGGGTGTAAGTCGAGAAGGTGATAGGAACTTTGACGGTCTCACCCGGTTCTACGGTCACCAGGGGCGGTACTTCGGGACCTGAACCAGGGATTTCGGGACCATTCTGGTACGAAAGCTCGTAGGTGTGAGCCACCGAATCCATATTCCGCACGACAATATTGCGGGTTACGGTATGGTCTTCGCCATCGAGAGGATATTCGAGAACGCCGAATGATAGGGAAACCCGTTCGGGAGTTTCCTCATTGTAGACCAGAACCTTCGCGTTGACCGCCTTCTTGGCGTTCACGAAGCCAGACCCCACACGATCAACAGCATATTTATATCCTGAATTGTTGGTGACATTGGTGTCTGCGCTGTTCATGATCGCAGCCTTCACCATAGCCGGGGTATAGTCTGGATGCGCCTGCATCACCTGCGCGGCAATGCCGGAGACATGCGGTGCCGCCATTGAGGTTCCGGTGTTGTAAACCCCTTCGGTGCCCTGGCCGACTGACGCCGAAAAAATATCAACTCCCGGCGCAGCAACATCGGGTTTGATGAATCCTTCGGTGCCGTGCTGACCGCGAGAACTCATAGAATTGAGGCCGAATTCGAGCCTGGTAGGAATATGCGTTGCCTTCTTATAAGCCTCATTCGCTTCAACCTTGAAAGTTCCGGCCTCCACGTAGGGTTTTATGTCTGCGGCGAAGGCGGTGTTAATGCGGAACCCGGGGATCGTGGCGTTACCGCCAAACCCTTGTTGGGCAGGATAGTCCTTGAGGACGAGCAGCACGCCCGTGCCACCCGCCTGGGCAACATGATCGAAACGTTCGGCGGAGGAACAGTTGACCTTGTAGGTGTAGTCTACTTCCCAGTCGAGCATCACCCATTTACCCTTGATCTTTTCAGCCTCTTCCGGGGTGAAGGGTTTACAGCCGTCATGGTTGCGTTCGGGCGCGAGGGTGACATAGCCGGTGCGTTTATCGGCAGGTGCCTTATCGAGGGGGAAATTGAGCGAATAGTCACCATCAATAAACTTAAAGTCCCTAAAGACGCCGTCAATAAAATCAAGGGGAATTCCGTTTTCGGGGCTGACAATTTTGAGCTGATCAGACACGCTCATAGTGCCGTTGGCGTTCGCAACCGAAATGCTGGATGCGGCGTTGGCGGGGCTGCCCGAATCCGAGTAGGTATCGCCCACGCCGTTGAACTCATTGGCGTTACCCGCCGCCGTGACGGTGAGAATACCTTGCTGCGCGAGGGCATCCACCATAGCGGAGTCAGGGTCATCAGCCGGAGAAAATTCGCTGCCGAGGGACAGGTTGATGATATTAGCGCGATCCGAGAAATCGCCGTCCTCATTGGGGTCTAGAGCACGGTCGAGCCCCTGCATCACCACGTTTGAGCTGCCCTGGCACCCGAACACGCGGATGCTCAGCAGCTGCGCTTCGGGGGCGGAACCGGGACCGATCTTCATGTTCTTGAGATCGTTTTCGGTGAGTTTGGAGTAGTCGCCGCGGAAGGTACTGCCATCGGCATTCACCCCGTACCCCGCCGCAGTACCCGCCACGTGGGTGCCGTGCCCGCCGGTTCCATACCCTTCAGGACGGCAGTCGAGCGGATTGTTATCGGGCTTAGGGGTCGAACCCGCGTCGAGAGCATTGTAGTCATCCCCCACAAGGTCGATACCGCCAACCACCTTGGACCGGTCGATAAGCCCTGAGTCAGCATCGGGCAGGTCCGTCAGGGTTTTGGCCTTTTCGTAGGCTTCTTTCGTGCCGGGTCCGCCAAAGTCGGCGTGGGTGTAGTCAATCCCGGAATCGACTACAGCGATCTTGACGCCCTTACCGGTGTACCCGGTGCTTTCAGCCCAAGCCTGCACGGCCTTAGAGTCTATATCGCTATACGCATTCATGCTCTTTTTCGCCACAATGGGGGTGATGCGCTCGACATCATCCCGCGCGGCGAGAGAACGGATTTTCTCGGCATCGCCGTGCAGGGCTACGCCACGCATCGTATTGTGCACGGTATAACGTATTTCTGCACCGGAATCCTGAGCCGCTTGGCGAGCCTGATTCTCGACCTGATCCTTGATAGAGGTGGCCTCACCCTGCTTCTTAACGGGTTCCTGTTTATTGTGCAGAACCTCGTCGGGCTGGGTCTGCTCGTAGGCGCCCTGACCCTTGAACTTAACGAAGACGAGCACATCTCCCTCCGCCTTTTTCATGGTGGGGGAGAGCGCATCTGAATTCTGCGGTGTGGGGGTTGCGAGGTACTGCCCGTTTTCGTTGATACCGCCCGGGTTTATGTCTGCGCTGGCAGGTGTGCCAAGCGCTAACAGAATACTTGTCGCGGCGGCAAGGCACCCTAAGGCGCCTCGTCTGCGATGATTCGGAGGCATATCATACTCCTTGATCCTTTGAAGGTAACAATGTACAGATGATGCGGAGTGAATATGTGTTAACCCTCGTAAGAAGCGGGGATACGCCCGAAAAGGTAGGATTTTCCCACCTTCTCGGGCGAAAACCGCTGCTCGCGGGGTGGATTAGGAGGAGGGGCTAACCCTCAGCCTTGAGCACGCCCTGGTTGTAGCGGTACAGGAACGCTGCCATAGCATCGCGATGGATAGGCTCCAGCGGGCGGTAGGTCTGATCCGGCCACCCGGTCGTCACCTTCTGCGCGGCAAGCCACTCGATCTCGCGGTAGAACATGCTGTTCGGGGCAACATCCTTAAACGTGGGTTTATCCGGTGCCGTGAAGGCCGGGCTGCCCGCATACCGGTAGAAGAACGCCGCCATCGCATCGCGGTTAACCGCATCCTGCGGGCGGAAGGTACCATCCGCATACCCCGTCGTCAGCCGCTGCGCCGCAAACCACTCAATCTCCTTGTAGAACTGGTCGCCGGGAGCCACATCCTTGAACGTGGGCGTGCTCGGCGCGGTGAACTGTGGCGAGCCCGCCAGGCGGTAGAAGTACGCCGCCATGGCGGCACGGCTCGTATTCTCGGCGGGGCGGAACGAACCATCCGGGTAGCCGGTCGTGATCCGTCGCTGCGCTAGCCAAGCGATCTCGGTGTAGAACATATCGCCCTCCTTCACATCCGTGAAGCGCGGGGCAGAAGGGGTCTCCGTGCTCTGCTCGCTCACCGGAAGCACCTGGGCGCGCTCGCCGCTTGCACCCTGAGAACCCGAAAGGTCTCCGGTGCCGTTGTGCAGGTGCAGGAAGAGGGCCTTAGCCGAACCCGCATCCGAGGCGCGGTGCAGTGTCAGCTCGGTGGTGGGCGCATCCGCGAAAAGCCCGGGGATGCTCGACTCGGTACCGCTGAACCACACCTTCGGGGCGAAGGGGCTGTAGGTAATCCAGTCGGTCTGGCTGACGTTCTCCCACTCGTACTGGGTGATGGACTCAACGCTGTAGCGAATCTGCGGGGCGTTTTCGGCCGTCAAACCCAGATCCTTCAGGGGTACGCTCATGATGAGTGTGTTTGTGTCCATCATGTTCGTGTCGGTATCGCCCCAGGCGCCGTTGAGCGGATAGTAGGCGAGCTGCTCCAAAGACCCGTTTTTGTAGCCCATCAGGCGCACGATCGGGAAGTCCAACCCTGCGGAACGGTCGGTTTTGAGCACGTAATCGGCGCGGTTATTGCCGTCCGTATCGATATTGACCGTGAAGGTGTTTTCCTCAGAGATCACATCCCAGTTCCTCCACGTGCTGATGCCGAAGGAAAGCGTGCCTTCGTTCGGGTCTTTGCCTGCTTCCTTGAGCGCGGGCGCGTTCGAGGCCGCACCCACATGCTGTAGGTTCGCCTTCATATCGCTGCTGACCCACAGGTTGCTCGGGTTAACACGATTCACCGATGCGCCCCACTCGAAGGCCCCCAGCAGGGAGCGGTATCCGCCCTGGTTCAGCTCGGTGCCCTCTAATGTGACTCGCGTCTGGGAGGAGCCAGCGGGAACCTGCACGTTATTGCCCGCAACCTTCATGGTCGAAACCGGTTTGGGCGCTGCATGCAGGGGAACGCGCAGGGTTTGGTCGCCTTCGGTCAGCTTAATACGCCCGGATTCGGAGGCGATAAACTGCCGCGCCTGCTCGGGAACCATGGTCTTACCCGTGTTCAGGTCGATGGAGGACTGGGTCTTTTCCATCGCCGGGTCCATAGTTTTCTCCAAGCGTGCCGGGTCGATCGTGACTTTCACCTGGAAATTCTTCTTCTCACCCGGCTGAACCGTAATGCTGGATGGCATCGAGAATTCAACACCGGGCATATCGGTGCTTCCCGCATAGGAAATCGAGTAGGTGTGCACCTTGGAATCGAAATTCTCGACCGTCATCTCGCGGGTGAGCGACTGCTGACCGGCATCTGCCGCATATTCCAGCACACCGAAAGTCTGCGAGACCTGCTCGGGACGGTTCGCGTTGTACAGAAGCACGCGGGTATCAACAGCGGCCTTCGCATCAATGCGCCCTGAACCCACGCGATCCACCGCGTAGATATGCCCGGCGGCATCGTGCAGGTCATGGTCTGCGCTGTTCATCATCGCCGCCTTGATCTGAACCGGCGAATAATCCTGATGCGCCTGCAACACCTGCGCCGCCACACCGGAGGCAAAGGGTGCAGACATCGACGTACCCGTGTACTGAATCGAGCCCGTTCCGGTACCCACGGCAGCAGAGGAAATATTATTCCCCGGTGCAGCGAGATCGGGCTTCGTGTATCCGTACGATCCGTGGAACCCGCGTGCACTTGAGGTTGTCAGCTCATCGAATTTACCGCTCTGAACGCGCAGACCACCCTTGAGGTCTTCGCCCAGGCGAATCTCTAGGGTGCCAGCCTGTGCAGCCTCGCGAACCTTATCGGATGCGCTCTTCGCCACCCTGAAGCCCGGAATAGTTTCGTTCCCGGCGATCCCCAGTTCGGCGCGCTCTTCCTGGGAGGACAGGACGACGCCCTTAGCGCCAGCTTTTTCAGCATTGTCGAAACGGACTTTCGAGCCGCACGAAATAGTACCGTCCTCGTTCGCCCACTCGATAAAGACCCACCGATCCTTGAGCTTGGCGGAGTCTTCGGCGCTGAATGCCTCACACCCGAACTTATTCGATGCGGGCGCCGCAACGACCTTACCCCGCAGGGTCTCTTCGGAGGCTTTCGAGTAGTTGTAGTCCACCGAATAGTCGCCCGGAATCTTCCCGGCAATCTGGCTGGGTGCAAGAATCTGCGCCGCATCCACGGCGTAGGTTGAACCCACAGAGTTCGCCACCGTCAGCGCCGAAATGGCATTCGCGGGCTGGCCAGAGTTCGAGTAGGTATCGCCTGCACCGTTGTATCCGTTCGCGTTACCTGCCGAGACAACGGCGAGCACACCCTGGCGGAACAGCGTTTCGACGGCGTAGGATTCTGGGTCATCTTCGGGCGAGAATTCGCCGCCAAGAGACATGTTTACCACCTGCGTGCGGTCTGAGAAATCGCCGTCGCCGTTGGGGTCGAGCACCTTATCGAGAGCCTGACCCACCAGGTTGGTGGCACCGCTGCACCCGAAGACGCGGAAGCTGTACAGCTGGGCATCCGGTGCAGAACCGGGGCCGATCTTCATCTCGCCCAGTTTCTCAGGTGTCAGCGTGGAGTAATCGCCGCGGAAGGTCTTGCCCTGCGCATCCACGCCCCAACCTGCCGCAGTACCCGCCACGTGGGTGCCGTGACCGCCGCTGATGCAGTCGATCGGGTTGTTATCGGGCACTGCCGTGTTCAGGCCGTTGTAGTCGTCACCGGCAAGATCGTACCCTCCTAAGAACTTCGCGGGGTCGTAGAGACCGGAGGATGCTTCCGGCATATTGGTGAGTTTCGTGGCCTCGCCAAAGGCTTCTTTCGTGCCGGGCCCGCCAAAGTCGGCGTGCGTGTAATCAATTCCCGAATCGATCACCGCAATCTTAATGCCCTTGCCGGTGTACCCGGTGTTTTGCCGCGCCCAATTCTCGGCGGCCCCGGTATCGACGACAGAACCCGCATTTTGACGGTATTTCGGCACGATCGGGCTAATGCGCTCAACATCCGGGCGGGATGCGAGCTCACGAATCGCCTGGGCATCGCCCATGAGCGCCACGCCCGGCATTACGTTATGGGTGGTGTATAGAACTTTCGCGTGCGATTCTCCCGCTACGGACTGCGCCTGTGACTCTACGCGGGTCTTGATCGCCTGCACCTGTGCCTGAGCGTTCACGGGTGCCTGTCTGTTCTGCAGAACCGCCCGCGGCTGGGTCTGCTCATAGGCACCTTGACCCTTGAACTTGACGTAAACCGGTATGGTGCCCTGCGCCTTTAGCATGCTGGGGGAGAGTACCTGCTGCTGCGTGTGCTGTTGTGAGGTTCTCAGGTCTGGGTCTTGCCCTCTCAACGGTGTCTCTGCTGCGTTGAGTGGTACCGCCGTGGAGGCGATAAGACCGAGCCCCAGAACCGCCGATAACCCAATGCGGGTACACGCCCGCCAGGTGTTGGTGGATGCCATGATGCTCCTTGTGTTTGATAGTGTCGAACCCGAGTCAGCACTTTTGGTAACTATGGTTCGGTGTGATATGCGAGCGCATCGCGTTTTAAAAACAACGATGTGTCTTGCACTATCAATTCTAAGAAGTTTTACTCTAGAGTTTTATCAAGGACACTAAAAATATTTATAAAATTTATACATAAATGTAAATTCTTTACTTCTATAGTTTTATATTCTATTCCCTCAAAACGCCCGGTATTCGTGCCACAAAAATCTACCGTATAAATATGGTGCGCGCTATGATAAAAAGACCAAAAACACCGAATAAAAAACCTTGTCGAAGCTGAGTTGCTCGTATCGTCGAGCACGGTAAGGATGCTGTGCCCGGCTCGCATGGAAGTCTGCATCAGACCCGACGGGGTGGGGCAGCAGCCTCAAGAATGGAATATTGTCATGAGTCAGCCAAATTTTGATCCCAACCACAACCCCTATCAGCAGAACCCGCAACCTAACCAGGGACAGTACCAACAGCCGTACCCACCGGGGCAGCCTATATATGTGACTCAACAAACCAACGATGTCAGTACGGTTGCCATGTGGGGGCATCTTTCCGGGCTTTTAGGTGGGTTTATTATTCCGCTCGTTATCTGGGCTATCTACAAAGATAAACCCGGGTACGAACTGGCACGCCGCGCCGCCGCGCGGGCCTTCAATTTTGGGCTAACGGGATACCTTATTGTTCTTATCACCCTGCTGAGCGGGTTTGTCTATATTTTTACGATGGTCGTACCCGGTATGGCATCGACCAACGACCCGAGCACCGCTGTTTCCAGTGCCATGGGGATGTTCGCACCCATAACCCTCATGGTTCTGATAAGTTGCGTTGTCCAGATTATGATGATTATTTTCCAGATTATTGCCGCGGTTAAATCAAATTCCGGTGAAGACTATAAGTACCCTCTGCCCACCCTGCCTATCCTGCGATAGCACCGAGGCGACGGGCGCATCGGGCAGGGGTCTACCTCAATCCTTATCGAAGACAGAGCCGAGGTAAAACTCGTACACGAGACCACGAAACACAAAGACGACAACACACAGAACGGGTGAAAACATGAGCCAGTCAAACTTTGACCCCAACCAAGACCCCTACCAACAGAATCCGCAGCCTAACCAGGGCCAGCAGCCATACCCGCCGGGATACAACCCACAGCAGCCGAGCCAAGGCTACCCACAACCGGGCTACGGGCAGCCGGTCTATGTGATACAGCAGCCCACTGACGTTAACAACATGGCGATGCTCGCGCATCTTTCCGGGATTGCAGGATTCTTAATTCCGCTGATCTTCTGGGCGGTTTACAAAGACAAACCCGGCTATGAGCGAGTACGCAGCGCCGCCGCACGAACATTCAACCTGGGCGTGACCCTAGCTATCATTATCTTTAGTTCATTCCTGCTGCTGGCTCTGCTGATGGTAATATCCCTCATCCTAGGGGCGCAAAGCCAATCCGGCGAACCATTTATGCTGTTCTTTACGATGTTTCCCATACTGTGGCTTCTGATCGCAGGCTTGGGCGTTACCGCTGTCGTGTTCCACATTATCGGGGCGGTTAAAGCAAATTCCGGTGAGGACTACAAATATCCTCTCCCCACGATTCCCATGTTGCATTAAGGTAGGCGGCATATACTGTAAAACACAGCCCAACACGCTGCATTGAGGAGGTTCTTATGACCTACGACCCTAACTACAACAACGGACAGCCGAACTACCAGAAGCAGCCTGGTTATAACCAACAGCCGGGATCGGGGTACAGCCAGCAACGGCCAGAATATAACCACAAAGGTATTACCCCGGACGCAAAAAACATGGCGATATTCGCGCACCTCTCATCGCTTCTCGCCATGCTGCTGTCGCTGAACACGCTGAGCTTCATAGCCCCGCTCATCTTCTGGCTCATCTACAAAGACAAGCCCGGCTACGAATTCACCAAAGAATCATCGCGCCGCGCCTTCAATTTCAACTTCTCCATGTGGGTTATTAACACCGCCGCATTCCTCCTGATGGTTATCACCCTCTTCATCCTGTCTCCGATATGGTTTTTGGTGGTATCAGTCACCGGCATACTCATGATTATCTTCCACATCTTAGGCGCTATCGCGGCTAATCGCGGTGAAATGTACGACTACCCCATGACCTTCATCAAGATTCTCAAATAAGAAGGTTCATGCGGTACCTGGGGCATATACCCGGGCATAATTCATGGATGCGCGCTCGCGGCAGGTTGCCCCGGGCGCGCATCCTGTATGTTGGCTCTCCAAAGTGGCTTTTACCGCCGAATCACGGGGTTTACGCCGCAGAGACTCACGGAAAAGATGTGTTGCAACCGTTAAATAATAGATGCACCATCACAGGGGCGCGTTATGATTAACAAATGTGTGCCTAAGAGGGTTTGAAGAACCCGCGCACGGCCGCCGAAACGGCGGGGAGTACATCCTAGAGGAGCAAGAATGTCAGCTGTTGTGATCGTGGGCGCCCAGTGGGGCGATGAAGGTAAAGGTAAGGCAACCGACCTGCTCGGACCCCGCGCGGACTACGTGGTCAAGCCGAACGGCGGCAACAACGCTGGGCATACCGTGGTGGTGAACGGCCAAAAATTTGAGCTTAAGCTGCTTCCCGCTGGCATTCTGAGCGAGAAAGCAACCCCCGTGATCGGCAACGGCGTGGTGGTGAACCCGGAGGCACTTTTCTCTGAGATTGAGGGTCTGCAGGCGCGCGGCGCCGACACCTCTAAACTCAAAATCTCGGCAAATGCTCACCTGGTGGCACCGTACCACCAGACGATGGATAAGGTCACCGAACGTTTCTTGGGGAAGCGCGCGATCGGCACGACCGGGCGCGGTATTGGGCCTGCCTATATGGATAAGGTAGGGCGCCTGGGTATTCGCATGCAGGATATTTTGGATGAGTCGATTCTGCGGCAAAAGGTTGAAGGCGCGCTGCGGCAGAAAAACCAGCTGCTGGTGAAGGTCTATAACCGCCGCCATGTTGAGGTTGACGAAATCGTGGACTATTTTATGTCTTACGCCGAGCGGCTCAAACCCATGATTGTTGATACTACTCAGCTGCTCAATAAGGCGCTTGATGAGGGTAAAACCCTGCTCATGGAGGGCGGCCAGGCGACCTTCCTCGACGTCGATCACGGTACCTACCCGTTCGTGACCTCCTCGAACCCGACCGCCGGGGGCGCCTGCGTGGGGTCGGGTGTTGGTCCCACCCGTATTTCTCGCGTGATCGGTATTCAGAAGGCATACACCACCCGCGTGGGTGCTGGCCCGTTCCCCACCGAGCTCTTCGATAAGATGGGCGATTTCCTGCGCACAACCGGCGGCGAGTTCGGTGTGAACACGGGGCGTCCGCGCCGATGCGGCTGGTACGATGCGGTGCTTGCACGCCAGGCGGTGCGCATCAACGGGTTTACCGACCTGTTTATTACCAAGCTGGATGTGCTCACCGGTCTTGAGAAGGTCCCCGTATGCGTGGCGTATGAGGTGGACGGCGTGCGCTTTGACGAAATACCGATGACGCAGACCGATTTTCACCACGCGAAGCCGATTTACGAGTACTTCGACGGCTGGAACGAGAGCATTTCGGATGCGAAAACCCTGGAGGAACTACCCGAGAACGCCCGCAAGTATGTGCATAAGCTTGAAGAACTTTCCGGCTGCCGCATCTCGGCGATCGGCGTAGGTCCCGACCGCGACCAAACTATTGTGGTCCGCGATTTGATGGATTAGGCTCGTCATAATCTGAAGGATTCTATTGACAGAACGTTCTGAAAACCGGTAGATTAATTATCGGTAGTAGTGGGGTTTGGCCCCTCAGAACGCCGTTCCGGATGCCGTAACTTTAGAAGTTGCGGCATCACGTGTATCTAAGGCTAGGTAGGATTTTTTCATGTTGCTGACATATATTGATGAGATTGGGTCTAGGACAGAGTATGTTTCTAAAGATCATCCTAAGTACAATACCTCCCCAGCTTTTGGTTACGCGGGATTTATTATTCCCGATGATAAGGCTCGTGAATTTGGAGCGTACTTTGTGAGTATTAGAAATAGGCTTTACAGAGAGGAATATAATAAATCTGACATTCCCGGGCGATTTGAAGTTAAAGGATCTGATGTATTCAGGGTTAATACATATAAATTATATCCTCAAAATATTAAATACTTTATGAAATTAGTTAATAAACTCAATTATCTTGGCGGTAAAATATTTTATTTCGTCAAAGAAAAACCACGAGGGACTTTTCCAGAAATTAATAAATCTCTAGATTATAGATACAGTAAACGGGCTCTTCATAATTGGGGGTGTAGTTGGG
>NZ_KV820077.1:0-378 GCF_001815285.1 Rothia sp. HMSC065D02
CCCGTACCCCTCGTGGGCTAACCCCGAAACCACAGGCACCTCTAAAAGACGCTGCACCCAATACTTATCCTGCATAAACCGCACCAAAACCTGAGCATCCTGAGTATTATTCGGGTCAGCCCAATACCCATAATCCAGCCGGAACGCCACCTGAGAACCCACATACCGGCACGGTTCTACATGCGGTTTAAACCGATACACCACCCCTGTGGTGTCGGTGAGTTCGAAGAGCCCGTTTTCATCTCCTAATAGGGTGAAATAACTAGAGTCAATCTGCCAGTAGTGCAGTGTAAGTTTCCGTCCCCGGTTCGTGACCCGGACGAGTTTCTCGGGCAGGATTTCCCGGTACGAGACCCTGCACACCCACAAACCCCACAC
>NZ_KV820078.1:0-1437 GCF_001815285.1 Rothia sp. HMSC065D02
GGCTCTTCGCATTTGAGGGTGTAGGTGTTGTGGGCGGGGTTGGGCGTGTCGTGGCCGGGTAGGGGTCGAGGTCTTCCGATGATGGAGATTGCTACACCGTCCATCTGAAAGACCTCGACATGGCCAATACTATCTTTGATCGCCCTGACCTGAGCGCGTTCACGCGCCTGGATGACCTGGGCCTGGAAGTGACGGGCCAGCGCATGTGGCCAGACCATGCAGTGTTGGCTTGCCGGATTGCTGGTGAGGACCGGTGGTGTCGACGCTGCGGATGCCAGGGCGAGTCGCGTGACACGGTGATCAGGCGCTTGGCGCACGAGCCTTACGGGTGGCGCCCCACGATCTTGCACGTGAGCGTGCGCCGCTACCGGTGCCAGGAGTGCGCCCATGTGTGGCGTCAAGATATGAGCCAAGCGGCCGATCCGCGCGCCAAGCTCTCGCGTGCGGCGGTGCGCTGGGCGCTCACTGGGCTGGTCGTTCATCATTTGACGGTGGCGCGTATCTCCCAGGCCCTCGGTGTGTCCTGGAATACCGCCAACACCGCTGTCCTGGGTGAAGGCCAGCGTCTACTGATCAATGATCCAACTCGGTTCGATGGCGTGCGTGTCATCGGGGTGGATGAACACGTGTGGCGCCACACCCCCTACGGAGACAAATACGTCACCGTTATCTTGGACTTGACACCCATCCGAGAACGCAGCGGCCCCTCCCGACTCTTGGACATGGTCCCGGGTCGCTCCAAGCAGGTCTTCAAAACCTGGCTGGCCTCCCGCCCCGACACGTGGCGAAGCCGCATCGAGATCGTCGCGATGGATGGATTCACCGGGTTCAAAAGCGCAGCCACTGAAGAACTCCCCGGCGCGAGGGCGGTCATGGACCCCTTCCACGTCGTGCACCTGGCTGGCAACGCCTTGGATGAGTGTCGCAGACGCATTCAGCAAGAACTCCACCACCGGCGCGGGCGTGCCACCGACCCCCTGTACAAGGCCCGCAGGATGTTACACACCCGCTCATGCCTGCTCACGCCACGCCAGCAGCACCAACTACTCAACCTGTTTTCCGGTGAGGAGCACGTCGCGCTCGAGGTCACTTGGAGCGCCTACCAGAACATCATCGACGCCTACCGCGCGCCCGACACGGACGCGGGTAAGGCCCTGATGGAAGCCGAAATCAACACCCTGACCTCCACGCGTGTACCGAGGGGTCTGACCGAGCTCATCACGCTGGGCAGGACACTCAAACGCCGAGCCGGGGACATCCTGGCTTACTTCGACCACCCCCACACCTCCAATGGCCCTACCGAAGCCATCAACGGACGCCTCGAACACCTACGCGGCTCCGCCCTCGGGTTCCGTAACCTCACCCACTACATCACCCGCTGCCTCCTCGAAACCGGCGGATTCAGACCCCAACTACACCCCCAATTATGAAGAGCCC
>NZ_KV820079.1:0-333 GCF_001815285.1 Rothia sp. HMSC065D02
GGTACGAGACCCTGCACACCCACAAACCCCACACAGTGGCAGGAAGCCCCAGAACCAAAAACGTGAAGTTGATCCAGATAACCGGTATTTCCGGTGATCCACCAGAGAGGACACGGTCAAAGAAGGACAGCTGCATCAAGATAATCAAGATAAGCAGTACCCATAAGAGCATTTTCATGAACCACGACGCTTGTAACCGCACCGACGCCAACACCCGCACCACAGCCCGAGGGTCAGAGGCTTCTTCTACTATCTGCTGGGTTTTCTGCTCACGCTCACGCCGACGTCCTTCAAACACGGCTGAGAGCCAAAACGTCCCCACCACAAAGACTA
>NZ_KV820080.1:0-58775 GCF_001815285.1 Rothia sp. HMSC065D02
AATTTACCCCGTTCACGGGGTAGAGGAAGTCAATGTGGCGTTGTGCCGTGTGTTGTGGGCGTGGCTTTTCGGCCTGGGGGAGCGGCATTTTAGAATGTAGATATGATTTTCAAGAAGGTTGGTTCTTCGCGCCCGTATCCTGAGCATCATTTGTCGCATGCTGATTGGGGTAATGTGCCTCCGCAGCAGGTGCGTCTTGATGCGCTGATTACGACGCAGAAGACGCTTGACCTTGAGACGCTGCTTGCGGAGGATTCCACGTTTTATGGGGATTTGTTTCCGCATGTGGTGAAGTGGCGTGATGATTTGTATCTGGAGGATGGGGTGCATCGGGCGTTGCGTAATGCTTTGCATCGGCGTGCGGTGATGTATGCGCGGGTGCTTGATTTGGATCAGGTTCCGGGTTTTTAGCCGGATGCGCACTCGCTCCCCGTAGCCAACTTGTGGAGATGAAGAAAGCCCCTGACGTAGCGGTCGGGGGCTTTCGCGTTTAACGCTGGTTCGTTTTCTGCCGAACGGGGCGCGCCTTTAGGATGCGACGGTCAGGTTGGTCGTTTTCTCGCTTTTGTTTGCTTGAGTTTCTTCGATTTTGAGGGGGTTTCCGTCCGCATCAAACCGGGCGCCCAGCCCCATCTGGATGAACCTGATGGTGCTTTGAATCTGGCGTTCGCGGGTTTGTGCGTCGGGGGCGTCTTCGGCGCGTCCGGCGCTTGAGGAGAGTGAACCGTGTACGAGCATCGCAAGTTCGCGAATGTCGTTTTCGGGTATGTATTTTTCGGTGATGGCGTCGGAGAGGATGTTTGCCAAAACCATTTGCAGTTCGCTTACGTGTTTGCCGAGGCGCGCGTAAGACTCGGGTGAGAGCATGGAGCGCATGGCGGGTCCGGGGGGAAGGTGTCTGCGGGCGAGGTCTTCGATCTGCAAGCGAATATAGACGGCGAGCTGATCGATGGGGTTGGTGACTCCGGTGATCCCTTCATCAAGTTCGTGCAGGAACCGTTCGGTTTCGTCAAGGGCGTAGGCAACCAGGAGTTCGCCCATGTCAGCGAAGTAATTGTAGACTGCTGTGCGCCCAATACCGGCGTTTTTGGCGACGTCGGTCATGGTGAGTCCGGGGAGTCCTCGGGAGTAGAGGAGCTTCCCGAAAGATTCGAGGATGGCACGTTTGGTGTTTTCGCGCTGAGCGGCGTTTGTTGCGGCAGAAATACGAGGCATAGTGACACTTTACCGCAGAACGTCAATAAATTGCGACTGTGGCACAAAAAATTACCGAAAAACTTGAGATATTTCTCAACGAGCGCATCACGCCCTGACTAGGAATGAAAATACTGTGCTCGGAAAATTTAGAAGCCCCGGCTTAGAGGTAGCCCAGCCGTGTGGCGGCACGCAAATCGTCCCGAATCAAAGAGGTCAGCGGATACCCACGATGCCCCTGCTTTGGCAGAATACGCAGCATAGTGCGTGCCTGCCGTCCCCGGTAAAACTCTTCACCCTCATGAGCTGCACGCTGTGCTGACCAGATCTGGCCCGCAGAAGCCGGTGCTTTGCCGTCGCGGTCTCCCACATGCCAGCTGAGCAGCATCCCGTTTAGGGAGCGGCTGGGCCCACGGAAACGCTGCGGAATACCGTCGGAACCGCCTCCGCCGATCATAGATGCGCCCCCGCCCAGCAGCCAGTCGTTGGAATGCGACAACAGTTCGTAGGTAATAAATTCCGCTCCGCCCGAATACCCGGCAAGCCAGATGCGCGTGCGATCGTATCCGTAGCGTTCGGCGAGGTCGGCGGCAAGGGCACGAAAAACACGACCGTTCCTGCGGGCACGCACCCACCAGGTGGTTGTGGGGTCATTGAAAACGGGTGCTTCAAGGGTTCCTGGTGCCAGCACGGGCACGCACAGCATACGATGTTCGCGGGCAATATCGGCGAGGTCGCGGCGCAAACTGGAGGTGCGGCTGAGCAGCCTGCTGTTGGAACGAAGCAGGTAATCGCCGTCAAAGAAGAAAAGAATTCCGGGCGGCTCGGTCTGGGCAGCCTCAAGATAGTGTGCGTTATCAACCCGATAGTGCAGGGTTCGTCCGTAGGCACGATAGGGGAGGTACCCGATGAGTTCGCTGGAGGAAACGAGCAGGGGTTCCAGAACTGAACCGGCGCGGCGGGCACCGCGCATCGCCGCCGAAATGCTTCGGGGCAAACGCGGGATGTGCGCGGTTGTGCGGCGCACGGATGAGCGAGCAGGTTCTTGGTGACCCATATTTATAGTTTAAGAGGAGGCAGCCTGCACCGTAAAAAGGCTCGTGATGCGAATAAATTGGCGAAACTACGCTTTATCACCTCAAGAGCCTTTTTAGGTTCTCACTCAAACGGAGTTACTGGGTAAGATAGTGAGTGCTCGGGTGGCAGACGAGCATAATCTCAAAACAACATTCACATCAAATCTTTCAGGGAGAACTATGTCTACACCCGCTAAGGCACCGCAGGATATTACGACCCCGCCGTGGGCAAAGCGTCGCAGCTATTTTGACCTGCTGCTGGGCGCATCCTGCGTGATTCTGATTATTTCGAATATTGCGGCTACGAAAGGTATCGAATTCGGGCCGCTCCCATTTGAGCTTCCGCCGTTCACGAACGGCAACTTTATCCCCAGTGACGGCGGTTTCTTCCTGTACCCGCTGGCCTATGTACTCGGCGACGTGCTCTCTGAGGTGTACGGGTTTAAGCGTGCTCGCCGGGCTATTATCGCCTCGTTTGTGGCAGCGGCGTTTGCTGCCGGATGCTTCCTGCTGACTGTTGCCCTGCCGCCCGCCAGCTACTATGAGAATCAAGAGGCGTTCGCCATTATTCTCGGTCCCGTATGGCAGATTTTTGCCGGGTCGCTGCTGGGGTATTTGACGGGTCAGCTTCTGAACGCTTGGGTGATGGTCGCCATGAAGAAGGCCACCTCCGGGCGGTTTATGTGGGCGCGTATGATCGCTTCAACCCTCGTGGGTGAGCTGGCGGACACCATTATTTTCTGTGCGATTGCTTCGCCTATTCTGGGGATTACCAGCTTGGATCAATTCATCAGCTACACCCTGGTCGGGTATGTGTATAAGTGCCTGGTTGAGATTGTGCTCATGCCTATCAGTTACCCGGTGATTGGCTGGTTCAAACGGCACGAGATCGAGTACGACGGTTAGGCTGATGCTGCACACCGCCGTGAAAAATTGATGATGTGGCGAGAAGCAGATGGGTTGTCCGCTTCTCGCCATTAATATTTGTGGCGCTGTATCCTTGTGCGGTGGGTGGCGCATCCTATGCACAAATTTGCATTACGTCGTGGAACACCCAAAAATAACCAAACTCTGAGAATCATAGGGAAAATCTGTTTCGCCACGCACAAACCCATGCAAAAAGTTGCATAGATGATGCTCGGCGCGGGATAGTTATTCGATACGCCTTTGCCACATTTGCTACAGACCGGGTACCGAGCCGCGCTCGGTTTCGACGCGACATACGAGGGCAGGCGCCCAACCGATGAACGAAAAAATGGAAAGCACCACCTGATGAGTAAAGCACAGGACGCCTCAGCACCTAAGACGGCACCGGCAGAAAACGGCGAACTGAAACGTTCCCTCTCGCACGGTCAAATGACTATGATTGCGATGGGTCTCGCCCTGGGGACCGGCCTCTTTCTGGGCTCTGGTTCCGCCATTAAAATTGCGGGACCCGGTGCTATCATCGCCTACGCTGTTGGCTCCATGATCGCCGCTATTATCGCGGCATGCGCGGGCGAAATGGCGGTTCGCCACCCCGTTCCCGGCGGGTTCGGCACCATCGCAACCAGATACCTCAGCCCCTACGCCGGGTATATCGGCCGTTGGGCATATTGGGCAACCACTGTGCCGCTGACCGGCGCCGAACTCGTGGCGGTCGGCAAATATTTCTCGTACTGGTTCCCCGCAATTCCGCTGTGGGTGACGGTGGCAGCCTCCGGCATCCTGATTCTCATCCTGAACCTGGTGAGCGTTAAATCCTTCGGAGCCCTAGAATTTTTCCTCTCTTCCATTAAAGTAATTGCGGTTATCGTCTTTATCGTGCTGGGGCTGCTTCTTGTGTTCGTTGGCCTGCCCGGACACGCTGCGGTGGGTACCGCAAACCTCGTGAACGACGGTGGGCTTCTTCCCAACGGACTCGGCGCCGTCTGGGTTTCGATGGCAATTGTGATGTTCTCTTTCGGTGGTGTTGAGATGCTTTCCATCTCCGCCGCAGAGGCGCAGAACCCGGCCCGTTCGGTACGCACTAGCGTCAAGGCCATGATCTGGCGGCTCTCCAGCTTCTACGTGCTCTCGATGTTGATTATTCTGTGCCTGATGCCCTGGCAGCAGGCGGCGCAGACCGGCAAAGACCTCAGCCAATCGCCCTTCGTGATGGTGTTCTCTGAACTGGGCATTCCTTATGCGGCAGATATTACCAACTTCGTGATTTTGATCGCCGCGCTTTCGGGTGCGAACGCCTCGCTGTATGCGGCAACCCGCCTGCTCCACGCGCTTGCGGGCGATAAAATGGCACCCACGTTTGCGGGCACCACGAACCATAACGGTGTGCCCGTCACCGCGCTTCTGCTCTCTTTCCTGGGTGTGGTGATCGCATCTGTCATGGCGGTGGCAGAAATCAGTAATATTTTCGAGCTGCTAATGGCCCTGGTCACCCTGTGCATTCTGGTGGTATGGATCATGATTCTGCTGACCTACCAGGCGTACAAGAAGCATCAGGGGAACTCCTCAGGGTTCACCGTCTGGGGTGGGCGCATTACGGCGGGTGTGGGGCTTGCCGGGGTGCTTGCAACCTTGGTTGCCCTTTTCATGCTTCCCGATTCGAGCGCCGTAGTATCCGTGCAGGTGGGCGTGGTGTTCTTCGCCATTATCTCCGTTTTCTACGTGGTGTTGGCGAAAAAACGTGGCGGTTTCCCGCGTGCCGATCTTGACGCGCTTGCCGAACAACAGAAGGAAGACGCATAGTCTGTTGCTATACCGCAAGCAGATAGTATTTTGACGAGAAGATAGCGCTATCTTCTCGTCAAAATACTATCTGCTCGCGGTTAATACGGACGATGTACTACCCTAGAAACACACTCATTCTTTGACATTTTCACAACATCACAGTCCAGGCACTCAGAACCCGAAGAAGGCTTAAACATGACCGACGGCCACACCCCTCAACCTGCTAAGAGGCATAGAAGCGGCGCTGCGCATCCGCATGAGGCAGCACCACACAATAAATCCGCCCGCGCCGAACTCAAACGTTCCCTCTCGCACGGACAGATGACCATGATCGTTATGGGCTCGGCGCTTGGCACCGGCCTATTCCTGGGGTCCGGGCGGGCGATCGCTATGGCCGGACCAGCCGTTATTCTTGCGTATGCTATCGGCTCGGCGCTCGCCTCCGTCATAGGCGCGGCCACTGGTGAGATGGCGGTGCGTTATCCGGTGCGAGGCGGTTTCGGCGCTATCGCCACCAGGTACCTTGGTCCCTATGCCGGGTTTCTCACACGCTTAGCCTATTGGACCGCAACCGTGGTCATTACCGGCGTGGAACTGGTTTCCGTGGCCACCTACCTGAATTACTGGTGGCCGCAGCTGCCTCTGTGGGCGGGCATCGCGGTATTCGGTGTCGCAATTATTATTCTGAACATCACGAGCGTGAAATCTTTCGGCGCGCTCGAATTTTTCCTCTCGTCCATCAAAGTTATTTCGGTGATCGCCTTTATTCTGGTGGGTCTGTGTTTGGTATTCTTCGGACTGCCCTCACATGCGGCGGTCGGCACCGCTAATCTTGTCAACGACGGCGGGTTCATGCCTCACGGGTTCGGCGCGGTCTGGCTTTCACTGGCGGTCGTGATGTTCTCCTTCGGCGGTATTGAGATGATCTCTATCTCCGCCGCAGAAGCCAAGGATCCCGCCCGATCGGTGCGTTCCAGTGCGAAGGCTATGATGATTCGTTTGGCAACGTTCTATGTGCTGGCGCTGTTTATTGTGGTGTCGATTATTCCGTGGCGTTCGGCGGGCGAGCTGGGCGAGAAGGTTGAAACCTCCCCGTTCGTTCTGGTTTTCGATCAACTAGGCATTACGGGCGCGGCTCATTTCGTGAACTTCGTGGTGCTTATTGCGGCGTTGTCCTCGGCCAACGCTAACCTGTATGCCGGTGCCCGCCTGATGCACTCGCTGGCGACCGACCGTATGGCGCCCCGTGCGTTGGCTGCGGTGAACGCCTCCGGAGTGCCTTCGCGTGCCGTATGGGTTTCCACCAGCGGCGTTGTTATCGCTATTCTACTGGCGCTGTTCAGCCCGCAAGAAGCATTCCTCTCCATGATCTTCCTGATTATGGTGTGTGCGCTCACCGTGTGGGTGCTGATTCTGCTTGCGTATATTGTGTACCGGCGGGTTGAGGGCAAAAGCTCGGCATTCCGCCTGTGGGGCGGGCGCATGACGGCAGGCGTGGGCATTATGGTGCTTTTCGCCGTGTGGGTTGCCCTGTTTATGGTGCGCGGTTCGCTCATTCCCGCGATTGTGGGCGTGGGGTACTTCCTGGTTCTGACGATTGTGTACTTTGCGCGTGTGAAACATACGCTCACGGTTGATGAGGATGCGTTTGCCGAGGCACAGCAGGCTTCCGCTGAGCATGCCACGGCCTTAGAGGAGGAAGAGGATGCGTTGAAAACCGCCTCCGAATTCGGTCGCTAGAGCGCTTTGCTGATGCGGCGCATGCTGGGTTTCGTCGCTGAAGTGTGAGGTGATGAGTGCTCTGCCGTAGCCATCACCATAATAATTTGCAGGGGGAACTTCAAGTAATGATGATTTTATCTATCATGTAGCACTTGAAGGTTTTGTGGGTATTCTCAAAAGACCGCGAAATTCACAAAAAGTTTTTCTGTAACAAACCCGCAATAATGCATCATAGGCTTACAAGAGGGTCTATAGTTATTGGTGAACCGTATGATCTTGTATGCGTTCAAATGTCTGTGTGTTGGGTGTTCCCCGGAGGCGGTGATGCTTCCGGGGAACATCATTTTTAAGGCCGTTTAAGATGTCTTGGTGGTATTAGATAGCGTTCTAGCGAGATTTTCTTGCCCCATACTGTATGAAGTCAGGATGACTGTATGTTGGTGAAGATATGACCATAAAACTTTACCCATATACGTATTTATGCATAAAAATGCACAAGGTAGAGTTAAAGATATGAACGCACATCAATCCATTGCGAACCCAGCAACTTCGATAACCGGCGAATCCGGTCTGGCCGTGCAGGTGCCGCCGCGCTGGGGCGATATGGATGCCTACGGGCACGTCAATAACGTTGCAATACTGAGCCTTCTCGAAGAGGCACGCATTGCCATCTTCGGACCGCCACCGTCTTCAGGGCAGAAACCGCAGAATTTGCCCGCACCGCCCATCCCGCTTTTTGAAACCATGCCCGATGGAGTGCAGGCCCTTATCGCCGAACACGGGGTGCGTTATCTGGGGCAGCTTCCCTATACGGGTGATCCGCTGGAGGTAAATGTGCGCGTCGAAAAGGTGAGTGCCGCCTCGGTGCGAGTGGGCTATAGTATCTATTCCCCGGTGGATCATGCTGAATGCGTGCGCGCCTTTACCGTGCTGGCTTTTTGGGATGCACCTGCCGCCCGCCTCTCTCGCCTCACTCCCGAACAGCGGGAGCTTTTGACACAGTATATGCTGTAGCACTTTAACCGCGAGCAGATAGGATTTCGACGAGCAGATAGCAATCCGTTATCTTTTCGTCGAAATCCTATCTGCTCGCGGTATATAGGGTATGCGTGGAGGGGGGGGTATGGGACGAAGTCCGGTAGTCTGGTCACCCTATCGTATACAATGTGATTTAGAAAACATGTCCGATGGTTTACCCGCGAGGACGCAAGGCAAAATACCACGTGAGGAGGTGCGTATCGTGCAGCAGATAGTGTTCGGCGGCGCAGAGGCATAGGCAACTATCCCTCTGAACCGAAACGAAAGCATGAAAAAACTAACTCAATACTTCAAAACTCCCCTTCTGCTCATCACCCTGATCGATGGATTCGCGGACGCATCCTTCGGGTTGATCCTCATTGTTTATATCTCGCGCATTGCCGAGCCCTGGTGGCTCACCGTCATGGCTGTCGGCGGGTTCTTCACCGGCATACTCTTCGGTCCTTTCACAGGCTGGGTTACCGATCGTTTTTCGGGTCGAGCCTGCTGGTCTGGCTCCCTGGCCGTATCCTCGCTCTGCGTAGCAGTCATCGCGTTTTTCCCGCATCCGGTCACCATCGTTGCCATGAGCGTGCTCAATGGAGCCGCCGGAAATCTCACTAACGCCGCCGAATTCAAACTACTGCCGAAGGCGCCGGGTATGACCCCGTCGAGCGCATCCGCCTCTATTGTGGGAATCGGTTCATTCTGCTCGATCGTAGCCCCGCCTGTGGGCGCCTTCTTCGCCACCTGGAACATGACCGCCACTATAGTAGGCTCTTCGGCGCTCTTGCTGATTGCAGCAGTCATCGCCTGGTTTAACGTGCCAGCACGGCGCGATCACGAAATTTTCGATGCGGTTAAGCGCGATAGTTTTAAAGATATTTTCCTAGGATTCTCGGCTATTTCCAGCGCTCGCGCCCTGGTGATTTTCTTACCCGTGATGGCGGTCGTGGTTGCTTCCACCACGATGGAAGGCATCGCCGGGGTGTTCTACCTGCAATCCATCACGAACACTGCATTCGAGTATTCGCTCGTGTTGGCGATGTGGGCTGTCGGGGCGCTCATCGCTAGCGTTTTCTATGGGCGCGGATGGTACAAGCCGCAGCTGGTGAATGCGATTTTGTGGGGCGGATTCTTTATCGGTGTCGCGATTCTGCTGGAAGGGCTGGTGGCGAATCCTTGGATTGTGGGAGCTGGGTTTCTGGTAGGCGGGTTCTTCAACTCGATCCACAATATGGGTATTCGTGACATGGTGTATATGCAGGTGCCCGAGCATCGTCAGGGGCAGTGCTGGGCTCTTATCGGCTCGCTGTTTAGTTCGATGGTGCTTGTGGGTGACCTACTCGGTACGCCGGGAATACTGGGGGATGCGCGCACTATTGTCATGATCGGCGGCGCGACGGCAACCGGTGCGGCGGTGGTGAACCTGCTGCTGTATGCGCTGGCGCGTAACCGCACGGGGCGCATCCATCACGCTTAGATACGGTTAGAAGAGGAGTCGGTAGGCAGAGAGCGTTTAGTGTGAGGGTGAGCATAAGAAGTTATTAAAGTCATAGTGCAGAGCCTGAGGTAATCCGACCATATAGTATGTGACCGGTGCTACTCTGCACATGTCTAGTTTTCGCCGAATACACCATAGAGAGGGGCTAAGCAATGTCATCTTTAGTTGTTAATCGTCGGACCGCACTCCTGTTCCTTGGTTCTGGTACTGGGGCTATCTTGATGAGTGCATGTGGTGGGAATGCGTCAAATACCGAAAGCTCTGCTTCGCCTCTCGCAAGCTCTTCATCTGCGAGCTCCACGTCGTCATCAGAAACTCCATCAAGCGCTTCGCCCAGCGCTAGCCCAAGCAGGCGGAATAGTTTCCAGCGAGGATTTAACGTGGAGCTTAATAATGCGGATATGGAGTATACGGGCGAGGGTTATATGTATTCCACGCGCGAAAAGCAGGGATATGGGTGGCCGCATCCTAAAAGGCCTCAAGAAATGAGTGAGAACTCTGAACTTGGGCTGTACTATAGCTGGGCATATGCATCGGCTGGAATAAGTTATGCCATGAAAACGGGTGACGATACGTATATTAAGCAGTCTGGAATGACTGAGGGTGATCAGAAGCTTTTTAAAAGTATTGCTCTTTTGGAAGAAACGCGTGAGGGTAAGTATTGGGAGGAGTCAGGTAACTTCGTGTATAGGCTAGAATCCGATCACCCCGAGAAAAAGGGTGAAGAATATTCTTGGCCTTATCAATTACAAATGTTTCATGGAGACTTCTACGTGCGTAACGGAGAAGTGCATGAAATTCCTGAGAATACCGATGGTTGGGGAAAGATCGTTTACTCCACTGGGGCTCTTAAAGCGAGGTATCTTGATGGTGCCTGGCAGATGGAAGGGTTCTTTGAAGGTATCGCTACCAATGTTGTTGGAAAACCCTTTGATAAATAGTCGGTTATTTATTTGAGAAAGATGCTGTTTCGCGTAGTAGCTTTTCTCTGGCTTGAGACCGCAGAAAAAGGTTCTTGGTGTGAACACAACACTAGATATTCCGCATTGTTCACACTAAGAACCTTTTTAGTATATATGAATAATATTTTATAGTTTTCTCAAAGTTTAAAAGGATAGCAGGGTATGCAAATTTTGAGAATAGTATATGGCTTAGTGCGAACGCTAGAATATCCAGAAAGCACTTAGAGAACCATGTGCGCGGGTCGTGAAAGAAAATAATACTAATTATATTTCATATCACTATAAAAACTTTAATGATAGTGTTCCTCATATGCACTCTGTATCAAAAGACGGAAAGCATTATATTCATCACACACTATGAAAAACTATCGTTATAAAAATTGAGGAGTACTTATGTCTACGAAAAAGATGTGTACTGCAGCCCTAACTGCGCTCGCAGTTCCAGCCCTGATTGGCTCGGCCATGGTGGTTCCTGCCCAGGCAGAGGTGCAATCGGGAACTAACCTGACCTATACCTCACCCCAAAATGTGAGTTCGCAGTACCACGTTTACGCCGATAATATCGACTGGTCACAGCCCGTGGGCGTGGTGTTTTACTTCGATGGCGACTATAACCAGGACGACGTAGACAGTTCTTTCTTCTACAACCCTGAAGGTGACACCATGCAAGGTATGGCGAATGCAGCTCAGAAACACAACAAGGTTTTTGTCTCTGTGGATACGCCCGATGAATTCGACCCAAATAAAGCAAATGATTACGCCACTTGGTGGGAAAACGCTGATGGGAACGGCGACTACTTCCGCAGCTTTGCCCAGGAGTTTATCGCCGATTCAGATATAGATGAGTCGCAAGTGTGGCTTATGGGATACTCCGGCGGCGCCGAATTCATCACCTATGAGCTTGATGCCGATCAGCAGGGAACCTGGCGTTCCGGTGGCGGTTCCATCATGGTTGGCGGTGGTGGTGGAAAGAATGGGCGCATGGAGACCCAGGCGCCGCAGAACATTAAATCGCAGCCTATGTTCTGGTGGGTGAACGAAAAAGATACTCTAGGCGCTACTACACCGGAATGGTGGGACGCTCTCAACACGGCTACAGCCGGTCACGACTGGTATACACGAGAAGGATTTAACACCCAGCCGATGAAAATCGACAAGAAAGAGACGACCTTTAATAACGCTCATACAGATTATGACCTTCCGGGCATCCTCGATCAGCTGTTGTCATAGTCAGAGGGATAACTCTCCGAACCTCTCTGGATAATTGCTCGGGGTACGCCATTAAAAGGCTCTTGATACGAATGGAGCGGGATTTTCAACGCTTTATTCGCATCAAGAGCCTTTTAACGTGGAATAAATCATGATGCTGATGCAGAAGGCATGAAGCCGAAGGATGGAACGGCAAGCGAGGCATAGCAGGGTCGCCGCAGGGAAGTGGCGCAACCTTCATGAAGATCTTGAGAATTCCTGCACGGTTGTACAATAAAACTATGTCCCCACTGTTGAGGAGATCTCTATGAAAACTCGTTCTTTCGTGACTCTTGGTGCCGCCTGCCTGCTGGCGCTGACCGCCTGCTCGGGCGGCGGCGATACAAACGCGCAGAACACTGCCAGCGCCTCCTCCCCGCATCAAAGCAGCTCTGCGAGCCGCAGCGCATCGGCAACCCCGAGTACAAGCGCGAAACCTGTTATGCCTGAGCGCACTCCGGTGGTCAATGATGACTCCACCATGCAGCCTTCCGCAAGCTCAAGCAGCGCACCGAATCCCTCGAATTCCGCCCAGGTGTGGACCTCCCCGGGAGCGGTCAAGACGGGTACGGTCACTACCGCATCGGCTGACCCGAACGCGGGTAATCCCACGAACGTGCGCCGTGCAGGGGAGACTTGCGGATCCATTAGCCAGCAGGGTCACCTGAGGGGCAGCAACGCACAGTTACGTGTGGTTGATGGCGTGGTAGATTGCGATTACGCTATGTCGATCATGACCCAGTACATCAACAGCACCCCCACGCCCGATAACCAAACCCAGCACTGGGTTATGCGCATTCAGGATGCTACCTGCTACTGGCGTCCGTTCTTGGACTATACCCCCGATCGCGGTGCACCCGAATGCGTTGTGGAAGGGCATAATATCAAGATCACGGCGCGTCTGGACGACCCAGAGGCTGCCATGCGTGCCTATAACGAACTCGACCCGGAGAACCCGGAATATCAGTCCGAAGATTAATGCTTCGCCAATGTTCATAAAACACGGGTGGGGAGCGGACAGTTTCTTATAACAGAAATGTCCGCTCCCCACCCGTATTGTGCGAGGTCATTTGACGGCCGGTTACGGTGTTTTTTCCTGCGGCAAAAGTCTCAAGACCGCTTGAGCCTATGCCGCATCCTCTTTGAGTAGAGCATCCAGCCGCGCGAAGGTAGACCGCCAGCTGGCGCGTACCTCCTCGTGTACCGAGACCGGCATGGGGCCGATTTCCACGGTGATGCGCGTACCTTCGCCCACGCCCTCGGGTGTAATAACCGTCTCGGGAAAAAAGCGGAACCGCTGATAGACAACCACGCCTCCGGGGTTCCCTAAATGGTCCGGAAGCTGTTCGGCGTATTCGAGCTCCTTGAGCGGATCAATAGCGAGAAACCGACTCTGCAGAACGCATGATACCGAGGCATCAAGCTCGTTAATCATCGATAGCCGCTGCATGCCGCCGACATAAGGTTCCAGCACAATATCTTCGGCACGGGTACGCCACCCCGTCGGACCATACCAACGATGCAGCAGATTCGGGTTCAGAAACGCCCCGAAAACCTGCTCGACGGGGGCGGCAATCTCATGGTCGAAGATGAGAAGTTCTTCGTCGGGAACCTTAGTGATGCTCATCGTACACTCCGTGACGGTTGTTGATTTAGGGCTTCTTACCAGAGTAATAGTTACCGAGGAATTCGTCACGGTACTCAAAGTAGGTGCCGTCGGCGATCGCGGCGCGCGCATCATCGACCATGCGCACAATAAACCGCTCATTGTGAATGGAGGCGAGGGTTGCCGCTAGCCGCTCATCCGCCTTGAACAGGTGTCGCAGATAGGCGCGCGTATAGTGTGCGCACGTATAGCAATCGCACCCCTCATAGATAGGCGAGAAATCTGCCTTGAACCGGGCATTCGTCACGTTAAAACGCCCGGTGGGGGAGTAGAGTGCCGCGTTACGCGCCACGCGGGTGGGCGAGACACAGTCGAAGGTGTCCACGCCGTTTTCCAGTCCCACAAAAATATCGTCCGGTTCCGAAATACCCAGCAGATGGCGGGGCTTAGCCTCCGGGAGTTCTTCAGCGCACCAGCGCACAATGGTGCCCAGATTCTCCTTTTCGAGGGCGCCACCGATACCGAACCCGTCGAACGGCATATCACCTAAATCGCGGCAGGCTTTGCGGCGTAAATCCTCATACTGTGCGCCCTGAATCACCCCAAAAAGTGCTTGGTAGGGTTTGCCCGTGCGCTCATCCGTGAGCCGTTCATGCTCCGCAATGCAGCGCAGCGCCCACAGGCGGGTGCGTTCCAGCGCCTCTTCCTGGTACCCGCGGGAATTGTACAGAGTGGTCAGCTCGTCGAAAGCAAACATGATATCTGCCCCGATCTGATGCTGCACCTGCATTGAAACTTCGGGGGTGAAACGGTGAATAGACCCGTTGATATGGGACTTAAAATTAACGCCGTCATCATCAATATGCGCCAGGCGCTCCTTGCCGTGAGCCACATCGTCGTCACCAATCGGGCGCCCATCGGCCCCCTTCGCATCGGCAACGGTTCCCATGTCAATCACCTTTTTGAACCCCGAACCCAGGCTCATCACCTGGAACCCGCCGGAGTCGGTGAAGGTTGGCCCGTCCCAGTTCATAAACCGCCCCAGCCCGCCAGCGGCATCCAGAATCTCGGGTCCGGGCTGCAGATACAGGTGGTAGGCGTTCGCCAAAAGCGCCTGCGCCCCGAGTTCCTTCATCGCTTCGGGAAGCACCGCTTTGACGGTCGCCTTCGTACCCACGGGCGTGAAGGCGGGAGTCTCAATATCGCCGTGCGGGGTGCGAATCACACCCGTGCGCCCCAAAAACTGCCCGCCGTTAGCCTCAACACGCTCGGCAGACGGGGATGCGGTCTCGGCAAGGCGGCTCGTGACGGTAAAACCGAAGTCGGGGTGGGGGAACTCGTTGTTCATCTGTGCCTTTGAAATATACGGGTACGACTAGGGGAAATGTGCTTACTCCGGGGAGGGGTGCGCACGGCTATTATACAGGCGCGGCACGTCAGAGCATCTGCAGACCCGCGCCGTCTCACCCCATGTCTAGGGGCATGACGAGACGAGCCTGATAAGCGGCGCACCCCACCAGAGCCGGAAAAGACATTAGTCTTCCACGCTCAGGCGGGCGGCGGCCTCCAGAGTCATCCACGCCTGAAGCTGACCGGATAGTTCCACGGGCTTACCTGCGGCGAGCGCATCGCGCGCGGATACGGTGAACTTCGGTGAGAAAATGGCGACCGCCCGGTCACGAATTTCGTTTGGGTCAATACCAGGTTCATTCAGCGGCAGGGTGGGGTCGAATTCGCGGCGTCCCTCCCACACCGCGCGGGCACTGCCGTACACGAGGGCGCTCGCCAGGGATCGTGCCTCCGGGCTGAGCATAGTGGACATTGCCGCTTGCGCCAGGTAGCGCACCAGAATACCGGTGAAGAGCGCACCGTCACCGTCGCTACCGGAGTGAAGTACGAGGTGGTGTGAACCGTCCGAGAACTCGAAATCTTCGCTGAGGTTTTTGACGATTCCGACGATCAGGCGTTCGGCGCGCAGCAGGTATTCTTCACGGCGGTCGTCTGAAATTTCCGAGGATTCCGCAAGCGTCAGAAGCACCGCTAGGGTTGTGCCCTGATTGTAGGTGTAGATATTGCGTTCTACGTCGAGGGGAACATCGCGGCGGCCGGTAATGTCATCAACCATCACATCCTGCGGGCGCAGGTTAGCGCCATCGAAGTAGAGCATACGGTCGCCGTCCCAAAGAACGTCGTTGAGCCAGGACATAAGATTCTGCGCGGTTTTTATCTGCCCGATGCGCGCAAAAGCAAGGGCTGCGGGAGCGGTTGCCGGGGTATTGCAGAAGTCTCGTTTGCCTTTGGACCAGCTCATGCCGCCGCAGGAATGAAGGCCGGTGTTAAGCCTTTCAAAGAGTACCGATCCGGCATCCTGCGCCGTAACGTCCGAGGCGCCGGTTATTGTTTTACTGAGCCTATTGAGCCGCCCCACGGCGAGCGCCAACCATGCCATATCGTCATAGAAGTCGTTTGCAAATCCCAGGTTGCGGGTATGGATGCCGCGTACCACGCTCCTGGCGGTGGCGAGCATGTTCTGGGCTTGTACGGTGTCGCCTTCACGGACGGCACGTTCGCCCGCATCTATAATGCAGTCGAGCAGGTGCGCCTGCCACCAGTAATGCCATTCGGCAAACCGTGCTCCTAGACCACGCGATTCGGGCATCTGTACTGCCCCGAGCAGGGTTCCGGGTACGCCAAAAACGCGGCGGGTGTATCGACTGAGGATAGAGTCGGCGGCACGCGAGGCGCGTTGCGCATGCTCGGTGCTGGGGACTGTTTCAGAAGGGTGGTTGGAGGTCACGTTCTTTCTTCCTTGCTTATGAAAGCTACCTACGATACTGCCACGAGAGGCGAGGTGCTACCACATTATCGCATTATTGGTGCTTGGGTTGTGCCACATTTCGCGGTGCGAGAGAAAGCGTGCGTGCGCTGTACAGGGTGAGCGGTTTGCTCGTGAAGGGGTGTACACAGTCAAGACGATGCGCTAGAAGCTGCAGCGGCACAGACGCATCGTTTGGTGCTGTTGGCAGAACCTGCGGGTAGAGAACATCGCCGAAGATTGGGGTTTCGAGCAGGTTCAAGTGTGCCCGCAGCTGGTGCATTTTGCCGGTGTGCGGAGTGAGTTCGTAGAGGGCGAGTTCTTCGCCGGGCACCGGATAGGACAGATACGGGTTTTGTTCGCCAGATTTGAGAGGAACACTTTGTGGCGCTTGATAGATTTCTCGGATGCGCACCAGAGTTTCCGCGTTCACGCTAAGGCCTGCGCGCTCGCATTCGCGTGCCGAGTACTGCCGCACCTGTAGAATATTGCGATCCTTGTCGATGCGGCTGCGCACCTGCACGCCTTCGCCCAGCATGCTCTCACGCAGGTCTTCACCTGGTGCCGGGGCGATAGCAAGGTAGGTTTTGGTGACCTGCCGGTTCTGAAACATCATCTGGAAGGGGCCGCGTGCGTCTCGAGTTTTGGCGAAGAGTAAAATCCCCGCGGTGGGGCGGTCCAGCCGGTGAACGGGCGTGAGCAGAGGATTATTCTCGCGTACCCGCAGTTTGGTGAGTGCGGTCTGCACGACATAGGCGCCGCGCGGGGTGACGGGCAGATAGTGCGGCTTATCTACGGCGAGCAGGTGCTCGTCTTCATAGAGGATCGGAAGGTCATCCGGTAGCGGCGGTTCTTCGGGAAGTGGGCGGTAGTACCAGATTCTCAGACCGGGCAGATATGGGGTTTGATCGGTGAGGATCGCGCCGTCATCGGTGCGCACCTCGTGCCGGGCGAAACAGTCGAGGATTGTTGCGGGGTCTTCGGGCGAGAATCGACTGATGAGGTACTGAGCCACCGTGCTGGGGTGTGCATCCGGCCCCTGGGTCGTCTCATGCAGTACTGGATGCGCGGGCAGAGTCAGCGATACGGGGTCTATGCCCGCGCGCTGGGGCAGGGGTGGTGTGAAGAGGTGGCGATTGACTCGTCGCGGCATAGGTTGATTGTAGCGTGCTTTGTGAGTTGGCCTCTTCGGAGGAAACCTCTAGCCTCCTGCGTGAAAGTATAAGGACCGCGTCTTGATGACAGCACATACTTAGGCCATCATGGCACGACCCTCTCATGTTTTGGGTGGTATGTGAACAGTGTGAAGTTAATGCGAAATATTCCTCGCGAAAGTGTCTAATAAATAAATAAAATCATAAAATTTATTTCACTACCATGAAGCATGGAACGGCTTAATAGAGCGGCAAAATCAGTGTATAAGCATTAAACTTCATATTAAGTTTTATAGGTAGCGGCTTAGGGTTAGCGCGTTACTATTAAAAAAAGAGGTTCGATGAAATCGAACGATTAGAGGGATATATGGAACACAACGCACGCAACGAAGCTAAGCACACCGAACCCGCACAAAAAGCCTCTGAAAAAGCAGCTAAGAAGACGCGGCAGAGCGGTCAGCGTCTGACTCCGGCGCAACGGGAAGAACAAATCCTGCAGGTCGCGGCGGCTCATTTTGCGCAGCACGGTGTTGTGGCAGCCTGCATGAGCAGCATCGCTCGTGAGGCCGGCATTACTCGGGCACTGCTGTACCATTACTTCCCCGGCAAAGAGTCTTTGGCGGCGGCGGTAACCCGGCGCGAAGCACGGGCTGTTCTTGAAGCGCTCAGCGAGCATCACCCTAACCCGGTGGAGGCTCTTCGTGTTGAGCTGCGCTCCAATTTCGCCCATGTTGCTGAGGGTGGCAGTGAAAGCGATGCTCCCAGTACTCCTGACGAGTACTTGGAATGGATGCTCGAACGTACCGAAATGCCCGTTAACGACCGCACCCGCATGATTTTAGGCGGATGGCTGCATCTAGTCGATTACTTCGCCCGGCATGTGGTGCAGGGCAGCCCGCGCGGTAACACTCCGGCGGGTGCACGCGCCATGCGCGTCGATGAAGCTATCGACATCTGCGTTGGCGTGGCAGATACCATGACCGGCGGTTACTAAGCTAGAGCTTCTCAACGAGACCCCACATCGGGAGTTACCGAAAATATTTCGGTTCTCCTTGATGCAGGGGCTTTCTGCACTTAAAGACCTCGGCATTTTAGAGGGAGCGGCGCATCCGCAGACCGCGCGGGGTATCCGCCGTGTTTGAGGCAGGTCTTAACCCGAAAAATCCCCCAGCATATCCATAGTCGGCACGAAGAAGAGCGTGCCGGTTGTGGCGGTGCTGAAATCTAAAAGCCTATCGTAGTTGCCTTCTGGAACGCCGATAAACATATTTTTGAGCATCTTCTCCACGGTTGAGAACGTGCTGGCATAACAGTTGAAGTAGGTGCCCATTTCGTTGTTACCCACGGTACCGAAGGGCATATTATCGCGAATAACCTTGAAATCATCGCCAACATTAGACAGCGCGGAATGCGAGTTGCTGGGTTTAACGTCGTCGGGCATCTCAATATCGTCCTGTTTGGAGCGCCCGATGACTTTTTCCTGCTCGGACACGGGCAGATTATTCCACGCCGTCATATCGTGAATATACTTCTGCACAAACTGGTAACTGCCGCCTCGATACTCCGGGTCTTCGTCACCGACCACGCCGAAGTATTCACGGGATGCGGGAGTCTGCGGATTTTCTGTACCGTCCACAAAACCGATAATGGCACGCCCATCCCAATAGCGGAAACCGTGCACTTCTACAATACTTTCGGCAATATCACGCAGAGCATCGGTGATGATTGCGGCAATATCGTAGGCGACGCTGCGGTGGGTTGCCCGCACATGAAAGTGCAGATCTCCCGGAGTTGAAACTGCGGTATGCTTAGCTCCCTGAATCGGCTGAAACTCCACGAGCTCTTTCGGCAGTGGCTTCGGCAGATCTAGCGTCAACCAGGCGCTGTGGCTGATACCCATCACCAAGTTCGCCTTTTCGGGGGAGTACCGGTTGGCGGCGGTGTGGTTCACGTTAATGACCAGCGCGCAAAGGCTCTGAAAACCCTCAATCAATGCTTGCTGAGAAATATCGTTCTTGAATTTCCACACCATAAAAACGGTGTTGGTGTTCGGGTCTGCGGTTACCTGTTGTGATTCTGGTGGAAGCATAAAGCCACCCTACAGCTTGCATATATCCGCTGCAATGAATCCGCCCCTAAACGCTGGCTAAGCCCTCCCTCGTTGGGGGTATTATATGACGGTACGAATTCAGGGGAATTTTATCCGGCGATGCGCGGCAGACCAAAGCGGGAGGACTCCCGGCTGGAGTCGTGTAATTTGAGGATACATTTAGGGGGAGCGGCGCATCCGCAGACCGCGCGGGGTAGTGTAAAAGCCCTGCGCAAGCAGCGCGCGCCGTAACGCCACCACCGGATGCTCGGGCAGCCGGCCAGAATCGGTCTTCGACGCTCCCCGGTGAGTCGGCGGTTCCGGGGTTGCCAGAATATCACAATCGTTGAGTTTTTCCACCACGATTTTCTCAGCAATACCCGCCTGCACGATGCGCGCCAGCAGCGGGGCCGCAGCCTCAAGTTTGAGCGGATCAGCCGTGAAAGACAGCAGGGTTTTGCCGCCGCGTTCCAGATAGAGGACCGCTTCACCATCGAGCAGGATGAGGCAGGCACCCGCCTTACGCCCCGGACGATGCCGCACGGACTGGGCGGTCTCTGTGCCTTCGCGCGCAGCCTCTTCCGCACCGCCGAATGTAGAAGAGACCGAGAGCAAGCTGGGGACGGAAGGCCACGTGAGCGCCGCACCATAAGGATTCGCCGGATCTGTAGCCGCCAGCAGAACACCCTCAAATAAACCGAATACTTCCTCGTTTTTTATTCGTTTTACCCCGGTATTTTGCGGATTATCAGCGCCAATATTAGCGTAGGAACGCACCGCATCCACTGTTGCTGGGGAGGCGAACTGAGCCGCACCCAGCCCCTCAATGAAGTATCCGCGCCGCACCAGGGCACGTTCCTCGGCAGCCGCATAGATGCGGTACAAGGCCGCAAAGCCGCCGGGAACATCCTCAGAGGCGAGCGCGCCGCGCGTGAGCACACCGTACCTGTCTAAGAGAAGTTCCGCGCGCGCATAGGCGGTAACGGTAGCATCCGCCTCTTGCGAAGACTCGGTGCCCGTTGGCTGGGGAAAACTAATATGACTGAAGCGCCCGGAATCCCGGGCCGAAACCTGCGGATCAGAAGAGCTGGCACGGGTGCCGCCCAAGCCGCTATACCTGCGCGGATAAGCACCCGCAGAAGTACGCGCCGCAGACAGTCGTGCGGCACCGCGCCTGCGTACCGGGCGCGCCAGGGGAGCGGCGGGCCGCACCGGATGCGCACTCGACCCGCCTGCCAGCATGGCACGTACCGGGGCGAAAGTATCGTTCGTGACCAGCCCTGCCCACACCAGGCGCCACAGTGCGGCAGATACCTCCGAAGCCTCCGGAAAATGCACAACCTCGCCCGAGGCGGCGCGAGAGACCAAGATGTCGTTCACGCGCTCACGAAGCGGCATAAAGAACAACCCGCCGCCGGAAAGCGCCTCAAAAACGGCGTGCTCCACCGGACCCAGCTCATCTAAGGCCTGCGTGCGGGAAGAATCGGGCAGGGTCAGCTCGGCGGATTCGGTAAGATGCAGGCTCACCCAGCCGTCATTGCCGGAGATTTCGCCTTCGCCGCGCCAAAGCACCTCTCCGCTGGCCAACAGACTATCTAAGAGCTGCGGCGAATAATCACGCACCCGAGCTGGCAAGACGAGGGTCTCCAGGGCAGAGGCGGGCACACGCACCCCGGCAAGCTGATCGATGACCGTCAGCAAGCCCTCGCGACCCTCTAATGCCTCGGCGGATGAACTTTTGCTCTCGACAAGAACCTGAACCGTGCGTTCGGGCTCGTAATACGCACCGTACTCGGTGGTTTCCGCGAGCCTGCGCGAAACCTTGACCGTCTGCGCACGCACTCCCTGCCAGGCGGGCAGGAACGCGCCATAAGCACGCTGCGGTACCGGCTCAATCTCGCGGCGCAGCGCCGCCAACGACCGGGCACGAAGCAGTCGAAGCACCTCGGCATCCACCCATTCCAGGCTTGCCGTGGGTGCGGGGGAGAGCGGTATCGTATCGGCTGCCTCCGCGCGAGATACACGCAGTTCCTCAGGCAGGTACTCGCCCGAGAACAGTCGATTCTGTGTCTCTAAAGCGCGTAAAACCGGCAGAATAGCACCCGAACCCGTCGGCGTAATACGGCTGAAATGGGTGCTCGCCTCGGCTGCGGTAAAGGGGATGTGCGTGCGCGCATACCGCGAGATTAGGTCTTCGAGCGGCGCGGCGACTGGCGTGAGGTATGCCTGAGCAATCCCGACTGGAAGCGGCAGCCCTAACCCGTCGCGCAGCCGGGCGGCGTCTTCCACGGCGGCGTAGATCGGTTCCGTGCTGCCCGCCATATTTGAGTGCGGATTGATAACGAATGCCCTGCGGGATGCGACCAGCTCTTCGGCAAGCGTGCGCGCCTCTTCGTCGGTGGCGTGTGGGGTAGTTTCAAGGTCTTCTTCCGGCAGGCCCTCGTCGGTATTTTCGGCTGAATCCCCGGTTTCATGTGAAATATCAGCCTTTTTAGATCGACTTTCGCTGCCTTTTGGGGTGCTCCAAGAGACCTCGGGCACGGCCTCAACCCCGGACCCCTCATTCCCGCGCAGCCGTAGCGCCAATTCCCTCGCCGTGAGCGGTCCGAGCTGGCGCAGAAGATCCGCCACGCCCTCAACCCCGCGTGCCCGATACTTCGCCCCGGTGCGCTGAAGACGCTCCTGAACCTCAAGAATCACCTGGGGATCCAGCAGATCGCGCAGCTGAGCGGTACCCAGCAGCTCTGCCAAAAGCGCCGGATCCAGTGCCAAGGCGGCAGCGCGGCGTTCGGCGGCGGGCGCATCCGTATCGTAAATATGCTCCGCCACGTACTCAAAAAGCATGGTGCGGGCAAAAGGCGAAGGCCCCTCGGTCTGCACCTGCGACAGGCTGATGCGCCGCGCGGCAATATCCCGATGCAGCTGAAGAAGCGCAGGAACATCATATACATCCTGCAAGCATTCGCGGGCGGTTTCCAGCAGAATTGGGAACTCGGGGTATTTGCGCGCAACATCCAGCAGCTGGGCCGAACGCTGGCGCTGCTGCCATAGGGGAGTGCGCCTGCCCGGATCGCGGCGCGGCAGAAGCAGGGCACGCGCGGCGCTCTCTCGAAAACGAGACGCGAAAAGCGCCGATTCGCCCACACGATCCTTGACAATCTCCTCTAGCTCATCGGGCTCGAAGAGAAAAAGCTCAGCACCCGGCGGGGTATCTTCCACCGCGGGAATACGCAGCACAATACCATCATCCGCCGCAAGCGCGCTGGCGTCGATACCGTACCGTTCCTGCACGCGGGCGCCCACCGCCACAGCCCAAGGTGCATGCACCGGATATCCGTACGGCGAATGCAAAATAACACGCCAATCTCCCAGTTCATCGCGGCAACGCTCCACCACAAACCGCGTATCGGTGGGGACCACGCCGGTAGCCTCGCGCTGCTCCCGAATATAAGCGAGCAGATTATCGCTCGCCCAAGAGTCCAGCCCTAACCGGGTCAGCTCGGCGCGTATCGCAGCCGTCGCTGAGGCGTCTTCGCTTCCGGAGTCAGCACCCGCAGACTTCGTTAACTCGCGGGTAAACTGTCCCAGACGACGGCCCAACGCCACAGGGCGGCCCACCCGCTCACCATGCCAAAACGGCAGACGCGAAGGCTCGCCGGGTGCGGGGCTCACGCGCACCGCATCGTGCGAAATGTCCTCGATGCGCCAACTGCTCGCACCCAAGGCGATAACATCGCCCGCCCGCGATTCGTAGACCATCTCCTCGTCCAGTTCGCCCACCCGTTTAGGCGCCTTGGAATCCTCAGAACCGGCCAGGTAGACAGGAAAAAGCCCACGATCAGGAATCGTCCCGCCCGAAGTTACTGCAAGCCGCTGCGCACCGGGCCGCCCCTCAATCGTGCCGCTTGGCGCATCGGCGGTGGCGGTGCGATCCCAAATAATGCGCGGGCGAAGCTCCGCAAACTCATCGGAAGGATACCTGCCCGCCAGCATCTCTAAAGTACTATCAAAGAGCGCGCGCGAAAGGTTCGCGAAAGGGGCGGTGCGGCGCAGCGCCTCGTACCAGGCATCCACCCCGATAGGTCCCAGAGCGCAAGCGGCGACGGTCTGCTGGGCAAGCACATCCAGCGGGTTAGCGGGAACGGTAAGCGGTTCTAAAGACCCGGCGAGCATACCGGACAGAGCCACGGCAGAGCCCAGCAAATCCCCGCGATGCTTCGGGTAAAAAAGCCCGCGCGAAACCTCGCCCACGCGGTGCCCGGCACGACCCACCCGCTGCAGACCGGAAGCCACCGACGGCGGGGATGCCACCTGAATAACCGCATCCACATGTCCCATATCGATGCCGAGCTCCAGGGAACTTGTGGCGACCACACACCGTAGCGAACCATTCTTGAGGGACTCTTCGATAAGCGTACGCTGATCCTTCGCCACCGAACCGTGATGCGCCCGCGCCAGTGGGGCAATATCTGGCTCCTCACCAATGTCAGGCAGAGGCTCACCCGCAAGCTCGCGCCGTGAGAGCTCGCGGCGCACATGAATATCGTTGAGAGCCGCGGTAAGTTTTTCGGCAAGCCCACGCGAGTTCACGAACACGATTGTAGAACGATTATTCTCGATATCGTCCACGATGCGTTCCTGAACATAAGGCCAAATCGAGGCACGATACCCGGAGGCGCGCTTGCCCTCACCGCCCGGCTTCCGTGCCCCTGCACTCGCCGTTGCGCTCGCAGTACCATCTTGTACGGCAGAGCTGTTCGGCAGCTCAAGGGATAATCCTTCTTCGCCGGGGAAGGTGCCGACAGCATCCGCAAGAGTATAGGGGGGTGCATCGTCGGCTGCCTGAACCTGCAAGTCCGGGGCGTTCGGGGCTGGACTGGGCGAATCCTGTCCGCGCGGTGCCCGATGCTCCCCGGGGGCATAGCTGCCCTGCCCGTAATCGTTTGCCCCGCCGAGTGCCGCCATATCCGGCACGGGTACCGAGAGCCGCAGATCCCAGCGCTTGGGCACCTGCCGCGCCACGATCGTTACCGGGTGCACCCCGCCTAAAAATGTGGCGACGGCTTCGGGCGGGTTCACGGTTGCCGACAGGCCGATGCGCTGCACCGGCCGCTCCACCAGCTGATCGAGCCTCTCAAGGGACACCGCCAGATGCGCCCCGCGCTTAGTCCCCGCCAGGGCGTGCACCTCGTCCACAATTACAGTTGTCACGCCGGTGAGTGTCGAACGTGCCGCAGAGGTCAGCATAAGGTAGAGCGACTCGGGGGTGGTCAGCAGAATATCGGGCGGGTTGCTGATCAGCTGCCGCCTCTCGCGCGCCGGGGTGTCACCGCTCCGAATACCCACGGTAATATCGGGCGGGGTTCGCCCGGATTCCTTCGCTGTATGCGCAATCCCCGCAAGCGGCGCGCGCAGGTTGCGTTCCACATCTGCCCCGAGAGCTTTCAGGGGCGAAACATACAGGATGCGCGTACCGCCCGCACGCTGTTTCTTGGTCTTTTGTGTTTCCCGAGCGTCCCCGTTTTTCCGTGCCTGAGTCGATGTCGTGAGCTCGCGCTGGTCCGGTTCTGCGCTTTTGTCGCGGTAGAGCGCATCGAGTGCCCATAGGAAAGCGGCAAGGGTTTTGCCGGAGCCCGTGGGGGCGATAATAAGCGCGTTTTCGCCCTTGCTGATACTCTCCCAGGCGCCTTCCTGCGCGGCGGTCGGGGTGCCAAAAGCGTTGCGGAACCATTGCTGAGTGGCGGGTGAGAAAGGTTCTAGAGTGTCGGGCATGGTCCCATTATCTCGTATATGCCCCGGATTCTCCTTGAAAGTTTTTTGAGCGTGGCACATATTACAGGGGCAATTGTGCGCGAATACAAGACTTTTCCGTGTAATGGGGCCATAATAATTGAATATGTACATTACGTACATCATAAAATTTTACACGTAAAGTAATTTATTTCACTGAAAGGACACAGGTATGACCCGCTTGACCGAAGACCAGATCACCGCTCTCTTTCGCGAACCTCGCACTGTGAGCGCATTCACCGATCAGCCCGTCACCGACGAACAGCTGCAGAAGATCCAGGAGATCGCCTACCTGGGACCTACTGCCTTCAACAGCCAGCCCCTGCGCATTATGTGGGTGAAGACTCCCGAAGCTCGCGAGCGCCTTGTCAAGCACATGATGGACGGAAATAAGGAGAAGACCCTCAAAGCTCCTGTAACCGCTGTGCTGGCCTTCGATAAAAACTGGCAGAAACGCTTTGGGGAATTCGCACCCCAGGCCTCTGCCTTTGAATCCTACTACGAGGCTGAAGAGGCACGTATTCCCGCGGGCGCGCTGAGCTCTGCACTTCAGGCTGGCTACTTCCTGACCGCCGTGCGCGCTCTTGGTCTGGATGCGGGCCCTATGACTGGCGCGGATTTCGATGGCATCGCCGCTGAATTCTTTGAAGGTACCGACCAGCGGCCCTTCCTCGTCGTAAACCTGGGTTATGGTGTGGCTCCCGAGTATCCGCGCGGTACCCGTTTTGAGTTTGATGACGTAACCCGCAGCATCTAAAAGCTGTGTTTCGCGCTCGCTGAGCCGCCGAGGTGCGCCTTCGGTCCCCAGCGAGAGTAAACCGCAGGAATCCGGTAGCTGTGTACATGTGTCCGGAGACCTGCGTATATGTGATGTACCGGTGGCTGCCGTATCTGATGATGCCGCAGCCACCGGTTTTTGCTGGGCTCTGAGGGAATGGGGAACTGTCGCGGCGTGAATTCTGGGGGTAGCCTTATGGTGCGAACCGGTGCATGATGGAAAGAACGGCGCGGTAGCCTTGCGGGGGACGAATAGATTCACCGTGTCGAGAGAACCTGAGGTTATAGGAAAGGATATGAGAGATGACCCGTTTATCTGAGGACCAAATCACCGCTCTTTTCCGTGAGCCCCGAACTATGCGTAAATTTACCGATCGGCCCGTCACTGATGATCAGCTTCGGGAGATTCAGGAGCTCACCTATCTGGGACCCACGGCCTTCAATAGTCAGCCCCTGCGCATCACCTGGATCAAGAGTCCCGAGGCCCGTGAGCGCCTGGTGAAGCACCTGATCGAAGCTAATCAAGAAAAGGCCCGTCAGGCACCTGTCAATGCCATACTCTCATACGATAAGGCGTGGATAGACCGTGCAGATGTGTTTAATCCCCGTGCGGCAGAGACTATCAGGAACTACTGCACGACCGAGGAAGTTGTTACCTTTGCCGCTCAGCAGAGCGCCAACCTGCAGGCCGGTTACTTTATTACCGTTGTGCGTGCTCTTGGTCTAGACGCCGGTCCCTTATGGGCCGATTTTGAGGGGCTGTACGAAGAATTTTTTGCAGGGACCGACGAGCATCCCACTCTTGTGGTGAATTTAGGGTACGGCGTTCCAACCCAGTACCCGCGCGATACCCGGTTCGGATTCGATGATGTAACCCGCAGCCTCTAACGGCTATTACGAAGGTAATTGCGATGCTGCCGCCAATGCGCCCGTAAAACGTGGCGGCGTATACCACGTGCGAGCGAGTTCCTAGCGTTTTCCTATCATCTGGTGTTCTATTTCATAGGTAGGTAAGAAATATTTCCGTATCAGGGTGATGAGGTGGAAAACTTAGGTAAACCTCGTGTATAAATAAAGCATTGTGTAGATGCTGAAGAGGCGGTTCCTGTATAAGGAACCGCCTCTTGCTGTTATCGCTTCTTCTCGAAGCGCATCATTCGTGTGCTGATTGGTTACGAACCGAACTGTCCCACGGACAGCTGCTGAACCTTGCCGGTGCACGCCTCAGAGGAAGCAGAGACCGTCGTCCAGTTGCCGTCACCGGGAACCTGAACTAAGAATCCGTGCGCCATTGTCGGTGAACAGTTCTTACCCAGCGGACCAGCGTTGACCGAGGTCACTGGGGCGTTTGTAGATTCACCTGTGTGCAGAAGCGTGCCGGTAGGGTTCGTTGAACCTGCCGCCGGGCGTGCCGGTGAGCCAATCTGACTGAAATTAGAATCTGCGTAGACAACCGTCGGGTTACCCTTGAGCACGCAGGGCTCCTCAGAAACGTTCGTGAACGTCAGAATGAATTTCCGGGCTCCGGGTGTGCCCTTATCTTCGGAAGCAGAAACCGAGAGATCGGTGATCTGGCAGGCTGACGCTAGGAGTGAACCTGAAGAACCGGTTGCTGAACGCCCTGGCTGTTTAGCTTCTGGGCTGGACGATTCTTCAGTGCCGTTATCTCCATCGTTATTCGATGAAGAGTCATCCGCATCTTTGCTTTCCTCGCCGGATGAACTCTTTTTATCGTGAGAATCCTTAGAATTGGAGTCTTTTTTCTTAGCTCCATCCTCGGAATGTTCATCGTTTGAGTGAGAGTCGTTATTATCTGTGGGGTTATCCTCAGGGCTTTGAGAACTATCCCCGCCCGCGGTACTGATAGAACCGGGGGACACAGAATGCGCCGGGTCGGAAGCACGGGTAATTTTACCCTGAGCAACGCTGGCGGATGCGCTCGGTGAAGCGTCAGTCTGCGCAGAATGATCGGCATCGGAAACGCCGCAACCTGCCAGCGTAAGGGCGCAAAGAAGTGCGGTTGCGGAGTAGAGTATCTTAGCCGAACTCGTCATATTACATCGCCGCCTGCAATTGTATAGAGGCGCCATCCATGCCGGGTGCGTATTCCACCTGGCAGCAGAGGCGCGAGTATTCGTTAGCTACGTCGTCTACCATGTCGAGGAGGTCCTCCTCAGCGTCGGTACGATCGCCTGAAGCCGCGTAGTGTTCTGGATCAATAAAGGTATGGCACGTGGCACAAGATGCGTTGCCACCGCATGTTGCGAGCACGGGGAACCCGTTCGCCTGTACAGCTTCTAATAGAGTCTGGTGATCCTCCCATTCGATCTCTCGGCTGTCACCGTCTTCTCCGGTTACATTGATCTTCACGCTCACGCGCGTGTCCTCCTCACATTGTGTAGATGCACCTCTATTGTAAACTCAGAGCTTACCCCGTAAAACTTTGCGACGGGGGTATGACAGAGGTGCGCCCGCGAGAAGACTACCAAGGTTAACCCTATGATGCAGTGGTGCCGTGCACAGCGCATCCGTGACCCGTGCACCCTAGTGAACGAGTCGAAAATGGTGAATGAGAGTGCCTTTGTTCTGGAGGTTATTCCTCGAAATCTTCCTCTGTTTCCAGGGCATGCACGATACCGCGGCAGGTATCTTTGGGATTGGCGTATCGCAGGTCCACACCAAAAATCTCGCGGATCTGACGGGCCGAATTTAGATGCCAACGTTGGCTGTCGGAGGGGGTAACAGATGTGGTAGCTTTCATACCCGGCGCCAATTTTTCGTGACGAATATCGTAGTGCTTGCCACCCATCGTAATCGTAAAACCGTGACTTTCCAGAAGATTCTTAAAAGCGTGAATATCGTGCGGAATCTTAACGCCGCGTTGCGACTTGGTGCCGCGCATCCTGGGCTGCGATTCGAAGGGGTTACGTGTTTTCACCACACCCTTGCGCACACTGACAATCTTATGGTTGGTGTTTGAGAACTCTACCGAATAGCCGTGCAGGGAGTATACGGTACGGCTCGTGCCCGGAATCGGTCGGCGATCATTCGCCTCTTCGAGGATGCGCTCCACAAGTTCTGCTGTGAGTCCCAGGGCGCTCAGCTGTTTCTCGGCATCAGGGGTGAGCTCATAGTGTCCGCTGGGGGCGCTGAGCGTAGAGCCATCAAAAGGATGTACCGAGATAACCTCGGAGGTATTCGCGTTCAGAACGGCGGTGTACCCGAGGCGCCGGTTTGAATAATGCTGAACCTCACGTCCGAAACGGTTTTCCTGGGCGGATTCGTCGCGGCGTTCGCTGTCTGGGGCCGTAATGAGCTCAAGGACGAGCGCGTACCCCAGGTTGTTGCGCATCATATGATCGATGACACCCGGCAGTACCGGGTAGATGCGGTCGCCCGGCGGAACATCGCCATAGAAATCATTCTCAATCTGTTCGGCGATGCGTTGGTTCTCGTGCGGAACCTCAAGCAGGGGAATAAGTTGCTGACCTGAGGGTTTAATTGTGGGCTTGACCGCCGCAGGCTTGGGTGCGTTGCGATAGGCGGTTACCAGCGCCTCGTTTTGGGCAATAAATTCTGAGGCAAGAAGCGGCATGATGGTGAAGTAAAGCTCCGCAGCCTCCGGGGAGATTTTGCGCCGTGCATCCAGCAGGCTTTCACCCTCGGGATTCTGTATAGTCCAGGTGCCCTCCTGTTCGGTGTATTCGTATCGCGCTAGGTGGGAGAGCTCCTGCAGACGGGCATAAAGCTCGACGGGAATGTCTATTTTCTTGTTCATAAGGTGCTTTCCTCCTAACCCCTATGAGACCGTGGCGTTTGATTCTAGAGAATTTTCAGGGGTATCTTCAGCACCGTTAGCGTCGGTATCTGTGGCGGATTGTCGAATACTCATGACGATGCGGTTATCGGGCGATATCGTAACCTGTATGCCACTCCCGTGATATTCGCGTGTCCAATCGAGGTTTACCCTTACCTTTTCGGGGGAGCTGATGGCGGAGACCATCGCATCGAAGGCTTCGCCGCCGTGGGTTTTAAGATAATTCTGCGCGCCGGAGGTGAAATCGCAGGCGGTGATATCGGGGACGCCAAGAAGCTCGCGAGCGGCTTCGGGGCTGTATTCTGTGCCGCTTCGTCCATCAAAATCATCAAACTCGTCAAGGGCGGTGATAACGGTCATAGACGCGGTATTGACATCGACTCGGTAATCGTTGTGGCGGAACCGAATAATCCAACCGTTAATACGTTCGGCGCGGCCCAGTGTGATAACTTCGCGGATAGTCACCAGATCGATATTGTCTTTTTTGAAGGTGTCCAACCGTCCCGGATCTACACGATAGTTGGCGGTGCGTTCGGCCTTGGTGATGGGATCATTCAAAGAAGGCAGCGCGGTCTTCCGTGTGTGTCCGTATACCTGTGCGGGAGGCTGCGCACCGGATGCTGAAGTCTGTGAACCCGCTGGCTTTGGTGTTTGTGAAGAAGCCGTCTCGGGTTGTGGGGTTGTATTTTCCGCTGAGGACTGTGCTGCTTGGTTCGTGCGCAGCTGTTGCAGGTATTCTTCAATGCGCGGAGGAGTATAGGTGAGCGTGCTCTTCTTCTTGAACATCGCGGGAGAAGGCATGCGGGCGATGCCGGGCGTGGGAACTTGCGGCTGTTCATGGGAAGGTACCGGCTGGGCCTGCTCTAGGGGAGTGGGCACCTTAGGAACGGGTATAGGGCCAGTCTGGGTCGTATCTGCGCTATCATCACTCGCAGGTTCCTCCATCATGTCGGCGGGAGCATCCACCGCGGCGCTAATCGTGGTTTCGGGAACCAGCGGCAGAGAACCGGTGACGACCTCGTCGGCCTGAGCTGCACTAACATCTTCGTGCTCTTGAGTTGAGAAAGAAACAATATCGTCGGCGTTTTCAATACGGTGTCGAAAATTCTTATACAGTATCTCGGATGCGGCGCTGAACAGCTTCTCGACGGATGCAGATTCGGCGGGTGCACAAGGACACAGAAGCTCGGTCTGATCTTCGCTATAGACTGCCCAGTGGGCGCATCGGTGATTTGCCGGATAGTATGTAATATCTTTTAGCTGAGCAATATCTATGAGGGAACCCACTAGGGATTGCGGTATCGTGAGCTGAACCATGATGTTGACGCTCCTTCGCTGTTGAAATACTTTCCCTGGAAAATTGGGGTGTATCCAGATTACCGGTATTTTTGAAGCCTGTCTTGGGATGACGGTGTTTTTAATCCCCTAGCAGATAAAAGCGGTGTTAGAGCTGGTGGCACACCGGAAACTGAGGGGCAGGCCAAGTATTTACGCGATGCGTCTGGTTGCACTGATCGTATGGATAGCCGAAATTTCATAGGCTGGTTTTGCGTTGAGACCCCCGATAGTCACCGCTTCTGAAGGCATGGGTATAGTGCCTGAGGTGAAGCTGTTTGTAGATGTGAATGCCTGCATGTTGTGACTCAGAAGGATCGGATCGTGGTTCTCTATACTCGTCAATTATACGCTATTCAATAGTTGTTTTAGGGTATAGAAACGGCGAAATCCCCGGCGATTACTCGCCGAGGACTTTCAAACTGCCACGTCTGCAGGCTTTGATAGACAGCAAAAAAGCCCTTCCTTGACAGGAAAGGCTTCGTTCGTACGCCTGAAGGGATTCGAACCCCCAACCTTCTGATCCGTAGTCAGACGCTCTATCCGTTGAGCTACAGGCGCATGCTCCTCGCGACCGGGCTTATAACTACCCGTCGCAGCAACAAACAATACTATACGGGCACCCTTGATAGCGCGCAAGTCGAAAAAGAGTGTTAGTTCTAACAAAAACCCTCAACTATTACTCGCAAAGTTCCTAAAAATGGCATAAAAACCGCGTAATTTCAATGTTTTTGCGGGGTGGGAAAATTTTTCAAAAAATTTTGGAATTCGTGGGAACGCTCGGGATTATTCGGTGAAGCTGCGCCGCATCCACAGGCAAACCAACTTAAGGACAAGAGCGCTGCAGTGGGTCAAATATAAAATACTCGACTCATCAGCTAAATGCGCTATTCTAGATGAACACGAGGATGTGGAAAATTCCACGGGCGTGTATTTTAAGGAAGCTACACGCCCTCGTTAGTTTAAAACATCCTCACAACACACTGCCTGCCGTGCCAGTGAGGTGCCCGGCAATTCTCAAGACTCAAAGGGGAAATAGGTCAATGACTGACATCTCAACCGGTACTCTTTCTGCAGAACTTGAAAAGAGCCTGCAGAACGCTCCCACAACCCACCCCGAGCTCTTAGCCTGGGTGCGCGATGTTGCAGCACTCACCGAGCCCGACCGTATCTACTGGGTTGATGGTTCCGAAGAGGAGTACAACCGACTCGCCCAAGAACTGGTCGATGCAGGTACCTTCGTACGGCTAAGCGATCATGAGTTCCCCAACTCGTATGCAGCGTTCTCTGACCCCGACGACGTGGCACGTGTGGAAGAGCGCACCTTTATCTGCTCACAGACCGAAGAAGGCGCTGGTCCTACCAACAACTGGCGTGACCCCGTGGAGATGAAGCAGACGCTCACCGGTCTTTTCAAAGGTTCGATGCGCGGGCGCACCATGTACATCATTCCTTTCGTCATGGGCTCTTTGAAAGCAAAGAACCCCAAGATGGCGGTCGAAATTACCGACTCCGCCTATGTGGTGTGCTCAATGCGCATTATGGCAACTATCGGCAAGGATGTGCTCGCGAAACTGGACGAAACTCAGGGCTTCTTCGTGAAGGCGCTTCACTCCGTAGGCGCTCCGCTTGAGCCCGGGCAGGCAGACGTGTCCTGGCCCTGCAACCCCGAGAAGTACATTGTGCAGTTCCCCGAGACCCGCGAAATCTGGTCCTTCGGGTCGGGTTATGGCGGCAATGCACTGCTGGGCAAGAAATGTTATGCACTGCGTATCGCCTCGGTTATCGGTCATGATGAGGGCTGGATGGCTGAGCACATGCTCATCCTCAAGGTCACCAACCCTGAGGGCGTTACCCGCTACATCTCCGCTGCGTTCCCCTCTGCCTGCGGTAAAACCAACTTCGCGATGATGGACCCCACCATCGACGGCTGGAAAGCCGAAATGGTCGGCGACGATATCGCGTGGATCGAATTTGACGAGAATCACCAGGCTCGCGTCGTTAACCCCGAGGCGGGTCTTTTCGGCGTGGCGCCCGGCACCGGTTACTCCACTAATCCCAACGCCATGAAGGCAATCTCTAAGGGCAATACTATCTTTACCAACGTGGCGCTCACTGATGACGGCTCCGTATGGTGGGAAGGTAAGACCGACGAGGCACCCGCGCACCTGACCGACTGGACCGGCAAGGACTGGACTCCTGAATCGGGGCGTCCCGCAGCGCACCCCAACTCGCGTTTCTGCACCCCCGCATCCCAGGTGGATATGCTCGCCCCCGAGTACTACGACCCCGAGGGTGTGCCGCTGAGCGCCATCGTGCTGGGCGGTCGCCGCAAGACTACCGTGCCGTTGGTCTCCGAATCCGATAGCTGGGAACAAGGTGTCTTCCGCGCGGTCACCCTCTCCTCTGAGACCACAGCAGCTGCAAAGGGCGCCGTCGGCGTGGTTCGCCGCGATCCCATGGCAATGCTTCCCTTCATCGGGTACAACGCGGGCGACTACTTCCAGCACTGGATCGACCTGGGTAAGAAGCACGGTGCCGAGAACATGCCGAAGGTCTACTACGTGAACTGGTTCCGCCGCACCCCCGACGGTGGCTTCGCATGGCCCGGCTTTGGTGAAAACTCCCGCGTGGTCAAGTGGATCTTCGACCGCCTCGACGGCAAGGGCGGCGGCACGCAGACTTTCCTGGGCACCGTACCCACGAAGGAAGATCTCGACCTAACCGGTCTGAGCATCAGCGATGAAGAACTTAACGCAGCACTCGCCGTTTCAAAGGACGAGTGGGTGGCCGAGTTGCCCGGCATTGACGAATGGTTAGCGAAGTTCGGCGATAAGCTCCCCGCAGAGGTCAAAGCTGAGCGTGACGCCTTGGCAAAGTCTCTTGAAGACTAAGGAACATTCGGCAATATGACACCATGGTGGGGTGGGATGCGCTGACAATGCGTATCCCACCCCACCGTTTGTGAAAGCCTGCTCTTACATTGTTGTAAAGCACATCCCACCGATCGGGTGTGCAGCGCGTACAGCGTGATATGGCATACTCGGGTGTGTGGGATGGTGCACAGTTTATGCAGAAAAGGTGTAAATATCCACCAATGCCTTAAAATATTGCTATACAGACTCCGCATTTTGTGTGCAGTAAAGCCATACCTAATTTTCGTGCGGGTGGTACGAAGACTAGAATTTTCCGGTAGAACGGACAAACCCTATATTATTAGCCCTCAATAAACTGTTGAAAGGAGATACGAAGCATGCGCCTGACGGCTTTTTCAGACGTATCACTACGTATTATGATGCTTCTTTCTTCCTTGCAGGAAGGGGAAAAACTCTCGACTCAGAGGATCTCGGAGGGAGTCGGAACCCCTTATAATCACGTCGCAAAATCTGTGGCGTTCCTCGTCAATCAAGGGTTGCTTGAATCTACCCGTGGGCGATCCGGTGGTGTCCTGCTGTCGGAGACGGGGCGCAAAGCGACCGTGGGGCAGGTACTTCGTAGTACCGAGGGTGATATTCCTATGATTGAATGCGAAGATGAAAACGGCAACTGTCCCCTAGATAGTTTTTGTCGTCTGCGAACGGTTTTAGCCCGCGCTCGTGAAGCTTTCTATGCTTCTGTTGATGACGTTGTTATCTCTGAACTTCCCGCCGGAGCGCGGCCTGCTGGGCCCGTTTTTGTGGAACTGGGGTTGGGGCCGCTCGTGCACGAGCCTACGGAACGAGAGCTGCCGCCCGTACCTCCCCGAACTGTCGTAGCGTCGCGGTAAAGACAAAGTCTCTGGGCGGCAAATTGTTTGTTGCTCAGAGAGTAGATGCACTGTGCGAGAGAAAGTACGCGGATAAGCCGTGAAAGCGTGGAGTTTTCTCTTTTGATAGCTTGCCTCTGTCAAGGTCAGCACTGTAAGAATATACATTGACCGTATGTGCCCGGTGTCCGCTTAAGAAGGCAGGTATGTGATCTGAGTCCGCCTCCGTAAGAGGGATAGGTGACTGGTGCACCGGTTTATGCGTTATAGAACGATACTTCTGTTCACCCTGCGTGAAACCTAGTGCCAGGGTGCAAAATTATTTTTATTCACATCACGGTATATCACGTCGAAAATATTCACGTAAACGCTACTATACAAAAGTTACCGCCTGTCACAAGGCTATTCTCAATATTTCACGCCGCAAGAAAACATCGTCTTAGCGAACAGTAAATGGTGATAGTGTAAAAAGGTTTACAGGCAAAGTATTGCTAAAGTCCAAGGAAGAAAGGCGCATATCCCTCATGCTTTCCGAAAAATCACGCCCGGTTATCGAGGCGACCCTGCCGATTGTCGCAGAGCGTATCGGGCACATTACACCAGACTTCTACGAGCGTATGTTCGCCGCCCGTCCCGACCTGATGGATGGTCTCTTTTCTCGGTCGTCTCAGCTCGAAGGCACCCAGCCGAAAGCGCTTGCCGGCTCCATTGCTGTTTTCGCCTCCTACATTGTGGAGCATCCCGATTCCTACCCTGACGAGGTGCTTTCCCGTGTGGCGCATAAGCACGCATCCTTAGGGCTTCAAGAGAATGAATACCCAACTGTCTACAAGTATCTTTTTGAGGCGATTGCCGCAGATCTGGGCGAAGCCGCAACTGAAGAGGTTGTGGACGCCTGGAGCGAAGTGTACTGGCTCATGGCGAACGCCCTGATCAAGATCGAAAAGGGACTCTATGCATCCCAGGCAAATAATGTTACCCACGCGCCCTTCAAAGTTGTTGATCGCCAAGAAACCGGCGATAACGTGGTCGTGCTGACCTTTGAACCTGCCGATAACACCCCTATGACTGAGGCGAAAGCAGGCCAGTACATTTCCATTATTACGAAGGCACGTGATGGTCTGCGCCAGCCCCGCCAATACACCCTGCTTCCGTCCGATAAAAACCAGCGTCGTATCGGAGTGAAGCTCGATCCGAACGGCGAAATGACTTCGATCATTCACGGGCTCAAGATTGGCGATGTCGTCGAGATTTCCAACCCTTATGGTGACCTCACCCTGGAAGGCTTCGGCTCTGCGGATGCGCCCCTCTACCTTTTCTCAGCGGGTATCGGCGTAACCCCTATGATTAGCTTCCTCAATGAGCTGATTGAGTCCGGTTCTCAACGTCAGGTAACCGTGGTTCACGCTGACCGTCGCCTTGATACATGGCCGCTGCGCGAGGAAATGACCGAGCTGATCGAAAAACTTCCTCACGGCAAGCTCATCTCGTTCATAGAAGACGAAGAAACTGGCGATTACCGTGGCCGTGTGGACATCGCAAAGCTGGGCATACCTGCGGAGGCAAACGTATACCTGTGCGGTCCGCTGCCGTTCATGAAGGGCGTGCGTTCCGCTCTCGTGGATGCAGGTGTACCGGCGCAGAATATCAATTACGAGATCTTTGGACCGGATCAGTGGATGCTGCGCTCATAAAGGCTACTTTGGCGTAGCCCGTGCTGGGGTATTTAGAGGCGGCTGGGTGAGCTGATAGTCGCCTTCTTCAGGATGCCTCTGCGCAACTCCGTCTCTCGGTGCCAGGGGCGCCTCGTTCCTCTTTTATCGCGCATCTGCATCCTGAAGAAGGCTCTTGGAGAACACCCTGAAGCCGTTTGGGAGACCCGTCTGACGCTGCACCGAATATCCCATATTCAGGAGGAGAGATAAATAATATTGGGGGCGTTGAGCCCCCAATATTTTTATTTAAGTATTTCTAAATGTCCAAAGGTAAACTAAAGAAGCCCCCGTCGCGGCTACACCCCACGGAACACTTCTGACCTAATCAGCCGTGGAGGGTCGTAGTTCCGAAAGGGGGTGAGACGGAATGCCGAAAAAAGGTAAAAGCAAAATCGCTTTGGCGGCTGCGCGAATTATCAAAGCCCTCGCGCAACTCGTCAAAGCGATTGCTGACCTAATCGACGTCATCGGTTAAGCCGATGTGACGTTTCAGCGGGTTCCCCTAGCTTCGCGGTTTAGGGGTGCCCGCTATCTAACATTATACCTAAATATCAGTGGGTATATCCCTGTTAAAACTACAAAGCCCTCGCGCTGGCGTTCACGCCCGGCGCGCCTACCGGGGCGAAGCGGCTCAAATGCGCTCGTGCCAGGGCTATAAGGCGATCGTAAACCCAGCACCAATAATGCTTAGAATAAGGGCGGATACCGATAATAATCGGCATCCGCCCAAAATAATGTGAGCTCAAAGAACTACTGGCGCACCAGAGCCAGAATCTCGTCGCGCACGCGCTCCATTGTGGGAGTATCCGGTGCTTCAAGGTTCAGACGCAGGAACGGCTCAGTATTGGAAGGCCGCAGGTTCGCCCACCAGCCTTCTTCGGTGTTGGTGAAGGTGGTACCGTCTGAGTCTTCGACTTCTACAGGCGCGCCAGCGTAGTGCGCGCGCACACGGTCCACAGCGGCTGCCTTGTCCTCAATCTCGGAGTTGATCTCACCGGACGCGACATAGGGGGAGTAGCTGGCGCTGATCTCGGAGAGCGCCTGGTTACCGCCGCCGAGAGCCGCGAGCACGTGCATCGCGGCGAGCATGCCGGTGTCTGCGTTGAAGAAGTCCTTGAAATAGTAGTGCGCGGAGTGCTCACCGCCGAAAATACCGGATTCTTCAGCCATGACTGCCTTGATGAAGGAGTGACCCACACGGGTTTTCACAGCGCGCCCACCGAGCTTTTCGACGAGCTCGGGTACGGCCTTGGACGTGATGAGGTTATAAATAATAACCGGCTGCTCATTGCCTTCCGCCTTAGCACGCGCGATTTCACGTTCTGCCACGAGCGCGGTAATGGCGGAGGGGGTGACCGCGTTACCCTTCTCATCAATCACGAAACAGCGGTCGGCATCGCCGTCAAAGGCAAGACCAATGTCTGCGCCGTGCTCAACAACCGCTTTCTGCAGATCAACAAGGTTAGCGGGTTCAAGCGGGTTAGCCGGGTGGTTCGGGAAAGTTCCGTCGAGCTCAAAGTAGAGGGGCACGATCTCAAGTGGAAGCGCGGGCAGAAGAGCGTCTCCCAAGACGGCGGGTGTGGTCTTACCGCCCATGCCGTTACCCGCATCCACAACAACCTTGAGGGGGCGAATATTGGAGAGGTCTACGAGCTTACGCAAGTACTCGGCGTAGGCTTTGAGAACGTCCTTTTCGGTGACGACGCCGGGATTCTCAACGGTAGGAATAGAGCCTTCGTCAAGGTACTTCTGAGCAAGATCACGAATATCGAAAAGACCGGTTTCGGAAGATACAGGAACCGCCCCGGCCTTAGCCATTTTCATGCCATTGTATTCGGCGGGGTTGTGGCTTGCGGTGAAAGTAACGCCTGCCGCATTCTCAATACCGCATGCAAAGTAGAGCACGTCGGTTGAAATGAGACCGATTTTTTGGACGTTTGCGCCGCGTGCGGTGGCACCTTCAGCGAATGCATCCATGAATTCGGGGGAGGAGGGGCGCATGTCACCGCCCACCAAAACGGTCTGACCAGCCAGACCGAGCACATCAACAAAAGCGGCGCCGGTTGCACGCACAGTTTCGTGGGTAATAGTTTCGCCGACGATACCGCGAACGTCGTACGCCTTAAATGAGTCTTTGAGGTTAATAGTAGTCACTCGTTTATTTTAGCGGGTATATCTTCGAAATGTACCTCTATAATTGGTGGGAGTATCCAGAGAATTCCCTGAATTTTATGGGTTTTATATCACGTATGCCGTAGTTTTGGTGATGTTGCGTGTAAAAGTTCCTAGAAAGGCCAAGGCGACATGGGCGAAATTTTTCCGTTGAAGAATAAGATTCAGAATTATGCGTGGGGTTCGCACGAAGTTCTGGGTCGCATGCGCGGTGTGCCCGTACCCACGGAAAAGCCGGAGGCTGAGGTTTGGGTGGGGGCGCATCCTGCGGCTCCGTCTGAAGCCACGGTCGATGGGTCTGTGTCGCCGTTGAACAAGCTGGTGGCGGCGCATCCGGACCGTTTTTTGCGCCCTGACCGCGCGAGCGACTGGTTTCCGTTCCTGTTTAAGATTTTGGCTATTGATGCTCCTCTGTCGATTCAGGTTCACCCTACGCCGCAGCAGGCCGTCGCCGGGTTCGAGGATGAGCAGGCGCGCGGGATTCCGGCTGATGCGCCGCATCGTAACTATAAAGACCGGTACTCTAAACCTGAGAACGTAATTGCCTTAACCCCCATGAAGGTACTGACGGGTGTGCGCCCGCAGGGCGAGCTGCGGGAGCTGGCTGAAGCTTTTGGCGCCGATTGGCTGAGTTCTCGTGTACAGCTGAGCCCAAAACAATTGCTGACCGAGATTATTCGTCTTCCGCAGGATGCCGCTGACCGCGCCATAGCGGGTTTGGTAACTGCGGCGCAAAAGCTAATGACACAGGATGGTGTCTCTGCAACGGTATCGGATGCAGCCGACCTGGTGAACCTGGTGGCGCAGAAGTATCCGGGTGATAAGGGGCTACTCGTCGCGTTTGTGATGAACCTGATGAATCTTGCGCCGGGGGACTCTGCTTTTACTCCGGATGGTCAGGTGCATGCATATGTTTCTGGTACGGCGATTGAGCTCATGAATCCCTCGGATAATGTGCTGCGCGCAGGTCTTACCCCAAAGCATATTGATGCGGAAGAACTTATTAAGGTGCTTGGCGAGCATCAGGATGCGCCGTTACTGCAGCGTCCGGTAGAGAACGACTCGGGCGTGGAACACTACGCCATGTGGGATGAACGCATGAGCGTGCAGCATATACGGGTGCTCGCTGAAAAACCGGTTGAATACACCTTTGAAGGCACCTCTGCCGCGCTGGTGGTGGATGGTTCAGTCACGATTTCTGCGGGTGGTGAGCAGAACATAACGCTGCGCGGCACCGAGTCGGTACTGCACGCTGGGGATGCCACCTCCGCCACCATCACGGGTGAGGGCGAACTGTACATCGCCCGGTATGTGTAGCGTGTTTATTGTGTGGGGAATCTTGAGAGCAAATTTGTGAGTATTTACTATAAGACTTATATCTTAAAAAGGAGTAGCACTATGCGGCCCTCGTTAGCTTTTGAAACACATCGGCGTGCTATACGCGAGATTGTGAAAAAATATCCTACGGTAAATCCCCGTGTTTTTGGCTCTGTTCTACATGGTACCGACCATGAGGAGAGCGATCTTGATGTCCTCGTGGATGCTCTGCCTGGGGCAACTCTTCTAGATCTCGGAGATCTGGAAGCAGATTTGGTGCAGGCACTTGGAACCCGAGTAGAAGTTCTCACTCCCCAAGATTTGCCCCATAAATTCCGTGAACGCGTACTTGCTGAGGCTCAGCCGGTGTAATGATGAGTAAAAATCGTCTTTCTGATTACATAGAGCACATACAACAGGCAGCTGGTGATGCATATTCTTTTACCGAAAATATGACTCATCAAGAGTTTTTAAAAGATAAAAAGACTCAACAGGCAGTTATCCTAAATCTTATTATTATTGGCGAAGCCGCAACAAAAATCATGGATAACTACAAAGACTATACTCGTACGACTCCTGAGGTCCCGTGGCGCAGCATGCGAAATATGAGGAATCGGTTGGCTCATGGGTACTTTGATATAAACCTCGATATCGTGTGGGATACTGTAAAAAATTGGTTACCTTCTCTGCTGGAACAAGAGTTTTAGCTTCGTGGAAATAAAATATTAAGAATATAATTTTTTAGATACGTTCTTTTATGCCTCGGTGCACCTTTAGATGTAATATATAAATATTTCAGAGATGCCGGAAAGGAATATCCGGCAAAACCCTAACATAAATTACCCAACCACAACCTCCGACGACGAAAGACAGCACCGATGGCACGTAAAATCTTCCTCTTAGCCGGTGCGGCGGGTGCCGGTAAGAGCACTTGGATCGCCGCGCATCCCGAACTTGCAGACCTCACGCATTCTTGGGATGCCGAGCGCCGCAAATGCGGATATATCACCTACACACTTGATAATCAGCCTGCACTAGCCCTATCACAAAACACCAGCGCCGAATCGAAGGCTATCCGCCGGGTAAACAACTGCGTGGAAGAGAACATGCGGCACGGCAACACCGTATTTATCGACAATATGAACGTGCTGCTGCGCAACATGAAAACCTTCCTCGAATTTGCGCGCAAATACTGCTATACCGCATACCTTGTCGATTTTCAGGGCGAACTCACCCTCGACGAGCTGTATACGCGCAACAGAACCCGCGAATACACTAAGCGCGTACCTGAAGAGGTTATCGAGACCGCCTACAATAACCACCGCGAGCTGCGCGAGAACTGGCGCAGCATCCTCAAAAACTACCGGGATGTGGTCGCCGGGTACATCGCCCCCGACCAGGTTTTTACCGAGCTCTTCACCCCGGTTCGCGTGCTCGATAACTACCATAAAGTAGTCGTGGTCGGCGATATTCAGGGCATGGGTAACGAACTCGAAAAGCTTATCAGCGCCCTCTCACCCGAAACCGGGCTGAGCGATGAAAACATCTGCTGGATATTCGCCGGTGACCTCTTCGATCGCGGGCAAAACCCCGAAAAAGTCTTTGACATCCTTGAACCCGCCCTTGGTACCTTGCCCAACGTGCACCTGGTGATGGGCAACCACGAACGCTCCATCATGCACACTATTAGGGGCGTGCGCCGCTACCGTGACGCCCGCGAAACCCTGGATGCGCTCGCCGCCCACGGCGTGTACAACAGCCGAGTGATCGCCATGCTCAACACCGCCGTGAATATGATGCCCTTTACTCTTGGGCAGGAGCGTTATTTCGTGACCCATGCCGGGGTTGCACCGCAGCTCTTCGCGGATTCCCATCGCACGCTGGAAAGCGTAGGGGAGGGGTACCTCACGGGGCTGTATGCAGATGAAACGTTCTATTTGGGTTCCAACCCGTACCCGCAGGCGCGGGCGGGTAAAACCCAGTACGCAGGCTACGAAGAGACGCTCGACGACCTCAGTCGGGCCGCCGGTATCACCCAAATTTACGGTCACCGCCCGGCGGCACTCGGTTCGGAAGGATACAGTAATCTCATTCCGTTAGAAAGCAGCGTCGAATTTACCGGCGGCGAGCTGAGTGCCGTGGTGTTCAGCCGCGAGGATAGCGCATCCGGTGCACCCGAAAAAGCCGTGTGGAAGCGCGAAATCGTGAAAATTCCATCGAGCTCCCTCGTCCCCGACCCTTACGCCTCTGGGAGTAGAGCGGTGGGCGCCTCGAAAAATACCGCAGACGGTGCCACAGAACCTCTCAACGACGGGCATCGCCTGCTAGAGGAGATGCGCGCCAACCCCAACGTGAACGTGCGCGCAACCGAACCTGCCGGCGTGCTCGCATGCAATTTCACGCGTAAAGCCTTCTACAAAGGCGCCTGGGATAAGACCACCGCCAAAGCGCGCGGGCTCTTTATCCACGCCGAAACCGGCAAAATTGTGGGGCGCGGGTACGAAAAATTCTTCAATATGGACGAGCCCGGGCATGAAAGCGAGGCACACGTTTGCAAACGCCTCGCCTACCCGGCCATTGCACGCGCCAAAGAAAACGGATACCTAGCGATTATCACGGTCTTCGAAGGTATGCTCACCGTCTACAGCAAGAGTGGGGTAACCGCCTACAGCCGCCACGCCGAAAGCATCCTGCGCGCCGCCCTCACCCAGGAAGAACGCGCCCGGCTTACTGAAGCGCTCACCCGCATGGATTCATCACTAACAGTTGAGGTGGTCGATCCGTTCCGCGACCCGCACATCGTGCCCTACGAACACGTCACGCTCTATCTGCTCGATCTAATTGCGAACACCGCGCAGTTCAGGGTGAAACCGGCCCGCTTTGAAGACCTGTGGCTCTCCCCGAAAGCCTTCGCGCAGCCGCGCCCCACCGAAGACTACGGCCCCGTGCGCATCTCTACCGTCGAAGAAATTCCCCTCAAGGACGACGCCGATTTCACCCGCCTGCTCCAGGATGCGCGTACAAGCGACGCTGAGGGCTGGGTTATCCGCGATTCTACGGGCTATATGGTTAAAATCAAGGCGCCCGGGTACTCCGCCACGAAACGCGCCCGCGCGATTCCCGCACTAGTGGACTACCTGCGCGAGCCATCCGAACAGCGCAGGGGCACCCAGGCCGACCGTGAGAAGCTGGAACGCAACGCCGAACGCCTGGGGCTGAACCTCAGCGACTATATTGTCTCCACCATTAGCAGGCATCGCGCATGGGATTTACCGCGGTTGGCACCGCATCTGAAAGACCTGCTGCACGGCGTTAACACGCACGGACGGCTGGACTAGCCCACAAGCTGAGGCGGCGCCCGCGAGAACGTGAGCGCCGCCTCAAGCATGTTGCACGGGTCTGCATAGCTATACGTGCGTTACAATTCCTAAACAAGCATTCGTGCCAGCAAACGTGCGAATACCGGGCTTACACGAGTAAAGGAATCACCGTGAAAATTATTCTGACCGTAACCGGAATCGACCACGAAGGCATTATCGCCGCCGTCACCACCAAGCTCACGGAACGCCACGTGAATGTGCTTGACGTTTCTCAAACCATCATGGGCGAGTACTTCACCATGATTATGCACTGCTCCTTTGACGACACTGAACAGAACCTCATCGACCTACAGGAGTCTATGACAGCCGTCGAACACGCCCAAAAGGTGCAAATCCGTATTCAAGCGGAAACCATCTTCAAAGCGATGCACAGCATCTAAGGCGTGGGATAACCTTTATGATGAACGACCAAATACTCGAAACCATCCGCATGATCGAGGAAGAAAAACTCGATATCCGCACCGTCACCATGGGTATCTCGCTCCTAGACTGTGCCGACTCTGATGGCGATGTGGCACGCAGCAAAATCTACGACAAGATAACCTCCCGCGCTAAAAACCTGGTGAGCGTATGTGAAGGTATCGAAGTTGAACTGGGCATACCGATCGTAAATAAGCGCATTGCCGTAACCCCAATTTCCGTGGTAGCGGCAGCCAGCGGAGAAAGCGAATATCTTGAGTATGCTCGCACACTCGACGCCGCAGCAAAAGCCGTGGGCGTGAACTTTATCGGCGGATTCAGCGCGCTGATCGACAAAGGTGCTACCCCCTCCGATAACGTGCTCATGGATTCTATTCCCGCTGCGCTCGCTGAGACCGATGTCGTGTGTTCGTCGGTGAATATTGGTTCGTCCCGCGCCGGTATTAACATGAGCGGCGTTAAACGCATGGGCGAAATTATTCGTGAAACCGCTGACCTCACCGCAGATACCAACGGCTTCGGATGCGCCAAACTTGTGGTCTTCGCCAACGCCGTGAGCGACAACCCCTTCATGGCGGGCGCTTTCCACGGAGTACAGGAGGCAGACACCACTATTTCGGTGGGCGTTTCCGGCCCCGGTGTGGTGCAGCGTGCCCTACAGCAAGTGCGTGGTGAGCGTTTTGATGCGTGCGCCGAGGCTATCAAACGCGCCGCTTTCAAGATTACCCGTGTGGGTCAGCTGGTCGGTCATTTAGCCGCCGAACGCTTGGGCGTGTACTTCAATATTGTGGATCTTTCACTGGCGCCTACCGCTGAGATCGGCGATTCAGTTGCGCATATCCTTGAAGAAATGGGTCTGGAAACTGTGGGAACTCACGGTACCGTGGCGGCGCTTGCTCTGCTTAACGATGCGGTCAAGAAGGGCGGGCTCATGGCTTGCTCGCATGTGGGCGGGCTCTCTGGGTCGTTCATTCCGATCTCCGAGGATGTTGGCATGATCGATTCTGCTGCCGCCGGGCATATTACGCTCGATAAGCTGGAGGCGATGACCGCGATCTGCTCGGTCGGGCTGGACATGGTTGCGGTGCCGGGCGATACCTCCGCCGCGACGCTTGCCGCTATGATTGCCGATGAGGCTGCGATCGGTGTGATGAACCATAAGACTACCGCAGTGCGCGTGATTCCAGCCGTCGGTCTGGGCGTGGGCGATACCGTCGAGTTCGGCGGGTTGCTGGGGCGTGCCCCGATTATGCCGGTGCATACCCCATCTTCGGAGGCGTTCATCGCCCGCTGCGGCAGGATACCCTCGCCGGTGCACGGGTTTAGGAACTAGGAGCATCTGCGGCTTCCACTCTTCCTGATGCTAAAAAGAGTCTTGATAGTGAATAAAGAGTATTTTTCCGCTTTATTCACTATCAAGACTCTTTTTACATTCCCATAATAATATTTCTATATTTATATTTAAGATATAAAATTTTCTTTAATTTTCACGTCTGTTTATATTTATTGAGGCAGGGGATTTTTCTCATATTTTTTTATTGCATCATAAGCGATAATGGTCAGTAGGGAAACTTTAATACCCATATTTTCTAAATCCACTATATGCTGATAAAGAGGTATTTGAGCACGCAGAGTTAATGGAAATTTTTTTTCGTTCTTTTTAGAGCGAGTATCCTTATCAACTATAAGTACTAGTATAAACTCCTTGATGTGCAGGTCACTTTCTTTCACATGTTTAAAATCCGAATTAACAGTTATTTTATTAGAATCCTCTTTCTCACTCATTTCCTTAAGTTTATCAAGAATATTCTTATAGTTAGGACTATGTTGCATATATTTAGCCGACATGTATGATTGATTTATAAGATGGCTTACTGTATTACTATCTGCGTGATTCTTCACATATATGTATGTGCCTTTATTGATATAGACATCAGAAATTTCCATTTTACTATTCTCTCCGATATCGAGGCCTGCTGATCCAATGGCTCCTATATCTAAAATAGATATTTCTTTTGAACAAAATTTAGGATCGTTCTTTAATATTTTAACGAGCGAAGCATTGAAAACATCTTCATCTATCTTGTTAATTTTTTCACCATTTTTTGTATATGAACGTACTGAATCCACAGCGGTTTGTTTGAGTATAGTATGCATATACTTATTAATGTTATTATATTTATCGAAGTATTCCATTACAACTTTCTCATACTCCTTACTGGGTTTTTTCCAGGTTCCATTATCCAGATAATACATACCCTCTTTAAGATTTTCGTTCCCTTTTCTGCTATCATATGATCCCATAAACCAGTTAAACAGAGGGATACCGTCACCTTTTTTACCCTCATTCTCCGTATGAATTTCAATTTCAATTTCTTCTATATTTACATCATTACTATCTAAACAAGGTTTAGGTATATTGTCAGTGGTATAAGGATTCTCCCCGCGGTCTTTACGACTATCATTTAAAAATTTACATATAGATTCTAAAGGTAAATCTTCTATGTTTTGAATATCTAATTCATGTATTTTATGGTTCGTATTTTTGCATGGGGCTTTTATAATTGCTTTAGATATTGAATCACCATCACTTAATAAGTTGTAAAGATCTTGTGGATATGTAATGTCAAAAGTTAATCCATTAGATAAATCGCTCTGTATATTCTTTGCCAAGATATCGTTCAATTTCCCTTTTTCTTCTTTGTTTGCAGGATAAAAATAATTAAGGTCATTACGTATAGATTCCCTTTTATATATTAATTCATATTCAGTGCAATGTTTTATTAACTCTTTTATATTATCTTCAAATTTTTTATCAGTAACCTCTATAGTTGTTACGAAGTTTCTAGATCCACGAAATGATCGGTTAATTATCTCCTTATTGTATTTTGCTTTGCCACCAACGGAATGTATTGACTCGCTGTGCATATCGTATTTGTGGTCTCTTATGGTGCCTCCCTGTGGTATTTTTGAAGTCGTAATACTATTTTTTCCAATAATTTTCCTTCTTCCTATGTGAGTTATATGTTTATTGTCAATAGAGTCGAATGCTATTCTTTGTCCATAATCTTCAGTAGACATATCTTTCTTTAGTATCCAGTGTCCCGCTCCGTAGCAACATGCCCAAATTAAATTTGGGGTATCTTTTGGGTATAAAAATATTATACAAAACGGCGATAGATGTTTTTTGCTAAAAATTGATTTGTCAGCTAAATATTCCCATTCTGGAGAATTATGTTTATAGTTTCCGCTGATTATAGTAGAAATATATTCTTTACCATCAAGATTAATTTCTTCTGTACGTTTGTGACACAAAATATCTCCGTCGTCAGATTTAATATTATCATGTGTTGAATTGGTTTTTGGGCTACAAACTTCAATATTTTCTATATTGATAAGATTTTTTGGGTTAAACTTCTTGCCATTGAATTCTATCTCAAAACGGTACAGGTTAATGTTCATTTCTTCATCTCCTAATACATTCTCTACCTTAACACAAACCTGCCCATAAACCCCTCAATGAGCAGGCGTGCGTTCGCATTAGTACGCAGCCTGCCGAGCACAACCTCAAGCGCCTGCACATGTTCCAGGGTCTGCGCGGCACTCGTGCGTGCGGCGAACTCGGCGAGCGCATCCCGGGCGTGCTCATTCATCAGGGCAGACCCGGAGTTTAGCTGCAGGGTGAGCACATCGCGCAGCACCGTCTGAATCTCCGTCATCGACCGCAGCAGCGTATCCGATTGGATGCGCTTCGCACGCCGTTTCTGCTCGTCCTCCAGCCGCCGCACCTGCGAGCGCAGGCTGGGGGAGATGCGCGCCCCTTCGGTGATGCCCAGGATCGCCAATAGTTCGGTGCGTTCCTTCTCGTCGCGCGCCGCGGCGGCTTCTGCGGCGTCCTGTTCCGCGAGCGTGATAAGCCTATCCGCTGCCGCATACGCCGAAGAAATAGAACGAATGTTCATGATGAGAAGCGGCAGAGTTTCGCGCCGCTGCAGGGCTGCGGGGTCGTAGGCTAGGCGGGCGGCAACCTCGGCATCACCCTGCGCGAGTGTTGCCGCGTGGCGTGCCAGCGCATCCTCAACCCCGTCGGCAGCGAGCTTGGCGGCAACATCGGCGATAGCAGGAACCGGCAGCTGTACGGGGCGGCAGCGTGACCGAATCGTCACGAGTACATCGGTGGGGGAGGGAGCCGTCAGCAGCCAAATCGTGTGCGGCGGCGGTTCCTCGATAGCTTTCAAGAGCACGTTAGAGGTGCGCTCGGGCATGCGTTCGGTGTCTTCCATAAGGATCACGCGCCACCGCCCAACCGACGGCCTATCCTGCGCTTTCATCACAAGGTCGCGGGCATCGTCAATGCTGATGCTGACCGCCTCGGTGCGAAAATGCGTAAAGTCCGAGTGCGAACCGTTCAGCACGGTCACACAGCCCTTACAGGTGCCGCACCCGCGATCAGCGGGATTGGGCTGTTCACACAGCAGCGCCGCCGCAAAAATAAGGGCAGCTCGCCGATGCGGTGCCCCCGCCGCCCCGGTAAAGAGCCAGGCATGCGTGGGACGTTCGGCGGATGCGTCGCGGCGCAGCTGGTCAAGCGTGCCCGCGGGCAGAATCAGCTCATCCCACAGGCTCATAGGGCGTCCTCCCCGAAACCACCGGGGGTAAGATTCTCAGCCGTATCGCCGTTATCGCGGGCTAGCTCTCGGGATTCCAAGAGCGGGCGAACAACTTCAAGCACCCGTTCGTGCACCGCATCCACACTTCCACAACCATCCACTACATAATGCGCACCGTCGGCATTCTGCCGTGCAATATCAGCGAAAGCGGTGTGCACGCGGGCTTTGAAATCAGCGCCTTCCGCCTCAATCCGGTCTACGGTGCCGCGGTCGCTCATGCGCTGGGACTCATCGGTGAGGGGAACATCCAGCAGAATTGTGGCGTGCGGTATCAGATCTTCGGTTGCCCAGCGGCTTAACTCCGTGACGGTATCTTTGCCCAGATTACGCCCAATGCCCTGGTAGGCTGCGGAAGAATCGAGATAACGGTCACTGAGCACTACCGTCCCGGCAGCGAGCGCGGGACGAATCTTCTGCGCCGCATGCGCCGCGCGGGATGCAGCAAAAATCAGCGCTTCGGCACGGGCATCGACTTTGTTGGAACCGTGTTTAAGAACGAGTTCCCGCAGAGCCTCGCCAAGGGGTGTTCCGCCCGGTTCTCGGGTAGCAATCACGGTGTAGCCTTGAGCCTCTAGAACGGTTTGAAGCCGGGCAAGCTGGGTAGTTTTGCCCGCACCGTCACCGCCCTCGAAGACGATAAAAAGCCCGCGGCGATCGGGCGCTGAACCCGGCTGCGCGGGCGTACTCTGTGGCGTGTAGTGCAGGGAATCGTTCACCCTACTAAGGGTACCGTGCCTGCCGAATGCGATAAAGGAAGGTGAACGTTTTCACGGCGTTGCCGAGCCAGAACATGACTTTCTGCGGTGTTCGGCGTGCATGTGAGCCTTCGCTGTGCCACTCTTAAAAGCATGAGTGAAGAGAAGATGTCAGCAGAGACCTATGTGGTGAGCGGTGGTCGTCCCGCGCATGAGCATGATGCGCCGGTAAACCCACCGATTATTTTGTCCTCAACCTACCGTGGAGCCGGTACCGTTGATACCGTCTCCGATAAAGTGTATGCGCGGTTTGCCAACCCCACCTGGGAGGCTATGGAAGAGGTCGTCGCCGGGTTGGAAGGCGGCACACACGGTCTCTTATTCCCATCAGGTATGGCAGCGATTGCTTCGATTCTGGATTTGGTACCGGTCGGGTCGGTTATTCTCATTCCTAAACATGCCTACATGGCCTCTATCACTATGAGCAAGGATTTGCAGAAACGCGGTATTGCTGAGGTCGTGCGCATTGATCTGGAAGATACCGATTCTGTGATCGCAGCCTTCGAAGATGCTGCCGCCCGCACCGGTGTAACCCCCGAAACCGTGGATTATGCAGCTCCGAAGGTACTCGCCTGGCTGGAGAGCCCCACGAACCCCATGCTTGAGGTAGCCGACCTGCCTACTATTTGCGCTGCGGCGAAACGTCTGGGTGTGGTGACCGCTGTCGATAACACCTTCGCCACCCCGATTTTGCAGAAGCCTCTCTCCTTCGGTGCTGACGTGGTGGTTCACTCTGCGACCAAGTTCCTGGCAGGGCATTCGGATGTGCTCCTGGGCATTACGGTCACCTCGAACGAGGACCTCTATCAGGCAATGCTGCACCATCGCATCACCAACGGGGCTATTCCCGGACCCGTGGAGGCGTGGCTCGGCTTACGCGGTCTGCGAACCCTAGCGCTTCGCGTGGAGCGCTCGGTGCATAACGCGCAGAGGCTGGCGGAGCGCTTGAGCGAGCATCCGGCAGTGGAAGAGGTACGGTACCCCGGTTTGCCCGGCAGTAATGGGCATGAGCTGGCTAAGAAGCAGATGCACGGCGGGTTCGGCGCGGTGCTGTGCGTGGTCTTGCGTGCCAGCGATGAACAAACGCAGCGTGTGGTAGAGGCTTTGCGCGTGTGGACTCCTGCAACAAGCCTGGGTGGTGTAGAATCCCTGATTGAACGCCGTCGTCGGCATGGGAGCGAACCCGACTCCATTCCGCCGTCGCTGCTGCGTCTATCGGTCGGCATTGAGAATGTCGATGATCTCTACCAGGATTTGGTGACCGCCATCGAGCAGGTCATCCAGTAAGGAAAATATGACTGCTCCTCAGCTTTTGTTTTATGCCACCCTGATTATTGACGGGTTACTTGCCCTCGTGGTGGCGTGGATTTGTATTCTCGCCTTTGTGCGGTCCGTCATGGCACCCGCGAATATGTACACGTTCAACGGCAAACGCTCCAAGAATTTCTGGATGGCTATGACCGGCGGTTCCGCTGCGGTTGGTCTGCTGGGGGTTTGGAGCGCCTTGAGCTTCACGTACAATCCCAGCGCTACAAGCAGCGTGGTGCTTTTCCAGCTGGTAGCCGCTACTATTTCGAGTGTTTTCCTAGCGGGAGTCTGGCCTGCCGTGGGCGGTAACCGCCGCTACTAAGACTCGTCAAGGCGTGCAGCCCGTATCTTTCGCCCGAGTATAGGGTGACTTTGACCTTTTCGGCGCGTGGCGCATCCGTGCAGGGGGCTGCCGCGTGCCGATTCGTCTTCTGCCGCGAGATGTAGGGCAAGATGGCGGTGTGGTGTTGCTGGCACAAGCATGACAAACCGCCGCCCACATGAAAAAATAGAAGCCATGACATACAAATTAGTACTCCTGCGTCACGGCCAGTCGGAGTGGAACGAAAAGAACCTGTTCACCGGCTGGGTCGATGTGAATCTGACTGATAAAGGCCGCGCTGAGGCTCAGCGCGGCGGCGAACTACTGAAAGAACGCGGCATCCTTCCCGATATTGTGCACACCTCACTGCAGCGCCGCGCTATCAACACCGCAAATATTGCCCTGGATGCGGCCGACCGCCTCTGGATTCCGGTCAAGCGTACCTGGCGTCTGAACGAACGTCACTACGGCGCTCTGCAGGGTAAGAACAAGTCTGAGATCCGTGAAGAATACGGTGACGAGAAGTTCATGACTTGGCGTCGTTCCTACGATGTGCCGCCTCCGCCGCTGGACGATAGCGACCCCTACTCGCAGGCAAACGATCCCCGCTATGCGGACGTTGAGAACGCACCCCGCACCGAGTGCCTCAAGGATGTTCTCGGTCGTATGCTTCCGTACTGGGAATCCGATATTAAGCCCGACCTTGCCGACGGTAAGACTGTGCTGGTCGCGGCGCACGGTAACTCCCTGCGCTCGCTCGTGAAGCATCTGGAGAACATCTCCGATGAGGATATCGCTGGTTTGAACATTCCGACCGGCATTCCGCTGTACTATGAGCTGGACGAGAACTTTAAACCTCTCAAGCCGGGCGAGTACCTTGACCCTGAAGCTGCGAAGGATGCTATCGCGGCTGTTGCAAACCAGGGTAAGTAATTATTTAACGCGCATGGTAGGAGAACCCATCGTTCCGGTAGTGTTGAACTGACCGGGGCGGTGGGTTCTCACCGTTTTCAGAGCACCTCGGCGCCGCGGCGGTCAGGTTTTCGCTTCAGACACAATGCACACCGCACATCAGATAGGCACTTTCAGGAAGGAATCGCCCGTTGAACGCAGGTCTTATCGCTTTTTCCTCCGGCGTTCTCGGACTGGCTCTAGGTCTTTTGAGCATGGGTATTCTGAGGCGGTTCGAGCGTGAACGACATCGCACGACCGTTGCCGAACCCGCCTTGAGCGATGGCGCGGCGCAGGTGCTCGCGGTTATTGGGCGTGCCTATGTGGTGGTAGACGAGGTCGGAGGCGTCGTGCAGGCTTCGCCGGGCGCCTACGCCATGGGGCTGGTGCGCGGGCACACCGTGCTTTCGATTGAGCTTGCCGAGATGATCCGCACCGTGCGGCACCGCGGTATTTTCGTGGAAAAAGAACTTGAGATAGCCCGGGGCGAGGACGAATTCCTGGTTATCGACTTGCGCGTGGCTCCTGTGGGAAACGAATATATTCTGGTGCTCGCCGATGACCGCACCGAAATATCGCGTGTGCAGCGGGTACGCAACGACTTCGTGGCGAACGTTTCGCATGAGCTGAAAACTCCGGTGGGGGCAATTAGCCTGCTCGCAGAAGCCATTGAGGAAGCCCGTGATGACCCGGAATCTATCGACTATTTCACGAGTCGTCTGCACAAAGAAACAAAGCGTCTGACCGCGCTGGTCCGCGATATTATCGAACTTTCCCGCCTGCAGTCCGCCGATGTGATCGGCAGCGGAAAATTAGTATCAATCAACAGCCTGGTGGGGGAGGCGGTTGATCGTTCCAAACTTGCCGCCGAAGCCAAGAACATCACCATCCACACGGATGCCCACGCCGACCGTGAGGTTTATGCAGACCCCGAACTGCTTGGGATCGCGGTGCACAACCTCATTGAGAACGCGGTGCGGTATTCTCCCGAAGATACCCGCGTTGATGTCACGGTCGAAACCTCGCACGAGAACCTGCTGATTTCGGTGACAGATCAGGGCTCCGGAATCTCTGAGGAAGACCAGAAACGTATTTTTGAGCGTTTTTATCGTGTAGACCCGGCCCGTTCACGGCAAACCGGCGGTACCGGTCTGGGTCTGAGCATCGTCAAGCACGTGATGGCGCAGCACGGTGGCATGGTCACCGTGGACTCGACTCTGGGGGAGGGCTCCACATTTACGCTGAGTCTGCCGCTTGCCGAGGCAGACCATTCGACCCCTGAAATCCTGGAATCCGCCGATAACTCGTGAGCTGAGCTACACTAGCTACAGGACATAAAACAGAGGTAACGATGACGAAAATTCTGCTTGTTGAGGATGAAGAGGCGCTCTATGACCCGCTGTCTTTCCTGCTCGGGCGCGAAGGTTTTACGCCCGTTGTAGTCGACAATGGTCTGGATGCGGTGCCTGCCTTTGAGAGAGAAGACCCAGACCTAGTGCTCCTTGACGTGATGCTTCCCGGAATGTCCGGCATGGAGGTGTGCAAGAAAATTCGCGCATCTTCTTCGGTTCCGATCATCATGCTGACCGCTAAGGATTCTGAGATTGACAAAGTGCTCGGGCTCGAACTTGGGGCTGATGACTATGTGACCAAGCCGTACTCTTCGCGGGAGCTGATGGCGCGCATCCGGGCGGTGCTGCGGAGGCAGAGCCCAGACCACGGCGATGAGCAGGATCAGAAAGCCTTGGCGGCTGGTCCGGTGCGTATGGATGTGGAGCGTCACGTCGTCACTGTGGACGGTGAGGAAGTTTCCATGCCCCTGAAAGAGTTTGAACTTTTAGAGATATTGCTTCGCAACACCGGTCGCGTGATGACGCGAGCCCAGCTGATTGAGCGGGTCTGGGGCGCGGATTATGTGGGCGATACGAAGACATTAGATGTGCACATTAAACGCCTGCGCTCTAAGATCGAGCCGAAGGCATCCTCACCGCGCTATGTGATTACGGTGCGTGGGCTGGGCTATAAATTTGAGGCGTAGAGACTCACCATATCCACACTGAAAAAGGCTCTTTATCCAACATAAAGAGCCTTTTACAGTGTCTCGAGGGAACCCCTCGCCAGCGCTACTGCACGTTCTCGTAGACGGGCACGCTCGCCGTAGGGGCCGGGGCGGGGACTTCCTCAGATTCGTCGTATGAAGGAGTCTCTGCCGGTTCAGGAGCCGTAGGCACAGCGGTCGCCGTATTCGTGGGAACGGCAGTTGCCGATGCGCTCGGCGTTGGGGTTTTCGCAGGCGTGCTGGCACTGGGAGTTGCCGCATGAGAGGACTGCGAGGATGCACGCGAGCTCGCCGCATTCGGCATATAGGAAGCGTACTCCTTGAGAGTTCCGTCTAAGACCGGAATATTTAGGGTCGTGGATTGATCGTTCGAAGAAACCTGAGTATTCGCCAGGGTCCCACCGGGAGTCTGCGAAATCTTCGGCACGATCACCTGAGAATCATTACTTTCTAAACGTACCTGCTGGCCCTTGGCAACCTTGACGGATTTCTCGCCGCTGGGGAACGCGAAGGTAACGGTAATATCGTGGTCGCTCTTATTCAGGATAGTGCCGAGCAGACGACCATCCGCGCCTTTGCCGGATGAAACCATCATGATATTGCGAAGCTCAACGCCGTTAAGATCGGCCTTAACCCCATCGGATGCAGCATACTGCAGGGTTGTCGGCTGGGTATAGATATAACCGCAGCCAGTTACTGATATGAGCGCGGCTGCAATAGCCACACCCGCACCGGCGCGCTTAAGAGAGTGGGAAACGGCGAACTTCACGGCGCGTCCTCCTAGATTCTGATGAGCCCTGCGACTCTGTGTGCGTGCATATAAAGCCGCCTTGCACGCACAGTCCTTCGAGCGCACAGAAGCGACACAAGATTTGACTCTCGCACTCTAGTTTAGCAATGTGATGACAAATCGTCAGTATGAGACCTGTACATGACGCCGGTTTTATGCCGTCCTCGGGAAAACACCGTGGAATTTTGCGAGTCTCGCTCAGCGTCATAAACCTGCGCAAACATCTCAAAACCTCAGAAGCACACTATCGGGTACCCTCTTAGATGTGACTGAAAACTATCCAGAGGCTCTAGCCACGAATGCTTTCCCAGCAGCTCGCACCGCCATCGTCGTGCTCGGCGCGGGTTCCGGCACCCGCCTCAAAGAAAAGATGCCTAAAGCTGCCGTCGATGTACACGGAAAAACCCTGCTGTACTGGGCACTTGAGCGCGCGCGATCCTCGGGTATTGCGGAACGTATCGTTGTAACGGTTCCGACTGACTGCGCGCACCGGTGCCCGCAATTACTGGCCGATGCCGCCGAATTTGATGCTCTCGTTACGGAAGGCGGCAACACCCGCACCGCATCGGTCATCGCCGCCCTCGATGCGCTCGCCGCCGAAAACCCGTCCATCGATCGGGTGCTTATTCACGATTGCGCCCGCGCGTTTACGCCTCCCCAGGTTTTCCGCACGGTCGCCCAAGCGCTGACTGCCGGGCATCGGGCCGTTATCCCCGTCGTTCCCGTGATCGACACCATTAAAACCGTGGATGCGCACGGCACCGTCACCGGCACGCCCTCCCGTGCGCTTATGCGTGCCGTACAAACCCCGCAAGGCTTCAGGATCGACACTCTGCGTGCCGCGCATGAGCACAGCCGCACGCTTGAGGCTTCAGTCGCCGAGCAGATTACCGATGATGCGATGGCGGTCGAGGCATACGGAGAACAGGTACATACCGTGACTGGGCATACCGACGCTTTCAAAATCACGACCCCGCTCGACCTTCGCATAGCGCGCGCACTTTACCCAACCGCCCCGGAATCCGCCGGCTCCTAAAGGCTAAACACAAAACCGCGATGAAAGGCACCTTCATGACAGATATTCCCAGCACGCAGAACCGCCCCGGTTCCCAAGAGCCGGTCATACCCCGCGTAGGAACCGGCGTAGACGTACATGCCTTTGGCGAGGAAAACACCGAGCTGTGGATCGCGGGGCTGTACTGGCCGGACGAACGCGGGCTCAGCGGGCATTCCGACGGCGATGTCGTTGCGCACGCGGCCGCCGATGCGCTCTTTGCCGCCTCCGGTACCGGAGATTTGGGCAGTAACTTCGGGGTGGATCGTCCAGATATGGCTGGCGCATCCGGGGTGCGTATTCTCTCGGAGGCGGCGGCAATCGTGCGAGCGGCAGGTTTTGAGATCGGCAACATCAGCGTGCAGCTGATCGGTAACCGCCCCAAATTTTCGCCACGCCGCGCAGAAGCCAATCGTGTTCTGAGTGAAGCAGCTGGGGCTTCGGTGACCGTTACCGCGACCACGACCGACGGTTTGGGTCTGACCGGACGCGGCGAAGGCGTTGCAGCCGTTGCCACCGCACTCCTTTACTCGGTGGAGTAGTTCCCCTGACGGAAGATTATTAAAGAGAACCCGGCGGTACCCACCGCTCGGGTGCTATACCCCGTAAACTAGTACTGTGACTATGCGTTTTTATGATTCAGCAACATCAAGCATCCGCGATTTTGAACCGGTAGTCCCCGGCGAGGCACGCATCTACTACTGCGGCGCCACCGTGCAGGGCGAACCGCATGTGGGGCATATCCGTTCCGCCCTGGTCTTCGACCAGCTTGCGCGGTGGATGCGCTACCGCGGGTTCAAAGTCACCACCGTGCGCAATGTTACGGATATTGACGATAAAATTTTGGCGAAGTCCGTTGAATCTGCACAGCCCACCTATACTGGGGAACACCCCAACGAGCAGTGGTGGGCACTCGCGTATCGATACGAGAAAGTTTTTGCGCGCGCATATGCGACGTTGGGTATCGACCCGCCAACCTATGAGCCGCGCGCGACCGGTCACATTCCTGAGATGTTTGAACTTATTCAGCGTCTTATCGACCGCGGGCACGCATACCCGGCGCTTGACGATTCTGGGGATGTCTACTTCGATGTGCGTTCTTGGGAACAGTATGGCGCGCTCACCCGCCAGAGCGTGGACGACATGCAGGATTCCGCCGACGCAGACCCGCGCGGCAAGCGTGATCCCCGCGATTTTGCCTTGTGGAAGGGGTATAAGGAAGGCGAACCACTGACCGCTGCGTGGGATTCGCCGTGGGGTCGCGGTCGTCCCGGCTGGCATCTGGAATGCTCTGCGATGGCGGGTAAATATCTGGGGAAGCGGTTCGATATTCACGGCGGCGGGCTGGATCTGCGTTTTCCGCATCACGAGAATGAACTGGCGCAGTCCACGGCTGCGGGCGATGATTTCGCTAACTTCTGGATGCACAACGGTATGGTCACCTACGAGGGCGAGAAAATGTCGAAGTCAATCGGCAACACCATTTCTCCCGTGCAAATGCTGCAGCAGGCTCGTCCGCTGGTCGTGCGCTATTATTTGGGTTCGGCACATTATCGTTCGGTGCTGGATTACCGTCCCACTTCATTAGAAGAAGCACGGGTTGCTATCGAGCGTGTGGAGGCATTCCTTGCCGCCACCTTGGAGCTTATGGCCCCGAATCCGCAGGATCGTCGCGTACCACAGGAGTTTGCGGATGCGCTCGACGACGATATGAATATTCCGCGCGCGCTCGCGGTGCTTCATGAACAGACCCGCGCCGGTAACGCCGCGCTTGCCGCCGGCGCGGATGCCTCCGAATGCGCAAACGCCGTGTGGGCTATGGCGAATGTGCTGGGGCTGATTTCGCTTATGAATCTTGACGGTTCGGGAGCTTCCGGTGCGGAACATCAGGCATTAGATGCGCTTATTCATACTATTCTGGAACAGCGCGCGAGTGCCCGTGCCGAGAAGGACTGGGCAACCGCCGATAGGATGCGCGATGTGCTCGCCGCCGCAGGCATTACGGTCAAGGATGGCGCGCAGGGCTCTACGTGGAGCCTTAACGCATAACAGATTCCCCCGAAACTCGCCCCGAAAGCGGGCATGACAGACGTTGAACTAAAGGATACAGATATGGCTAAGGCAGGTTCGCGCCCCGGCGCTACCACGAAGAAAAAGGGTGCAACGAAGGGCACCGGCGGCCACGGTCGGCGTGCGCTGGAAGGTAAAGGGCCCACCCCGAAGGCTGAGGACCGCGTTTATCACAAGGCGTATAAGATGAAGCGCGCAGCGGAGCGCCGGGCGGCTACCAGCACGAACCGTAAGTTCCAGACTCGTCTGGGCGGCAAGCGCGTGAGTGATGAGCTGGTCACCGGTCGCAACGCGGTTCTGGAGGCACTTCGCACCAATATTCCAGCGAAGCACCTATACGTGATGAGCCGTATTGAGGTTGATGACCGCGTACGCGACATTATGACGACGGCGAATAAGAAAAACCTGCCCATGCTGGAGATTCCCCGCAGCGAGCTAGATCGCCTGACGGATGGTGCCGTGCATCAGGGGATCGCAATGCAGATTCCGCCTTACCAGTACCCGGATGCTACCGATTTGGTACTGGACGTTATGGAGCGCTGGCATGCCGGTAAACTCAAGTCACCCCCGCTTTTCGTGGCTTTGGATGGTATTACCGATCCTCGAAATTTGGGTGCAATTATTCGCAGCGTTTCGGCATTTAGCGGCGATGGGGTCATTATTCCTGAGCGTCGCTCTGCTGCGGTGACTGCGGGCGCCTGGAAAACGAGTGCGGGTGCGGCGGCGCGTATTCCGGTGGCGATGGCAACGAACCTGACGCGCGTGCTGCAGCAGGCAAAAGAGCAGGGTATTTTTGTGATTGGTCTGGACGGTGGGGGAGACATAGACCTGCCGAATCTACAGCTCGCTTCTGAGCCTCTGTGCGTGGTGGTTGGTTCCGAGGGTAAGGGCCTTTCGCGTTTGGTGACGGAGACCTGCGATCAGATCGTATCGATTCCTATTGATTCGGCTATGGAATCTCTTAACGCCGCAATGGCAGTGGGCATTACTCTCTATGACGTATCCCGCCATCGCGCTGAGTCTCACTAACGCTCTTATCCGATGTGCGTGTGGAACCTATTCGGATTCCCCACATGCTTATGCATTCGCGGTGAATATGAGGCTATAGTGGCAAACCTAAATAAATGACGCGTCTGACTAGTGTTTTTGTGAGTGTTCTATCTCATCACCCACTGGGTTGCGGTGGTGGGTGTGGGTGTGTATAGTTGTATGAGTCGCCGCGGCGAACGGGG
>NZ_KV820081.1:0-3813 GCF_001815285.1 Rothia sp. HMSC065D02
TAAGAGGAAGTGCCGCCTCCTGAACATATACTGGCTGCTCGAGCGCCGCAAACGGGCCGAGTCCGCGCTGATCACGGTGGTCGCCGACGCCTACCTGGCCGGGGTCTCCACCCGACGCATGGACAAGCTGATAGGTACTTTGGGCATCAACTCGCTTTCGAAGTCACAGGTCTCACGCATGGCGGCCGAGCTCGACGAGCACGTCGCCTCCTTCCGCAACCGGCCCCTGGGCGACGCCGGCCCCTTCATCTTCGTAGCGGCCGACGCCCTGACCATGAAGGTCCGCGAAGGCGGTCGCGTGGTCAGTGCGGTGGTCCTGACAGCCACTGGGGTCAACGCCGACGGACACCGCGAAGTCCTGGGCCTGCGGGTAGCCACACCTGCGAGAGCGGAGCAGCGTGGAACGAGTTCCTCGCCGACCTGGTCGCCCGAGGCCTGGGAGGGGTACGACTTGTCACCTCTGACGCCCACACGGGTCTGGTCGAGGCCATCGCCGCGAACCTGCCCGGAGCGACCTGGCAGCGCTGCCGCACCCACTACGCCGCCAACCTGATGACAGTGACCCCCAAGAGCGCCTGGCCGGCCCTCAAGACCATGCTCCACTCGGTTTACGACCAGCCCGACGCAGCAGCCGTCGAGGCCCAGTTCGACCGCCTCCTGGACTACACCCGTGACCTGCTGCCCGAGGCCGCTGACCACCTCGACGCCGCGCGAGCTGACCTGCTGGCCTTCACCGCCTTCCCCGTCGAGGTATGGCGGCAGATCTGGTCCAACAACCCCCAAGAACGCCTCAACAAGGAGATCCGCCGCCGCACCGACTCAGTGGGCATCTTCCCCAACAGGGACGCCATCATCCGCCTGGTCGGCGCCGTCCTGGCCGAGCAGACCGACGAATGGGCTGAGGGCCGCCGCTACCTCAGCCTGGACACCCTCAAACAGTGCCAGACCACCAACAAGCTCCAGGACGGCCATCCAGACACGCCCCCGACACTGACCCACTGACCCCTAACCACGAAGGGCCCCTACACCACTACCAGGGACTTGACTTCTGTCGCCGCCGCGCCTACGTTAATGATGTCAGCACGCAATAGGAACATGATGGGACGGTTTTATGACTGCACACAATTTTGTCATCGTCGGCTTCGAGGAATCTGCAAACGCCTACAAGGCGCTGAGCGTCCTGCGCGGAGCGGCCGCCGAGGGGCGGATCACTATCGCCGCGGCCGTCATCGGGGAGCGCGGCGCCGACGGCAGCCTGCGCCTGGCCGAGGGTGAGGATGCCGTGATCGGGAGCGCGACCGTCGGCGGGGGCCTGATCGGCATGGCCGTTGGCATTCTGGGGGGCCCACTGGGCATGCTGCTGGGATGGGGTGCCGGCTCCCTGATCGGCGGTTTCGCCGACGCCGACCGCGTGGATCTCTCCGAGACCGCCATCGGCGAGCTCAGCGGACGGCTGCCCGCGGGCACCACCGCCATCCTCGCCGAGGTCGAGGAGTACGCCACCGAGGTGCTCGACGGCGTCGTCTCCCCGCTGGGCGGCCAGGTCCTGCGGCTCGAGGCCGACCAGGTCCTCGGCGAGCTGGAGGCCGCCGAGGCCGCCGCCATCGCCGCTGACAGGGAGGCCGCCCGGGTGCTGCGCCAGGAGCGCGGGCAGGAGCGCAAGCAGAAGTGGGAGGATCGCGTCGACTCCCTGCGCGAGAAGCTCCACCGCAAGAAGTGAGTGTAAGAGCGGCTATCTGCTGAGGGCCCGCGGACGAGTTTCCGCGGGCCCTCGGGGTGCAGATGGTTGATTCCGGGGGCGCGGGCCGGGCGGGCGCCTCGAACCGATCTCAAGCCGGAAGTGAACCGATCCCGGTGCGGAGATCTACCGATCTCGACGAGAAGAAAGCGCGCGTGAGTCTCTCATGCCGCCCTTCCCGGGCCAGCAGCCGAGGCGCTCGGCAATGGGACGGACGATCTCCACCGTCCGGTGCGCCAGGACCTGCTGGGCGGTCAGGCGAAGCGGCGTCATGCCGTGCCGCAGGAGCCACTGGTCGCGGCGGCGGTCCTGCGTCCAGTCGGCCAGGGAGGAGTGGAAGGCGTGGCCGTCGGTCTCGATCGCAAGACGCTGTCCCAGGACGAGGTCGAGTTCGCCGGTGGGCGTCTCAACGGCGACCTCCGGCGGAGCGCCGGCCTCCTCCAGCTCGTATCGGGCGATGGTCTCCAGGATGGAGCGAGCGCGCCTTCGGGTCGGCGCGGGCGAGCAGCGCGCGCATGGGGCCGTTCCTCGGTCCGCGCAGTCTGGCGAGAAGCTGGGCGCGGGTGACCAGGCCGCCGCGCAGGGCGCAGTCCAGGGCGATGAGCGCGTCCAGCTCCGATGTGCAGCGCATGAAGGTGAGGATGGCGGTCTCCTGGTCGGCGAACGGCGAGCCCAGCGGGTCGATGGGAGCGCCGGCGTTCCTGTGGATGATGACGCGCCCGATGCCGTCTACGGGGTGCTGGTCGTAGGGGGCGATAATGTGGAGCCGGCTTCCGGGGCTCTCCTGAAGGGCGATGCCGTAGTGCTCCATTGCGTGCGCGCAGGCGATGAGACCGCCCAGGCGCCGGGCGATAATGGTGGGCCGTTCCGTTCCCGGCAGGGCGATGACGTGCTGCGGGTGGCGGACGACGATTCCGTCGGCCACCATGCGGCCCAGAGTGCGACGGCAGTGTTCTGAGGTGGCCAGGAATCGCTGTTTGGCCGCCCCGTGTGCGGCTGCCAGCGCTCGCAGCATGGCGTCCCGCCGTTCGGTGTACCGCATGAAACGAGCATCGACCGGCGGGGCCGCCGGTGACAAGGTTTGCGCCACCCTGTGGATAACGTGGCCGGCCGCCGGCAGGCGTCCACAACTCCACGTGCGCTTCCGCACCCGTCTGCGGGGCCCGCAGTTGCCCGTCTGAGGGGTCCGAGGCGTCACAGACGTCTGCACAGGTGCGTTCGGGCGCTTCCGGCTGTGTTTCCGCGTCGAAAAAGGTGGCTCCTACGCACTTTTAACGTTCGTGTCTCATCTCCGCCTGCTGCAGAACCGCGGAATTACGCCAAACTTCGCAACCCGCGACGGTGCCGTGCACCGTAAAAGTGCGTAGGAGCCACCTTTTTGAGCGCAAAGGCGCTCGATGGGACTGCCGGGTGCGTGCGGGGTCCGGTCAAGCGCTCGGCAGGGCGCGCCGCCTGACGGGACGCGCCGGTCAGCACAGTGCGCCGCCCGCCCCTTCACCGATCTCGACGGGACCGGCCTTCGGCCTGCTGTACGGCTCTGGCTCCGATGACCCGCAGGACACGTCCTAGCCGATGAGGCCGCCGGGAGTCTGGTCGCCATCGGCTGGCGCCCCGGCCGGGCGGCGGTGGTAGAGCAGGTAGGCGCCGATCCGGCTGCGCCAGGAGGGGCGCACCGTGTGCGGCCAGCGCTGCGACACGTAGGTGATGGCGTCATCGATCTCAAGGCGCTGGGTGGAGTTGCCCGCCCGCACCCACAGCTCTCGCCCGCCCCGGCCCTTGGGGCCTGACAGGTAGACGGGCACCGACTCAGTGGGCATCTTCCCCAACAGGGACGCCATCATCCGCCTGGTCGGCGCCGTCCTGGCCGAGCAGACCGACGAATGGGCTGAGGGCCGCCGCTACCTCAGCCTGGACACCCTCAAACAGTGCCAGACCACCAACAAGCTCCAGGACGGCCATCCAGACACGCCCCCGACACTGACCCACTGACCCCTAACCACGAAGGGCCCCTACACCACTACCAGGGACTTGACTACTCACCCACGGAAAAGCTACGAGTCTCTTTCGATGGTGAA
>NZ_KV820082.1:0-119552 GCF_001815285.1 Rothia sp. HMSC065D02
AAGGCGTAGTCCCACGCGATCTCACGCCAGCGGGTATACCGCCCGGAGCCGCCTCCATGTCCGCCGGTCATATCGATCTTCAGCAGCGGGGTGGGGGATGACGGGTCGATGGTTTCGCGCAGTTTTGCAATCCATTTGGCGGGTTCCACATAGAACACGCGCGTATCGTGCAGGCTGGTCACCGCCGCGATAGCGGGGTAGCGCTCGGTGCGGATGTTCTCGTAGGGGGTGTAGGACTTCATGTACTCGTACACTTCCTTATCTTCAATGGGGTTGCCCCATTCTTCCCATTCCAAAGCAGAAAGCGGCAGGTCAGGGTCAAGGATGGTGGTGAGCGCATCCACGAAGGGGACCTGGGCAATTGAGACTGCATATTTCTCAGGAGCCAGGTTCAGCACGGCACCCATGAGCAGTCCGCCCGCGGAACCACCGTAGCAGGCGATACGCGCGGGATCCGCCCACGGCTTGGTCGCCAGGTAATCGGTGACATCCACAAAATCAGTGAATGAGTTCTTCTTGTGAAGCTTCTTGCCGTTGAGGTACCAGGTACGCCCCATCTCGCCGCCACCGCGAATATGCGCAATCACGTACACCACTCCGCGGTCCAAAATTGACAGCGTGGGGATGGAGAACATGGGGTCCATCGAAATTTCGTAGGATCCGTAAGCGTACTGAAGCACCGGATGCGGCTGCGTCAGGTCAAGATCGGCACGGTGAATCACCGAGATAGGGATGAGGGTTCCATCGGCGGCGGGTGCCCAGTCACGGTAGGCACGATAATCCTCACGCTGATAACCGCCAAGCACCGGGGTCTCGCGGCGCAGAAGCAGGGTCTGCGACATGGGGAAGTAATCGTATACGCGGCGCGGAGTTAGGAATGAGGTGTAGGCGATACGGATAACCGGGGAATAGTTCTCGGCACGCAGCACACCAGCGGTGTACAGCTCTTCATCGAACCCGGCAGGCTCCATGAACGTGATGCCTGCGGGCTTCTTGCGGCGCCACTGCACGGGCAGCTGCTCCCGCGGGGCAAGGAACAGGCGTGTGGTCGTATCCGCGCGGGCGGTCACCACCAGGTGGGTCGCAGAGAGCGTGAACCCTTCGAGGCGAACATTTTCGCTGTGGCGAATCACCGGAACCCAACGCTTCGAATATTCCTCTAAAGATTCGCCTTCCTGCGGCATATCGGCGAGCACCAGCTCCGAGTTCAGCGCCTTATAGTCGTGCTGAATCAGCAGATGGGTTTCACCGGCAATCGTGATCGGCTCCGCCTGGTACTCAATGCGCGCATCCCGCGGAATAATCACGCGCGGCGTGCTCTTCGGCTCGGCAATAGGCACCAGGCTAACCTCGGTAAACTCGGAGTTGCCGCTGGAGAGTACGATGGATGAACGGTCGGCGCTCATTGCAGAGCCCAGCCACATGGTGGGGTCAGTTTCCTCATAGATTAGGTGGTCTTCGGTGCCCGCCCCAATATCGTGCACATACACGCGGTAGGGCCGCCACGAATCGTCCGGCACAGTGTACACGAGCTGCTGCGCGTGGTTAATGAAGAACGACCCGCCGCTAATATTCGGGATGGTATCGGGCAGGAACTCACCGGTTTCCAGGTTAAGGAAGCGCTGTTCGTAACGTTCGTCGCCCTTCTCGTCCACAGAAATGCTCAGGAGCTTACCGTTACGTGAAGGCTGGAACACGCCGAGTGCGAAGAACTCCATGTCTTTGGCGTACTCATTGCAGTCAAGCACCACCGATTCGCCCTCTAGCGGCTCGCCGGGCTTAATAACCGGGGGAGTGTAGCGCACCACCTCGTCGCCCTCATGCAGGGCAGGGTAACGGTAGAAAATCGGGTACTGCCCGCCGGGAACCATGCGGCTGTAATACCACCAATCGCCGATGCGGTTCGGAACCGTCAAATCTGTGAGCAGGGTACGGGACTTGATCTCCTCAAAGATGCGCTCGCGTAGCGGCTGCTGATCCGCTGTGACGGCGGCGGTGTAGTCTGCCTCCGCGTTCAGGTAGTCGAGGACTTCCTGATTTTCTTTATCGCGCATCCACTCGTAATGGTCGATAAAAGTGTCGCCGTGATACTCACGAATATGCTCAACTTTTTTAGGGATGGGAACGAGGGGCATTTCTTCTGTCTGCGTGGTGTTCGATGCGTCGCTCATGGGGCTCCTTGACTCGGGCTCGACTAGTTGGCGAATGCTTTGTTAGCTTGTTCTCTAGTGTAGCGACTTGAGAGGTAAATTACTGCCCTAGCACGGTTTTTGGGGTGATATTGGGATCAAGAACGTGTAGAATGGAGGCAATCGTTCAGCCCGCCTCGATTTACGTTGAGAGTGGGCTGGATCTCTTTTTATATATCAAAGGCGGATACATTGGGAACAATACCTCTAAAGCCACCAACAACGCTTGAGCAGCAGATTGAGCGGTTACGTAAGCGGGGGATGAGCATCGAAGATGATATAGCTCAGCAGTGGCTAAGTAATATCTCTTATTATCGCTTGTCAGCGTATTGGTATCCGAACCGAATTATAACTAAAAATTCTGATGGACAAATATGTAGAGGTGACCTGTTTATACCCAGAACCTCGTTTGAAGATGTTATAGCTCTTTATGAGGCTGATCGTAAGCTTCGTACGTTTATTCATGATGGTATCGAACGTATTGAAGTAGCTTTACGAGCTCGTATTGGTGAGTTGTTAGTTTCTGAAGGATCTCTAAGTTATCGTAATAAGATTATATTTCGGCCTAATTTTAAACATGAAGAATGGCTAGAAACTGCTGATAAACGCGTTTCTCGTGCTATGCGACGTAATGAATCTATTAAGCATTATGCAGATCAATATGGTGGTCAATACCCTTTTTGGGTTCTTGCTGATGTCCTTGATTTTTCTGATATTTCAAAGCTTTACGAAGGGTTGAAAACAACTGATCAATATAAATTGGCGGAAGATTTAGGCGTGAATATTGACCTAAATCTGCTGCCCGCAAATCTGCGGAGGAAAACACTTCGCAGTCATCCACTTGTACGCTGGTTTGAGCAACTATCCATTGTGAGGAATACATGTGCTCATCATGGAAGACTCTGGAATAAGTCTTTTACCCCTGCCTCTACCAATGCTTTGCGCACGGTAGATGGGCTTTCTACTTTACCTGACGGGCAAAGTGGACGGATCTATGGCACTCTTGTCCTTATGGCATTTTTGTTGCGAACTATATCCCCTAATTCATCGTGGCAAGGAAAAATTGTTAATCTTCTTGAGGATAAATTTATACCGAATCCAATAGTATCCATGAAAAGCATGGGTTTGCCGGATAGTTGGTCCGGATCCCTTTTATAGGCCTAATAAGAATTGTTATTCTTTTTAATAACTTGCCCTTCAGAGTTATTTGCAGTGCTAAAACTGTGCTATCAACTAGTTTGAGACAGATATATCCCGCAATAACGATGGTAAACCAGAAGGTTTTTACCGGGGGGGGGGTAAGTACATCGTCAAAGAATGCCGGATCCAGCAGGCGAGCCCCACGGAGCCAACGCCTGCGCTGGACATAGAAATCTGCAGCGGCGTATCTGTCGATGCCATATCTAGCTATAGGTGCAGTGCCCCTTGATAGACAGCTCAACTTCCATTTCACTATGCTGAAAGGTGATGCTGAACTTTCAGCGTCTTTCACAGCTCATACAAGGAGGAAAAATGGCACAGATTGCTCTCGTCACCGGCGCCAGCCGCGGTATTGGTAAGGCGACCGCAGTTCGGCTGGCGCAGCTGGGGTATCATGTGATTGCGCAGCACCGCGCGGGAAACCCGGACTTTAGCGAGGTAGAGGCTGCCGCATCCGAACACGGAGTAAAAGTAACACCTGTACAGGCTGATTTCTCAGACCCGCAGTCCGTTTCTGACTTCCTGACTCACGTGAAGGATACGCTAGGTGGGGATACCCTCGACGTTGCGGTGCTCAACGCAGGCGTTGGCACGCAGGGAACCTTCCAGGAGCTCAATGGAGAGGCTCTGCGTAATCTGCTGCAGATCAATACGGTTGCCCCCTACGAACTTGCCGCCGGGCTGGTGCCGCTCATGAGCGCACCGGGCGGGCGTTATATTTTCACCGGGTCGGTGCTGACTCGCTACGCATTCCCTGCCATGACGGGCTACGGCATGAGCAAGATTGCACTGGAGTACCTGGTGCGGAATATGGCGGTTGAGCTTGGACCTCAGGGGATTACTGTAAATCTTGTGGCGCCCGGCGTGGTCGATACCGATATTAACGCCGCCTGGCTGCGCGATAATGCGGAAGCGGCCGAATTCGTGAAATCTAGCAACGCGATGAAGAAGGTTACCCAGCCCGAGGATGTCGCAGAAGTAATTGGTTTGTTGACTCAGAACGCATCGCAAACAATTACCGGGCAGATTATTGACGTCTCGATGGGCGATAAGCTCTAAATCCTAACGTCCGCGAGCAGGTAGGATTTGGCCGACCAGGCCGAAAAATCCTACCTGCTCGGGACAAAAGACACCTGCTTGTGGATAGAGAGTAGGAAGAATCCTCTACCTGCTGCGTCCTTTGACACGCATGAGGGTGCGGCGGCCGCTCTTGTTTGCTTTGGTAAATCGACGGTTTTGCTCGCGGTACGCACGCTCATCTGCACGCAGGCGCTGATTTTCAGATTCGCGGCGCATCCGCTGGTAACGGTCGAAGCGCTCGGCATCCAAAAGTCCGGAACCGAGAGCCTCACGCACCGCGCATCCAGGTTCGCTGCGATGCGCACAATCCGTATAGCGGCATTTAGCGGCAAGAACCGAAATATCCGTAAAAGTCTCGTCGATGGCGTGAGGATCAGTTGTCGCTGCCAGTGCACGAACACCTGGCGTATCAATGACCACAGCATGTTTACCCACGAGCATGTGGCGAGAAGTTGTGGTGTGCCTGCCCTTGCCGTCGGAGGCACGAACGCCTGAGACAACCTGCGGGATCGTCCCAGGCGCACCGCTAAAATACGTGTCTCCGAGCATCGTATTCACAAGTGTAGATTTTCCTGCACCGCTACGCCCCAGTAAAACTGCCGTTTTGCCGGTTAGGGATGCGTAGAAATCCGCAATACTCGCCGGCGAATCCACACTGACCGCGTGAACTGCATCTACATCGCGGCCTAAGGAGCTGCGGTAGTCCTCAAATGCATCTGCGGAACATAAATCGGTTTTTGTTAGCACTAGAACCGCTTCACACATGCTGGAGCGTGCCAGTGCCACGTACCGTTCGATGCGTCCCACCGAAGGCTCGGGGAATACTGGCTCCACAATGCATAGCGCATCAACATTCGCTGCTACCGGCTGCGCAGTTGAGATGCGCGTAGCACTCGGGCGGTCCAGGTAAGTGCGGCGCGGCAGAATAGCGAGCAGGACGGTGTGGTCTGGGTGCGCGTCAAGCAAAACCCAGTCACCAACGACTGGAAGACTCTCGGTCTCGTCATCATGCGGGGCAGTGGAGAGTGTCACCGAAAACGTACGCAAAGGTACGGCAGAGTCCGGGGCATCCGGGAAAGGAGCACCTATGGCCTCGAACCGGGTGCGGTGGATCGTGCTGACTCGGGCGATCGCGAGTTCGTGAAGATCGAGATTATCAGCGTAGGCGGCGGCTACAGCTTGCCCGTGCCAGAGGGCATCGTAGCCCAAAGACATAAGAGTAAAAGTAGACATTAAAATCCTCAAAATCTTGAGTAGTTACTGCCTCGCGAACAGATAGGATCTGACTGAGCAGGTAGAAAAACCCTACCTGCTCGGGACAAAAACCACCTGCTCGCGAGAAGGGAAAGGTTATAGCAGATTCGTGCGTGCACCCGAGCGGATGCGTCGCGCAGCGGCATGTACTAGGACAAGCCCCGCGAGTGCCCAAAGTACACAGACTAACACCTCAGTCACGACTGTTGAATCCACCAACCCAGAGGAGCCACTCACCAAAGCAATCGTTCGTCCGCCGGGAACCAACGTACACAATGCCGCCAGCCACACAGGGTATGCATCTATCGGCACAATCACGCCCGCGCTGATAGGCAGAAGCGCTCCCAAGATAGTTCCTCCCAGGTATGGGTCCGAGAGATACAGCCCCAGCCCAGCGGCGAAAACACCCAGACATACGCCTGCCATGAGAGCCAGGGGTAAGAGCGTCACAGAACGCACAAGCATGGACAGGCTGCCTTCAAGGGAACCACCGAAACCGGCATAGGCAGCTGCAACACCCAGGTTCGTGATGCCAGTGATCAGAGCCAAAAGCACGGGCATTGCAGAGACTCCCAGCCAATAAGCCGCATCAAACCGTCGAACGGTGCACACCTGCTCGAACACTCCCAGCCAGCGGTCGGTCGCCGCGCGTGCCACAACACCGGCCGCCACACCGAGTACCACGCTTGCCAGGGCAGAGGCGCATGCGATCCGCACAGGATCAGGTGCGGAAAGATCGCGTCCTAGTAGAACGCTGAACAGCACGCTCAGCCCCGGTACGATCACGAGGGTGCTGAGTGCCGTACCAACTGTGGCGAAGGTGATAGATGAAGACCATCCAACTTTGGCGGTACTGTTCAGACGATAGAGAAAGTTCGTTCGTTTAAACATCGCAGCCTCCTAGATTGCGCCCAAAGTGCCATGCACCGTTGCCGCGCGCAGTGCTCGCCTACCCAACAGATATGCCGCGAGCATCCAGAAGGCTGTGACCGCACAGGTTTGCACTACCACGCCCAGAAAGTCACCGAATGAGTTCATAGGCATCTGCCCAAGCAGAACCTTCACGGGTGTCTGAATCGGAATCAACGTGCCGAGCGCATCAAGCCATGCAGGCGCGGAACTCTCGGTAAAAAGCACCCCTGAAGCCACGAAAACCGGCACGAGCAGCAGCTCCTCATAGGCGATAGCGTTCGGGGTCGCCACAAAGAACCCTGCAATCACAAAGGTCACCGCCAGACACGAGACCCACAGCAGCGGAAGACCCACCAGATAGCGTGCACCCACCTGAGTAAAATCCGTGAAATCCACCGAGAAGGTGCACAGCGCCCAGAAAACCCAGGCCAATGGCAGGGCAGCAAGCCCAAAAATGGAGGCAGTTGAGACCACCGCTGCGAGCGCACGCAGCGGGTTCACGGCACCATTGAGCAGATACACGAACGTTCCCCGGTAGCGCTCAAAGTTGAGGATCCCGGCGGCAACAATGCACATGTTCCAGGTACCGATAATGCCTGCGCGAGTCCAGGCGAGGGTCGCATCTACTGGCCAGGCACCGGCGGCGAGCGCCTGTAGGGACGTTGCTCCAAAGGTACTCAGCAGTAGCAGCTGCAGGAAGTAGGGAACCGTGAGAAATTGGCGCAGGGAAAAGGATACCAGATGAAGCTGCCGGTTCATCGTTTCAGTCCTTCCGCCATGGCCAGATATGCCTCTTCGAGGGTGGCTGGGCGAGTATACAGCGGTGTGAGCATCTGAACCTCACACTCAGCGAGAATACGGGTCAGCAGAGCCTCGGCGTGTTCGGTACTGAAGGGGTGCGGCTTTTCCGAAACAGAACGTTCATTCCAGTAAACGGTGATCTCCCACTCGCTGCCGCGCGGGGTCAGCAACAGTGTTCCTGCATCGCCCAAAGACCGGGCAAGTTCTTGAAGCACCGGCCCGGCATTCGCACCCACACGCCCCACGGTGGTAGCGGAGATCCCGGCATGCGCAGTAATATCCGCCACCGTGCCCGAAACCGCTACACGACCGGCCCCGATGACCGTGACCCGATGCGCTAACTCCTCAATCTCGCCCAGCAGATGGCTCGTGAGTAAAATAGCGGTGCCGTCATCAGCGAGGGAGCGAATCAACTGGCGTATTGTCAGTGAAATATCTGGGTCAAGCCCGTTCGTCGGCTCATCCAAAAGCAGCAGTTTTGGCTCGCCCAGCAGTGCCCGCGCGATGTGCAGACGTTGTTTCATACCGCGGGAAAACTCTTGTACCTTCTTCGCGGCGACATCTGCAAGATCGACCCGTTCCAAAGCGCTCGCCACCTGGGTACGGCGTTTGCGCGCGCTAACTCCGGCAAGGTCGGCAAAGAAGAGAAGATTATCGCGGGCGGATGCTCGCGGATAGAACCCGGTATCCCCGCCGAGTACAAGCCCTAGGGATGCGCGCGCACGCTGGGGGTGCGCAAGCGCATCCACCCCGTCGATGCGCACAGTTCCGCTCGTGGGAGTCAGCAGTGTTGCGCACATCTGCACAACCGTTGTTTTCCCCGCTCCATTGGGACCGAGCAGAGCATTAATTTCGCCGGAACTTATGCTGAGTGAAACATTATCGACAGCGGTGAAAGCGCGTTCACCCTTGCCAAAGGTGCGGCATAGCTGTGCCGCGTCAAGAATTGTAGACATTGTGATAAAACCTTGCGGTGCTTAGTCACCCGAAGCCTCTTGAGCATGGTGTTCGCACGCCTGCAATACGTGGGACGGGTGAGATGAATAGTCGTGAGAGAGGCACTTCTTAGTGCCTGAATAATCCCAAGCCACCGACTGCAGATGCGGAAGGTATAACAATAAAACCCTCAGAACTTTGGTGTCCCAAGCGCTCACTATGCGCTTCTGAAATGTATCGAACCAAAGCAGGGTTATTTCTAAAATTTTTAGAGCCCACCATCTGGGCGGGCATTCCGCGAGCCGGTGCGACTTTAGCGGGAGGTCATACCTCATCACTCCTAGATTCAAGGTTTCAATCAGTGTAGCATGGCTCACGATTGCCTACACTGATGGTAATTTAGCGACGGCTAACGGCAGATCACATGGCTTTAGCGGTTCGGGTACAACATAGGCACGGTCACAAGCGCATAAGTATTGGTGTTTCTCCCAAAACAATAGGCTGTCGTGAAAACAGTTCATAAAACGTCATCTTTGCAACAATGCGCCGAAAATACGCATCCCGCTTGACCATGTGCGCTTCCTATGAAACTCTAGATGCAGGTCATGAGAGCCAGTGATAAGCCCCAGCTAGCTGGCCGGCAACCCTCCTCCGCGGTGGGGTGCCCTGGGTGAGGACCAGGCGTTGAACACAAAGTACAACGCAAGCGCGGGACCGATGTGCCCGATTCTGGTACATCGTTTTTTCGTTTGCAGAGAAGAAAGCCTAAGAGCTCTGTACCGAAATCGGCATGCGGCCCCCTGAACTATTACAAGGAGCTTCGCATGAGCAACACTACAGTCCCGACTCCCGCCAACCCCGCCGGTTGGAAATTTGAAACCCGCCAGATTCACGCGGGGCAGGCACCGGATGCTGCAACGGGAGCTCGGGCGTTACCTATCTACCAGACCACCTCGTTCGTTTTCGAGAACGCAGAACAGGCCGCTAACCGTTTTGCTCTCACAGAGCTTGGGCCTATCTATACCCGTCTGAACAACCCCACCCAAGAGGTTATCGAAAACCGCATCGCATCCCTTGAAGGGGGAGTGGGCGCGCTTTTGCTGGCCTCAGGCCAAGCGGCTATTACCTATGCGATTCTCAACATTGCGGGCGCGGGCGACCATATCGTGGCTTCCCCATCGATTTATGGGGGAACCTACAACCTACTTAAATACACGCTTGCCGACCTCGGCGTTGAAACTACGTTTGTTGAAAACCCGGACGACCTGCAGCAATGGCGCGATGCGGTTCGCCCCAACACGAAACTCTTCTACGGAGAAACCGTACCTAACCCCCGGAATGATGTGCTCGACATCGAGCCTATCGCCCAGATCGCCCACGACAATGGCGTTCCCCTAATCGTTGATAACACTGTTCCCACCCCATATCTGGTGCGCCCCATCGAATTTGGTGCGGATGTTGTAATCCATTCCGCCACAAAATATCTGGGTGGGCACGGCACCTCAATCGGCGGCGTTATCGTGGACTCCGGGAATTTCGACTATGGAGCCAATCCCGAAAAGTTCCCCAAGTTCAACGAACCTGCCCCCGGTTACCACGGTCTAGTTTATGCCCGTGACTTGGGCAAAGACTCCGCTTTTGGTGCGAACCTTTCCTATATTCTCAAGGCGCGGGTTTCGCTTCTGCGCGACACCGGGGCGGCGATCTCTCCAACCAACGCCTTCAACATTGGTATCGGTCTGGAGACTCTTTCCCTGCGCATCGAACGCCATATCGAGAACGCGACCAAGGTCGCAAACTGGTTGGAGGAGCATCCGCTGGTCGATCAGGTGATCTGGGCCGGTCTGCCTTCCTCGCCCTGGTACGAGCGAGCCCAGAAGTACCTGCCGAAGGGGCCGGGCGCCGTCGTGGGATTCACCCTCAAAGACGCCGACCTGGAACAGACTCGCACCTTTGTGGATGCTCTGCAGCTGCATTCCAATGTGGCGAATATCGGCGATGTACGTTCGCTTGTTATTCATCCCGCATCCACCACCCACTCGCAGCTTTCCGAGGAAGAGCTAGAGGCAATTGGGGTGAGCAAAAACTTTGTGCGCCTCGCCGTAGGGATCGAGAATATTGACGATATTATCGCAGACCTAGAATTGGGTTTTGCGACTCTGAACGCCTAACCTGCACCGCCGCGACCGGGCTGCACAGTAAGTGCCCGGTCGCGGTATCGGTTTCTCGCCTGCCATTACCAAAACTACCGGTTACCCAGGAGAAAACATGACGGAAAATACCGTACACGCCACCTATCTGTCGCAGCTGCAGTATCCCAGCGCTCAGGGGTACCTGCGGCAGATGGCGATCGGTGATTTCACCCTCGAAAACGGTACCGTGCTTCCACAGGTGAACATTAGCTACGAGACGTGGGGGACTCTTAACGAAGCTGGGGACAACGCGATTCTTATTCTGCACGCCCTCACCGGCGACACCCATGTTTCGCGAGGGATTCCCACATCAGATATGCCTGCACCCAGTATCCGTGCGGTCGAAAGTGATGGTTGGTGGGAAGGTATTGTGGGGCCGGGTGCGGTGGTCGATACTACCAAGTATTTTGTGATAGCCCCCAATATCTTGGGTGGATGCTACGGCTCGACCGGTCCGGCAAGTATCGTACCCGAGGGGTACCCGGGTGCCGGGAAACCCTGGGGGTCACGCTTTCCTCACGTCACTATTCGCGACTCGGTACGAGCCGAAGCCGAACTTATCGCCCGGTTGGGGATTAAGAGTTTTCACCATGTAATCGGAGGATCGCTCGGCGGGGCACGCGCTATCGAATGGGCGGCAACCTTCCCCGAGCTGGTACGTGGATGCGCGGTCATCGCCGCCGGCCCCGCCGCCACTGCCGAACAGATTTCCTGGGCGCACACCCAGAACCTCGCCATCCGTGCTGATGCCAATTTTGCTTCCGGCGACTATTACGGGGGAGCGGCACCCACGGCCGGGCTCGCGCTGGCGAGGCGCATAGCCCACACTACCTACCGCAGCCCAGCCGAGTTGGAGCATCGCTTTGGGCGGCAGGCAAACCGCGGCGAATCCACCGACGGCGGGTCCATTGGTGAGAACCGCGGACGATATGCGGTCGAAAGCTACCTAGACCACCACGGCGATAAGCACGTTGAGCGTTTTGACGCCAATAGCTACCTTGCCGTGAATGAGGCGCTAATTTCACACGATGTTGCACGCGGGCGCGGCAGCCTCTCGCATGCGCTTGCGCTCAGCGATTGTAAGTGGACTATCGCCGCCGTAAGCACCGATCGTCTGTTTTTTCCGCACGAATCGTATCGTCTGGCGGAGGCGCTGCCGGTTTCCGTAAAGGTCGATATTATCGAGTCCGACCACGGACATGACGGTTTCTTAGTCGAATCCCGCCAGTTGGAGTCGATTCTCGCTAAGGCTCTCGGAGTCCCGGTTCCCGAGCGAGAGCGCGCTGTCGATGAAGAAAAATCTCTTCATGATATATCCGCTCTTTTTGGTTCGCACTTTGAAACACAAAAACAGAACTAGCTTTCGTTTTTATATATCCGAACACAGAAACCGTATATAAAAGCCTTGTGAAGACTATATTTCGGCGTGAAATAAGTCCCCACAAGGCTTTGTGTACGGTACCGATAATTGTGAATGGACGAGGTTAGCACCAGGTCACATTCTCGGGGTCAAGGCCGTGGACGCGGGCATTCTCGTAGATGATGTCCCGTAGCCAGACAGCCAGTCCCGCAGCGAGCTTCTCGTAGTGCTCGTTGAAACGGGCGTCCTCAACATAACCGCGTGCCAGAATTGCGTGCTTGGCGGGGGTTACCTCGAAGAAGAAAAGTGAGGCGCGGTGCCGCTCGGCAAGCGCATTCGCTTCCTCACTGCCCGGCTGCACGCCACGAGTGAAAGCCTCGACGAGGGCTTGTTCAACCGTGTCAAGCTCCTGCTTGCCCTTCACCCAGTCGGTGCGGCTCATGGCCGCAGTACGGCGTTGGTATTCAGCCCAATCGTCGGTGTGCCCGTAACGCTCCTGCGCTTCTTGCTCACGTGCGGGGCTGAACCCGTCGCCCATAATTTCTGCTTTTTCTGCAGCGGTGAGCTGTTCGTTCTTAGGTGCCATTGCATCCTCCAAAAGTTGATCTAGTGTTGTTAGCATGCGCTCATAGGCGGCCATTTTGCGCTGGAGCATATCTCGCTGGGCGAGTAGATGCTCGGTGCTGTTCGCTTCGTCCTGCAGTACGCTGCGAATGGCTTCAAGGCTCATGCCAATGGCGCGATACCCCATAATGACGGTGATGCGCTCAAGATCGGCATCGCTGTAGTAGCGGTATCCGTTGAGCTCATCGTGCGCGGGACTGATCAGACCCCGCTGTTCCCAGTGGTGAAGCGTGCGCACGGTCAGCCCGTGCAGGGATGCAGCCTCTCCTACGGTGTACTCGTGCTGCCCGCCATCTGGTGTAGTGTTCGCGTCCATGTTTTTACTGTAGATCCTGACGTTGGGTGAGGGTCAAGCCTTGAGCGGAAATCTATTTCGGTTGTTTATGGCAGGCTCCTCGGTAAGATGAAGATATGAGTGAAAATACGTACATTGTCGAATATTCCCGACCCGAGGAGGAACGCGCCGGAACCCACTTGGTGCTTCTGCTGCACGGGTACGGTTCGCATGAGAAGGACCTGCTGTCACTGGCTGAACATCTGCCGCAGGAGGGTATCACCTATGCTGGGATGCGCGCCCCGCAGCCGGTAGGCACCCAGTTTTCGGCGGACGCAACCGGTGCCCACATTCCCGCCGAGGCCATAGGTTACCAGTGGTACCCACTGGATCAACAGCTCAATGCGGATGTGCGGACCATAGAACAGGCCAGCGACTACGTGCTGGAGTGGGTCGAACAGCAAGAACCACACTACGCTTCAGTCTCGCTGGTGGGGTTCTCGCAAGGCATGGCGGTGGCAACTTCTATGGTGCGGCATCGCCCAGGAAAATTTGCCGCACTGGTGGGGCTCTCCGGATACGCGGTCGAATCGGACTCTCCTTATTTCAAGGATGACGAGCTCAAAGCCACCGGGCTGCCCGTTTTCTTCGGCAGGGACCAGGAAGACCCTATTATTCCGCAGCCCTTCGTGGATTACACCTACGAGTGGATTCGCGCATATACCGATGGCATCAAAGTTCTGTATGCGGGCGCCGGGCACGGGGTAAGCGCCCTAGAAATCCGCCATGTAGGCGAGTTCATCGACGTGAAGGTGCTGGGCAACGCGCCCCAAATCCGTGCCGAAAAAGTTGCGGATGCTGCGGGTAACGCTGGGGCGTCAGAGCAAGGGTCAGCCGACTAAAAGAACCTGAATAACGCATCTTGGGTTGTATAACGCACCATCTGGCGGTACGTTATACAACCCAAGATGCGTTTGTGGGAGGGGGGGATAGAAAACCTAGTCCTGAGCCACCTGCACACTTACCCCGTTGAAGCTCACCGTATCGCCCAGATGCAGCTGCTTGCCCCGCGCCTCCTCAATCTGCCCATTGACCTTTACCAGCCCATGCTGGATTACTTCGCGTGCCTGTGCACCGTCTTCGACCAGATTAGCCAGCTTCAAAAACTGTCCCAGACGAATCATTTCGTCACGAATATAGATTTTCTCCATGTCACCAGTGTATCGGCGGGAGGATGCCATGTGCGGCAGTCATACTAACCCGCCACGTGTTCCTCATCTACACGCTCTAACTAAACACTGTCTACCGTTGCCCAGAAACTACACGGCAAGACGGGTACGCAATGATACCCTAGTATCTTGTACTTGTGACCGTATATCCCGGCGCTTACCGCGCGCGGAAGAACACTGAACTCACGCACGCCACAGCCGGTGGCGGGGCATAAAGGAGTAAACATGGCAGAAAAGTCCACTCTCGATAACGTTATTGCGCTCGCTAAGCGCCGCGGCTTCGTCTTCCAGGCGGGTGAAATCTACGGTGGTTCGCGTTCCGCATGGGATTACGGTCCCCTGGGCGTGGAGCTCAAAGAGAATATTCGTCAGCAGTGGTGGCAGCGTTTCGTGCGTTCACGCGCGGATATGGTCGGGCTGGACTCTTCGGTAATTCTGCCTCGCCCGGTGTGGGAAGCATCCGGGCATGTGGCAACCTTTATGGACCCGCTGGTGGAATGCCTCTCGTGCCACAGGCGTCAGCGCCAAGATCACCTGATTGAGGCTTTCGAAGCTAAAAAGGGGCGCGCCCCCGAAAATATGGGTGAGGTTGTCTGCCCCCACTGTGGAACCCGTGGGGAATGGACCGAACCGCAGAACTTCTCGGGCCTGTTGAAAACCTACCTGGGTCCTGTCGATAACGAGGAAGGGCTGCACTTTCTGCGCCCCGAAACTGCGCAGGGTATCTTCGTAAACTTCAACAATGTGGTGACGGCGGCCCGTAAACGTCCGCCCTTCGGTATCGGGCAGATCGGTAAGGCGTTCCGTAACGAGATCACCCCCGGCAACTTCATCTTCCGCACCCGCGAATTCGAGCAGATGGAGATCGAATATTTCGTTCACCCCGACGAAGCAGATAAACACTTTGACGCATGGGTTGAAGACTGCTGGAACTGGTTTGTTGACTTGGGTATTAACCCCGAGAACATGCGCCGGTTCGATGTTCCTGAGGACGACCGCGCGCACTACTCGGCGGGCACCATCGATATTGAGTACCGTTTTGGTTTCCAAGGCGGCGAATGGGGCGAGCTCATGGGTGTGGCAAACCGCACCGACTACGACCTGGGCGTGCACAATGAGCACTCGAACGCGAAGCTCGAATACTTTGACCAGGCCAGCGGCGAACGTTACGTACCCTATGTCATTGAGCCTTCCTTTGGCCTGACACGCTCCATGATGGCCTTCCTGGTGGATGCCTACGTGGAGGATGAAGCCCCGAACACTAAGGGCGGCGTCGATAAGCGCGTGGTTCTTAAACTCGATCCGCGCCTGGCACCGGTCAAAGCCGCCGTGCTGCCGCTGTCGAAGAAGCCCGAGCTTTCTGAGCCCGCGCATCGACTGGCGGATGAGCTGCGCGGACTTTGGAATATTGACTACGATGAGGCCGGTGCCATTGGTCGCCGTTACCGCCGTCAGGATGAGATTGGAACCCCGTTCTGCATCACCGTAGACTTCGATACTTTGGAAGATCAGGCGGTGACCATCCGTGAACGCGACACCATGAATCAAGAGCGCGTAGCCTTGGATCAGGTGAAGCCATACCTGGCGGCACGCCTGGCGATCTAGAAAATCAGAGGCGCACACGCGCATAGTTTGTTCGGGCGGGGCTCTTCACGAGTGGAGAGCCCCGCCCGAATGCTGTGCCGCGCATCCTAGTATTTCGCCGTGGGTGTGTGTGCCTTGGTGCAGCGCCCACCCGATCCGTACAATAGTGAGAACTCTCAACCGCGTGGAAAAAACCCGTGCACCCTGTGGAAGAAAGGCACCCATGAATACCTACGAATTCCGTCCATGGCAGGAAGGCGACGACCTGGAGCTTCTGCAGGTGTGGGGAGATCCGCGCAGCGAGCAGGAGGCTCTGCAGCGCGCATCGTTCGGAGAGGCCTCGGATGCTCCTTTTAGTCGAACCCTCGTAGTCACCGATGCGGGCGTGCCAATCGCCGCCGGCGTCGTGACCGCATCGCTGCTGCACCCCCAGCGGCTGTGGGCGTATATCGAAGTGGCCGAAGGGCACCGCCGCGCCGGGTTAGGTACCGAGCTTTTAGACCGGCTGCGTGAGATCGCCGCCGAAAACGGGCAGGTTCCGAACGTCCGCGTGAAGCTTGCGCCATTTAGCACCGGCGAGGAATTTGCCCAGGCAAAGGGCATGAAAATGATTCAGCGCTCGCGCCTGATCCATATTGATGCGGGCGCGATTCCGCCAGTGCCCCTGCGTGAGGATGAGAACGGCAAACCCACCCAGGCGATTGAGGATTTGGCGACTGGCTCGGTTGAACTGACCTCAAAACTTTGGGAGTTCTACCGCGATTCGCATGATTGGGATGCTCCCGCCGAGGTCGGGTTAGGGACCGTAAACCGGTATTTCCTCTCAGATGAGGCACGCGCCTTCGGGGCGTTGGTACTGCGCGATAACATTCAGCAGGCTGAGAAAGAGGGGAAGAAAGGCGAGATCATTGCCTTTGCGGTGAGTTATCATCCTTTTGAGACTGACCCTGCCGCCGCGCTGGTCGATGAGAATACTGCGACTGAGGTTTTGCTCGGATATGACATGCAGAACGAAGGCGCGGTCGAGGCTATTATGCAGCTTCTTTCGCTGTTGACGGCGCAGTACCCGGTGATGGTTGAGGTAGACGATTCGATGACCGCTCTCGTGGAGGTAACCGATGTTCTTCTGCGTGCCGGAACCGCGAGCGTGGAAGGTAACCCAACCTATATTTACGCAAGCGATTATCCGGGTTCCGCTTCCTAAAGATTAGGGCACCGACTATGCCTCAGGAAGACCACACTATGAGAGCACGATAGTCGTATGGCACCCTGTCCGGTGCGCCTGTCGTGAACCGGGGTATGAGCATCCGTGCCGATTTGCGTGTGTATGCCACAATATAGAGGTGAATTCTGAAGCCTCCCACCTGAAATTACCGCCGCTGAAACTCGGTAAACTGACCGTTGAAACGCCTGTGGTGCTCGCCCCGATGGCGGGTGTGACGAATAAGGCGTTCCGTCGTCTGTGCCGCGAGTACGGCGGTGGATTATATGTGACCGAGATGGTGACGGCGCGTGCCCTCGTGGAACGCAAACCCGAGTCGATGCGCATTATCGAACACGACGCAGATGAGCAGATTCGCTCCATCCAGATCTACGGGGTAGACGCGGTTAACGTGGGTAAGGCTATTCGGCTGGTCGTAGAAGAAGATCGTGCGGATCATATCGACTTGAACTTTGGGTGCCCGGCGCCGAAAGTCACAAAACGCGGCGGCGGCGCGGCGCTTCCATGGAAAACCGATCTCTTTACTGCGATTGTGCATACGGCGGTCAAAGAAGCATCGCGCAACGATATTCCCCTGACCATCAAGATGCGTAAAGGCATCGATGATGACCACATCACGTTCCTTGAATCCGCTAAGATCGCCCGGGATGCGGGTGTCGCCGCCATAGCCCTGCATGGGCGCACCGCTGCCCAACACTATTCGGGAACAGCGGACTGGGACTCCATCGCGCAGCTTCGCGAGGCGATTCCAGACGTCCCCATCTTAGGCAACGGCGATATTTTTGCTGCCGAAGATGCCGTGCGCATGGTCGAACAGACCGGTGTGGACGGCGTGGTGATTGGGCGCGGCTGCCAAGGGCGCCCGTGGCTTTTTGGCGATCTGCAGAACGCTTTTGAGGGTAGTACCGAGCGTATCCGACCTACTCTGAGTGAGGTTGCCGCAATGATTTACCGACATGCCGAGCTGCTTGTTGAGACTTTTGCGGATGAGTACAAGGGTCTGCGTGAGATCCGTAAACATGTTGCCTGGTATTTCAAGGGCTACCCGGTGGGCGGCGAGCTGCGTGCCAAGATGGCGACCGTACCTGATTTAGCGACTTTCCGCGAACTGCTGGGGCAGCTTGATCACAGTATCGGGTATCCGGGGGCCGCGGTTGAAGGTTCGCGCGGCCGGGCCGGGAGCCCGAAGAAGCCGCATCTGCCGGATGGGTGGCTTAACTCCCGTATTTTAGGGGATGCTGAAAGGCTTGGACTCGTGGAGGCGGAACTCGATATCTCGGGCGGATAATCGGTCGGAGTTTATCGTAGTCTGATAAAAACATTGCGTCTAGGCGAAATAGTGCTTATATAAGTAGTAGACAAGGTGCCAGACGCACCGGGAGCAGGAACGGAGGAGCGATGACTCGCATTGCCGAAGAAGGGCAGGAACGTTGGGAATGGAACCTGCCCGCAGGGTACACCCCCGACGATTCGGAACGCTGGGTGCCCGAAATACATCCGTTCCGGGATCGCACCCCCTTTGAACGCGATCGTGCCCGTGTGCTTCACTCCTCTGCGCTGCGGCGTCTAGGCGCTAAAACCCAGGTCATGAACCCGGATACGGACGATTTCGTGCGTACCCGTCTCACTCATTCCCTTGAAGTCGCCCAGGTCGGGCGCGAAGTGGGCCGGATGCTCGGATGCGATCCAGACGTAGTTGATACTGCTTGCCTCTCTCATGACCTGGGGCATCCGCCCTTTGGACATAACGGTGAACGTGCTCTGAACAAGCTCGCCGCCCATATGGGCGGGTTCGAGGGCAACGCCCAAACCCTTAGGCTGCTCAGCCGCCTTGAACCGAAAGTGATCGCCGAACATGACGTATCTGCGGGTCTGAACCTGACACGAGCATCCCTGGACGCCACCTGCAAATACCCGTGGACGCGCACAGACGCACCACGCCGCGCAGACGGCACCCAAACCCACAAATTCGGTGTTTACGAGGATGACCTGCCGGTCTTCGAATGGTTCCGTGAGGGCGCACACGACGCCGGGGTAGAGTCCCAGCGCAAATGCCTGGAAGCGCAGGTTATGGACCTTGCCGACGATATTTCATACTCGGTGCACGACGTTGAAGATGCAGTCTTCGGCGGGCACGTGCAGTTAGAACAGCTGCGTGAGGCGAAGCACCGGCAGGCCGTCTTTAACATGACCCGCCAATGGTATCTTCCAGATGCCACCGACGAACAGCTGGACTCAGCGCTTTGCCGCCTAGAGACCCTGAACCGGTGGGTTCCGTGCATGACCGGTTCGCGCGCCTCCTTAGCACAGTTCAAGGGACTTACCAGTAAACTTATCGGTCGTTTCGCCTGGAGCGCCGTGGAAGCAACCCGCGAACGTTACGGGCGAAACGCCCCGCTAACCCGCTATAGCGCCGAACTGATCGTACCGGAAGATACCCGAGACGAAATCGCCGTCATGAAGGGGATCGCAACCGCATTCGTTATGACGGTGCGCGACGCCCAACCCCACTACGAACACCAGCACGAAATACTGGGTATCCTAGTCGAAGCACTATACGAAGATTCCCAGCGCGCAAACCCGCAGTACATCGACAGCATCTTCAGAACGGACTACGCGCAGCTGGGGACTCATGACGACGACGCACGCCTGCGCCTCGTCATTGATCAAGTGGCATCCCTAACCGACAGGTCGGCGGTTGCGCTTTACACCCGCATCAACGGAACCCCCTGGATGCTGGGGGAGAAGCCCTTGTGGTAGCGCAGCCTTCCACACGGCAAAGACAAGACAGAGACCCCGTGTATAGACGGGCATGAAATACCTTCTAAAACTGCTATTACAGCACGGTGCAGCAGAAATGAGACGATGGCTGGACTAATCCGCAAAGAAGACATTGATGAAGTACGCGCCCGTACCGATATCCGCGAAATCGTTGAGGGATACGTAACCCTCAAAGGTGCAGGTATCGGCGCGTACAAAGGGCTGTGCCCGTTCCACGACGAACGCACGCCCTCCTTCAATGTGCGCCCGCAAATGGGCACCTACCACTGCTTCGGATGCGGCGAATCCGGTGACGTCTACTCCTTCGTCATGGCGATGGAACACACCGGGTTTACCGAAACCGTTGAACGCTTAGCGGCGCGTATCGGCTACACCCTGCACTATGAAGGTGGGAACCCGCGAGACAGGTACGAAGCAAGCCTGCGCCGCCGACTTCTCGACGCCCACAAAATCGCCGCAGAATTCTTTGAACGCAGCCTCTACTCAGCGAACGCAGGGGAAGCACAACGCTTTCTTGGCGCTCGCGGGTTCGACCCAGCCGCCACCAAAACCTTCGGGGTCGGATACGCCCCCCGCGGCTGGGACAATCTACTCAAACATCTGCGTTCCCACGGATTTACCGACGAGGAACTGCGCGCTACCGGTATGTTCTCTGAGGGAAACCGCGGCCTCTACGACCGTTTTCGTGGGCGCATCATCTGGCCCATCCGCACCGTAGCGGGCGAAACCATCGGATTCGGGGCACGCCGTCTCTTTGACGACGACCAAGGACCCAAATACCTCAACACCCCCGAAACGCCGCTATACAAAAAATCGCAAGTGCTCTACGGCATCGACCTTGCCAAACGTGAGATGACCAAAACCAAACAGGTCGTCATCGTCGAAGGCTATACCGATGTTATGGCGGCACACCTAGCAGGCATCAAAACCGCCGTAGCAACCTGCGGCACCGCCTTCGGCGCGGGGCACATCAAAGTGGTACGCCGCATGATCACCGATGACGGCTCCGGCGGAGAAATTATCTTTACCTTCGATGGCGACGCCGCGGGGCAGAAAGCCGCGCTCGCAGCGTTTGAAGAGGATCAGCGTTTCGTGGCACAAACATACGTGGCGGTCGCCCAAGAAGGTATGGATCCGTGCGACCTTCGCCTGCACAGGGGCGATGCGGCGGTACGATCCCTTATCGCCTCTCGCCGTCCGCTCTTCGAATTCGTCATCGACACAACCCTCAAACGCTTCGACCTGACAACCCTAGAGGGGCGTGTGCTGGCGATGCGCGCCATCGCGCCCATTATCGCCGGAATCAGGGACCGCGACCTGCGCCCGGCCTATATGCGTAAAGTCTCCGGACAGCTCGGTATGGAACTTGAGGAAATACAGCGTGCGGTTGCCTACGCCCAGCGCCATCCGCAGCAGAAAAAGCGGTACGAACCGGTGGCTCAGCAGTCCCAAACGCCCCGGTACGAGCAGGTACCTGGATATGGTCAGCAGGATCTGCAGAACTACTCAGCTCAACCGTGGAACGCATCTGCCGGAAACCCTGCGCCTCAGACAGAAAGGCCCTCGAACCCCGGAAATACTATGCCAGACACTCACAGCGATACTAGCGTGGCAAATACCGGCGGGGGAGAGCCAATACTCGCCCCCGACCCTGCCGATCCCGTGGCGCGTTTGGAAAAGGCCGCACTTGAAATCGCCCTGCAGCATCCTCATTTGATGAGCGTATCCCAGTGGCAGGAATTCGCCCGCGTAGAATTCCGCTACCGTATGCACCGTGAAATTTCTCGAGGCATCATACACGCGGCCTCCACGGTAGCGCCTGCCGCCGGGGTTGAATGGCTCAACGTAGTGCGTTCTGGTACTATCGCCGAGGTACACCCCGCGATCGCCGAACTGAGTGTAGCGGCGCTGCCCATAGCCCACGAAGAACATCTCCCCAGGTTTATTGAGGGTACTCTCAACAGCCTCTTTATCCACCAGATCACCCGACAGAAATCCGACCTCATGATGCGTCTGGAGCAGCTCAGTTCGGCCTCTGACGGTGAAGAGTATGCGCACGTGCAACGAGAGCTTTTAGAGCTTGAAATGCGCCGCAGAACACTCACAAAAAACTAGTAAGGTACATCACTATACCCTAAGTTGCGGAGGCAACAAACAGCCGGTATAGTTATTACTCGTTGCGGATAAACGCCGTAACGGGATAATCCCCCGTAGCTCAATTGGCAGAGCATTCGACTGTTAATCGAAGGGTTACTGGTTCGAGTCCAGTCGGGGGAGCTTATTAAAGGGCCTCAGGTTACACCAGAGGTCCTTTCTCTATATGTTGACTGGAACCAGTAACCCACTTCGCCCTGCGAAAGCGCTGGGGCGCTTCCTATCGGGCTTCGTCTATTTCGAGTCCAGTCGGGGGAGCATTTAAAAGCCTCAGAGTAAAGCTCCGAGGCTTTTCTCATAGGGTGACTGGATTTTGCCAGTAACCCGCTCCATATTTTCTCAACGCTGGAGGGCTCTAAATACCTTCGCACAAGAACCCTCTCGCGCATCAAACATCTCTGTCTCGAACACTATATGAATGCATACGCATAAAAGTTTTCGAGAAATTACACAGCACACGGTAGAATGCGAAAGATACCCTACGCACCATAAAACCGTGTACTGCCGCCTTCTGAAGATTTGATGGGAGCAGAAAAACCATACGGTTTGGTTGGTGTGATCGCTGGGGCGGCTGTGTAACAACACACCTGCGGTAAGAATAGAGCTAGAATAATAACCGTGGGGTGCTAAACAGAAGCTCCACACAGAACAATCACGGAGAGGTGGGCATGACCACAAACACTAATCCCCAAGGCATACGAGCAGGCATTGCAGGGATTAAGTCAAGTATCGCGGGTCTCTTTGATGCCGCTAAGGTACTTAAAACCCTAGGTATTAACCAGGTCAAAGACGAAGTCCAGATTGCAAAGCACGAGCTTAAAACCAAAGGCGTCGCTCTTGGCAAAGGTGCAGCCTTCCTCGCCGTCGCAGCTGTTTTTGCGTGCTTCATGGTCATCGCTATTATCGGTCTGCTTATCTTCCTCCTTGGACAGCTTGTACCTTTATGGGCCTCGGCGCTGATTTGGGCAGGCGTCTTCCTCATTATTCTCGCCATTTTAGGGCTTATCGGATATAAAAAGGTTAAAGCCCAGCTGCCCTTTGCTCCCGAATCGGCAATCTTCGGCGTTCTCTTCGATCTCGGTGTGCTTCGTGAGGGCAGCGCAATGACAGCCTCCCGTTTGAAACAAGAGCAGGCTGAACGTGCAGCGCGCAAGCAGGCAGAGCGTGAGGCCGCTGCAGAGAAGGCACGCCAAGAAGCTGAGGAGCGTAAGGCACGCGGCGAAGAAGAACCCAAGCCGCTCACCATTGAGCAGATTCAGCAGCGCACTAAAGAACGTCGCGCACACCTTGCAGCTTTGCGCGATGATATGCAGAAGTACGCACAGAATGCTCAATCCTTCACCCAATCAACCGTAGACTCTGCAAAGACCAGTGTGCAGAACGCGCCCAGCAGCGCGGCTACCGTTGGGCGCAACATGGTCAGTAACGCATCCAAGCCTGAGGTTGTTAAGGCTCGGTGGAAGTCCTTCGCAGCTCTGGGCGCATCACTCTCTGCAGTCGTACTCTTCCTCCGAAAGATTGTGCGACGCTAACGCAAGTATCTGCACCACAAACTCCGTATTATTGGCCCGTCACCTTCGCGGTGGCGGGCCATTTTTTGAGGGTTTTTGGAGAGACTCTCAGAGAACTCCAAGGCCTCTCTATGCTGAGGAACGCGATAACACCCGATAAAATAATGAAGAACACCCCATACACCTGAGAAGTCAGACCAAGGAGAACAGGCGATGCAGCAGGCAAAGAAGATCCTGATCGGTGCTGAGACCTATCCCCCCGATGTGAACGGCGCGGCACAATTTGGGCACCGCCTAGCGACCTCTATGCTCAAGCGCGGGCACGAAGTACACGTGGTTGCCGCAAATCCCAGCCGTGGACCTAGCTACCGAACTGTCGTAGAGGGCGGCATCGTCGAACACCGTCTGCGTTCGCATTTGCCTCCCACTCATGAAACCAACCGCATCTGTATTCCCTGGGAAATCCACGCCGAGGTGGGTCGTATCCTTGACGAAGTTAAACCTGATGTTATTCATGTGCAGTGCCACTACATTATCGGGCGCGCATTACTGAAGCAGGCACATAAGCGTGGAATTCGAGTTATCGCCACCAACCACTTTATGCCCGCAAACTTGGACCCATTCCTGCCGTTCCCGGAACCAATCAAAAAGGTGTATGCGCACATTACTTGGGCGGATATGCGCCGTCTTTTCAAATATGCGGCGGTGGTGACAACTCCGACTCAGATCGGCGCCGATGCGATGCGAGATCTTGGAAGATTTACTCGCCCCGTTATGCCCGTTTCTAACGGCATTGAAATCAGCGACTACGAACTTGCTGAGGGCGCAGATTTGGGCAAAGCACCCGGCGAACTGCGTGTAACCTTCGTGGGTCGTCTTGCTGAAGAGAAGCACGTAGATGTGCTTATTGAGGCGCTCTCTCTTCTCCCCGAAGACCTTGACCACGTTCGCCTTGATATCGCTGGAGGCGGCGAGCTTCGTGAAACCCTCGAACAGAAGGTACGCGAATGCGGTGTTGAAAACCGAGTAACGTTCCGTGGGTTTGTTCCGGACGAAGAACTGCCGGGTGTTTACCAGAGGGCGGATATTTTCTGTCAGCCTGGGACCGCAGAGCTGCAGTCGCTTGTCTCCTTGGAGGCTATGAGCGCATCCACCCCCGTAGTCTTGGCAAACGCCCTAGCGCTTCCACATCTCGTGGAAGAAGGCGTTAACGGATACCTCTTTGAGCCTAATAATCCGCAGGATTTGGCGGATAAACTTACAGCAATTCTTCGTCTACCTGCCGCTGAACGCGAGCAGATGGGGCGTGAGAGCCGCCGTATTGTGGAATTCCATAGTGCGGAGAATACCTGGCGCATTTTTGAGGAATTATATGTATCGGATGCCCCCTATGAGCGTTTTCTTGCCCAACGTTCTGAAAAATAAGGTGTGTCTAAGATTCGCCAAAACTGTACCCCTCAGGTACTCTAGAGACGTGGCTTACGCGCTAAGCCTCTAGGGGAGTTAGCTCAGCCGGTTAGAGCAGAGGACTCATAATCCTTTGGTCGTGGGTTCAAGTCCCACACTCCCTACAGACCCCGCTCGGTATGACTCATTTATTACATGTCGCCGAGCGGGGTCTTTTCGCTTTATATCGGGGTTCGAGTTACGCGAGTTAGAACAGAGAGCATAAACACGCTACATTAGATACGAACATTTGAGAGATAAAGTGTTTGCCAGCTACTTTTTAAAAGCACCATTTTCTCTCGGAACCCCTGCTAGAGACTCCGGCTCACTCAAAAGAGGAATAATGACCACCGATAAATCCTGCATGAGAGCGCTACACGGTTTATATGAGCGCCGCTTTCTGCGTTTTGCCACCGCGTTTACCCTCGCCTCTGTTCTTGGCGTGGCGGCACCCGTTCTTGCGCCGGGGCCTACATACGATCACGGCTCGGCCTTCCTGACAGCGGCTAGCGCAGATCAGCAGGATGTTCCTTCGCCTCATGTTCGCAATCTTATTTTTGTGCTTCAGCTCAAGGAAGACGGTACCTTTGAGGGGCACTTGCTTCTCGGAGATTTTAAAGGTGAGATTGGGCAAAGCGAGCTTCAAGACCTAGATACCTATCTGGAGGCCGTCAAAGTTGATAACCAAAAGGTAGAGTCCGATATTCATTCGTATCAGCCGTATTTTGTGGGTAAAGATGCTCTTATCCCGAAAGAAGCGCAGGGTCGGCACGTAACATTTACTGCGAATAGCATCGACCAGGTTAATAGAGACCTCGAACAGCTTCTCGGAACCAAGAATAATTCCATCTCTTTCAGCGAGTCCACAGGAGAAAATCAAGAGCTTTTATCAACCGCAAATGTGCATATTGATTGTGCCGGTATTTGTGATGCGAGCATGTCATCCCCGCCATTGGGGCTTGTGGCGGCGCCCGCATCCTGGGGTAAGAGCGGCGACGAAGCTCTGTACAGCGTCAACGAGGCAGCAAAATACGATTCTGGTACATCTTCGGTTGTTAGCTATACGATGAGCCGCCGAGTGGTTCCTGAGAAATTTTCAAGCACTTTCTACATCAGCTCCGAGTCTTCTTTGAGTGCGAGCTTCCAATATACCTTTAGCCCGCTCGACGCAATGCTTTTTAGCCGGAGTATTAATGAGATCTTTGGTGCCTCCAATACAAAGACCGGTGAACATAATATGGAGCGTAATGAGCAGGGTATAGGGCGTACCTTTACTACCCGGATCAGCAATATCAAAGTTCAAGATTTCCAACGTTTGCTCAACAACTATATGCCCGGCAGCGAGGTAAGTCTTGAGAAGGGTGAGAACGATCAGCTGACGTTGCGTGCCAAGCTCGTTGCGGATGCTAAAGTCACCGATAGATTCAGTGGCGACAGTGAATATATTGTGGTGGCGCCGGACGGTATGGCAGTTGTAAATCCTCCTGCTAATACTGTTGTAGATCAGTCCGATGGGGCAATTCATGTGCGCGCCAAGGGTATTAACACCGCCACAATGGAAATTCATATGCAGAAGGCCCCCCGCAACTATAGGCCAATTATGATTGCTGGGATTGTCGTAGCATCCCTGCTCATCGTAGTGCTGATCTCTATCCCCATCGTGGTGACTCGTCGCGTGAAGAAATTAGAAGAAGAATAAATACCTTATTTTCTGAAGATATGACGAATTATCGTGAGTAAAGGCGAGATTTAAGGTAGGGTAAAAAGTAACCTCGCATGCACACGCGAGACATCGCCGATAAACACACGGAGTACTGTTGCTCCAGCGCCTTCTTCCTGGAATAAGGCTTAGCCACGAGATCTTCAGACTTATCTGGTTTCTTGAAGCAACGTCCCGAGTGTATATCGGCTTGTTGCATAGGAAAATCCGAGATAAGGATCAGATGATGAGTGAGAATATTCCGCAGTCCGGTCAAGGTCAGCCACAACATCCTCAAGGCTATGGCAATGACGGGTACCAGAATCCCAACCCCGCTCAACCGTATGGGAACCCTAATATGCACCAGTCTGTACCTCCCCAGGAGCAGGGCGGACAATACCAGCAGGATCCTAATCAGTTTGGAAACCCGGTTCCGGGTGCTCCGAACCAGCAGATTCCCCAGCCGAACGGGTTTAACCCGCAAAACCCTGCACAGCCTCAGGGAGACCCACATGCTGGTTTCGCCCAGCCAGCAGCACCGGCAGTGCCAAACCCTTTCGCTGAAGCTCTCAAGAATGTTTGGGGCAGCTTCCTTGATGTCTTTAAGAGCCAGCCGGGCGACGCACATAAAAGACTGCAGGACAGCCAACCTTGGGGATGGATTATCGCTGTAGCAGCACAGTCCTTCGCAGGCTCTTTGGTCATTACGCAGCTGGTCAGCGGTCTTCTTGGGCTTTTCTACATGTTCCGCGGATCATTCTACGGCAGCCGGGGGAGCTCCTCTCAGGGAGGAAACTTTGGGCAGACCGTCATGATTTTTCTGATTTTCTTTGTCGCAATTTTTGCGATTCACGTTCTGCGCGGCTTGCAGCTCATGCTGACCGCTCGTATCGGAAAAGTTCAGTCGAGTTTCAACGACTGCATGAGCGCGGCAGGTGTTGCGGCTCTTCCCTTGGTTGGCTCCTATCTTCTGCTCTACCTCTTTGTTCTTCTCACGATGGGTACAAATGGGAAGAACTTTGCAGAGAACCCCACCCTGACGATATATCTTCTGGTAGCAATCTTTGCGTTCTCGATTGTGATCGGTGAGTCTCTTATCTACCTGGGGCTGAATCGCCTGGGTCGTTTTGAGAAATCTCCTGTGTTAATGCACGCTCTTCTTACAACTGCATGGGTTCTTGTGGCCCTCATTGTATACAACATTGCGTTCCAGATGATGCCTAACCCCCTGGCATCAAGCCTCTAGGAGCATTGTAAGATGAGCCAGCTACTACAGCAGCGCTCGTCAAGACGGCAAGGAAGACTTGGGTTCCTTGCCGTCTTTCTGGCGGTTCTAGCGCTCATTATGTCTGCCTGTGGTGCAAAAGTTGAGACAAATCTTGGGCTTGAAAATTCAGAGAAGGGCTCCCGCACCATTACAGTGTCTTTCAGCTTGAAAGATAATAAAGATTACCTCAAGGGTGACGTTAACGCTCTTGATGCTTCGATTAAGAAACACAAACCTCAAGAACTTGATTACGAGGGCATTCGAACCGAAGGTGATAACGCTCAGGCCACCTTCAAAGTGAATTTTAATAGCGTAGATGAGTACCGCACTAAAGTCTCCGCTATTTTGAGAGCTTCGAGTTTTGACAAAGAACCTCAGATTCTGATTAGCAACAGCAAAGACGGCTTGGTTCAGGGCGTTGAAGTTTCCGAAAACTTCACCTCGCAGGACCTTATCAAGTGGCTCCCCGAAGCACTTGTAACAGACGGCTTGGTCGAAGCAAAACGCAAAGACAACGTCCTGCAGTCCAGCGGGAAAAACAGCGTTACCTTTGAAGGTCGCGAAATTAAAACAACAGAGTCCTCCAACGAGGTTCAAGCTAAAGACCTCAAAGATAATGGGTTTGATGAAGTTGTGATTGCGGTCGATAAGAAGGACGGTAAATATAACGCCAAGATTGTCTTTCTCGCAAAAGAGATCATGGTACCTGACCGGGTAAGTGCTGTAGACGCTTATCTTAACTCGGTGAAACCTGAGGGAGCTGAGCTTACTAAAGGTATTGACGAAGAAATCGCCAAAAAGTCTTACCGGAGCCTACCGTCCACGCAATCTGGTAAAGATGAAAGCGGTCGCAACCTAAAATTTACTGCCGATTCTTTCGAGGATCTCAATGCTAAACTTCAGAAAATTCTGGGTACTCAAGAGACCGCGTTAGAAAGTTCCCAAGAAGTTAAAACTGATTCTTCTGGGGCGAAGATCATTGAGCATGTAACAGGTTCAGTTGATTGCAGCCGTGTGTGTTCACCGGGAACCAACTACGGGGTGAAGTTTAGCTTCTCTGACGACGGTAAAAATTTTGACCAGGACTACGGTTCGTCGAATAGCTCAAGCTCAAGCGCATCCGCGTCGGATAGGGTAATAAAAGTCAACCTAAAGAATTCGCGCACGATTCAGCCTGAAAGCCTAAACGTGACTTCTGCGCTGGGTATGGACGGTTCTGTTGAAGCGAAGTTTGAACTTGCCTTTAAGAGTTCTGATGTCGCGCAGGCTGGGGATGCCCTTAAGTCTTTCGTTCAAGGGTCTGATGAGGCTCAAGCGACATTTGAGGAACGTACTGACGGCGATAATACGATATATTCAGCAAAGATACGAGGCAAAGATTCTGCGGAATTCAATACCCGTATTGGTGCTTACCTACCCGGTTCTGAAATGACGATTCATCATCCTGGCGGGGTTAATCTCTTCGGAGCAGACTATACGGTTTCGCCCAAGTTTAACCTGCAGGAGCGTTTTGGCCAGCTACAGCCCAAAAACTACGATTTCAAGTTTGAACTCCCCATCATGAGCTCGGTTAAAACCGATGCTCTGCAGGGAAGCAACTCTATGTTTGGTCGCCAAGATTCACATCTCTCTGGCGACGGGCGTAACGTTACGGTTAATAGCTCGGAGGGTTATGTCAATACCTCATCCCTCACCATTCCAGCGCATGGGTTTACCATGACGGACTTTGTGGTGGATGCTATTTTGCTCGGTCTGCTTCTGCTGATTCTGTTGGTGCTCTTCATCTTCCGCAAGCGCATTCGTCGCGCAAGCCAGAAGGCACGCGAACGCCGAGCTGCACAGCAAGCGGTGCAGCCGACAGCAGCCTACACAGCTTCAGACTCGGATGTTCTCAATTACGGCGACGATTCGCCGACCGTTGCGTTCTCGTCCGGAAGCTCCTATGCGGCTGAAACGGACGGTACTATTCCGCTGCCCGCCCAACAGGCTCCTATCCCGAAGCACGCTGCAAAGTCACAGCAGAAACCCGTTTCGGGTGATAGTGATCAGGACTTTTTGCAGTAGTGCCGTGCCATAACGTATAGCAAAGCAGAGACCGGTTGGTCAGGCACACAGTGAGCCCCGCATCGTACACGATGCGGGGCTCACGACATATAGGTAATATTTCAGGCTTTGAAACTCTCGTCAACGGGAAGTAGTATAGTCGGTTCTGCTGGTCCCAACAGAAGCATAGGGTTAATATATTCTGCGTTTTTGCCGCTTCCGTTCTTGTGGTCGCCGCCGCGCCGAACGCTCCAGTAAAGGCATGTGGTAGAGCACCGAGGTTTTGCGGGATGCGCATCCACCCGAGCGATAACCTGCCCCGCCTGAACGTGAGTACCGACTGGCAGAGGATCGGTGACAGGCTCGAAACTCGACCTATACCCGTTCGGATGCTCAATGACTACTACCTGTCGATCGACGACAGTTCCCGAGAAAACTATGGTTCCAGGCGCCGGAGCGCGTACTTGGTCCTGTTCTGTTGCCTCAAGATCGACTCCGCGATGCCCTGCCGACCACCGCTGACTGGGCTTGATAAAGGCATGAATGACATGAGGTTTTCCAGATATAGGTGAAATCCATGAACGCGCAGAAGTGTGCATGATCTGGAGGGGACCGTGTCGGTACTTTATACCGCTGACGTGTGGCCCGAAGCCTAAAGATAATGCCACGGTAAGGACTATGATCTGGATCGTTAAAACCCGCAAGAATATTGGAGAAGGCACCCAGACTTTTATAGGATGCCCTGAGCGCCAGCATGCTAGAAGAAACAGGGGAGTACGCCACAGTGCAGATACAAAGTGTCGTCTGGACATCGTAAAAATACGTGCCTGTGCCGCCAGACCCGCGCGGTGCATCCACGCCCCCAACCAATCACATATCATTCTTCGAGCACACCACAGTCGAAGACGCATAAAGATATGTACAAGGCTGTACTGTGGAAAACTTACCCTTTCGGGACATTTTTATTCGATATCCACAGACGGTATTTAGCGTTTTCGTGAAAAACAGGTGAGACGGTTCAGCGTTTTTCATAAACCTCCAAAATATGAAGACTCGTGATTCTACGGGGTCAAGTGAGGTGGTAGCAACAATTTTTACAAAAACCACGTTTATACGGACGAAAAGCTCATGGTACTAAAGACTTAAGACCCAAATATCAGGTACAATTTTCTATTGCAGTGTGCCTAGCCTGGTAACGGAAAGGCTCGCTGACGACGCGTGGTGTGAGCACCTGGAACCTAAGTACCAGGTGATAAAAGACCTTCGGTCCGCTTAGAACAAGCGGTCAGGGCTTGAGACACGGGGCAACCCGAATGTCTAATCGCCACTAGGATAAACCGATAACTACTATGCGCGCGTGTGGCTAGCCCGAGATGGGAGGTCAGCGCGGCACCCTGATATAAAGGAGACGACATGCCCGTCGTAACTATGCGTGAGATGCTGGATTCCGGCGTTCACTTCGGTCACCAGACCCGCCGTTGGAACCCCAAGATGAAGCGTTTCATCCTCACCGAACGCAACGGCATTTACATCATCGACCTGCAGCAGTCCCTCGAATTCATCGATAAGGCTTTTGAGGCTGTTAAATCCACCGTTGCACACGGCGGCAACATTCTGTTTGTGGGTACCAAGAAGCAGGCACAGGAAGTTATTGCTGAGCAGGCTACCCGCGTGAATATGCCTTACGTTAACCACCGCTGGCTCGGTGGTATGCTTACCAACTTCTCCACCATCGCTAAGAGCATTGAGCGTATGAAGGAACTTGAGCAGATCGACTTTGACGATGTCGCAGGTTCTCGTTACACCAAGAAGGAACTGCTCTTGATGCGCCGCGAGTTTGAGAAGCTCGAAAAGACCCTGGGCGGTATCCGTAACCTGAGCAAGGTTCCCTCCCTCGTCTGGGTTGTTGATACCAAGAAGGAGCACCTGGCGGTTAACGAGGCTCAGAAGCTGGGCATCCCCGTGGTAGCTATTCTTGACACCAACTGTGACCCTGACGAAGTCGCATTCCCCATCCCTGGTAACGACGATGCGATCCGTTCCGTCAACCTGCTCACCCGTGTGGTGGCAGACGCTGTCGCTGCAGGTCTCATTGAGCGTAATGCTAAGAAGACCGGTAAGGCAGAGGCTGCTGAAGAGCCTATGGCTGCGTGGGAGCGCGAACTGCTAGAGCAGCACGAGGCAGCTCAGGCGGCTGAAGCTAAGTAGGCTTTAGCTTTCCCACGATGGGAAAAGCAGTACGGACGGTACCTACCCTGTGGCGGGTAAGGTGCCGTCCGCTCATAGCTCATGGGCGTTATCACGCCTACATCTTAAATTAAGGAAAAAGAGGAGTTCACATGGCGAACTACACTGCAGCAGACATCAAGGCACTGCGTGAGAAGACCGGCGCAGGTATGCTCGACGTCAAGAAGGCTCTCGATGAGGCTAACGGCGACCAGCAGAAAGCAATGGAGATTATCCGTGTGAAGGGTCTGAAGGGCGTCACCAAGCGTGAAGGTCGTGCAACCGCTGAAGGTCTGGTTGCCGCTCGCGTAGAAAACGGCGTTGGCTACATGGTTGAGGTCAACTCTGAAACCGACTTCGTGGCTAAGTCCGAACCCTTCATTACCTTCGGGCGTAACGTGTTGGAGGCTGCTATCGCGGCTAACGCATCCACTCTGGAAGAGCTACAGGCTGCATCCTTCGAGGGTAAGACCGTTGAAGAGCTCACCACCGATGCTGCCGCCCTGCTGGGTGAGAAGGTCGTGGTGCGCCGCGTAGCACGCGTTGAAGGCGAGAATGTGGCAGTTTACCTGCACAAGACCTCTAAGGACCTGCCCGCACAGGTTGGTGTTCTGCTTGCTGTTTCCGGCAATAACGTTGATGAAATTGCGCACGACGTAGCAGTCCACATCGCAGCGATGAGCCCCAAGTACCTGGACTCTGAGTCTATCCCGGCTGACCAGGTTGAAGCTGAGAAGCGTGTTGCACGTGAGACCGCAATCGCTGAGGGCAAGCCCGAGAAGATTCTGGATAAGATCGTTGAGGGTCGTCTCAAGGGCTTCTTCAAAGAGAACACCCTGCTTGACCAGGACTTCGCAAAAGACACCAAGAAGTCTGTGGCACAGGCTCTCTCTGAGGCTGGCGCAACTGCTACCGGTTTCGCACGTTTCCGCGTTGGTGCCTAGTTTCTAGGAGCTTTCCTCAAGCAGACAGCCTTTATCTGAGGCTATATGCTAAAGTCGGATGCTTGCCCTGTGAAGGGTGAGCATCCGACTTTTTTGTATAAATATTGTGCAGGTTGCGCACCTAGCGCAAAGAAAGTTCCAGAACCTATTTTCTGTATAGATTATCTTGCAGATACAGTGTTGACCTGAGGTTTTATAGGGTTTTATATGCCCGGAGCATTTAGTGTCTCAATCTCTACGCCTTCTGGTATGTCGAATGAGAGAGAAAAATATCGAAGGGTGTACCACAAGACAGTGTTTCCGTAGCGTATCCTTGATAAGGACTATTGAGTGTTCACCCCGTTATCAGCATAAGTTTTATCCGTTGGAGGGTATTTATGACCGACTCGCACACGCACCCAATCCATCGAGACGACACCGGTCGTCGCCGTGTTCTACTCAAGCTCTCAGGCGAAGTTTTCGGCGGGGGAGAAGTTGGTATTTCGACCGGGGTTGTGCGTAATATTGCACAGCAGATTGCAGCAACTGTGGGTAAGGTAGAGACCTCCATCGTGATTGGCGGCGGTAACTTCTTCCGTGGCGCCGAGCTTTCACAGGCAGGTATGGATCGTTCCCGCGCAGACTATATGGGCATGCTCGGTACCGTGATGAACTCTCTGGCTCTTCAGGATTTCTTGGAGCAAGAAGGTATTGATACCCGCGTACAGTCTGCTATTACTATGCCGCAGGTTGCAGAAACCTACATTCCTCGCCGCGCTATTCGCCATATGCAGAAAGACCGTGTGGTTATTTTCGGCGCCGGTGCCGGTCTGCCCTATTTTTCGACCGATACCGTAGCTGCCCAGCGAGCCTTGGAAATTCACGCTGACGAAGTTCTGGTAGCAAAAAATGGTGTGGACGGCATCTACACTGCCGATCCGAATAAAGACCCTCAGGCTGAGCGCCTGTATAACCTCACCTATGATGAAGCTATGCAACGCAACATTCGTGTGTTGGATCAGACCGCATTCTCCCTATGTCGCGATAATAACGTGACGATGCGCGTCTTCGGCATGCAGGGCGAAGGTAACGTAACCCGCGCTATTCTGGGGGAGAAGATGGGTACTCTTGTAACCCGCTAAAGAAACGTTATGCCGTTATACTCCTTGCATTAGAAGCCGTTCAACGGCTTAGCCATAAGGAAAAAACGGTGAGAAGTCGCCCGAGATAGTCTCGGGCGACTAAACTATAACTAGGTCGCGGTTTGCACCGTTTGGTGTTTCCCGTAGCCGTAGCTACCAAAATCGGCATGAGCCGACTTCCCCTATAAAGGAGATTCCGTCGTGATCGAAGAAACCCTTGCCGAAGCCGGCGAGAAGATGGATAAGACCATTGAAGCTATCAAAACAGAATTTGCCAAGGTCCGCACCGGACGTGTGAATCCCGCGATTTTTAGCTCTATTACCGCAGACTACTACGGCGCGTCGACTCCATTGCAGCAGCTGGTGTCGTTCAACGTTGAAGATGCCCGTACGGTTAAGATTGTTCCATTTGATGTGAGCGCTTTAGCTGCTATCGAAAAAGCAGTGCGTGACTCTGACTTGGGTGTAAACCCCAGCAACGACGGTGCCGCTATCCGCGTGGTTATGCCCGAGATGACCTCTGAGCGTCGTAAAGAATACATAAAATTGGTCAACCACAAAGCCGAGGAAGCTCGCGTTTCGGTACGTAATGTGCGCCGCCATGCTAAAACCGTCATTGATAAGCTTGTGAAAGACGGCGAGACCGGTGAGGACGACGGTGCCCGTGCCGAAAAAGAGCTTGATGCCCTCACTAAGAAACATGTAGATACTATCGATGAGCTCTACAAGCACAAGGAATCTGAGCTGCTTGAGGTTTAAGGCTCAGAGATGAACACACGAGAAGATACGGGGGATAAGAAGAGCGAAACAGCCCCCGCCCCAGGGAAAACAGCATCCCGAGCGGGGCGCAACTTACCTGCCGCAATCGGCGTAGGCGTAGCATTCGGCGCGGTGCTGACTACAGGGCTTTTCTTTCCTCCGTTTCTTGTGCTTCTCTGCGCGATCTCTACCGGGCTGGGAAGCTGGGAGCTTGCCTCCGCACTCAACAAAAAACGCGACTACAATTTACCCCTGACCCTGGTGACGGTGCTGGCTCCGATCCCCACAGTCTCAGCGTATATTTGGGGATTCACTGGTTTGGGGATCTCCTGCGTTGCTGTCGCCCTAGTACTTGCTTGTGTCACCTTGGTGGTACCCAGGAAACGCACAGCCTCACGGTATAAAGTTTTGAGGGGTCTCATTCTAATTTTGGGATGGGTACCCTTGACCCTCGGAATTTCGATGGTGTACTTTAGCACCGAGCGCGGTTGGGCAGGCATCCTGATGATCCTTCTTATGGCCGTCAGCAACGATACTTTCGGGTATATTGCCGGTGTTATATGGGGTAAACATCCTATAGCACCTACCATTTCGCCAAAGAAGAGCTGGGAGGGCTTTGCCGGTTCCTATCTTGGGTCTGCCGTGGTAGCCTGTATTGCTCTAAGTATTTTGGGGCAGAAATGGTACTGGGGAATACCACTCGCTGCAGTCATGGTCATCGCCTCTACGGCGGGTGATCTTGTAGAATCTGTTTTTAAACGTCGAATAGGCATCAAGGATATGTCAAATATCCTGCCTGGGCACGGCGGCATGATGGATCGTCTGGACTCGGTACTTTTTGCGGCCGCAGTTGGGTGTTTGATTTTTACCTTTGTGCTTCCTCTCTAGAGTGGAACACAAGATAGCGAAAACTTTATGCGTAGGGTACGCACACGAGCTGCTCACGTCGTGTGCCCTGCCTGATGATAAGGAGAATCCTTGGCAACGAATACTAGTCGTACAGATAACGGCTTCGGCCGTGCGGCAGAACTCGAACCTGGTTATAAACGAACCGAGGTCGATCGTCTCTTTGCTCGACTAGCCGAGGATTACGAACAGCTAAGCGGCGCTGTACAGCAGCACGCTAATATTTACACGTCGCGGCTTATTCGCCAGGTTGTTTTTCGTACCGAGCCCGGCGGCTATGCGGTAGGGGATGTCGATCGCGCTCTAGAGCGTATAGAAGAACGTTTTGCCAAGCTGGAACGCAGCCGTTATATCGAACAGTACGGTTTAAGCAATTGGGAGCTGTCCCTCGTAGACGCGGGTGAGCTTCTGGCACAGCGACTAGAGCGGCCGGATGGTGAACGCTTCCGCCGCCCTTCTAAACGCAAGCACGCCGGGTATTTTGTGGGTGATGTTGATAAGGTATGCCATCATATCTATGCTCAACTCAATAGCGAAGAACCGCTTGATACATCCGTTATTCGTAACGCTGTCTTTAGGTCTGCGACCGGCTCGGTGAGCTATGAAGAAACCCAGGTTGATGCCTTTATGGATCGCTGTATCGAGCTTATCCAAGATCTGACCTAAGACGTTGCTGGCAGCCGCAGAGCTTTCTGAGACCGTACCGACAGCATGCGATACTAGTAAACATGAAGTTTGGTTCCTCTACCCGGGTTGGGGGCTTCCGCGAAACCCTCACCGAAGCTCTTAAACACGGACTTTGTGATGCTCGAAGGGTTACTTTACTCGGTTCCACCGGGTCTATTGGCACCCAAGCAGTACAGGTTATAGAGCATCTTGCGCGTCTTGCGGGCACCACCGTCGATGCTGAGGATGCACCGCTGAAGGTTGCAGCTCTTAGCGCCGGTTCACGCTCCCTCGAATTATTAGCACAGCAGGCGGTTCGGGTACGTGCCGAGCTTGTTGCCACCAGCGGCACGGCGCAGGATGCACAACGGTTGCAAGAATACCTTGATGCGGCCGCCCGCAGTGTGGGCATTAGCGGGTACAGCCCGCGCATCGTCTGGGGAGAACGTGCCAGCGTTGAGGCGGCGGCGCATCCGGCGGATGTGGTGCTCAATGGCATTACCGGATCTATCGGTTTAGAACCCACACTGACCGCCCTCAAAGCGGGGCACCGGGTTGCCCTTGCAAATAAAGAATCTCTGATCGCGGGTGGACCGCTTGTGCGTGCCGCCGTTGATGCCTCACCGTTAGAAACCCCGATGGTTCCCGTGGATTCGGAACATTCGGCTCTTGCCCAAGCATTAGCCAGTGGCACCGACGCCGAGATAGAGCGGCTGATTCTCACGGCCTCAGGTGGACCTTTTCGAGGATATACCCGTGACATGCTTCACGACGTTACCCCACGGCAGGCGCTGGCGCATCCTACCTGGGATATGGGGCTGGTGGTCACAACCAATTCGGCAACGATGGTGAATAAGGCCCTTGAGGTATTAGAGGCACACCATCTTTTTGGGGTTGATCTTGACCGCATTGATGTTGCGGTACACCCGCAGTCGATTGTGCATTCGATGGTTCAGTTCGTAGACGGCGCGACTATCGCCCAGGCGTCCCCGCCGACCATGCTTCTGCCCATTGCTTTGGGACTGACGTGGCCGCATCGCATTCCGCAGGTAGCGGCTCCCTGTGATTGGACTCAGGCGCAAACATGGACTTTTGAACCGCTTGATGCGACGGCTTTCCCTGCTGTGCAGATGATTAAAGAGGCGGGCAAGCGGGGCGGAACTTTTCCCACCGTTTTTAACGCCGCTAATGAGGAAGCGGTTAGTGCTTTCCACGCCGGTAAAATTCGGTTTACCGATATTGTGGATTCCGTGGCGCGTGTTTTGGAGGCGCACGCCGCCAGTAGCGAGGTTACGGCAGAAGCCGACATGAGCTTAGATGCTGTTCTGAACGCCGAAGCTTGGGCACGCGCATACGCTCGTGAGCTCTGCGCCACGAAGATGCCGTCATAACCATCACGAAGGTTTTCCCTACGCGGCGCATAACCTGAGCGCCACGTACCCTATAATTTCACAGCTTAGGGGAGTACCCTAGAAACTTCGCGGGAAACCGCTTGAGAACCCGTACCTTTTGTTGCGAAGGAGAAACGTGGAGATTCTGCTCTACGCCGCAGGCGTCATCATTATGGCGATAGCTATTGCGCTGTCTATTGCTCTGCATGAGGTGGGACACCTGGTACCTGCGAAACTCTTTAAGGTGCGTGTACCGCAATATATGATTGGTTTCGGCAAAACTATTTTTTCGTTCCGCCGCGGTGAAACTGAGTACGGGTTTAAAGCTATTCCTTTAGGCGGATATATTTCTATGATTGGCATGTATCCGCCTGCGCCCGAACACGAGGAGCGTGCGAAACGGGCAATGGAGCATCCCACAGAGGGGAACGCCGAGGGTACCACTGGCGTGGAGGAAGAACACGAACCCGAGATCGAAACTCTTCGCGCCGGAACTACCAGCCCTTTTGGGTCTTTGGCGAATGCGGCCCGTGAGGCTGACTTAGAGCGCCTGAAACCCGGAGATGAAAATCGTCTGTTTTATAAACTTCCCGTGTATAAACGCATGATTATCATGCTGGGCGGGCCTAGCATGAACTTGCTCATCGGGATCGTATGCACCGCCATTCTCATCTGCGGTTTTGGAACCCTGTCTGCAACTAATAAAGTGGCATCGGTTTCCGATTGCGTGCCAAAAGCAACGATCACCGAAGACCGTATCTCATATTCCGAATGTACTGACTCTTCGGCACCATCTCCCGCGAAAGCGGCAGGACTGCGTAAAGATGACCGTATAGTTGCTATCAACGGCAACCGCACGAGCACCTGGGAACAGGTTTCTTCTAACATTCGTCAGGCAGGGAATAATACCGTAACCGTCACCATTGAACGCGATGGTTCTGAGCAGCAGCTCACCATGACCCCGGCGCTTTTGGAGCGTCCGGTCGTGGATGAAAAGACCCGAGAATATGTGCGTAACGACGATGGGTCGTTCAAGATGATGACCGGCGGCTTTATCGGTATCTCACCAACTTCGGAGATGGTTCCAGGCTCGTTGGGCGATGTAATGCCCAATGTGGGCGACACGCTGGGACGTATTGCACATTCCATGTGGTCGCTGCCACAGCGCGTATGGGAGCTGGGGGTAAATCTCTTCTCGAATCAGGAACGCGATGAGAACTCCCCAGTATCCGTAGTGGGGGTAAGCCGGATTGCCGGTGAAGTGGCCTCGACAGACCGTATCGATCTGAAAGCAAAAACTGCGACCTTAGTCTCGCTGGTAGCCGGAATGAACCTGATGCTTTTCGCCTTTAACCTACTTCCGCTTCTTCCCCTAGACGGAGGGCATGTTTTTGGTGCCCTGTGGGAGGCAATTCGACGTGGTTTCGCCAAGCTTACCCGCCGTGCCGATCCCGGTCCGTTTGACCCGGTCAAACTTCTGCCGCTTACCTATGTTGTAGCGGGTGCTTTCATTCTGATGTCCATTGTGATTATTGCCGCCGACTTTATTAAACCCCTGCGGCTGTTCTAAATGGTGGAGCAAGCTATGCACCGCATAGCGTCTAGTGAGGATCGTGTACGCAAACGAATTGTGAGCGGGACTACCGTTTTTTCATCTCATCGTGATATTGCTCGCGGTTAGGGTATCCGTATTAGTGGTTCTGCACGCGACGGTGGCACAATAGGAAGCTGAGCGGCGCATCCCGCGCCCCAATTTTTATGACATTTGGAGGATTGCCTTGTCGGTTAGCCTTGGTATGCCGAAGCCTGCACCTGCGGTTCTTGCACCCCGCCGCAAGACCCGTCAATTCAAGGTAGGTACAGTGGGCATCGGTTCCGAATCTCCCATTTCGGTACAGTCTATGACGACCACCAAGACCCACGATATCGGTTCAACTTTGCAGCAAATTGCTGAGCTAACCGCCGCCGGGTGCGATATTGTGCGTGTGGCATGCCCGACCGATAAAGATGCTGAGGCACTACCCATCATCGCAAAGCAGTCTAATATTCCGGTGATCGCGGATATTCACTTTCAGCCCAAGTACGTGTATGCGGCTATTAAAGCCGGATGCGGCGCAGTGCGTGTGAATCCCGGTAACATTCGTAAATTCGATGACCAGGTAAAAGAGATCGCCGAGATGGCTTCCGAGCATGGTACCTCTATCCGCATCGGTGTGAATGCTGGTTCGCTCGATAAACGTCTGCTCGAAAAATATGGCCACGCTACTCCAGAGGCGCTGGTTGAGTCCGCTGTGTGGGAAGCCTCTCTCTTTGAGGAGCATGGGTTCCGCGATTTCAAGATTTCCGTTAAACACAACGACCCGGTGGTTATGGTTGAGGCATACCGGCAGCTTGCCGCCCGCGGCGATTGGCCTTTGCACTTAGGCGTGACTGAAGCAGGCCCCGCATTCCAGGGAACCATCAAGAGTTCGGTAGCATTCGGCACCCTCCTCTCTCAAGGGATTGGCGATACGATCCGTGTTTCGCTTTCGGCCCCTCCGGTGGAAGAAGTCAAGGTAGGAACCAAGATTCTGGAATCCCTTAACCTGCGCCCGCGCAAGCTCGACATTGTTTCGTGCCCCTCATGCGGTCGCGCCCAGGTGAATGTGTGGGAGCTCGCCGAAAACGTGACCAAGGGCTTGGAGCATATGAAGGTTCCGCTTCGCGTCGCCGTGATGGGATGCGTGGTGAACGGTCCCGGCGAGGCACGTGAAGCAGACTTAGGAGTGGCATCCGGTAACGGTAAGGGACAGATCTTTGTGAAAGGGGAAGTTATTAAAACCGTTCCCGAAGATCAGATCGTGGAAACCCTTCTTGAAGAGGCAACCCGTATTGCCGCCGAGATGGAAGCCTCGGGGGAGTACGTGCCCGAAGGCGCCCCCGCTGTTACCGTCAAATAGTACGGCTGTACCTCGTCCGTAGCGTTGAATATAAACGCGACGAGTCTGAAATCTCTAAGCGCCTCGCCTTCAACGGACGCGGGGCGCTTTGCTGTGACACATTCAAAACCGCGATAGCTCTCTCGTTAGATAGAATCGAAAGCGTGCTCAAAAAGTTTTTCTCCTCATCCGCCCCCCAGGCGGTGGCTCTCGATCGGCGCGATGCAGATGCCCTCGAAGAGCTTCTCTATGCGGATACGCTGGGGAACCTCTACGCTATTGAGCATTACGATATTTACGGGCTGCCGCCAGCATCGGCATCCGGAGCACGCTTGATGGGGAATAAGCTACCAGCACAGTATCGCGGATTCGTGGGGATTTACGAAGATGGCATCTTGCTGAGCGCGCTGTTACTGGGCAGCAATACCGTTCCCATCTGGTTACCCGACGACGATCGAATGCGCTCACATGCCGAGGTTCTTGCTCACCTCATTTACCATTCTCGGGGCAGCATTGAGTCTCTTTTTGGACCCAGTGAATGTGTGCTTCCAATCTGGGAGTACTTGAGGAAACGCCTCGCGAGTCCTTTCTCTGTTCGGACGGTACAGCCGCTACTGTACCTGCCCCCAGAAAAAAATCTATTCTCACTCTATTCGGCCTCTCTGCCTGAACTGCCCGGCTATCTACCCTCGTTACAGTCGGTTCCAGAGAACCCTGGAGGATATGTGCGCTGTACTGTTCTGTCAGATTACGATGATGTTCTGCCTGCCGCAGCCGCTATGTTCCATGAGGAAGTCGGTATTGAACCCATCGCACGGTACGGCAGCAACTACAGAAACCGTGTACGGTCGATGGTATCCGAAGGCAAAAACGTGATTGTCACTAACGATCTCGGCGTGGTGGTCTTCAAAGCTGATCTGGGTATATCGCATCTGGACGCTGCGCAGATACAGGGCGTTTGGGTGCACCCCGACTATCGCGGTCTGGGGCTTGCGGCTCCGTTTCTTGCTGCGGCCTGTGAGCTTTTCCGAGAGAGGCACCCGCATCTGAGCCTCTACGTTAATAACTACAACGATCGGGCACTTTCTCTCTATCAGCGCACCGGATGGGAAGATATTGGGCAATATTCGACCATTATCCTTACTCGTTAGCGTCTGAAAATATACACGTTGGTTTTTTATACCAACTATGCTTCGCCTGTGAGCGCGGAAACCTATAGACTTGTTATATTATTCATCGACGTTCGCCGCCGCTTTCGGGTTAAGGAATGTGGGATGCGGTGAAGGTCTAGCATCAAATCCAAGGAGAACACACATGGTACTTCGCTTGTCCAACCTCTTCGTGCGGACCCTGCGTGAAGATCCTGTAGACGCTGAGGTAGCAAGCCATAAGCTTTTAGTGCGCGCAGGTTATATTCGTCGTGCCGCTCCTGGCGTGTATACCTGGCTGCCCTTGGGTTTGAAAGTTCTGCGCAAGGTAGAAAATATCGTGCGTGAAGAAATGAACGCAATTGGAGCCCAAGAAGTTCTCTTCCCGGCATTGTTGCCGCGAGAACCCTATGAGGCAACTAACCGGTGGGAAGAATACGGTGATAATCTCTTCCGCCTTCAGGACCGCAAGGGCGCCGATATGCTGCTGGCGCCCACCCATGAGGAAATGTTCACCCTGTTGGTGAAAGACCTTTATTCCTCCTACAAGGATCTGCCGCTGTATATTTACCAGATCCAGAATAAGTACCGTGACGAGGCTCGACCCCGCGCTGGTTTGTTGCGTGGGCGCGAATTTGTCATGAAGGATTCCTACTCTTTTACTGTGGACGACGAAGGCTTGAATGAAGCTTACGAGGCCCACCGCGCCGCTTACCAGCGTATTTTTAACCGCTTGGGATTAGACACCGTCATAGTGACCGCGCAATCGGGTGCTATGGGTGGTTCACGCAGTGAAGAATTCCTGCATCCGACCCCTGTAGGTGAAGACACCTTTGTGCGTTCCGCCGGTGGCTACGCCGCAAATGTGGAGGCAGTCACCACCGTTGTGCCTGCAGATATTGATTTCACGGATACACCCGCAGCTATCGTGCTCGATACCCCCGAATCTCCCACGATTGAAACTCTTGTAACCCAGATGAACGACCTGCACCCGCAGGTGACCGGCGGTGAACTCACCGCTGAACAGACGCTTAAATGTTTTGTGGGCGCAGCCATTACCCCCGCCGGGGAGCGTAAACTCTTTGCCGTGGGTGTACCTGGTGATCGCGAAGTCGATCTGGGACGCGTCGAGGTTAACATTGGTGCGCTCATGGGTATCGGTGGCGAGATCGAGGTTGAGGCTGCTTCTGAGGAGGATCTAAAGAAATTCCCGCAGCTCGTCAAGGGCTATATTGGCCCGGGTCTTACTCTCGATCAGCCCATGTTGGGTGAGAATACCGAAGAGCGTCAAACTGCTACCGGTATTCCGTTTTTCGTTGATCCGCGCGTGGTTCGCGGAACCTCATGGGTGACCGGCGCTAATGAGCACGGCAAACACGTGGCAAATCTCGTTTACGGGCGGGACTTTAGCGCAGACGGTACTTTGGAAGCGTGTGAAGTACGCGAAGGCGACCCAGCACCGGATGGTTCCGGACCGCTTATTGCCGCACGCGGCATTGAGATGGGACATATCTTCCAGCTTGGTCGTAAATACGCCGAGGCACTGGGCCTGAAAGTACTCGATCAGAACGGTAAACTCCAGACCGTGACGATGGGATCTTACGGCATTGGCGTAACCCGCGCGCTTGCCGCAATTGCTGAGGGCAATCATGACGAGAAGGGTCTGATCTGGCCGCGTAACTTGGCACCCGCCGATGTGCACATCGTCATCACGAATAAAGACACTCAATCCCACGAGTACGCAGAAACCTTGAGCGCGGAGCTTGAAGGCACCGGGGTGCAGGTGCTTTTGGACGATCGTCTGAAAACCAGCCCGGGCGTTAAATTCGGCGATGCAGAGCTTCTGGGCGTACCCACCATATTAGTGATTGGCCGCGGGTTCAAAGACGGTACTTTGGAGCTCAAAGACCGGCGAAACGGAGAGGCACGCGATATTGCTGTATCGGATGCGGTGCGCGAAATCCTCGCCGAAATCCGGTCTTAGGTCCTATTCCCAGGCATAGACGCGTTCATCATCCTCGACAAGATTATCGAGAAGAGAAGGAAGATATGGCGTATAAACCTAAACGGTCCGGTAAGAAAGACGGCGCCCCCAATGCTCGCTCTCGGCGTGCCGCATCACGAACCGTCAGGGGTGTGACTCGTCCCTTCGAATCCGCAGGGGCAGAAAAATCGGCACCGGCAAAAATTGGGACACGCTCTCTACATGAGGACGAGGTAAACGAAGCTATCAAACCTGTGCTCAGCGAGTTTTCGTTAGTGCTTGAAAGGATTAAGATCAGTGGTCCGGCAGCTAACCGAACGGTAGAAATTACCGTGGACTATACGGAAGATCGGACAGATTCCCTTTCTCTGGACAGCCTTGCGGAAATCTCGGGGGCTATCTCACAGGCTCTGGATAAAGCTGATGAGCACGATGAGTTCTTCCCCTACATGTTGGAGGTTTCCTCTCCTGGAGCTACCCGAGAACTCACCGAGCGCCGTCATTGGAAACGTGCTCGCACCCGACTTGTGGCGGTGACACAGACAGACGGCACGGAATACGTGGCTCGTCTTGACGAGATTACGGACGAGGGTCCTGTGCTTCGGCGTAAGAAACAGACTAAGAAAGGGCAGAAGCAGACGTACCATGACGCTGTGATTGTGCCCTGGGAAAATATTGGGCACGCTAATGTTGAAATTGATTTCAATTCTACTCAAGAGACTGTAGAATAGGTACAAAATAGGCTTTCTGTTTGTTTTTTCACACTCAACAAACATAAAGCAAACCGTTCGGGAGCCGGGGCGCAGAAAAAGCGTCCCGGCGCCGTGCTACAGGGAAAGGCTGAAGAGCGTGGACAACAATATGACGATCGACTTAGGCGTTCTGCATGCACTTGCAAAGCAACGAGGTCTCGTTTTGGAGGAACTGTTCTCGCTGGTTGAAAATGCTCTGGTGCTTGCCTATATGAAGCAGCCCGGCGCCATTAAAGGCTCCCGAGCCGTCATCGACCGAACTACCGGCGACTTCGCTATTCTTGCGCCGGAACTTGACGATGACAACCAGAAAATCGATGAGTTCGATGATACGCCCAATAACTTTGGGCGCATTGCTGCGGCAACGGTGCGTCAGGTTTTATCGCAGCGTCTGCGCGATGCCGAAGATGCATCCGTGCTTGGTGAATTTAAAGACCGAGAAGGAACCTTAGCATCCGGCGTTATTCAGCAGGGGAATAACCCCCGTATGGTTCAAGTCGATTTGGGAACTATTGAGGCCGTACTCCCCGCGAACGAGCAGGTTCCCGGAGAACAATATCCCCACGGAACCCGTATTCGTGCATATCTCTTAGAGGCGCGCCGCGGGCAGAAAGGGCCCTCGATTGTGCTCTCGCGGTCGCATCCGAACTTGGTGCTTCGCCTATTTGAGCATGAGGTTCCAGAGATCGCCGACGGATCGGTCAAGATTAACTCCATTGCTCGCGAGGCAGGACATCGCTCGAAGATAGCGGTAAGCGCAACGAACCCCAGTATCAACGCTAAGGGGGCCTGCATCGGTGATATGGGCGCTCGCGTACGTGCTGTTGCCGCTGAACTTAACGACGAGAAGATCGACATTGTTGATTACTCGACGGATCCTGCGGAGTTTATTACGGCTGCGCTCTCGCCCGCTAAGGTGACCGAAGTTATTATTGCGGACCCCCGCGAATATTCTGCTCGTGCGATTGTCCCCGATGAGCAGCTTTCGCTGGCAATCGGGCGGGAAGGCCAGAACGCGCGCCTTGCAGCGAAACTAACCGGCTGGCGTATTGATATTTTGGCGGAATCAAAATATGCTCAGATTCGTGCCGAAGAAGAGGTGGCTGAGCGAGTAGCCCGCAGCCTTGATTTAGACGAAAACGAGTAGTAACCGGTATTCTAGTAGGAGTACCCTGTAGCCCCTAGAGGGTCTTTCTGCATTCACGAAACCGAATACGGACGTGACCCAGATGAGGGGCTACACTTAAGATGTGCGTTTGGTGCGTGCACCCCAGCGGCGTGCCTAAACGGCTGTGACAGTTTTGATGGGGAAGAGGGGAGAGCAATGAGTGAACCTCTCCGTACCTGTATTGGCTGTCGCCTCCGCGATAATCCGCGGAATATGCTCCGTATCGTCCGTTTCGGCGGCGACGGAGAACGGATGCGCATCCTTCCGGATGTGCACCGCACCTTGCCCGGTCGCGGTGCGTGGCTGCATATGCGTGAATCCTGCCAGCAACAGGCTTTTCGTAAAAATGCTTTCGCCCGCGCCTTTAAAGTTTCAATTGCTCGCGCAGACCTTATGGTTTTGACCGAATACTTCGCTCAGCGCAAGCCCGAAACTACGGGCTATGAGTGAAACTCACATCCCTATAAGTCAACGAGTTTGACGACTTCTTGCAGATTACGAAAGCGAGTCAGAAAACTGATGGATATCTAATGAGTGCCGCGACATGAGTACCCATCTGTGCTCACACCCCGGCAAATTTATGCCCACGCGTGTGTTAGGCGTAACCGAGAGCCTAGTGCGCGCATACACACATCACTAGTGTTCGCACCGTCCTGGTGCGAGCCAGGACAGGAGAAAATTTGGCTAAGCCTCGCGTACACGAGATTGCTAAAGAACTTGGTGTAACGTCAAAAGAAGTTATTGCAAAACTAGCCGAACAAGGCGAATTCGTAAAGGGCGCATCCTCGACCCTTAACCCGCTCGTGGTTAAGAAACTGCGTGAAGCGTTCCCCGCCCCCGCTCAGGCACCTGAAAAAGCTGAAAAACCAACTAAAGCGTCAGGGAAGTCTGCAGCTTCCACAGCTAAAACTGCTAGTGCTAAGCCCGCCGCTCCAAAGAAGCCGGCGGACGCGAAATCTGCTGCTAAACCTGCGGCACCGAAACCTGCCCCTAAACCGGGTGCAAAACCTGCAGCTAAATCTGCGGCTCCTAAGCCCGGTGCCAAGGGCGCCGCTAAATCTTCTTCGGGTCCTCGTCCTGGCAACAACCCCTTCTCCTCACAGCAGGGAATGGCTCGTCCAGAGGCTCCGAAGCCTGCTGCTCCAAAGCCCGCACCGAAACCTGGTGCATCGGCTCCAAAACCGGGCCCGAAGCCTGGTCCTCGTCCGGGTAACAACCCCTTCTCCTCGCAGCAGGGAATGAAACGACCCGAACGCGGCGAACAACGTTCTGGCGGTCCTCGTCCACCCCGCGGTCAACGTTCAGGCAATAATGCCCCTCGTCCCGGCGGTGGGGGCAACGGTCCCCGTTCCGCATCGGGGTCGCGCTCGCACGCGCCTCGTTCCGGCGGCGGCAACCGTCCTAGCCCGTCCATTATGCCGTCCAAGGTTTCGAACGTCGGTTCCGGCCCCGGTGCACCCAGTGGCGGTGGCGGAGGCGGTAACCGTCGTGGCGGAGGCGGCTATAACCGCGGTCCTTCGCGTCCGGGTCCCGGTGGCCGTGGAAATGCACAGGGTGCTTTCGGCCGTGGCGGTTCCAAGCGTAAGAACCGTAAGTCGAAGGCAGCCCGCCGCAATGAAGTCGAGCAGATGAACGCGCCCGCACCCGGTGGTGTGGTAGTACCTCGCGGAGACGGCTCGACTGAGGTCCGCCTGCGTCGCGGCGCATCCATTATGGATTTTGCCGAAAAGATTGGCGCTAACCCGGCTTCGCTAATTACCGTTCTCTTCCACTTGGGCGAAATGGCCACTCAGACCCAGTCGCTCGATGAAGAAACCTTCGAGCTATTGGGTGCCGAGTTGGGGTACGTCGTAAAGATTGTGTCTCCCGAGGACGAAGAACGCGAGCTCTTGGAATCCTTTGACATCGACCTTGAAGCCGAAGCAGAGGCGGAAGGCGATGACGTTCTTGAAGTGCGTCCTCCGGTTGTGACTGTGATGGGTCACGTTGACCATGGTAAAACTCGACTGCTGGACGCTATTCGGAATACCAACGTCATTGAGGGTGAAGCTGGCGGCATTACCCAGCACATCGGTGCGTATCAGGTACACACCACCGTCGAAGGTGAAGACCGTGCGATTACCTTTATCGATACCCCCGGTCACGAGGCGTTTACCGCTATGCGTGCCCGCGGCGCGAAGGTTACCGACGTTGCCATTCTGGTGGTCGCTGCGGATGACGGCGTGATGCCGCAGACCGTTGAGGCCCTGAACCACGCTCAGGCGGCTGATGTGCCGATCGTCGTGGCTATCAACAAGATCGATAAGGAAGGCGCATCGCCCGATAAGGTCAAGGGCCAGCTGACCGAGTACGGTCTGGTACCTGAAGATTACGGTGGAGACACCATGTTCGTGAACGTTTCGGCTCGGAATGGCACGAACATTACCGAACTGCTTGAAGCCGTAACCTTGACTGCCGACGTTCTGGAACTGCGCGCTAACCCGAATAAGGAAGCTCGCGGCGTTGCCATTGAAGCGAACCTAGATAAGGGTCGCGGTGCGGTCTCCACCGTCTTGGTGCAGTCCGGTACTCTGCATGTGGGCGATGCGATTGTCGCCGGTGTGGCCCACGGTCGCGTGCGCGCAATGTTCGACGAGAACGGTCATGCAGTGAAAGAAGCCGGTCCGTCCCGTCCCGTTCAGGTTCTGGGTCTTTCGACCGTGCCCCGTGCGGGAGATACCTTCCTCTCGACCGAAGAAGAACGCACCGCACGCCAGATTGCTGAGAAGCGTGAGGCCGCAGACCGTAACGCACAGCTCGCGAAGCGTCGTAAGCGCGTAACCCTTGAATCCTTCGATGCCGCTGTGGCTGAGGGCAAGATGGATACCCTCAACCTGATTATTAAGGGTGACGTCTCCGGTGCTGTTGAAGCTCTGGAAGAGTCGCTCATGAAGATTGATGTGGGCGGCGACGAAGTTCAGCTGCGCGTAATCCACCGCGGTGTAGGTGCTATTACTCAGAACGATGTAAACCTGGCAACCGTGGACAACGCGGTGATCATTGGCTTCAACGTTCGTCCTGCAGAGCGTGTCTCTGAGCTTGCAGACCGCGAGGGCGTCGAGATGAAGTTCTACTCGGTCATCTACCGCGCGATTGAGGAAATTGAGCAGGCTGTCAAGGGCATGCTCAAACCCGAATACGAAGAGGTCGAACTCGGCTCGGCGGAGATCCGCGAAGTGTTCCGTTCCTCCAAGTGGGGTAACATCGCAGGTTCGATGGTCAAGAACGGCATTATCAAGCGTAATTCCAAGGCACGCCTGGTACGTGACGGTGTTGTGGTGTCAGAAGACCTCACCATCGAGTCGTTGCGTCGTTTCAAGGACGATGCTACCGAAGTACGCGAAGGCTTCGAGTGCGGTATTGGACTCGGTTCCTTCAACGACATCAAGGAAGGCGACGTCATCGAAACCTGGGAGATGCGCGAGAAGCCGCGCGTCTAAGACCCGCAGAAACGCGCCCGCTCCCCGTATCTCGCTTCGTTCCGGTTTTGTACCGGAAGATGCGGGATGCCGGGCGGGCGCTTCCACTATCTGTACTTGACCACAAGGAGAAAACTATGGCTGATGCAGCACGTGCAGCCCGTCTCGCCGACCGTATTAAGGTGATTGTGGCGCAGGCGCTTGAACGCCGAGTCAAAGACCCCCGCCTCGGTTTTGTGACGATTACCGATGCCCGGGTCACGAATGACCTGCAGCACGCAACCTTGTACTACACCGTATACGGTTCTGAAGAAGAACAAGAAAACACAAAAAAGGCGTTGGAATCCGCTAAAGGCATTTTGCGCTCTGAGGTGGGAAAAAATATTACCGCACGTCTAACGCCAACCCTCACCTTCGTACCAGACGAAGTACCGGTTAACGCTTACCACCTCGAAGACCTCTTAAAGAAAACCCGTGAACGCGATGCTGAACTTGCTGCCGCATCCGCAGGGGCCCAGTACGCGGGCGAGGCAGACCCGTACAAGAAACCTGAACAGACCGAAGCAGCGGAAGACTAACACAGTGGCGAAAGCTCGGGGGCGCGGACCGTCAGGTCTACTGGTGGTGGATAAACCCGCTGGCATGACGAGCCATGATGTAGTCTCGAAGATCCGCTGGATTGCCGGTACGCGGCGTGTTGGTCATGCAGGTACTCTTGATCCGGCGGCGACAGGTGTGTTGGTCTTGGGCTTGAACAAAGCGACAAAGCTTTTGACGTATTTAGTTGGTCAGGATAAAACTTATGAGGCTCGCCTGGTGTTAGGGGCCACAACTCTGACAGAGGACGCTGAGGGAGAGCTCACCGGGATTGCTCGCGCGGAGGCTGTGAGGGCTCTGACTCGGGAGAAGATTGAAAACGCCGTACGATCTTTGACGGGCGATATTATGCAGGTTCCCTCCGCCGTTTCGGCGATTAAGGTTAAGGGCGTGCGTTCTTATGCTCGGGTTCGTGACGGCGAGGATATTGAACTTCCCGCCCGAAAGGTCACGATTCATGAGGTCGCTATTCATGAGGTGCGCGATAGCGAACTTGATACTCGACTATATACTGTTGCCGAGGGGCTTGATGCTCCCGCGTGTGTACCAGTTGTTGAGGTAGATATTACGGTTTCCTGCTCTTCTGGAACCTATATTCGTGCTTTTGCTCGTGATGTGGGTAAAGCCCTGGGCGTTGGGGGCCATCTGAGTGCTTTGAACCGTATACGTGTAGGGAATGTGTATCAGCGTGAGGCGTTTGATTTAGCTGAACTCATGAAGGAACACGAGAACGCTGATGGGCCGCTAGACTTACCTGTACTTTCTCTTGAGGAGGCGGCACGTCGTCTGTTCAACGTTCGGCAGCTTACGACGCAAGAGGCGACCGATATTTCATTTGGTCGGCGCATTACAGTCAGTGAGGAAGGCTCAGATGCTCTTGTCTTAGGCACACAAAGCCCGGAATCTCAGCATGCCAATACCGAGGGGATAACTGCCGCATTTGCGCCGGACGGAACACTAGTGGCTCTTATAGAGAATGTGAAGTTTCGGGGAACCCGATGCGCGGCACCCGTGCTCGTATTTGAAGCAGGAATTGACTTCTCGCGGGAAGCGGGGGAGCGGCTATGATCGCTGGTTTGGACTGGTGGTTCTGGATTACTGTGGTACTCGGTACGTTATCGTGTCTGGCTTCTTTGGTACAGTATTTCCGTGGTTATGAACCCGATGACTATTCACAAGGTCCGATGCTTGTTCTTGAAGCGTTTTTAGTGGTGTACCTGGTAGGGTCGATCATCATGCAGGCTGTGGGACCGGGACCTCGTGGTGACTGGCTGGAGTATTACGGGTACCTCGTGACTGCCATGCTTATTCCCGCCGGCGCGTTCTTCTATTCTCTCAGCGAGCGTACGCGATGGGCGACTCTGCTACTGGCGGTTCCAGGGCCCGTGCTTATCGTGATGGTTTACCGAATGAATATGCTGTGGTATTACTATTAGACACAGGTTTTACTCCACATAGCTGGGGCACAGAGCCTGAATTATAGAGCAAGTACGCAAGCATCTAGAGACACCTTCTGCGCACACACCTTGGGAAGGACACGATGTGCATAATACTTTGAACCCTTGGGGTTCCCGCACCACAAAAGGCAATTCTAAATCCGATGCTGTTTCCTCAGCTGGCCATGCCTCCGGTCCGGGTAAAGTTATCGCTGTGGTGTACGGGATTTTTACATTGTCGGCGGGCGCTCGCGCGTGTTATCAGCTGATTCGTAAATTTGATGAGGCGCCTTTGGCGATTCTGCTTTCGCTTCTTTCCGCAATTATTTATGCTATTGCTGCTGTTTCTTTAGCAAAGCGTGGAGAACGTGCTAGGCAGCTTGCGGTTATCACCATCGTAGTGGAGCTTCTTGGCGTCCTTGGCATAGGAGTTTTCTCGTATGCCGCTCCGCAGTTTTTCCCTTTAGCATCCGTGTGGTCGCATTTCGGGCAGGGATATGGGTATATCCCCTTGGTACTGCCGGTGGTGGGGTTGTGGTGGCTGTACCGGGCAGCGCATCGCACTACGAACAGGTCGCAGAATTCTCGGTGAGGATAGCGAAAACTAAAAGGAGAGAACTATGACTCGTGATAAGAACTCGCAGAAGGCCGAGAAAAAACCACTTTCAACCTCTGAACCGGTAACTCAGCCGCAGCCGGTGATTTCAGCGCAGTCGGAGTATCCGCAGAAAGCGCGCACTGCGTCGGCTCAACAGCCTGCACAGAAAATCGGATCTGAATCCAGTGCTCAGAAATCTGCTCGCGGATCAAAAAATACTGCCCCTGCAGCATCGCAGAAAACGACGGCCGTGCGTACGGTGGAGGACGTCGCCAAGCCTCAGAACCAAGGGGTTTTTCGCGCTGTGACCGCACTTTATGGTGCTTTGGTTATGCTCTATGCGGGGTGGCAGATCTTCTCTGGCGCCCGTGCTGTGCCAGAGAATGATGCTCTGGCGGCAAATGCTTCTCTGGAATCAAATTATGCGTTTTTCGCCGCAATATACTTCGGTTTGGGGCTCTCATTCCTCGTTATCGCAGTGAAGTTCAAGTGGGTCAATATGCTGGTGATATCCTGTTTGGTGGTTTTCTTAGGCGGCGTGGGACGTATTATATCGTGGGCTACCCACGGTACCCCGCATTGGTCGCTGATCGTGCTGATGGTAACTGAGTTAGTCATTCCTCCATGCCTGTTGATTTGGTACGCCTGGATTAATAAGTCCAATAAGATTCGGCAGGATATGCTTCAGGCTTCGCAACAGGGTAAATCCTCTCGTTAACGTCGGATCTCGAAAATCCTTCAGGTTTATCGGGGTGGTAATTCTACATACGTCTTCAGACTGGTTTAGGATGTATAGGTACATTATTTCTTACCAGGAGAGCCCGTGACCCTCTATACCGAGTTGAGCGATATTCCGGCGGATTTCGGTCCGTCCGTAGTGACTATCGGCAATTTTGATGGCGTGCATATTGGTCACGCTCGCGTTATTTCACGTGTTGTCGAGGTAGCGAATGAGCACGGGCTTGTTTCGGTTGCTGTTTCGTTTGATCCGCACCCTATGCAGGTGCATCATCCTGAACTGAAGCATCAGGAAATTATGGGTCAGGGGTCAAGACGTTATTTCATGTGCCAGCTTGGCCTGCAGAACTACCTACTGCTGCATTACGACCTAGAGTTTGCGAAGCAGAGCCCCGAGGAATTTGTGAAGTCCGTCTTTGTTGATGCCCTGCGTGCACGTTATGTTGTGATCGGCGATGATGTGCGTTTTGGGCACAAGAATTCGGGCGATTTAAACACAATGCGCGAACTGGGGAAGAAATACGGGTTTGAGGTCATCGTGGTTGATGATTTGATGGCCGATGAAAAAACCCGATGCTCTTCAACCCGCATTCGCGAATATTTGAACGCGGGGGACATGGAAGGTGCGGCTCGGCTGCTTGGTCGTCCGCACCTGATGTACGGGGAAGTCGTGCACGGCTTGGCGCGTGGGCGTGAATTGGGGTTCCCTACAGCAAATTTGGAGCTGGAGGCGCGCGGCTTTATCCCGGTTGATGGTGTGTATGCCGGATGGTTGACCGATGAGTCTGGTGAAAAGCATCCGGCGGCTATATCCGTGGGTACAAACCCAACCTTCGACGGCATTGAAAACCGTCAGGTTGAGGCGCATGTTATTAACCGTCCTCAAGAACGTGTTGAGGACTTTGACCTTTATGGGCAGCATGTGGTTGTGGAATTTGTGAAGCACCTGCGCCCTATGGTTGCGTACCATGGCATTGATGCTTTGATCGAACAGATTAATCAGGATGTTGCGCAGGCGCGCGATGTGCTTGCCGAAGGGTCTTACGCTTAGGTAATAAGACTCTGGCGTTTTCTGTCGTCTGTAATCTTATGAAGACCAAAATAAAACATAACTGATTCTGCAACTTTCATGTTTATCGTGAAGGTTTAAAATATTTTTTATATTAATTGTATAAATGTATAGATAAACCGCACCTTGAGAATTTAATTGTAATATTTTTGTTTACTTCGAGAAAAATATGTAATTTTCTCTCTTATTGATGTGTGCATGAGATACACTAAAAATTGCAAATTCCCGATAGCTTATTGATGCATGCAATATATCTTGGGTCTTTGGTGACATAAGATATATTAGAGAGTAATCTACCTGGAGAATATATCCCTGACTTATTGCGTAAATCAGGGATGACAATCACCTACTCAACACAAAGGAATATTGTGAATACCTCGAAAACACTGTCCCGGCGTACCTTGGCAAAAGGCACCGCCTGGGCTGCCCCTGTTGTATTAGCCTCCTCCGCTATACCCGCATATGCGTCCAGCGTGCCGGATTGTTCATGGCTTGCGACTCAGAATGTTGTGGAGACGAGCGTTTCTAACGAATTCTCGGACAATGGTAATCCGAATATTACCGTCGCGGACTGGGGGAACCAAGGGGGTGCTGGTGTATCTTATAAGTTTGCCGATACATATGACAATGGTCGTAACCCTTATGCTGTTAATACACCCATTGAGAGAAACCCTTACCATGATTTCACCTTTACCTACCGCATCACAGAAGATTTGCGGAGCTTTAAGGCGAATCCTTGGGTTAATCAGGCAACTCCAGTGGGTGAACAAAATGCAAAAAATAATGCTGTACTCGATACCCAATTTAACGGTGTTGGGTATAAAGTTACTGGTGCCCAACCTATCAAGCAGGGAACCTTTGGGTGGGGGAGCTTCAACTACAGAAATATTGATGGTATGCCCTCAAAAACTACGGGGTCTTACGGTTGTTATGAGGACCGCAAGTTCTATCCGTTCTCCCGTTCTCAGGCGCGTTCTGTAGTTGAGGGCAGCCGCTGGCGCGGACAGCTCTATCTTGACTTCGGACCGGTAAGTGCAGGAACGATTATTAAAGTAACTATTCGTGTTTACTCGCTTCAAGAAATGTCCGCCTCGTACATTAATCAGCGCTACTACAACAACAACTGCAATCCAACCTATAATGGTGGTCCCAAACGTTGGGCTGGAGATAACGACCAGGTTGGTGTGGTGGGCGAGTACTCTTACGCACTCAAAGATCCCCGTGTTGCAGAGTGCAGCAGTTCTGCCAATAAGCATGCGGTACCGGTCAGCGGATACTGGGCTTTCGGCGGTAACTGGACCCGAGAGTAATATCCTCCAGCAAAGCTATGCACCATCAAGCTGTTTGGCACTTATATAAAGAGGGCTAGTGCAGCAGTGCATGCTGTACATGGAATACGGCGGTATTGCAATAACGCGATGCCGCCGTATTCTTGCGTCATGAGATCGAGCTCAGCGGCATTTATGCAATGAGAATGCAGGAACTCTCTTAGGGAGAGTATCTTATGAAGGGTTCCGACGAAGCGGGTGCTTAAGAGAGAATATAAGCATGAAAAAAATGAACGTCGAGTCTTTCAACCTTGATCATCGTGCCGTTGTGGCCCCCTATGTGCGGATTGCAGACCGCAAGGAATTGCCCGGTGGAGATACCCTTATCAAATACGATGTCCGCTTCACTCAGCCTAACAAGGGCCATCTTGAAATGCCCGTCGTACATTCGATCGAGCATATGAGCGCCGAGCACATGCGCAACCACACAGATAAGCTCATCGATTTTTCACCAATGGGATGCCAAACTGGGTTTTACGCCCTCACCCTGGGGCTAGAGCTGCAGGAGTTCTTGCCCATCCTGGAAGCGACTCTACGAGATATTCTCACGGCTACCGAGGTGCCCGCCGCGAATGAAATACAGTGCGGTTGGGGCGCTAACCACACCCTTGAAGGGGCGCAGAATGCTGCACGTGAATTCCTCGCCGCACGTGCTGACTGGGAGCAGGTGATGGCGGCGTGAGCGAACAGCATCACTCTGGCGAACAGGGGCACTCCGAAGAAGCTGCGCAGATGTTCCCCACAGACTTTACCTCGGCGGATATTTTTAACGAAATGTATGCCGACTTGGAGAACCTGAACGACCTCATGATGAGCTTCTCAAACGCGATCGTCATTCAGGTTGCGATGGATGAAGAGCTAGCCCCGTTCCTCGCAGCGACCGAGCAAGCACAGCCCTCCTTCACTGAAGGCGTAGCAAAATTCTACCCACGTTATCTTATGCTTGAAGAAGATCAGGTTCCCCTTCTGCTGGTTCGCTCCAAAATTGGGTTAGTCAATGCCGCATCCGCCGTCACGGAAGCTATCAACTACGCGACTAACTGTTTGGGGGTTATCAGTGCAGGAACCGCCGGTGGTCTTGCGCAGCACATCAACGTTGGAGATATAGTACTGGGGTCAAATTACCTGTACACTGATGCCGACGCAACCATTTTTGGATACGAACGCGGGCAGATTCCTGGGATGCCCGTATCCTATGGCGATCGTGACTCGGACTGGGAAGAGGCGATTGAAGCGGCGCTTTCAGCTCTTAAATCGGCACAGGAGGAAAGTTCCTGGGCGGTGCACCAAGGGCGGATGCTTGCGGGTAACTCATTCGTGACTGAGTACAACGTGAAGGACACCCGAGAGGCCTTCGATACGGCACTCAGCACCGATATGGAGACCACAGCGATCGCGCAGATCTGCAGTAACTATGATGTGTCTTTTATGGCGGTACGCTGCATCTCTGATTTATGCGGCCCAGCAGCAGATCAGGAATTTCATCTTTCGATCGATGTGGTGGCTCCCCGCTCGGCACGATATGCGCTGCAGATTGCCGCTGAGCTCTGGACACAGCAGGAATTACCCGCTCTTGAGTTGAACCTTGAAGACTAAGTGGACGGATCTGCTTAAGAAGACCATGATGCTTCAGGCCCCAAGTGCTCAGACGGTTGCACAGAAACACTCATTACAAGAAAAATTCCGAGAGAATTCACATTTAAGCCGTCATAGCGTATGGTTAACACAGCAATAACGTACTCGTGACTCAGGAGAGCACCATGAAAATCTGCCCGACCTTAGCCTCTGCGGCTGGTCTTCTTGGCGGTTACAAGGTCGCATCTACAACCGGCAAACGGCCTCTTGGTGGTGCCGTGCTGGGTCTTGCGGGTTTTATTGCTTTCAAGAACTGGAAGCGTAAAGCTGGAGTTGGGCGTGCTACGTTCCTCACCGGCGTTTACCTTTCTGCCTTCGGTTACTCCCATCCACTCGCCAAGAAAATTGGCGCGTGGCCGGCAGTCTATACCGTGACTGGCGTAACCGCTCTGTTGTCGCTCATCGTAGGACGTAAGCGTAAACAGAAATAGTCTTCAACAAGACGGCGGGTTGGCTATCGTTGCCAAACCCGCCGTCTTTTTGCGTTACGGTTCACTGCAACTAAGAAATCGCAAGGATGCACGGGGAGTACGCTGGGCGCATCCCACAACCTCGATGGGGGAGGTGCACGGCATACGGCAACAAAAGCCACACCGCAGAATCAACCAGAACACAAGATTTTCAAGAGGTTACACCGCTAACCCGCGAGGTGAGGAAAAATGAAGAATAACGCTAACTCTGCGGCAACTACCGCAAATGGCGCTATCTCCACCGAGGATGCGCCCCAGCTATCGCGCGGACTCTCCCTGCGTCACATCATGTTCATTGCGCTTGGCTCGGCAATCGGCACCGGACTCTTTTACGGCTCCGCCTCCGCTATTCAACTGGCGGGCCCCGCTGTACTACTCGCCTATGTGATTGGCGGAGCTGCCGTTTTCATGGTGATGCGCGCTATGGGGGAGCTTGCACTGGCACACCCCGTATCTGGCGCATTCTCGGAATACGCAACCCGGTATCTGGGATCTTGGGCTGGGTTCGTCACCGGCTGGAGCTATGCTCTGGAAATGGCGCTCGTTGCCATCGCGGATGTGACAGCATTTGCAGTATATATGAAATTCTGGTTCCCCCAGTCGCCCTCGTGGATCTGGATCGTATCGGTGCTGCTCATTTTGCTCGCCATTAACCTTGCCAAGGTGAAAGCCTTTGGCGAGACAGAATTTTGGTTCACTATTGTCAAGGTAAGCGCTATTATCGCCATGATTGTGGGCGGAATTATTCTGCTTTTCGTTGGTGTGCAGGCACACACCTCGGTGAAGCCGTCCGTCACAAACTTGTGGGCGCTTGATGGTGGTTTTATGCCCGAAGGGTTTACTGGTTTCCTGGCATGTTTTACCGTGGTGATGTTTGCCTTTGGCGGTATTGAGAATATCGGTATTGCGGCGGGGGAGGCGGAAAACCCACGCACGTCGATTCCTAAGGCTATTCGTACTGTGCCGTTCCGCATTCTGATCTTCTATGTGCTGACTCTCTCCGTCATTATGTCGCTCTACCCTTGGTACTCTGTCACTAAAGAGAACTCGCCTTTTGTGCAGATCTTCGAGAACCTGGGAATTCCGGCGGCAGGATCAATCCTCAACGTGGTTATTATTACCGCTGCCGTGTCTGCGATGAATGCCGATGTTTACGGTGCTGGGCGTATGATGTACGGGCTGGCAAAGCAGGGGCTGGCCCCGAAATCATTCGGCAAGGTTGCAAAAAACGGTGCGCCCTGGATGACGACTCTTCTGATGATCGTGGTTATGGCGGTGGGCGTGATCGTGAATATCGCGTTCGAGAATGCTTTTGAAGTAGTCGCTTCGCTGGCAACATTCGCGACCGTTTTCGTGTGGGTTATGATTCTGCTGGCGCACATCGCCTATAAACGTGGGGGATACGAAGACGAAGTGCAGCCCGTGCGGCTTCCTCTTGTCGTCAGCTATATAACGCTTGCGTTTATGGCGTTCATCGTCGTGCTCTTCGGATTCTTCGATGACACTCGTTTGGCTCTTGTTGTTGGCGCTATATGGTGTGTTTTCCTTCTCGCGTACTATCGCCTAGCGGTAGCGCCACGGTTGGCAAAGAACGCAAAACTGGCGATCGCATCTGATGTTCAGGATGGATAAATGCGGTATTGCAGGTGGAAATGCTAGGCCTAAATACGGAATGTGCTGCGGCGGTAATCTTTCAAAATCCGTAAAAGTAGCGTAGAATGTGTTAAACGCGTGTCTGCGGTCCGCGGCAGAAGACGTGAGGGGCATACGCCCAAAACCCCGGCGACATACGGTCGTGCGGGCAGCTACGCGGCACTAACTCTAGGAGTTATACAGTGGCATTGGATCCCGCTATCAAGCAGGAAATCATCAAGGAATACGCAACTCACGAGGGTGACACTGGTTCTCCCGAGGTGCAGATTGCAGTTCTGTCTCGTCGAATCTCCGACCTGACTGAGCACTTGAAGTTCCACAAGCACGATCACCACTCCCGTCGTGGTCTGATGATCCTCGTGGGTCGTCGTCGCAATATGCTAGGCTACCTCAAGGATATTGATATTGAACGCTACCGTTCGCTCATTGAGCGTCTTGGTCTGCGTCGCTAAGGTTTTCGTACCTTGCAGGTAACGCTAAGCGGGCGCATCCTCCGTCGCACGGCGGGGGATGCGCCCGCGTTATCATGTACGGAAACCCGTCCATTTTTCAGATAAACAGTTTATAAAAAGTGCTCGTTCCAGGCACGCCCCGGTGCGGTCCTCGGTAGCGAATTACGGAATACTCCTGTGTACAACAGAGGTTCAGGGTACGACGTCCGTGGTTTCCTATCGAAGGCCGATAGATTGGGTGGAAATGGCGACGGGCATACGAACACAGAAAGAAGGAATCGTGGAAGGTCCCGAAATCCAATTCTCTGAAGTAGAAATTGACAATGGTATTCATGGCAAACGCCATGTACGTTTTGAAACTGGCCGTCTCGCCAAGCAAGCGGCAGGATCCGTACTCGTCACGATTGATGACGAAACAACGCTGCTTTCAGCAACCGCAATTGGTAAATCTCCCCGCGAGGGCTTTGACTTCTTCCCGCTGACCGTAGACGTTGAAGAGCGCATGTACGCCGCCGGTAAAATTCCCGGTTCGTTCTTCCGCCGCGAGGGGCGACCCCCGACCGAGGCGATTCTTGCGGCACGTCTAATCGACCGTCCGCTGCGCCCCGCTTTTACCAAGGGTATTCGTAACGAAGTGCAGGTTGTCGTCACCGTTCTGACCATCGAGCCAGACGAAATTTACAATACCTTTGCGATTAACGCAGCATCCGCATCAACCGCGTTATCAGGTGCGCCCTTTAGCGGGCCTATCGGTGGTGTGCGTATGGCCCTTATTGATGGGCAGTGGGTGTGCTTCCCCAAATACTCTCAGCTGGAAAACGCCGTATTCGATATGGCTGTGGCCGGTCGCATCGTGACTAAGGCCGATGGCAGCGAAGACGTTGCGATCATGATGGTAGAGGCAGAGGCAACCGATAATTCTTGGAAGCTTATTAAGGAAGACGGACACGCTGCCCCCACCGAAGAGATCGTAGCCGAAGGTTTGGAGGCTGCGAAGCCCTTTATTGCTGCTCTGTGCAAGGCGCAGGCTGATCTTGTTGAGCGTGCCGGTAAACCCGATCTGGAGCTTCCCTACTTCGGCGGGCATGGTGAAGACGTTGACGCCGCCGTGAAGGACTTCGCGGGCGAGCGCCTCGTGGAAGTTTACTCCATCGCGGGTAAACAGGACCGTGAAGCCGCTGCCGCAGAGCTTGAAGCCGAGCTGATGGAAGCCCTCACCGGGGAAGGTAAAGAGTTTGAGGAGCGCGCTAATGAAGTTTCAGTGGCGTTTGCGGCTCTTACCAAGCACACCGTGCGCCAGCGCATCCTCACCGAACAGGTGCGCATTGATGGTCGCGGACTCACCGATATTCGCCAGCTGACCGCCGAGGTTGAAGTACTGCCGCGCGTGCACGGTTCGGCAATTTTTGAGCGTGGCGAAACCCAGATTATGGGCGTGACCACCTTGAATATGCTCAAGCTGGAACAGCAGCTCGATTCGCTGTACCCGGTCACGTCCAAGCGTTACATTCACCACTACAACTTCCCGCCGTACTCTACCGGCGAGACCGGCCGTGTTGGCTCGCCCAAGCGCCGCGAAATCGGCCACGGTGCACTTGCGGAACGTGCGCTTACCCCAGTGCTGCCCTCACGCGAGGAATTCCCCTACGCGATCCGCCAGGTCTCTGAGGCTCTGGGCTCGAACGGCTCCACGTCGATGGGGTCGGTCTGCGCTTCGACCCTGTCGCTGCTCAATGCCGGTGTGCCTCTGCGCGCGCCCGTTGCAGGTATCGCAATGGGTCTTGTCTCTGATGAGGTTGATGGCGAAACTCGTTACGCCGCACTGACCGATATTCTAGGCGCCGAAGATGCCCTAGGCGATATGGACTTCAAGGTTGCCGGTACCAGCGAGTTCGTGACTGCTATTCAGCTGGACACCAAGCTCGACGGCATTCCTGCATCTGTGCTGGCAGGCGCACTGACCCAGGCACGTGAGGCTCGTCTGCACATTCTGGATGTGATCACCGCAGCTATTGATGCCCCCGATGAGATGAGCGAATTTGCGCCGCGCATCATCTCGGTGAAGGTTCCGGTCGCTAAGATTGGCGAGGTTATCGGCCCGAAGGGCAAGATGATTAACCAGATTCAGGAAGATACCGGTGCCGATATTTCGATTGAAGACGATGGTACTGTCTTTATCGGTGCAACCGACGGTCCTTCGGCTGAGGCTGCACGCACCGCTATCAACGCGATCGCGAACCCGCAGGTTCCCGAGGTCGGCGAGCGCTACCTGGGTACCGTTGTGAAGGTGACCGATTTCGGTGCGTTCATTTCGCTTACCCCCGGTAAGGACGGTCTGCTTCATATTTCTGAGATGCGCAAGCTCAACGGTGGTAAGCGTGTGGTGGATGCCGAAGACGTCGTTTCGGTGGGGCAGAAGGTGCAGGTTGAGATCACTAAGATTGACGATCGCGGCAAGCTTTCGCTCTCCCCGGTGATTGATGCTGAGGATGCCGAGTAGAAACTCTCCCCGATATAAACCGCACCTTGACTAAGGAACTTGCTGGTTTTTCTGTCGGATAAGCAGCGCCAGCTCGTCCTGAGACTCCTGAAGGTTGTTCTCATGATGGGCTGGCGTTTACTCTGACTTATACGGCTCGCTATATATATTTGGTTTGCTAAGGACTATTCACTAATGCCTATTTCTCTTCCCGTTGCGCGCGATGAGATTACCGCTGAGCTCGACTATGAACGCGGTCGCCTGGTTTACGAGGGCGTAAATGGTAATGAAGTTCGCCGATCGATTTTGCCCGGTGGTGTTCGGGTGATAACGGAGCGGATGCCTGGCACCCGCGGCGTTTCCCTCGGATCCTGGGTGGGGGTCGGCTCCCGGGATGAAGCACCCGGTATGTTGGGGTCTACCCACTTTTTGGAGCATCTGCTCTTTAAAGGAACTCCGTCTCGAACTGCTTTTGATATTGCCCAGGCATTCGATGCGGTGGGAGGCGAATCAAACGCCCTCACCGCGAAGGAACATACCTGCTATTATGCGCGTGTACTTGACGATGATGCCCCGATGGCGGTTGATGTCCTGGCTGATATGGTGAGTAACGCTTTGCTCGATCCAGAGCATCTGGAGCAGGAGCGCGGGGTAATTCTGGAAGAGATTGCCATGGACCAGGATGATCCTACGGACGTTGCCTTCGAGAATTTTGTAGAACAGCTTATGGGCCAGAACCCGCTGGGTCGCCCGATCGGTGGTACTCCGCAGGAGATTATGCAGGTCCCGCGGGATGCTGTGTGGGAACATTACAAGCAGTATTACACGCCGGATCGCCTCGTCATCTCGGCGGCTGGATCGCTGGAGCACTCGCACATCGTAAACCTTGTGTTGGATGCGCTCACCCGCTACGGCTGGAACCTTCTTGAGGGTGTGGCTCCGGTACCGCGCCGTGTGCGCACGGAGAGCAGTATTGTCCCGTTTTCCGAGCTGCACGAGGTGCAGAAGGGCTTTGAACAGACCAATATTGTGATGGGGTGCCCGAGTATTATTGCTGGGGATGAGCGCCGCTACGCGATGAGTGTGCTGTCGAGTGCTTTTGGGTCGGGCATGTCTTCGCGGCTTTTCCAGGAGATTCGCGAAAAACGCGGGCTGGCGTACAGTACGTTTGCGTTCTCGGGTGCCTACTCCGATGCGGGATATTTCGGCATGTACGCAGGGTGCTTGCCTGCTAAAACCGAGCAGGTGTGTGAACTCTTGCAGTATGAGTTTGATAAGTTGGTGTCCGCAGGAATTACTGAGGAAGAACTCAGTAAAGTACGCGGGCAGCTGGCCGGTTCAACTGTTTTGGGCAGTGAGGACTCGGGTTCTCGGATGTCCCGACTGGGGCGTGCCGAGCTGGACTCAGGGAAATTCACGAGCACCGATGAGCTATTGGAAAAAATTCGTGCGGTTACCCTTGACGATGTACACGACCTTGCCAGGTATCTGGGGCAACAGCAGATGATCACTACGATTGTGCGCTAACGTCCTTTATTATTCTCGCAAACCCCGCAGTGCGTAGATGTTCTCGTGTCTGATGACGAAAACGTCTATGTCCCTGCGGGATTTGTTCTATGAGTCCCTACATGTGGAAATATGTTATCGTAGAGTTAATAATCTATATTTTAAGGAGCTTGAGATTCTATTATGATTGAATATGATCCTACGCGTGAAGAGTACTTTGGTTTACGTAAAATTAAAAATATTATAGACGCTCGAGGTGGTAAACAGCTGATAAGGAAGAATTTTAAAAATTCAGATAGCACAAATTCTAAGATAGGTAGGTCTTCTAAATTAGGTTTTAGTGGTAAAACTCCCGACGTTCCCTTTTTACCACGTGGTGAATTTAGTTATGAAAGAAGTTTCTCTTGGAATGAAGCATTAAAATCAACTCCCAATCTTGGAGATGTTAAAATTAGAGGTATGGATGAATTACAAAAACTTATTGATGAGGCGAATAACAATTTTAACCCACGAAATAACATTAGTGAGCATAATACTTATGGTATATCAGGAAATATGATGCATTCCTTTAAAAAACATGATGATTTTAGGCATGTTCCACTATCTGAAGCTCCGACTATTGTGGTGTGGGTATACCAGTTTGAGCATGCGCCACAGGAGCATACATGGGTTGTTTTATCAGGTACACCTCAAGAGCAACATCGTGATTTTCGGGAAGATAAGAAGACGGTTGTGGTTCGTTCTGGATCTGGAACAGAAAATATATTTGAAGAATTTTATGCTACAGCACTTTCAACATATCTAACTGGGCCTGAGGAAACCTTGGAAAATAATTTTGATATGCATAAAAATATTATTGGTTATCAGATTAAAGATAAAGATAAAATTACGCCAGGACAAGCTGGTTCAGTATTTAGGCCCAGACATCGTGAAGCAGTATTTCAGGTTTTGCGTGTTGAAGATAAACCAGAATCAGATACTAAGCCATATAAATCCTTGATGGAGAATCCTGATAATTGTGAAGACTCTCGGGTTACGCGCATTATATATGGCACTCCATATCTTGTTCAGTATTCTGCCGAAGGTATAAAAGGGGGAAATCAGGAAGGTACAGTTAGCTCCGATAGTCAAAAGAGAGGTCTTGTTAAACGATTTTTTGGGGTCTGAACGATATCAGTAATCCTCCACGCGAATATGCGGAACGGTTTTTCAATGTTGTCAGGTTTACACATCCTGAGCGCGGCGGGCACTTTGCGGCTCTGGAGGAGCCGGAGCTTTTCGTTCAAGACCTCCTGGAATTTCTGGCAGCCTAACCATCAAGGAGTTCTATTTTGAGTGGGAGGGGCTGCAGATTTTCGGAGCGATTGATATCACGGATGTCCCGAAAGAGCTGGAAATACGGTTCACGTCACCGCATCCGGCTGGAGAGGTAGCTTTACGATTAAATGCCTATGGCTGTAAGTTTACCCATCCAGACGGAAAGCTATCGGAGAGAATCAGGTTGGTTCATGGTGATGTGAACCCGACACAGGGCGACGAGAATTACGCCCGAATACCTATTCACGGTGCCACTCAAGAATCATCAATCCTTGTGTACAACGAGTATTTAGCTGGTCCTCGGGGACTTACGGATGTAAAGCAACTAGAGTCTTTCACCGGTGATAGCGGAATGCTAGTTGAGCGCTGTGAAAACAGCATTTTGTTTCGCTGCAATTCGTGGAAACCTGCCGATAGGAAGGCTTTTGCTGATATGCAGGGGAGTATTACTTTGTTGTACTAATGTACTAAGCAAGCAAAGCTGGATCCCAAAGACGTCTTGACGATGTGGAATAGATTTAGCAGGTCATGCAGACGTACACATGATGCTACTCCAGGTACGTGAAGTTCTTGAAAGGTTCAATTACTTTCAAAACTCCTTCCTCCAACCTGCCAGTATCAAAACGGTTTGATTCTCTTGACCTGTGGTTTGGGGCATGTGGATTCAAAAGGTTTAAAAACGAACCAATACACTATACATACGATTCCCTCCTAACTTTGTGCCCGAGCAACCGCCTCCGTCAGAATACGGGCGTAGAGCATCTGCCCCTTAACCTCCGGATGCACGCCGTCCGAAGTCATCAGACCAGGATCGCTCCGCACCGCCTGCGTTATTGCACCGTTCCAGTCTGCAATATAGACGCGGGAAGAATTTTTCTGCGCAAACTCACGAATCAGATTATTTGAAGAATCAATCCAGGTGAGGGTTCGCGGACCGTACCCCGTTGCGAGCACCAACTTCGTGTCTGCCGGAAGCGCCCGCAAAACCTCTTCAAGCTGACCGGGCATCAGCGTCGAGTTAGCGGTTACCGAGAGTACTAAAACTTTCCCAATTTTTCCCTGCGATGACCAGGATTTGACCATGGGCAACGCCTGAACAATGGTGCGTCCCTCTGCCGCGTCGATCGTGGCGTCCGGCATCGCATCATAAATATCGGGCTCTGCAGAAAGCACTACAGAATCGCCGATCACGGTTACATCAGCAGAATTCACCTGCGGATATTCATCCGGCACCGCCGGGGCTGCAGAGCTAGGGGTCGCTGCTGCCGCACTTGCTGTTGGCGAGGCGCTCGCATGTGCTCGTTGTTCCTCACGCGCTTTTAAACGTTCCTGGGCGCGCTTTTTGCCTTCTTCAACGGCGCGTTGTGCACTAGTTTGATCAGGAGCAGTTCGTACCGCGACGGCAGTCGCTGAGCCTGCGCCCATCACAAGGACTAAAGCAATAACGGGTAGAGCACGATACCTGCCGTAACGAATGCTTCCAAAAAATTGTGCGAACGAGCTACGGAAACCATATCGCCGTACTGGAGTTTCAAGGTAACGATAAGAAAGCTCAGCAATAATGACGGTAACCAGCAGAACGACAACGTTCCACAGCGGTGAACGATCCACACCCAGAAGATAATGCGCCATAACGGCAAGCGGCCAGTGCCAGAGGTAAAGTCCGTAGGATCTCTGCCCAATCCAGGTGAGGGGACCGAAAGATAACACCGAACGTAATAGAGACGATGCCCCGGCGAGCATATCCGGCAGGATTCCTTGAATAACTCCAAGAGTCAGCAGCGAAGCGCCGAGGAGCCCCCAGGGGATAGTGCCCGGCGCCTTCTCAGGCATAAGAAGAGCAAGCGAAATGAGAGCAACCAAGCAGAGCCAGCTGAGAATTACACGCAGGAAAGTCACCGCTCCAAAGGGTTGCGCCACTCGATATATAACGTGTTTATCACGAGGTGGATAGAGCGACCACGGGATCGAAAAAGCTAGTAAAACACCTAGAAGCAGACCGTAAACATGGGTATCGGTACCGTAATAAATACGGCTGATGGGCGCTCCAAACGCCAACATAACCGTGCCGCTTGTTAAGGATGCAATGATAGCTATAAAGATAATGAGGCTGAATCGTCTCCACCGTCTGCCGAGGATAACACCCGCCGCCACCAGGAGAAGAGGCCAGAACAGGTAGAACTGCTCTTCAACGGCAAGCGACCAAAAGTTCGTGAAAAGTTCGGGAGAAGTCTGAGCAAAATAGTCGTTACCGCTGAAAATAGAGAGCCAGTTAGATGAGAATGTGCCTGCGCCAGTAAGTTGTCTGCCCAGATTGACCTGTATATCGCCGCCTACTGCTAGTGCGATGGGTCCGGTTACTAAAATGAGTAGTGCGATCGCAGGAAGGAGCCTGCGAGCGCGGCGCTTCCAGAAAAGGAACAGGTTAATGCGCCCGGTTATCGCCCCTTCACGGAGTAAGAGAGCGGTAATCAAATATCCCGAGATGACGAAGAAAATATCGACCCCGATCATACCGCCCGGCACCGCAGTAGGCCAGAGATGGTACACAATTACCAGGAGTACGGCGATAGCTCGCAGGCCGTCAAGCCCGGGCAACATAAAAGAGCGGTTAGCCTCATGGGGACTGACCGCAGACGGAAAAAGTTGCTTCATGATGTGTTGTTACTCCGGGGTGATGAAAGAGTGAAGAAAAATACTGTTTACTAGTATAAAAGTTTATTTGTTAGATAGAGACGTTTGGAGTCAGCGGGAAGTTTTGTGAAATTTAAGAAAAGCGGTTACCAGATATTTTGGTATCTATAAGGGTGTTGTGCTGGTGCTTGAGCGTTGATGGGGCGTAGTACATAAGCAACATAGTGTCTCGATTCGTGCTGTACGCCACATGCGATAATAGGGTAGAGATAACTGAGCTATTCGTAATTTTTGGAGGCAACAGAATGGTAGAAGCAACGCAGACTAAAATACGGCGGGTGGCGGTTCTCGGAGCATCGGGGCGTATGGGATCGGAAGCGGTCAAAGCTATTACCGATGCCCCCGATCTTGAATTAGTTGCCGCTTTAGGACGTGAAGACTCTCTCGAAAAGCTCGTTGAAACCAATGCTGAGATTATGGTTGATTTGACCGTGCCGACCGCTACCGAGACGAACGTCCGTTTTGCCGTAGAGCATGGAGTGCATGCTGTTGTGGGTACTACCGGCTGGACTGAAGAACGTGTGGAATCCTTGCGTGAGCTTCTTGATGAGTACCCGCAGATGGGTGTGCTGATTGCACCGAATTTTGCGTTGGGATCCATTTTGGCGACGGAATTTGCGGCTAAGGCGGCACCGTATTTTGAATCGGTTGAGATTATCGAGATTCACCACCCCAATAAGGTCGATGCCCCCTCGGGAACAGCCGCTCACACAGCACGCCGGGTTGCGGCTGCGCGAGAGGAAGCTGGGCTTGGAACCAGTCCGGATGCTACCGAGAGCGATCCTCTGGGGTCTCGCGGCGGTAAAGTTGAGGGTATTAATGTGCATGCGGTGCGGCTTCGCGGCATGGTTGCGCATCAGGAAATTCTGCTGGGCGACCCCGGACAGCTTTTGACAATCCGCCACGATTCTTTCGACCGCGCATCCTTCATGCCCGGAGTGCTTTTGGGCGTTCGGCGGGTCGCGGCTCATCCGGGGCTGAGCGTTGGACTCGATAAGTATATGGATCTGTAGATCGTGCGGATACCGACTCCAATGACCTCTGAACAAGAAACGGTAAAACCCGTGCGGGGCGCCTCATGGCTGACATCGCTGAGATTATGGGTTGCGATTGCCTGTCTCTTATTAGTCTGTACCGTGCTTCTGCTGCCTCTGTCGCTGGGTATTCGTGCGTCAATACTGGGCGTGCTGATTTTTAGCGGAGTATTTATGCTGGTGGATGCGGGCGGTAAAGGTAAAATCTTTGCGGCGCTCACAGTGGCGCTCTTGGGGCTGTACCTGCTGTTTACGGCACAGCGTGGGGTCGTGCTCATTGCGTCGGGGAATATCGCAGGTATTCTGCTCGGGGCAGGACTATTGCTTTTGCCCGCAGTGGGTGCATGGGCGCTTGTGCGCGAGGTGATATTTGGTGCGTGTATACAGCGAATGGCTCAGGAGCTTGATGCCCAGGGTAAACTTCCCGAAGATACGCTGCCACGAAGTCCTTCCGGAAGGGTTGATCGTGAGGCCGCTTCAGTAGAACTTGAAAAATTTGCCGATGTTCTCGAAGCACATCCGGACAGCTGGGAAGCCTGGTTTAATCTCTCGTGCATGTACGATGTCTGCGGTGAACGTAAACGTGCCCGCGCCGCTATGCGAAATGCGATTTCTCTACGCCGCGGTCGTGGTGTGACCGACCTGAAATAGCGTGGCTGTTAGGGTAGTCCATGCGTGTTCATGAGGAGTGCTTGAAGTTGCGTTTTGAGCTCAAGAACGCAGAATTCCATAAAAAGTGAAAATTTTTCGGGACAGAAGCAAAATTAATGTAGCGTAAGAATAGCTTAAGATAGTACTCTGGGGTGTATGGCTGAGAACGTGATGAACCCCGGTACTTTTGTAAACCCGCCCTTTGGGCGTCTGCTCACGGCGATGGTAACGCCCTTCGCTCAAGACGGATCTGTGGATGAAAAACAGGTTGCACACCTGGCGGAATACCTCATTAACAATGGTCATGACGGGTTGATTGTCTGTGGCACCACAGGAGAATACTCGACCATGACCGATGATGAGAACGAGCGAGTTTTCGCCATCGTCAAAGAAGCTGTAGGAGACCGTGCCTCTATTGTTGCTGGCGTGGGCTCGAACGACACCGCGCATACCATTGAGCTTGCCCGTCGCGCCGAAAAGGTTGGTGTTGACGGTTTGCTTGTAGTGACTCCCTACTATAACAAGCCCACTCAGCATGGCGTTTACGCGCATTTTAGCACCGTAGCAAAAGCCACCAGTACACCCATCATGCTCTACGATATTCCGGGGCGTGCCAGCATCCCGATTGCCCCCGACACCTACCGTCGGCTGGCAGAACTTGATAATATTGTTGCTGTTAAGGATGCGAAGGCTGACTTTGGCGCCGCAACCGACGTTATGGCAACCACAGATTTGCATTACTACAGTGGTGATGATGGTTTGACTCTGCCTTGGATGGCAGTAGGAGCCGTAGGCTTAGTTTCAGTTACCGCGCATGTGGCACCCATGCTCTTCCGTGAGTTTATCGATGCCGTTGTAGCGCAGGATCTTGTGAGTGCGCAGCGCATTAACCTGCAGCTCGTGCCCATTGTGAACGCCACCATGGGACGAGCCCCCGGAGCCGTTGCTGCCAAAGAAATCCTGGCTTGGCAAGGCGTTCTTGGCACACCTGTTGTACGCCTGCCTCATGTACTTTCCGAACCCGAGGTGGCGGAGGCTATCCGAGCGGATCTGCTTTCCTCCACTATCGCGCAGACTCTTAAAAACGCATAAGACTTTCTGCGGCTAGTTTCGGGCGGACCCAGCGTGACTCGTATGTAGCGAGAAGATCACGCGGGTCCGCTTTCCGTGCAGAAGCGGAACGTGAAGGCGTGGACCCCTCCTCTAGAGGCGAGATGCGTCCATGACCTTTGGCGAACGGACTCTCAGCCTCTCAAGCCGCATGAGCAGCACCCGCGAAGCAGCCCGATACGCTTCGGAGTTTGATACTCACAGCGGGTGCGCCCTTAGACGACACGAAAAATAGAATCATAGAAAATAAGGAGATACGCATGAGCGTTTTTGAAAATGATCTGCCGGCGCCTCCCAAACTGCAGAAAGACACCCTGCGCGTGGTGCCTCTCGGTGGTCTGGGTGAAGTCGGTCGAAATATGACCGTCTACGAAATCAACGGCAAACTGCTGATTGTAGACTGCGGTGTGCTCTTCCCTGAAGAGTCCCAGCCCGGTGTAGACCTAATCCTGCCCGACTTCAGCTATGTGGTCGATCGCCTGGATGATGTAGTCGCCATGGTTCTCACTCACGGGCACGAAGACCACATTGGGGCGGTACCTTATCTGCTTAAGAAACGTCCCGATATTCCCCTCATCGGTTCCGAACTCACTCTCGCGCTGGTAGAAGCGAAGCTTGCCGAGCATCGCATCAAGCCTTATACGCTCACCGTAAAGGAACACCAGATCGAAAAATTTGGTCCTTTTGAATGCGAGTTCATCGCGGTTAACCACTCTATTCCGGATGCACTCGCCGTATTTATCCGAACCGCTGCAGGAACTGTGCTACACACCGGCGACTTTAAGATGGATCAGCTTCCACTGGATGGGCGCATCACCGACCTGCGTCACTTCTCGCGTCTGGGCGACGAAGGTGTGGATCTATTCCTGCCTGACTCCACAAACGCAGAGGTTCCCGGGTTTACACCCACCGAAAAAAATATCGGACCTGTTATATCGAGCGTATTCCGCGATGCGCCCGGTCGTATTATCGTGGCCTCGTTCTCCTCACACGTTCACCGCGTGCAGCAGGTGCTCGATGCCGCAGTCGAGCGCGGGCGCAAAGTTGTGCTGGTCGGACGCTCCATGGTGCGCAATATGACCATCGCTGAGAAACTGGGTTACCTCAAGGTACCTGAGGGCGTTCTTGTAGATTTGAAGAAGGTCGATGAATACCGCCCCGATGAGCTTGTACTCATGTGTACCGGTTCGCAGGGCGAGCCGATGGCAGCTTTGTCGCGTATGGCTAATGGCGATCACAAGGTTCAGCTTGAACCGGGCGACACCGTCGTGTTGGCTTCTTCGCTAATTCCGGGTAACGAAACCAGCGTGTACCGCATTATTAACGCCCTGATGAAACTTGGCGTGACTGTTGTGCATAAGGGTAACGCAAAGGTTCACGTTTCCGGTCACGCGGCGGCGGGAGAGCTGCTGTACTGCTACAACATTCTGGAACCGAAGAACGTGATGCCTGTTCACGGCGAGGTTCGTCACCTGATTGCTAACGGGGAACTGGCGAAAGAGACAGGTGTTCCCGAAGAAGGCGTGCTCCTGTGCGAATCCGGTACCGTTGTGGATCTCAAAGATGGCGTAGCGAAGATCGTTGGCGAAGTTCCCTGCGAATACCTGTACGTGGATGGACGTTCTGTCGGTTCGGTGACTGAGGACGATCTTAAGGCACGCCGCGTTCTGGGCGAAGAAGGATTCGTCTCTATCGTGACGGTGATCGATCGTGCTACCAAACGTGTGGTAACCGGGCCAGATATTCATGCCCGCGGTATCGCCGAAGACGATTCGGTCTTCGACGAGATCACCCCCAAAATTACCGCCGCCCTTGAGGATGCGCTTCACCGCGCGCCCGAGAAGGTGCATACGGTACAGCAGCTTCAGCAGATTGTGCGCCGTACCATTGGTGCATGGATCTCCCGCCGCCTGCGCCGTAAGCCCATGATCGTCCCGGTGGTCGTTGAGACTAAAACGGATGAGGAGCCTAAGCCGACGGTGTAGCGAGCGCATAGCCCACGGCGAAAGGCGGTGCGGGCACGCTCTGTGCGAACGCACCCCGCACAATACACGACAAACGGGGCCGATAGCTGCTTGAGCGGTCGGCTCCGTTCCCGTGTACGGTAGCATATGAATACTATGGATGCGTATCACGTTCTTGCCCCGATTGCATCGGTCGCGAGAGAATGACGGCATCTAGCCCCAAGCACATGGAAGGTTGCTAACCTAGTAAATATGGCTTCACGGAGTAATCAAGGGCGTAAAAGCAAAACCGGATCAGCCAAGAAAACCTCGGCACGCGGCTCCCGAGGCACGTCTAAGCGCGCGAACACCCCCGAAACCAACCCCGTAGCAAATGCTATTGCGAAAGTGTGGTTAGGCATCGCCCACACGGTGGGCGGCGCTGTGCGTGCTCTTGGGGTGCATCGCACAGATTTAGATCCACAGGCACGCCGCGATGGTGGAGCGCTCTTCATTCTGCTTTTCGGCATTATTACGGCTGGGGTCGAATGGTATAGCTGGCGCGTCATGTCTGCACCGGTCATTATCCATGCCCCAATCTCGGCATGGCACACCATGCTGGGCGGCGTTTTCGGTCAGGGTGCTATTTTGGTACCGATTCTGAGCTTTATCTTGGCATGGTGCGTTTTCCGTACGCCGGATGATGTTCGCCGCACCAATCGAGTCTCGCTCGGCCTGCTGCTCATCCTTATTGCAGCGTCGCTTTTCTTCGCGATGAACGCCGGATACCCCAGTTTTTCGGGCGGTTTTGAGGCCGTATGGGCCGGGGGTGGCGCCATTGGTGCACTTCTTGGACCTCTCATGCAACGCATAGTATTTGTGCAGTGGCTCGTTATTCTGGCTCTCTTCGTCATGGGGCTCATGGTATTGACGGCTACTCCGGTGCGTCAGGTTATTCCGCGACTTACACATCTCGTTCGTATGGCCTTGGGCGAAAAGCCGGTTGCCTCCACCGATGACGACCCAACCATCGCATACCCGCAGGACGGCTATGATGCGGATTCCACGGCAGCGACTCAGACAGTCGATTTGAGTGCCTCGGAACATGATCGTAGCTATCTTTACGGTGATGAGGAAGAACGCCGTACGCCTCGCGGCGGTATCTTCGGGTCAATTAAGCGGTGGTTCGGATTCGGCCGTTCCCAACAGGCCGATCAGGGATTGGATGAATACGTTGGCGATGAGGCATTCGCCAGCCCCGTGGTTAATACTCATGAAGAGTTTTCCGCAACCTCTGCGGATGCCCCAGCGCCGCATTCTTCGGCATCGTCTCAGGGTAGGTTGAGCCGCCTGCCCAAACGCCGCACCGAGAACACCGTGTTCGATCATGAGGCTTCGGACGCGCCCTCGGCACGCCTGGCTCAGGCTCAGCGTGCCGCCGTTGAACACGGTCGTGTGGCACCAGATGCACTCTTTGATGTAGAGGCTTTTGATGACACATCGGTTCAGTCGGTTGTGCCCGCCGCATCCGAGCAGAGCGTTGCGACAAAGCAGATAGCAAGCCCTCAGACGCAGCCTCCTCAACAGTCACAGCCGGAAGCAGTGCAGCAGCAAGGTACATCGGCTAAACCGCAGCAAAGTAGTGGTGCATCCCGCATGCCGCAGACGAAGCCGCAAGCTACGGTCAGCGGAACAGCGGCTGCCGGTACGGGGGCGTCACGACCCCTGCAAAACAACACGCGCACCGCGCATACCGAGCAGGCCCGCCCCGAACAATCCGTCGAGTCTTCGCAGGGCACTTATAACCTGCCCGCAGAACAGATGCTGGTGGCGGGTCCCCCTGCTAAGGAATCATCCGAAGTGAACGAACACGTGGTCGAAGCACTGACCAACGTTTTAGAGCAGTTTAAGGTTGATGCGGTTGTCACCGGATTCTCGCGCGGTCCGACCGTGACCCGCTACGAGATCGAGCTGGGTGCCGGGACGAAGGTTGAACGTGTGACCGCGCTGAGTAAGAATATCGCCTATGCAGTCGCCAGCCCGGATGTGCGTATACTATCGCCTATTCCCGGTAAATCGGCGATCGGTATTGAGATTCCAAATACTGACCGCGAGACGGTATCTCTGGGCGATGTCTTACGGTCCCCGCAGGCTCACTCGAACCCGCATCCGATGGTTATGGGCGTGGGCAAAGATGTCGAGGGAGGTTTTGTGCTTGCGAACCTGGCGAAAATGCCGCATATGCTGGTTGCGGGTGCAACCGGCGCCGGTAAGTCTTCGTTCGTGAACTCGATGATCACCTCGATTCTTATGCGTTCTACACCTGATCAGGTGCGTTTAGTGATGGTGGACCCCAAACGCGTGGAGCTTACCGCCTATGAGGGAATTCCACACCTGATTACGCCTATTATTACTAACCCGAAGAAGGCAGCGGAGGCGCTTCAATGGGTAGTACGTGAAATGGATGCACGCTATGACGACCTGGCGCATTACGGGTTTAAGCATGTGGACGATTTCAACAAGGCCGTACGCGAGGGTAAGATTCAGCCTGAGCCGGGGAGTAAACGAAAAATTCACGAGTACCCGTACCTGTTGGTTATCGTGGACGAGCTTGCCGATTTGATGATGGTTGCCCCGCGTGACGTTGAAGAGGCGATTGTTCGTATTACGCAGTTGGCGCGTGCAGCTGGTATTCACCTGGTGCTTGCAACTCAGCGTCCTTCGGTTGACGTGGTAACCGGTCTGATTAAGGCGAACGTTCCTTCGCGTATGGCGTTTGCGACATCATCGGTCACGGATTCGCGTGTGGTGCTGGATCAACCAGGCGCTGAAAAACTGATCGGTCAGGGCGATGCGCTCTTCCTGCCAATGGGTGCCTCGAAGCCGATGCGTGTGCAGGGTGCGTGGGTCTCTGAATCCGAGATTCATGCGGTTGTTGAGCACGTGAAGCAGCAGGCTCCGACAATTTACCGTGAAGATGTTATGGTCTCAGCCGCGAAGAAGCAGATTGATGAGGAAATCGGCGATGACCTTGATGACCTGCTCCAAGCGGCTGAAATCGTGATTACCACGCAGTTTGGTTCTACCTCAATGCTTCAGCGTAAACTCCGCATGGGCTTTGCGAAGGCGGGGCGCATTATGGATCTGCTGGAGTCTCAAGGCATAGTTGGTCCTTCTGAGGGGTCGAAGGCGCGCGATGTGTTGGTGCGCCCAGACGATCTGCAGAATACCTTGGCACGCATCCGGGGTGAAGAGGTGCCCGAACCCGTTGAGGAAACTTTTGAAGACCCGTATGCGCAAGCGGTGAACCCCGCAGAGCCTGCCGAATATGCGGTGGAAGAGAGCGATGAGGGCTCGGAGGACGCCTGGCAGCTCACGGGGCGATAACCCAAACAGTCGTATTCAAAGTAGTTCTCACACCCTAGAGAGATTCCCGCTTCTGCTGGCATATCGTGCTACGGAAGCGGGAATTTTTCTATTACTGCGAGCCCGAACAAGGATTTATCGGAATGCCATTCTTATAGGAACGATACCTCGTATACTGGAAAGATATGAGGCGAGGGCTACGCTCTGGGAGCTCCTTGCAGCCAACAACGAGTCGTTGGTACCAGACTGTAGAGACGAAGGGTAACAGTGAGTCAGGAATCAGCATCGGCGGTATCGCAGACCGAGCGTCATGTATCTAACTGGAATTTGCCGAATATTCTGACGGTTGTGCGTATTATTGCAGTTCCTTTTTTCGTTGTAGTGCTCCTTGCGGGCGGAACATTCGGAGCTGAAGATGTAGCGCAGCGGTGGCTTGCTTTTGCCCTCTTTATCGCCGCGATGATTACCGACTGGGCGGACGGTTACCTGGCTCGAAGCCGTAACCTCATCACGAGCTTTGGGAAGATCGCTGATCCTATTGCTGATAAGCTCCTCACCGGTGCGGCGTTTATTACCCTTTCTTGGTTGGGCGAGCTGTGGTGGTGGGTGACCGCTGTAATTCTCCTTCGGGAGTGGGGAATCACCATCATGCGTTTTTTCGTTATCAAATACGGGGTTATGGCGGCAAATAAGGGCGGAAAGATCAAAACCGTTTTACAAACCATTGCTCTCGTGGTGATGCTCTTACCCTTAGGACTCCTCGGCGAGCCTTGGTTGGTTCCCGGATGGGTTCTTATGGCGGCGGTAACCGCTATTACCGTCTGGACAGGAGTAGTTTACGTGCGTGATGCTCACCAGCTTCGCCAGATATGGCTGGCGCAGCATCCCGCATAGGCATGAGGCTGGGACATTCTAGATGGATTGTCCCGGTGTTTTATACGATGGATATATCTCGTTGGGAGGAGCACTTATGGGCGTACTCAAAACGGTACCGCATAGTGCGAAGGAAGCCGCTCAGATACTTCACGATGCGTTGGTCGGTACAGGTCTGACAATCGCCACGGCGGAATCCCTCACCGGAGGAGACGTCGGGGGTACTATCTGCACCGTTGCAGGAGCCTCGGAATACTACCGCGGCGGGGTTATCTCATATGCGAGCGCGGTCAAGGCATCCGTTTTAGGCGTAAACGAGGAGCTTTTAGCTAAGAATGGTTCCGTTGATCCGGAAGTTGCCCGGCAGATGGCGCAGGGAACCGCACGAATCTGTGGAGCTGACTACGGGGTTTCGACCACTGGAGTTGCAGGGCCAGAGTCGCACGATGGTAAGCCCGTTGGTACCGTATTTTTGGGTGTGCACACTCCAGAGGCAACCTATGCCGTACAGCGGCACTATGAGGGGGATAGGGTACAGATTCGCGCCTCGGCAACGGCGGATGCAATTCTCCTGCTGACCCAGGCTGTGCATGGTACTAAGGACGCATCGTAGCCTTATCTAGAGGTCAGCTGAAGTATCTTTTCACGGGATACTTTAATCAAGTTTCCAGGAATTTCCCAGGTACATGGGAATAAAACTATAGCTTGGTAAGTTTGAATATATACTAGCCAGGCTCATATAGACGGTACAGTCACCGAGGCTAGCCGAGAACTAAAAAATGAGTTAGGCTTAATAACTGTAAGAACCGAACACTGGTTGACCTACGTACGAGGAGAAACAACGCATATGACCAAGAAGCGTGTATCTATTAATGGTATTACCCGGTGGAAAGAAATTAACCCAGCTCCGCAACAGGTAGCTCCCGCTGTGGAAGAGGCAAAGACTGTACCTCTGCGCCAGGCTATTGGCGAGGTTCTTCGTGACGTTCGTCAGCGTCAGGGTCGTACTCTACGCGAGGTTTCACAGAGTGCACGTGTTTCCTTGGGTTATCTCAGCGAAGTTGAGCGTGGGCAGAAGGAAGCTTCTTCGGAGCTTCTGGCATGGATTTGCCAGGCGCTTGATATCCCGATGTACCAGATGCTCCGTGAAGTCGCCGACCGCATGGCAATTCTAGAGGGCGTACACGTTCCGGATACCGTTCCCGCCGAGCTTGCTGAGCAGTACCGTAACGATTACATGATGGCTTCGCTCTAAGAGACCTATGTGAGCGAACCGCGCATCCGTTATGATGCGCGGTTCGCTTTTTTTATGCACTGACAACGGTAGAGGTCTACCTTCATAGGGGACTCTGATTGAAGCATTCTCGTAATTTTTTCTCGGACGTGCCCTGAAACAGGAGAGCGTAAGGAGGTACGATGAAACTCAGCGAGTTTTGGACAAATATGGACTACGAATTCGGTGCTGGATATGCCCGAGTTTTGGCGGGCGATTTGGTGCTTGGGTCGCTTGGGAATATGACGGCTTTAGAGGCACTTGAAGCTGGGGTTGCGCCGAAGGATGTTTGGCTTGCGGTCTGCGAGACACAGGATATTCCGGAGGTTCGCCGTTTGGGACCCGACCGTGAACCGCGCAGGTAGCCGGAATCCATGAATTGCTGCGGAATAAGTCCGGTTTTAGGGGCTGTTGAGATACCACATGGGGAGACTCTGAGATGGGCACGGCGAGCATAAATTCGAAAAAATTTGCCGAAAATTTGTGCGATTTATAGGATTTTTGTTCGAGTCATGCTAATCTATCCACAGAGTAAAAATATCTGTACTTTCTGGGGGATTTTTCCACATTCTTCCGCCGCCGGTCTTAAAGTGTCAGGCGGACTTCGTAGAGTAGTGTGCAGAGGGTGGCGAGAAGCACCTCCCGAAGAATCATTGAGACCTTCTATTGATAGAACGAGGTAACTAATCGTGGCAAAGAACAGCAAGGCACAGGGCGTCGCTCGTGTTCCTGAAGAAGGCCGTGCTAAGGCACTTGAAGCCGTAATGGCTAAAATCGACAAGGATTATGGTAAAGGCGCGATTATGCGTCTAGGCGATAAAGAGACCGTGAAAACGGAGGTTATTTCAACCGGCGCTATCGCTTTGGATGCTGCTCTCGGTATTGGTGGACTGCCTCGCGGCCGTGTGATCGAAATTTATGGTCCTGAATCTTCCGGTAAGACCACTGTCGCTCTGCACGCTGTAGCGAATGTGCAGAAAGCGGGCGGTATTGCGGCGTTTATTGATGCTGAACATGCGCTCGACCCGGTCTATGCTGCTAAACTCGGCGTTGACACCGATGCCCTCTTGGTATCGCAGCCCGATACTGGGGAACAGGCACTTGAAATTATGGATATGCTGGTTGGCTCCGGCGCTGTAGATATCGTTGTGGTCGACTCTGTAGCGGCTCTCGTTCCCCGCGCCGAGATTGACGGCGATATGGGTGATTCTCATGTGGGTCTGCAGGCTCGTTTGATGAGCCAGGCTCTCCGTAAAATTACAGGTCGCCTGGCATCCACCGGCACTACAGCAATCTTCATTAACCAGCTTCGTGAGAAGATCGGCGTGTTCTTTGGTTCTCCCGAAACCACGACCGGCGGTAAGGCTCTGAAGTTCTACGCCTCGGTGCGTATCGATATTCGACGTATTGAGACCCTAAAGGACGGGGCGAACCCCATTGGCAATAAAACCCGTGCCAAGATCGTGAAGAATAAGATGGCTCCGCCCTTCAAACAGGCCGAGTTCGACATTCTGTATGGTGAGGGTATCTCTGTCGAAGGCGGTATTCTTGACCTCGCGGTAGAGCATGACATCGTCAAGAAATCTGGCGCCTGGTTTACCTATGATGGTGAACAGCTGGGGCAGGGGCGCGAGAACGTGCGTAAACTGCTCAAGGATAACCCGGAACTAACTGAAGAACTACAGTATAAGGTCCTCGTAAAACTCGGAATTATTGATCCTGAAGGTGAGCAATCTTCGGAAGAGGCTGAAGCCACATCGGTTGAAGCCGATCCTCTCGACGAGCTCGCAGAAGAATTCTAAATAAGATGGCGTGTGCCGCGCATCCACGATAGATAGCCTAGCTTTGAGGATACGCGGCACACGCTCTAGCATATCTGCGAACACTACAAACCTTTGAGGCGTTGTACCTACAGGATTACAGCATCGAACCAGCACAGGAAGGCGGCATGGGTAACGATTGGTTGGCGGATGCCTGGGGTGATAACCCGTTGAGTGATCCTGCGATTTCTGACGCTGAAAAAACTTCTGATACTGCAGAGGACAAAGCCACAGGATTTTCTGATTGGCATCCCGCCGCACACGGATATGTGGAAGACAAACCCGACCCCGATTCTGCACCCTATCGTTCTTCCCCATCGCGCTCGTTCCCACGCACACGAGGGGGAGGGGCGGCAGCTCAACATGATGCAGAAACCCGTACACAAAACGCTTCGTCAAAACCCTCAGTAGGGCGTACATCGGGCGCCCGTAAGAAGCGTCGAAACCCGGACTGGAAAAAAGGATTCCGGCGCCCCAAGAACACCGAAAAATCCCCTTTCGCCCCGGCTATTGGGGCTCATCGTGCAGAGGAAGAACATCCAGAAAAAGTACGAAAGAAGAAAAGGTCATCAGGCCCATTATTTCGTGAGGGGAGTGCCCTCAACGAACCTTTGAGCACCGAAGAAGAAGCTCTTATTCGAGGTATCGCTGCCGAAGAAAAGACGAATGTTCCGGGCACCAATCGCTCAGGACGTTGGAAACAGCGCGAAGAGCCAGATCCGTACACGCGAGCAAAGACTCTGGTTTACAATCAGCTGGCGTATTCCGCTAAATCCCGCGCGCAGTTGCAGAAAAAACTTGTCGATAAAGGGTTTGAGGAAAGCCTGATAGAGTCACTGCTCGATAAATTTGAGGCTGCTCACCTGATTGACGATGCCGAGTATGCGCGTTCCTTTGTGGAACAGCGGGGAAAACATAAGAAGCTTTCCCGAACCGCTCTGCGCCGTGAACTCAAAGAACGAGGAATTACCGGAGAACTTGCTGAAGATGCGCTCGCTGCACGCACGGACGAAGATGAACGTCAGGACGCGGCGGAGCTCGTGCGCAAAAAACTGCGTCCTTCCATGAACTTCTCAGATCGTACCGAGAAGGAGAAAATCATGCGTCGGCTAGTAGGGATGCTGGCACGTCGGGGATATTCTTCATCTGTAGCGTTTTCGGTGGTAAAAGAAGAAATCGAGAGGTACCGCAGCGAGCAAGAAGAAGACTGTTGAATATTCTTCATCAGAAGAGTATCCAGCGGATCCAGCAACAGATAAGAGGTAATCTATGCAGCCGTTACAAGAACTTCGTGCCAGGCGTATGATCGCTCAGCTCCTCGCTCCAAGTGCAGCGCATCGTGGTATAGGTGTAGACGCTGACACTCTGTACCAAGAGACAAGCGCCCCGATACATGTGTTAAATCATCTCTACGCTGTTCAGGGGCAAAACTATAACGCCGGTGTGCGCGCCATTGCGCTACGAGCTGGGTGCAGTACTGACACAGTTCTTGAAGGCATTCACGACTACAGCATTGTGCGTTCGTGGCCCATGCGCGGGACACTCCACTTTTTGACTCTCAATAGTGCAGATTCGCTGTATGCTGCTGTCGCCGGCCGAGGCGCGAAGCCTCAGCCCGCCTATATGCGTCAATGTAACTTTACGCTCAAAGACTTCGAACGTTGGCGTAAACATCTTCATGAAGCTTTACAAACTCGCGGTTATCTTGAGCCGCTCACCCGTACTGACCTCTACGCCATTTTGGATGAATGCGGCTATAGCGGACCAAGTTCGCGACGTAGTCACCTCATTCGGCTCTACGGCGGTGAGGGTACGGTTCTTCAAGGGCCGCTTCAGGGGAAAGAGGAAAGCTTCGTGCACCGCGACTCCATACCTGTGCCCCGCACAAAATACGAGCGACAACAGGCGCTGGCTGAGCTGGGTACACGTTATATATGCGGTCACGGGCCGGTGACCGCGGAGGATCTGCGCTGGTGGGCTGGGATTACAATAACTGATGCCCGGTATGCATTTGAACATGCTCGCCGTACCCAGACTATTGTGCTGGGTGGGCAAGAATATGCGGTAGGTTCCTGGCAAGAAGGCGTTACCCGTTCGGAGCTCAGAGATGCACTCAACCGAGAGCTTAGCCTCCCGGCCTTCGACGAGTACCTGCTGGGGTACGCCGATAAGAGTTTTGCATTGCGTGAGGAACTGCGTCCGCAGGTTCTCACCTGGAACGGAATGAGCTGGGATTTTACGCTTGCCGCCGGTGAGGCAACTGGACGTGCCGTCTAATCTACTTTTCGAGGTTCTTACCGTAATCGCCAAGGCGCTGGATGAGATCGTAAAGCGCGGGGTCTTGAGTGTTCCCAAGAGTAAGCAGGATGCGCATCAGCTCAACACCCTGGCGGCAAATGCGGGGAAGAACCCGCGCCCGAGCTCCGTCAGCGTAAAGTTCCAAAAGCGTACACACCGTAATAGCTGCGCACACCGCGATGTCTTCTGCAAGCCTGGCATCTAAAGGTATTTCACCGAAGAGGACCGTATAAAATTTAGGAAGCTCCTGTTCCCTATCTACCCGGTAAAGCGGGTACTGGGGCGACGAGGGAAACCCGAGCATCGCCTCCACAAAAGGGAATCCGCGATGGTGAATACAGGTTCCCTCCGTATCAAAGGCGCGGGTGCCTATACCACGAGAAGGTGCCATATCGGCAGGGGAGTACAGCACGTTATGCGGTGAAAAATCTCCCGACGAGAGCATATAGACCTGCCCGCGGCTACGTTTAAACTGCTCGGGTACTGGCGGGCGTTTGAGGAAAAATGGCTGAGTGATGCGATGGAACCGGAAGATTAGTTCTTGGAGATCGTTTGTAGGTTCTTCGGCATCTTCGCTCCGTTCTGCTGGGAGATCGGGATATAGGCGTTGAAGCCCCTTCTCGGCAAGTTTCGGGGAGGGCATTGCCCCCGGGAACTGTGCCCTGCGGTCCGCCTTCGCAAGCGATGCGCGATACTGATCGACGGTGTCGTCAAAAATTCCCTGCCGGGCGAATTCGCCCCACACTGCCGCGTAAGCTGCAAAAGCGCGTGCCGTATTGTTCTGGTTGAAAAGCTGCGTGGAGGTATCAGCTATGAGGGAGTTTGCAACGGGTACCGACCCTTCAAAAACCACGTCTTCGAGTGCTAAGCAGCGTAGATCATCATCAACACCGTAGAGGGCAGGGTAGATATCTGGAACCATCTCATCGAGGGCAACCGCACCGTATTTTTCCCGAAGATATCCAAAACCGCCTGCGTTAGTCGCCGAATCTCCGCGGCGATAACGCTTTAAGATGACAGATTCGGGCTGCCAGGGTGTATGCGGGTTAGAGCCATAGCGTACTCGCAGCACTACCGAGCGCATTCCGGTTGATAGGATCGTCAGCGAGAGCGGAATCCGATCTCCGATAGCCGGTAGGGTTGCCGCCCACGAAAGCATCTTGAGAACACTGACCCGGAACGCCTCAGAATCGGCGGGGGAGTGCGTGGGCGCGGGATGGTATTCCGTAATGGCGCGCTCAAGAATAGTCGCGAGGGGATCCTCAGGATACTGGCCGGAAGAATTACTAAGGGATACCTGCATAGAGCCATTATCCACCATCCGCTACCCTAATGGCGTGAGCATGACCCTAAATGATTTTTCTGCTGAATCCGCAACGTCCGCCGAAACTCCCCGAACCTATGAAGTTCGCACCTTTGGCTGTCAAATGAACGTTCACGATTCTGAACGTATGTCTGGTTTGCTAGAAGCGAACGGGTATGTACGCGCCGCCGAGGGAGAAGAACCCGACCTCGTGGTGTTTAACACATGCGCGGTGCGCGAGAACGCATCAAATCGTCTCTATGGACATTTGGGACAGTTGGCCTCCGTGAAGCGACGCCACGAAGGCATGCAAATTGCTGTAGGCGGATGCCTGGCTCAAAAAGACCAGAACACTATTATCGAAAAAGCCCCTTGGGTAGATGTCGTGTTCGGCACCCACAATATTGGCTCGCTCCCCACACTCCTTGAACGCGCTCGCCACAATCACGAAGCGCAGGCGGAGCTGCTCGAATCGCTTGAGGTGTTCCCCTCGACTCTGCCCACTAAACGCGATCATGTGTACTCGGGCTGGGTTTCAATCTCCGTAGGATGCAACAACACTTGTACCTTCTGCATTGTGCCGTCGCTGCGCGGTAAAGAGAAAGACCGCCGACCCGGCGATATTCTTGCCGAAGTTCAGGCGCTCGTCGATGACGGCGCGATCGAAGTAACTCTGCTTGGGCAGAACGTGAACTCCTACGGCGTGGAATTTGGGGACCGTCAGGCATTCTCTAAACTATTGCGCGCCTGCGGTGATATTGAGGGGCTGGAACGAGTACGGTTCACCTCACCGCATCCGGCTATGTTCACCGACGATGTAATAGAAGCGATGGCAGAAACCCCGAACGTCATGCCTGTTCTGCATATGCCGCTTCAATCAGGATCGGATAAGGTGCTCAAAGACATGCGCCGCTCGTACCGATCCAAGAAATTCTTGGGCATTTTAGAGAAGGTGCGCGAGCGCATTCCGCACGCTGTCATTACCACCGATATTATCGTGGGATTCCCCGGTGAGAGCGAAGAGGACTTCCAGGATACGCTGCGTGTGGTGGAGCAGGCGCGGTTTTCGTCAGCGTTTACCTTCCAGTACTCAATTCGTCCCGGCACCCCGGCGGCGACTATGGAAAACCAGATTCCAAAAGATGTTGTGCAAGAGCGCTACGAACGCCTAGTGGCTCTGCAGGACCGTATTGCGGGCGAAGAGAACCGTAAACAGCTGGGGAAGACCGTTGAGCTGATGGTTGTCGCCGAGTCTGGGCGCAAAGCGCAGCAGACGCATCGTCTGGCGGGTCGCGGACCGGATCAGCGCCTCGTACATTTTTCGGTGCCCGCTGGATGCGAAGAGCCTCGCCCTGGAGACATGGTGACCGTTCCTATCACTGAGGCAGGGTCATTCCATCTGATTTCAGATCCCACCGCTGAGCAGTATCAGCTTCGCCGCACCCGAGCCGGGGATGCCTGGGACCGTTCACAGGCTGAATCCTGCGGTGCCGGAACTACTCAGGCTTCGGGCGGTCCTGTGGGACTTGGCATGCCTACTATTGGGCCTAAGTCTTAGATAGATACTGCGGGGCGTGCGTGTGGTCTTATATTATCTGTAGACCCGTACAATAGACCCATGACGTACCCCTTAGAGCCTCCTATTATCGCTATTGTCGGTGCCACTGGTACCGGTAAGAGCGCGCTCGCAACTGCTCTTGCCCGGCATCTTGGCGGTGAATGCGTAAACGCGGATTCCATGCAGTTCTATCGCGGTATGAATATCGGAACTGCCAAGATTACCGCTGAGGAAATGCAGGGGGTTCCTCACCATCTGCTCGATATTTTGGATATCACGCAGGAAGCCTCGGTAGCGGAATTTCAGCATCAGGCTCGGCAGCTCTTTGCAGATATTAGAGCGCGCGGTAAGTACCCTATTCTGGTGGGCGGATCCGGTCTCTATGTTCGGGCAGCTCTTGATAAACTCGAATTTCCCGGTACGGATTCGGCAGTACGGGCTCGGTTGGAGCAGGAAGCCACCCAGCAGGGGATCGGTGTTTTGCGCACACGCCTGGCTCAGGTCGATCCTGACTCTGCGGCGCGTGTTCACGACGGGCGGCGCGTTATCCGTGCCCTCGAAGTTTTTGAGGTGACGGGGCGTCCCTTTTCTGCCTTCATGCCAGTACGCGAATATGTCTCACCCGCCATACAGATTGGGCTGGATATGAATCGTAAGCGTCTGCACGAACGCCTGTACCGGCGGGTGGTGAACATGGCGGAATCAGGGCTTTTAGACGAAGTACGAACGCTGGAACAGCATGGTCTACGCGAGGGAAAGACCGCCTCACGTGCCATCGGGTACGCCCAGTTTTTGAAGGTTTTGGATGCGCAGACTACCGCCCCCGCCCCCGCGTTGAGCGCGACGTATACTCTGCACGATGCGATCGAAGACACCGCGACGGCAACCCGACAATTTGCGCGCCGTCAGATAACCTGGTTTCGCGGGGACGACCGCGTACACTGGTTTGACGCCGAATCGAAGAACCTGCTCAGCCAAGCGCTTGAGGTCGTGCACCAGGCGAGCCAAGGCTGTAAAGGACCGAAACCCGCTTAAGCAGCGCATCCTCTGCGGTAAACCGGTAGAATTTACAGAGATTTAGTCACGAAGAACGAAGGGTAGAGAACGAGCATGACCGATGGCGTATCCACGTGGGGAGAACTAGCCGGGCGTACTCTGACAAAGGGGCATGGAACGGGTAATGACTTTATATTTCTGACCGACCCAGCCTCTGAGATCCCGCTCGATGCTGACCTCATCGCGCGTGTCTGCGATCGTCATTTTGGAATCGGTGCCGACGGCTTTATCCGTGCAGCGTATACCGAAAATTTCAGGACCGGGCAGAATATGCTGGAAGAGCATCCAGACGCTATCTGGTTTATGGATTACCGCAATGGTGATGGCTCGATCGCCGAAATGTGCGGGAATGGTGTGCGTGCCTTCGTCGATTACTTGCGTACTGAGGGAATGATTGACCTTGAAGTGGGTGAGACCGTCAAGATTGCTACGCGAGGCGGCGTCAAAATCGTGGCGCGCACTGAAGAAGGATATGCCATTGATATGGGTCCGTGGAGTTTTATCCACGGAGACACAGCACGCGAAAGTGGTGAAGATTCGCATGTTTCGGCGCGTGGGCTGATGACTCCACGAGCCGGTCTGTCGATTTCGATGGGTAACCCCCACACCGTGGTAATGCTGGGTCAGGAAGGAAAACTGGACGGGCTCGATCTGAACAGCCAACCACAGGTAAATCCAGCACCCGAAAAAGGGACTAACGTTGAGTTTGTGGTTCCGGTTGATCTAGAAACATCCGACGAGAATAAAAATGTTGGAGCCATCAGGATGCGCGTATACGAACGCGGCGTGGGTGAGACTCTATCCTGCGGGACTGGTGCATGCGCGGCCGCTGCGGCAACCCGTTTTTGGGGCGGCGAAGAGGCGCCCGATGAATGGCTGGTTCATGTTCCCGGCGGCACGCTCGCAGTAACCTTCGTTCTAGGCCCCGACGACCTCGAACACGTCGTTCTAGCAGGGCCAGCTCAGACGGTTGCCAAGATTGAGCTCCTCTAACCCAGGATTTTTGAGAACTTATGCCCGTCAATCTTCTTCTGAAGCGAAGAAGCTGGCGGGCATTATCGAGTGAGCATCCACCTGAAGCCTTTAAGAACCTTTGGAAGAACGCACAACCTCCAAGATACGGAAGCCCTTCGACATGGCATATCGAGATACCGAAAACTCGGGTCCAAAACGTTCGGTGAGCTGCGCATCCAGCCATTTTTGCAGGGAATCAGAACCCAAATTCTTTTGAACGACCAGATAAGCCGCGCCGCCGGGGGCTAGCCGCGGAAGCCACGTGAGCAGAATATTGTGCAAAACCTCTTTACCCACGCGAATCGGAGGATTGGACCAGATAGTATCGAAACGTAACGTGGGATCTATCTCATCGGGGGTGCTCACCGAGACGTTATGCAGCCCCAAAGCGCGGGCATTCTGTTCCGTGAGCGAAAGCGACCGGGAATTGACGTCAATCCCATAAACCTCAGATTGCGGAGCAAGCATAGCTAAAGATAACGCGATGGGTCCCCAGCCGCATCCAATATCGAGCATATATTTTCCGTGCGGCTCAGGTACCTGCGCGAAAAGAACTGCAGTTCCCTTGTCTATTCCCGAAGGACTAAAAATACCGTTCGCGGTCGTCACGGAAACCTGACGACCCGCCAACTCAACCTGAACCCTTCGAGGTTTGAACTCGGCTTCGGGAGACGAGGAAAAATAATGCTGTTCGCTCATGAATCCAGTGTACCCGGATGCGCTCCGCATCATCGCTGCTACGCTGATGCGCCCACAGCGAGAGATAACCGAAAACCGCGACAACTGTGGCATGCGACCGCTAAAATAGAGGAACATATGAAATTAACAGATACCTCTTTTTCCAGCGAAAAGTTGCCCAGTGATGAGCAGCTACGCCGAACCGTAGAACGAGTCCTGGGTCGTGCAGACGCCGCGGTACAGACCACTATCTACCCCGAAAGCACCGGTAGCACCGCACAACGCCGCGTGCTCGATACCCGTGCCCGAGAAATTTCCGATAATCAGCGGGAACACTCAGAATTTGACGGCGAGCAGGAAGACCTCGCCGAACGCCGCGCATTACGCCGAGTCGCCGGACTCTCCACCGAACTCGATGATGTGACCGAAGTCGAATACCGTCAGCTGCGCCTAGAACGCGTGGTTCTCGCCGGGCTATGGACCGAAGGGACCGTCGAAGATGCCGAGAACTCCCTGCGAGAACTCGCTGCACTCGCCGAAACCGCAGGATCTGAAGTGCTGGACGGGCTAGTTCAGCGCCGCCTCAAACCTGACCCCGGAACTTTTCTTGGCTCAGGAAAAGCCCTCGAACTCAAAGACATTGTTGAGGCAACCGGTGCTGATACCGTGATCGTCGATTCTGAATTAGCACCCTCACAACGACGAGCCCTCGAAGATATCGTCAAAGTCAAAGTGATCGATCGTACCGCCCTGATTCTAGACATCTTTGCTCAACACGCGAAATCTCGTGAAGGCAAAGCACAGGTCGAACTTGCCCAACTCGAATACATGCTTCCGCGTCTGCGCGGCTGGGGCGCATCCCTGTCACGCCAGGCAGGCGGGCGTGCAGCATCCGGTGAAGGCATTGGTTCACGCGGACCTGGTGAAACCAAAATTGAGATGGATCGCCGCCGTCTACGTGCCCGCATGGCAAAACTCAAGCGCGAAATAGCTGCTATGGCGCCCGCACGTGAGACAAAACGCCTAAGCCGTAAACGCAACAGGGTACCCTCGGTCGCTATCGCGGGGTATACGAACGCAGGTAAGTCGTCGTTGCTGAATCGTCTGACCGATGCCGGTGTTCTGGTGGAGAACGCTCTCTTCGCAACCCTGGATCCGACCGTGCGCAAAGCACAGACTCCGGACGGCATCGGCTATACGCTTTCGGACACTGTAGGATTCGTGCGTTCGTTGCCCACCCAGCTCGTGGAAGCATTCCGTTCCACACTCGAAGAGGTAGCCGATGCAGACGTGATTCTGCATGTGGTAGACGCATCTCACCCAGACCCTGAGGGGCAGATTCGCGCCGTACGTGAGGTTATCGCAGATTTAGATGCTCGCCGTATACCCGAGATTATTGTGCTCAATAAAGCGGATGCGGCTGATCCCTTTATCCTCGAACGCATGCGACAGCGCGAACCGAACCACGTCATCGTCTCGGCGCGCACAGGGGAGGGCATTGACGAACTCAAGCAGAAGATTGCGGATACAATTCCGCGGCCATCGCTTGAAGTTAAATTACTGATCCCCTATAACCACGGTGAAGTTATTTCCCGTCTTCATGCTTGGGACGCTGAGATTAAAAGTACTGCGTTTGTCTCAGATGGAACCTTTGTCACCGCTTTGGTGCGTGAGGATGTTGCCGCAGAACTCTCTGACTATGTGATCGACGGCGAGCTCCTTGAAGTGCTTGAATTGGAGCTTCAAGACTCTGCCTCTGAACCCGAAAACGTCTGTGAACTCGCGTGATGAGAGCGTGAGCACCCCATGACCGATAATATTACTGCGCCCACCGGGATGGAGCTTGAAACTCTGCCCGGTGCAAAACCCGTGTTAGATTTGCTCGATCATGTGATTGAAAAAACGGGCGGGCAAAAACGCTTCGGACAACGTAGAATGGCAGCCCATGTTGCGCAGGCTTTCGACCTTGAGCGGCATCTCCTCGTGCAGGCAGGCACCGGAACCGGTAAATCCCTCGGGTATTTGGTGCCAGCCCTGCATCATGCGGGTGTAAGCACAAAACCCATTGTTGTGGCGACCGCAACCCTGGCCCTCCAGGCGCAGATCGTAAAACGAGACCTTCCAAAACTTATGGAGGCACTCTCTTCTGAGCCCGAATCTGAAAATCAGGTCGCAATCCTCAAGGGCAGGAACAACTATCTATGCCTGCACAAACTCGACGGCGGATACCCCGAAGAGGAACCCGATACCCTCTTCGACATGCCTCAGCATAGTACGTCTCGCATCGGTGAAGAGGTGCTGCGGCTCAGGTCATGGGCGGAAAAAACCGAAACCGGTGACCGCGACGAACTTAAACCCGGTGTATCGGATCGTGCCTGGGCGCAGGTATCTGTGAGCGCCTCAGAGTGTTTGGGAAAACGCTGCCCCCTCGTTGAGGAGTGCTTTAGTGAGCGGGCGCGCCAAGAAGCATATGAAGCCGATCTCGTGATTACTAATCATGCGCTGCTTGCCATCAACGCTTTTGAAGGTTTAGGTGTACTTCCCGAACACGATATCGCTATTATTGACGAGGCGCATGAGCTTGCAGACCGCGTGACCGGTGCGGTGACGGATTCCCTTTCTGCTTCCTTAATCAGGCGTGCCGCTCGCGATATCCGCAAGAGCTCCAAAGCAGACTCCAGCGCGCTCGAACAAGCCGCCGGTTCTTTAGAAACCGCATGTGAAGGTGTTTCTGAGGGCTTGATAGAAAGGCTCGAAGGGCGACTTCTGAACGCACTCGCGGCTGTAGCCGATGCCGCACGGGCGGCGCTTTCCGACTCTAAGAGCGACAATAAAGAGGCGGATGCCGGGCTTCAGATGGCTCGTTCACGTGTCTCTGAGGTACACGATGCCGCAACGCGTATGCTGGAGTCTGCCGAACATCGCGAAGTGCTGTGGTTATCACGCCAGGGTGGTTGGGAAAACGGACGATATACCGCAGCTTCCGATCAGGATCCCGCCACACTCCACGTTGCTCCTTTGAACATTGGAAGCCGTTTGCGTGAGGGGCTTTTTGAGGACCGTACCGTTATTCTTACGAGTGCAACCCTTACCGTGGGTGAATCCTTCGATGCGGTAGCAGGTGCCCTAGGGTTAGCGGGGCCGCAGGCTCCGCGCTGGGAAGGTCTTGATGTGGGCTCTCCTTTTGATTATCCACGGCAGGGAATTCTGTACGTGGCTTCCGACTTGCCCAAACCGAGCTTTGGCGTGAATCCTCAGCAGCTCGAACGATTACGCGAATTATGTGAAGCTTCTGGTGGTGGGGCTCTGGGGTTATTCTCGTCGAAGCGAGGTGCCGAGCAGGCGGCTGAATATGTACGTCAGCACACGGATTTGAATATTCTCTTGCAGGGAGAGTCCTCATTGCGGGCTCTTGTCGAGGAGTTTACTGAAGATATAAATGCTTGTCTTTTCGGCACCATGAGCCTTTGGCAGGGAGTGGATGTTCCCGGAGACTCCTGTCGTCTGGTACTGATGGACCGTATACCGTTCCCGCGCCCAGACGATCCTCTCGCTCAAGCGCGTACCCGTGCCGTGGCAGAAAAAGGCGGGAATGGGTTTATGGCTGTTTCGGCATATCATGCGGCAATCCGCATGTCTCAGGGAGCAGGGCGATTGATACGTTCCGTCCACGATCGCGGGGTAGTGGCGATCCTTGACTCTAGGCTGGCGACTCAGCGATACGGTGGGTACCTGATGCGGGCGATGCCTAACCTTTGGACCACCCAGGATAAGAATGTTGTTTTGGGTGCTTTAGAACGGCTCTATCAGAGTATTGACTAAAAGCAATAAGATACGCGGGTTTAATACACGTTGTATTCCGGTACTGGTACCGAGACATAAACGTAGCGAAGCGTCCATAGATGTAATGTGGGAAAGGGAGGGTACCGTTCGACGGTACCCTCCCTGATGTATTGTGCGTTTATGGCTGCCTATAGTAATTAGTTAGTCTATCGGGGCAACTCGGATATGGTTCCCATCTAGATCACTTGCTACGAAAGTCATCCCAAATACATCACGATGGGGCTCTTCCAATATGACAACCCCTTGTTCCACCCAGGCTTGGTACTGCGTGAGGATTTCTGCATCGGAGCCCTTGAGATTTATACATACCTCAGACGTACGTGTTGAAGTTTCATGAAGAGTATTGCTTGCTCCGGTCCACAACGCTAGCGAGACTCCCGGCGCTAAATCCATGGTGACATAGCGTGGCGAGGTAAAACTGACCTCAAGATTTAGAATGCTCGTATAGAAGGACACTGAGGCCTCGATATCCGATACATAGACAATAAAAACGATCTCACGGTCAATCATTGTGCTGTTGTTCCTTCTGGACATGAGACGGTTGAATACGCAGGAACGGAACCTCTAGCGCGTGTCTTTTGAGAAAAACGCGCGCAGTTCAGAAGGTCCCTGTTAGATGCTTCGCAGAACAGAAACTACTTTACCCATCACCGTGGCGCGGTCGCCGAGTATGGGCTCATATTGGGAATTTCGGGGGAGCAGCCAAGTATGACCATCTACTTGGCGGAATACTTTGACGGTCGCTTCGTCGTCAAGAAGAGCCGCAACAATGTCTCCATTATCAGCGGTGTGTTGTTCACGCACAACAACCCAGTCACCGTCGCATATGGCGGCGTCAATCATAGAATCCCCTTTGACGCGAAGCATGAAGAGCTTCCCGCTGCCCACGAGCTGGCGGGGGAGAGAGAGAACATCCTCAACGGATTGCTCAGCCGTAATAGGACCACCAGCAGCAATGCGACCTACGAGGGGCACGGGAACCATATCCTCATCGCTCACCTCAAATGTAGGCAGCTCCGGAAAATGGGCTGAAGCGCCCTCAGACTCTATATCGTCAAGAATCTCGATGGCACGCGGTAGTTTTGGATCGCGGCGAATATATCCCATCTTCTCAAGACGACCGAGCTGATGAGTCACCGAAGAAAGTGAAGCCAATCCAACGATATCGCCAATCTGACGCATCGAAGGGGGATATCCCTTCTGCTCGATTTCTGTACGAATCGCATCCAAAATTTTCTGCTGACGTGGAGTCAGCGGAGGGCGCTGAGCTTCGGGTGTCATGCGGAGCCTTCTTTCTAACTATTTGCGCACGCTATGGTTCCTAGAACATTGACTGGATCCAGGTAGGCATAACGATGAACCGTCTCGTTCTCAGTCTAAAGCATCAGAGGGAAAACTTCAAACAAATATTCTATGAACCTTGAATATAATCGAAGAAATATTTAGTAACTTTCTACTAGACTATCGAAACTAGATTCGATATAGTTGGTGTCTACGGAAGACATATTCGATAAAAGTTGAGGTTTTTCGGTGGGGTGTTCTAGTTCAAGCTCTTGCTATGCAGGGATTATCGGTCTTCGAAGTACTTCGGTATTTCTAGAGCATCTTGAGAGAATCCGAAAGCAAAATATGTGCTTTCTGCAAGAATATGAACTCATGCCAACCGCATTATGAGCGCTGAGAATGGTGTGTAACGGCGAGGATATGAACTGGTCACACACCAGCGGAAAGGAAAATACTATGGCAGCGGCTACTTCTTCCTCCCGAATTCCGGCGGGGTTAACCGTTATTCACCCAGCTCGTGTTCGACAGGACTCTTATCAAACACGTTCACACTATGCTTCATCACGCCGTTCCCGTATGTCGCATCCTCGGCTAACTTCTTCCCAATCACGTGCTGTATACGAGACTTCATTCTCAGCTACACCACAGAAAGTGAACGTCACATCTTCCTCTCAGACTCAGCAGAGCGTAAACGGTAAAACATCAAGCGGACAGCGGCGGGTTCCAGAAAAACTTAAAGGGGTGTCGGTGGTTAATAAGCGCAATCCCTCATTTTTCACACGTGCTATGCATCGCTCTAGGGCTCTGAAAAATTGGGTTTTTGGCATTCCGCTGATAACGCTGGCGGCCCTTGTCGTTCTTGGGGCGTTCATTCTTATATCGCCGCATACAGCAAACGCTGGAAATAATTCTCAAGGTGCAGGAACCCGGTACGTGACCGTTCAATCTGGAGATACGCTCTGGGATATTGCGCAAGAGGTAGACCCGAAGACTGATCCACGCGACACCATGGTGCAGATCAGTAAACTTAATGATCTGCAGGGTTCAACTGTCAAAGTCGGGCAGCGTCTAGAAGTCCCAAATGTGCGATAGCAGTCATAGTTGCTATCTAGAAAACGTGACTGGATGTGCGCTTATCATAACTATCTGCATTCTTTGTTCTCATGACTAATTTGAGACTGGTGGCTTTGAAGGGACCTGTATCGCGTAGGGCCCTTTTATGGACATATGGTGCTCAATACAGGCGATGTAACATGCGGTATGCAATGATAGCGTGAGATTAGGGGCAGAAACCTTGGAGTTTGTACCCTAGAGATACATGACATTTGTATGCTCGCCCGGTTACTCGTCTGGAATCCGGTGGGAGCGGAACTAAGGAGTCTCTATGCCCACACGTCCCACCGTAGCTATACTTGGCGAATTTGGTACATATGGCGAGCTCCAGCAAGCGTGCGAGCGCGTCGGTGCCCAAGCGTTCGTTACCACAGATCTCAATTCTCTACGAGACGCTGATGGTATGGTGATTGCTGGCCATAAGAAATCTCTCGAAACATACGAGGCTGTGCGGAAATTCCACGGTGATCGGGTGCTTGGCAGGCGCGTTGCAGGCGGTCGTCCTGTCCTCGTTGCCGGGGCTGGTTTTGGGATGCTGTTTGAAGTTATCCGAACCGTGAACCCAGATCTTGGAGACCTTGATATTTCTGCACTGGGAGAGTGGCCGGGTGCTGCACAAGATCTGGCTACCGCTGGGGCTCATCGAGGACACTATAGGGTTGAGGCTGCTGCGTCCAGTAAATTTTTACAGGATCTTCCTGAACCCTTGAACTTCAAGGCAGAGGATGGCGTGTTTACTTGGGATTTTGACCAGAGTATAGACTATATGGAGCCGCCTGCTGTCAGTTGGACTGATGCAGATCCGCGTTATATTGCAGCTGTCGAGAATGGTCCTCTCACAGCAATTCAATTTTGTCCGGTAGCTTCGGGTGCTGCAGGTGAAGAATTTCTTCGCCGCTGGGTTGCGCATCTTCCCGTCATGAACCGTTTGTAGCATCATAAATTTTACGAAAAACTGCGAAGGAGCATCATATGTCACCTCTATACTCCGGACTTATTCTTATGACTGTTGGGGCATTCTTTGCCGGTGGGGGTATATCTTTCCGTAAACAGGGCATATCTTTTGGCGCGCAGATTGTGCTGTGGATTATTGCTTTAGCCCTCTTCGGCTACGGAGCATATGTAACTTTCGTATACGGGTCACAGGGATAAGAATATGGGTACTCTAGAACTTCTTCCCGCAGTCGATATTGCTCAGGGGCGTGCAGTGCGTCCCGTAGGCGGTCGCCTCTCCCAACAGAGTGAGGGTACAGATCCAGTGGAAGCGGCTCTATCGTGGTGTCGTGCGGGGGCACGATGGATTCACCTTGTTGATCTGGATATGGCGTTTGGTCGTGGTAACAACACCTGCATCCTTCGAGAGGTTATTGATCGAGTTCGTGCGACAGCTCAGAATCCTATCAAAATACAGGTCAGTGGCGGTGTTAAAGATGAACGTTCTTTGGAATTCGCCTTGAGTCTTGAACCCGATCGCATCAATGTGACGTCGGCGGCGCTGCAGTATCCGGCATGGTTAGAGAAAACACTAGGACACTATGGTGAGCGGATAGCTCTGGGTTTGGACGCTCGCAATGGAACCGTTGTAGCACGTGGGACCGAATGGTGTGGCGATTCCGTGCATAACACGGTGCGGTGGCTGCAAACTGCGGAAGCATGCCGATATATTGTGACAGATGTAAGCCGAGATGGTGCTCTCTCAGGGCCTGGGCTACAGCTGCTTCGTGAAGTTCTCAGTCTCACTGAGCATCCCGTTGTGGCTTCGGGAGGTGTTGCTTCCCTGGAAGATATTCGCACTCTTCGTGCGCTGACGAATCAGGGCTTGGAAGGTCTTGTCCTAGGGAAGGCACTGTACGTCGGCAATTTTACTTTTGAGGAGGCTCGTAAGGCGGCTAATGATGATGCCTCATAACCCACAAGAACAACGGAATCTGTCTGAACCCCAAAAGCGTGCAGCTGCACGGCGCGCGTTGCCAGAGCATATTGCGGCTCAATTGCGCAGCGCTGGGAGGCAAACTGATACTGGCGGACAGCCCTGGAAAGGGAGGAACCTAGGAGAGGGAACGTCACAAACCCATCAATACTATGGAGACGATGGCTTGACGAACCCAGATTTAGCCCGGGTTCTGACCTCTTTTGAAGCTGATGAAGTTGATGAGGCAGCAGTTGTTGAAGCGTTGAGTGAAGTGCGAATATTTGCTCCGATTGTTGCTCAGCTTTCACAAGCTCATATAACCCATGATGGTCTGGTATCTGATAAAGAAGCTGATATGGCATTAGTTAGCTTGCAGGCTCCAGATGGTCGAAAAGCTCTTCCTGTTTTTACGAGTGTTGATGCTTTGACGCAGTGGCATCCGCAAGCTCGCCCGGTTGCAGCCTCTATGCGTAAAACGGCATTGAGTGCTGTGGAAGATGATAACCAACTCATCGTTGTGAATCCTGGTCAGAACCTCACCTTTGTGGTACGTCGCCCCGCTGTTTGGTCTTTGGCGCAGGGGAAACCGTGGATCCCTTCGTATCTCAACGACGAGGTACTAAATGAACTAAAGCGCCTTATCTCTACACAACCCGCTTTGGTGGATGTTCAATGCGATGTTGGTGACGGCGTACAGGCACGCACAGGCACGGGGAAGATCCTAAGGGGCGGAGGTGCCGGTCCTGAACTTGCGATTAAACTTGCTGTTCTTCCCGGACTTACCCGCGAACAGCTCAATATGGTAATTCAGGATTTTCAGCGGAGTCTGGCGAGCAGCGACCTTATGTCACAGGCGGTTGATTCTGTGCAAATTAAGCTTCTTTCTGCTTCATAGATTTATGTAGTCTCAGTTGATGATGTCTTGGTGAACTTTAGAGAGTGTGAGATTCTAGAACCATGAGTAATATGACGAATAGTTTTCAATTTGGCGCATCATCAAACGAATCTGTACCTGTACACGGCGGTACAGAGCTAACTGATGAACAAATGCATGCCGTTAGTGAACAGATGCGGGATATTGCCGATGTGCCAGCCGTTGAGATTATCGGTGCTGCGGCTGTCCATCTCATGAGCGCTGCAGCTGTCAAATGCGGTCTGGCTGCCGAAGATAATGCTGCGGAGTTACAGGACTTGGATGAGGCACGCAAACTTATTACTGCATTGGCGGGGTTTGTGACGGCGGCGGCTCCAGAAATTGGTTCGCAGCATGCTGCTCCGCTGCGTGATGGGCTGCGGACGTTACAGCTGGCGTTCCGGGAAGCATCGTCAATCCCAGATGAGCCGGGGCAGGGACCTGGCGAGAAATTTACCGGTCCTGTGTACTAATTCTGCGTGCTGAAGCACCTTGAACGATCCGTGAATGTAAATCTTCAGATGTTCGCTGCAGGTTTTCAGATAAGATTTTGCCCTGTATGGGTAGCGTAATGCACATAGTCGTAGCTACCCTTCATGGCAGGTTTACTGGGCTGACTGACCGGCTTTACAGGGATAAAACGGGAATATGACGAAGAAGGTTATCCTTCTTGGCATTTTCTTGTGAATTAGCTATAAACCCGGTAGACTAATGTACTGTTTGCAAGTGGAGTCTACTCCCACCCGCATCCGCCCGCATATGGTGTGAGGCAGACGGGTTAGATAACCGAATTTTCGGTATTCGATGTGTGCCTTCGCTTGTAAACGGCGAGGGCTTTTTAGTGCTCGCTACGGATAATATTCACGGGGAAACCCACAGAGCACAGGAGCTACTCATTAGCGAACCACGCATAAACGATCGTATCCGCGTTCCAGAGGTCCGACTTGTTGGTCCCGGTGGCGAGCAGGTAGGCGTTGTTCCTCTTAAAGATGCCTTGCGTCTTGCTGAGGATGCCGAACTCGACCTTGTCGAGGTTGCCCCGAACGCGAAACCGCCCGTTTGTAAGCTCATGGACTACGGTAAGTACAAGTACGAAGCTGCGGTCAAGGCTCGTGAATCCCGCAAGAAACAGGTTAACGCCGTTCTGAAGGAAATCCGTTTCCGTCTGAAGATTGATACCCATGACTATGAAACCAAGGTTGGGCACGCTCGTCGTTTCTTGACCGGTGGAGATAAAGTCAAGGCCATGATTCAGTTCCGAGGTCGTGAACAGCAGCGCCCCGAGATGGGTGTGCGTCTGCTTGAGCGTTTGGCAGAAGAACTGGCTGAGGTGAGCACTATTGAGTCTCGTCCTCGTCAGGATGGACGCAACATGGTGATGGTTCTGGCACCGCTTCGCGGTAAAGCAGAAGTGCGCCGTGGACAAAACTCAGGCAACCGCAAGGGTCGCGAGCGTCTCGACACGACTACGGCGAAGCCCGTTAGTAACTCATTGGCAGATGCTATGCCTGCCGAGTTGAAAGCTCAGGCTTCAGCCGAGTAATAGAGCCGAAACACAGCTTGGGGGCGCCCCTCGTGGAGGTGGCGTCCTTGAACTTTGGGTTCGGTGCGGCGGGTTAATCCCCGATCGTAATTCGTCCTTGGGGGAGGGCACTCTTCCCCCTCAAGCTACTCCGCTCGCGCGGGGATGAATGTAAGGAGAACGGCAGCTATGCCGAAGCAGAAGACCCACTCTGGTGCTAAGAAGCGCTTCAAGCTCACCGGTAGCGGCAAGGTTAAGCGCCAGCAGGCGAACCGCCGCCACTACCTGGAGCATAAGTCCTCTCGTCTGACCCGTCGTCTGGCATCTGACCAGATTGTTACCGGTGGCCAGGCAAAGGTTGTTAAGAAGATGCTGGGTAAGTAAGCTACGCTTACAATTCGCCTAGAGAAGCGGGAAAACCCGCATCACAGACCAAGACTCGCTCCTGCACGGTATAACATGATGGCCGTTCAGGACATAAGACGAAGGAGACACACGTGGCACGTGTGAAGCGCGCGGTTAACGCGCACAAGAAGCGCCGTACTATTCTCGATCGTGCATCCGGTTACCGCGGTCAGCGTTCGCGCCTGTACCGTAAGGCTAAGGAACAGGTCACCCACTCGCTCGTATACAGTTACGATCACCGTCGTAAGAAGAAGGGCGATTTCCGTCGCCTCTGGATTCAGCGTATTAACGCTGCATCCCGTGCGCAGGGATTGACCTACAACCGTTTCATTCAGGGCCTTAAGGCTGCCGGTGTTGAGGTTGATCGCCGTATGCTGGCTGAGCTCGCTGTGAACGAGCCAGCAGCTTTCAACGCTCTGGTTGAGATAGCTAAGAAAAACCTACCTGAGGATACCTCGGCTCCTAAAGCATAACTGAGAGCCAGGTAGTACCTGCAGCAGTGCGGGTATCAAAGCGTAAACGGTCGCCGTGTCTCATGACGGCGACCGTTTTCTTACTGATATAGAAAATCCCGTAAATGCAGCCCCACTTCAGCGTGTGCGGGGGAGCGCATCGGTTACCTTTTTGCCTGTACCCTTAAAGGGTGAATTTTCTAGAACGCATAAGTTCCCCAACCGTGATGTCGAATCCGTATGCTGATCGTGTACGTGACATCGCCAAACTGAGCACTCGTCGTGGTCGTACCAAGAAAAAACAGTTCATGGTCGAAGGACCCCAAGCTGTGCGTGAGGCACTGAAAGCGCATCTGCAATCACCGGTGTTAGACGCCGTATACGTTACGGAAAGCGCCTATGAGCGTCACCCCGATATTGCTGAACTTCTGGAACAAGCGCACGGTACCCCTACACCTGAGGAAGGCCGCCGTGTCTTTATGCGTGTCGTGACCGATGAAGTCTTGGCGGCTATGGCGGATTCCGTAACCCCGCAAGGTATTATTGCCATTTCGTTCATGGTGGATACTTCGTTCTCTATCTTATGGGGTAAAAACGCTCTCAACCCTAAACTTATCGCTGTACTATCCAGGATTCAGGACCCTGGGAATGCGGGTACTATTCTGCGTGTGGCGGATGCGGCAGGGGCCGATCTCGTTATCACCACGAAGGGGTCGGTTGATCTTTATAACCCCAAGACAGTACGTTCAACGGCAGGTTCTCTCTTTCACGTTCCCATTATTCAAGGTGTTGAGCTGGAAGAATTTGCCGAGAATGTAAAATCTCAGGGAACCGTTGTGCTTGCCGCCGATGGGTACGGTACTGTAAATCTTCAAGATCTTATTGACCACGCGGCAGTTCTTCGCGCAGGTTTTAGCGATGAGACCCCGGCGGGGGTAAAAGGTGCTTTTGACCTTTCTCGTCCTACTATGTGGCTTTTTGGAAATGAAGCTCAAGGGCTTAGTGCTGAGGAGAAATCTGCGGCGACGATGCGCATTGCAGTTCCAGTGTACGGCGCGGCTGAATCGCTGAATGTGGGTACTGCTGCAGCGATATGCCTCTATGCTTCGGCAATGGCACAACACCAGACTCGATAGCTTCCAGACCTATTGGCTCACTAAAATAAGAACTTTTGAAACACAGACATGTATTGGAGAAAGAATGTCCGCTCATTCTGGTCACACCGGATCAGGCGCAATTTTTGCGGCTTTAGGCGCAAACCTAGGCATTGCGGTTCTTAAGTTTATTGCCTACCTTCTGACCCGTTCATCTTCAATGTTGGCCGAGGCTATTCACTCGGTGGCAGACTCGGGTAACCAGTTACTTCTGCTGGTAGGCGGCAAAGTAGCGCAAAAAGAAGCAGACGAAGAGCACCCTTTTGGTTACGGGCGTAACCGCTATATCTATGCCTTCATCGTATCTATTATTATCTTCGCGCTTGGTGGACTCTTCGCGCTCTACGAGGGGTACGAGAAATGGCATGACCCGCACGGAATTACGGAATGGCAGTGGGTACCGGTTGCGGTGCTTGTAGGTTCTATTCTCCTGGAAGGTAACTCATTCCGTGTTGCTATTAAAGAATCACGCGAGATGAAAGGACAGCAGAGCTGGCTTCGTTTCTTGCGTACCTCAAAGAATCCGGAGCTTCCGGTACTTCTGCTGGAGGATGCGGGCGCACTTTTTGGCTTGGTCTTGGCTCTTTTCGGTGTGTCGATGACTTTGCTGACTGGCAACGGTCTGTGGGATGCCGCCGGAACTTTGGCTATCGGTATACTTCTGGTTTTTATTGCTATATTCCTTGCTTCTGAGATGAAGTCTTTGATTCTGGGGGAGGCTGCTTCCCCGGAGGATCTCGCGAAAATTCGTGCTGCAATCGAAAACGGGGATCAGGGTCGTGTTATTCATATTAAGACTGTGCATCTGGGACCTGAAGAGATTTTAGTTGCGGCTAAGATCCGCATTCATGATGCTGATACGGGAATTACCGTTGCGAATGAGATCGACAAAACTGAAGAACGTATTCGTAAGGCGGTACCGGCGGCACGCGTTATATATCTGGAGCCGGATGTTTACCGTCCCAAAGCGCAGGACTCCACGAGCGTATCCCATTAGCCGGTAGAAAGCCCGGACTTATAGATCTTCTTGGTCTGCTGGAATGCTTATTCTCGAAAGGAACAGATGTCGGAATATTCCGTCCAAGTGGTGGGTGCTGCTATTGTAGACAGCCTTGAATCACCCTCTTGGATGCTTGTTGCGCAGCGGTCTGCACCCGAATCCCTTGCGGGTTTATGGGAGTTTCCGGGTGGCAAGGTTGAGCCGGGGGAATCTTGCGAGCAGGCGCTGGAACGTGAACTGATGGAAGAACTTGGTGTGAGCGTACATCTTGGTTCTGAGGTACAGGGAGATCATCCGCAAGGCTGGGTCTTAAACGAGAAGGCTGCTATGCGGGTGTTCCTTGCCGAGATTAGCATGGGTGAGCCTTTACCACTCCAAGATCATCGTGAACTTCGATGGGTTTCAGTGAAGAAGCAGAGCGGTCAAGATATTCTTGATTTACCCTGGATTCCTGCCGACTTGCCTATAGTGCGGGAGCTGCTGAGCATACTCCATCAGAGCTGAAATATAACGGTGCGTCTTGTGAGGCATTTCCAGAGTGTAAAGGCATAAGTATCCGTTATTTCTGGAAAAAATGAAAGGTTAACGGATATTTCTTTCTGAACAAGCGTTGGGTCCCTTGTTATTATGCAGACATTCTGTAGGTAAACTATGCCTATCCCAACACTACACTTATGGTGTGCTAAGTCTCACACGATCCTGATGGGGTCTGTAACCCGGGGAACCTTTAGAGTTAAATTAAAGAAAAGAAATTTTGTCTAATCTAACGTGGTGACGAATTATGGGTCTTGATGCACAATCATGGGGAATATTCATTGGTAACTTCCTCATCGGTTTACGGGAAGGGCTAGAAGCCGCGCTTGTCGTGGGTATCCTTATTGCCTATGTGCACAAGACCAAGCGTAATCACCTTCTCCCACCTATTTGGATTGGCGTTGCAGCCGCCATCGCTGTTTCGCTCATCTTCGGAGCAATTCTGACTTTTGGGCCTGAAACGCTGACCTTTGAAGCCCAAGAAGCCATCGGCGGTTCCCTCTCGATTATTGCGGTTGGATTTGTCACCTGGATGGTGTTCTGGATGGCGGAAAACGCTCGCGCCCTCTCTGCGGAACTTCACGGAAAACTTGATGCGGTTCAAACTAGCTCATGGGCCGTGATAGTTCTCGCGACTCTCTCAGTAGGGCGTGAAGGTCTTGAAACCACGCTCTTTATCTGGTCTGCCACTCGCGCCGCTACTCAAGGCACTGAGATAGGCACGGTGCTTCCTGTCATTGGTGCCATTGTCGGTATTTTGACGGCAGTACTCATTGCGTGGGCTATGATGCGCGGCGTTATGAAGATCAACCTTGCGAAGTTCTTCACCTGGACCGGTGCTTTCCTTATTATTATTGCTGCTGGTGTGCTCTCCTATGGTATTCACGATCTACAGGAAGCACGAATACTGCCGGGACTGAACAATATAGCATTCGCTTCTCAAGACTTTATCGAACCGGGCGGTTTCCTTGCCACGATCCTGAAAGCAGTCTTTAACCTTTCAACCACTACCACGTGGGTCGAAGCTATAGCGTGGGTGCTGTACGTGGGTATCGTTATGCCCCTCTTCTTCTGGAAACAAAAGCGAGGTCATACCCCTTCGCGTAAAGCTGCTGATGCGTCTCAAGCATCTGGCATGGTGCACGTATCGAAGGTGGCTAATAAAATCACTGGTGAAACTGCTTCTTCCTCCAACTCTGCAGGTATTAAGACCCCTACTTCCGATGCCGGATAACTGATTTTTCATATTTCTCTGTCCCCGAACAAAGGAAAACACAATGCGAAAGTCCCTATACTCCGCAGGTGCCCTGCTGTCAGTCGGCGCTATTGCGCTGACCGGGTGCACGCCCAATAGCGCGAATAACGCCTCAGGTGGTTCTGGCGGAACCGCTGACGGTTCCATCTCGGTTACTTCAACCGATACCGAGTGCAAGCTTTCTGCCACTGAAGTTAAAGCTGGTAAAGTCACCTTCAAGGTAAAGAACGAAGGCTCGAAAGTGACCGAGTTCTACGTCCTAGGCTCCGACGGACTGCGCATTATTTCTGAGGTCGAAAACATTGGTCCCAACCTTTCTCGTGATCTCACTGTTGAACTTCCTGAAGGCTCGTATAAGACAGCCTGCAAGCCCGGTATGGTTGGCGACGGCATCAAGGGTGATCTTAAAGTTGTCAAGAACGAGAGCGCTCAGCCCATCTCTGCTGATGAGCAGGCTATGCGCGATACCGCAGTTACGCAATACTCTTCATACGTGAAAGACCAGGTCGAGGCGCTTAAAACCGATACTGACGAGTTCGCCAAGCTCTACCAAGAAGGCAAGAACGACGAGGCAAAAGCTAAGTACGCGGCGGCCCGTATACATTACGAGCGCATCGAGCCCATTGCGGAAAGCTACGGTGAGACCCTAGACCTCAAGCTGGATGCGCGTGAAACCGATCTCGAAGAAGGTAAGATTCAGGAGTGGACCGGTTGGCACAAGATCGAGAAAGACCTGTGGCAGCCTAAGGCAGATGCCAACGACGGAAAAGAATACAAGCCGCTCACCACTGAAGAACGTAAACAAGTCAGCGAAACGCTCGTGAAGGACACCCAAGAGCTGTACGATTACGTGCATTCGGATAAGTTTAAGCTTGATGCATTCCAGATCTCTAATGGTGCGAAAGAGCTCTTGGACGAGGTTGTCAACACCAAACTGACCGGTGAGGAAGAGAACTGGTCACACACTGACCTCTCCGATTTCCAGGGTAACGTAGACGGTGCGAAGGTGGACTACGAAAACCTTCTGCCGATTCTGCAGAAGAAGAACCCTGAACTTGCCAAGACTCTGCAAGAGAAATTCGACGCCGTGCAGAAGATCCTGGATAAGTACAAGCAGGGCGACGGTTTCAAGCCCTATAACGAGCTGAGCAAAGAAGAAGTCCGTGAGCTCTCCGATGCCGTGACTGCGCTCGCAGAGCCTGTCTCACAGATGACTGAGACCGTGGCAGGCGGTGAGTCCGCAGAGGGCAAGAGCGGTGATACTTCTTCGTCGAAGCCAGCTGCGTCATCTGAGTCCTCCGCTGGAGCTTCGCAGGATGCTTCCGAGCCAGCGGCAGGTACCTCATCGGCAACAGCTAAGTAACGTATCAGCATTTCAACGTACAGATCCTGATCACACAGGGGATTGATGGCGTTGAGAGATGCTGCCTAGACGCTGAGCCGTCCGTGAGCGTTTCTACATTCGCGAGATAACTGCGGATACAGAGACGCTTGCGGGCGGTCGGTTCTCAAATACTCAACTGATACACAGTTGTCATATAATCTCCAAAATATTTAGGGAGAATATCTCATGCGTGAAGAAAAGACACCCACGACACAGATTCAGCAACCCCACACTGCTGACCAGTCAGACATATCTCGTGGTACCAGTCGACGGACTCTGATGACGGGCGCAGGTATAGCGGCTGCCTCTGTGGCAACTGTAGGCGCTCTTGCCGGATGTTCCGCAGAAGACCAAAAAAATACTGAGGCCTCGGGTAAGTCTGCTGTTAAAGACTCATATTCTTTCTTTGGTGAGCATCAGAGTGGTATCTCGACAGATGCCCAAGACCGCATGTATTTCGCGGCTCTCACTCTTAAAACCACATCGAAGGATGAGATCAAGAAGCTTTTTAAAGAATGGTCAGAAGCATCGCGTAAGCTCATGGCGGGAGAAATCGTGGGGGAGGACTCCTCCTATGAAGCACCTCCAAAAGATACCGGCGAAGCTATGGACCTTTCTGCTGGGCATCTAACTATCACCTTTGGCTTGGGGCGATCGTTTTTCGTGGATTCAGAAGGCAAAGATACGTACGGGTTTAAAGATAAACTTCCGCCCGCCTTGGTAGACATTCCCAAGATGGCGGGGGATGTCATAGAACCCGAGCGAAGCGGCGGCGATCTGTGTATTCAAGCCTGTGCTGATGATCCCCAGGTGGCTTTTCACGCTATCCGAAACCTAGTGCGTATTGCGGCGGGTCGTGCCGTTGTAGCGTGGAGCCAGCTCGGATTTGGGCGTACCGCATCCACGTCAAGTACGCAGGATACCCCGCGCAACCTCTTCGGGTTCAAAGACGGTACCAACAATATTAAGGTTCAGAATCCAGAGTTGTTGGAAAAGCATGTCTGGGCTTCAAAATCTAATTCGGAGGGGCACCCCGATTGGATGGACGGCGGCACCTACCTTGCAGCACGCCGCATCCGCATGATTATCGAGACATGGGACCGCTCCCGGCTACGGGAACAAGAAGAAATCGTGGGGCGCACCAAAGTAACAGGCGCGCCGCTGTCAGGCGGTGAAGAATTTACCGCTCCGGATTTTAATATGAAGGGCAAATACGGTCCCATTATTCCCGATGATTCGCATATGCGCCTGATGCATCCAGACCAAAACAACGGGGTGCAGATGCTTCGTCGTGGGTATAACTACACGGATGGTTCTGACGGGCTGGGGCACCTGGATGCCGGTCTCTTCTTTATCGCTTTTATCTGTGACCCTCGCACGCATTTTATTCCTTTGCTCAGTACCATGACGGCATCGGACGCTATGAGTGAGTATCTGCGGCATACCGGGAGCGCGGTCTTCGCTATTCCGGCAGGAGTTAAAGACGAGAACGATTTTATAGCATCAAAACTTTTTAACTAAGCTCCGTATTCAACCTTTAGCGGCTGGTCTACGTTCATATAGCGGACGTTGGCCAGCCGCTATGCGTCATATTGTGGAAATTTAATTTGTTTCCGTAAGCCCTCAGGGTACTATTGAGCTAGAAATCACATATACATCGTGGGAGACAATGATGACTACTCCAGCACCTCAGTACGATCCGAACACTTTTAGACGTGATTCAGCCCCGTCGGATACTCAAGCGATTTACATCCAAGAAGGCGGCGAATCGCACGACAGCCTATTTAATTTACCATCGAAACACCCTAAAATTTTCCGTCTTCAAGAAATTATGATTGTATCGGCGCTTTTGTGCTTTCTTCATGGTGTTATCTCAGCTTTTGCGCCAAACAACTTTAAACCGCTTGAAGGCCTTCCGGAATTTGGGGTTTGGGGCGGTCTTGTGCTTCTAGCCGTGGCAGCGGTCGTTTATCTATGGGTTTATTTCACCATTCAGAAAGGTAAACGCATCGGTCTTACTTTTGGACTGATATTTGCGATTTTGGGCGCTTTTATCGCTATTATGTCGATGATCGGCAATATTCTTAACTCCCAGCATTACGGTCTTGTTCCCATCTATGCTGGCTGGTTTATCACGAACGTCCTATGGATTCGTTCCGCTTTTGACCCCGCTGTTAAAGAGCTCCTCGTCTAAATACATAAATGACGACATAATTCCTGGCTGCATTCACAGAGGTGATGCGGCCAGGATCTATTTAAATTTAACGCTGGTTGCGCTGAGATTTTGTGGAAGGCTTTCGGCTACTCTGATCGGGAGAATGTTCTGTAGTTTTTCATGCCTAGGGCCTATAGACACAAGCTATCGTGAAAGAAGACTCCAACTGCACTAAACTAGAAAGATAGCGCGTGTCTGCGTGCCCTGCGGCGCGCCCGCCTGGTGAGAACAATGCACAAATGCAGAGAAGAGTAGTTATGACCGATTCCGTGCAGGAACATGAGAACGCGCCCGAATCAGCGCACATTCTTGCCCGTATTGCACAGGTTTTAAAAGAGAACCCTGAGAACGGTTTAGAAACCGTTCGAGAAGCCTTCGAGGCAGAACGTGAACGCGCGCAGAAAGCTCTGCGTGAGCACGCGCAAGACTTTGACTCGCTCAAGGAAGTACGTCTTGGGTTCTTTGGCGATAAAGGCAGCTTAAGCCTTGCCAACCGGCAGATGCGTGACCTTGAAAACCAGCATAAGGGGCCGGTCGGTAAACTTTTAGGACAGGCGCGTGCGGTACTCACCGAGGCTATTGAGGCCCGTACCGCAGAACTTGAAGCAGAGCGCGAGGCGCGCATCCTTGCGGAAGAAGCGGTAGATGTAACCGCTGCCACAGCACGCCATTCATTGGGTGGGCGTCACCCTGTTGCGTTGATGCAGGAAAAACTTACCGATATTTTCGTGGGTATGGGCTGGGAAGTTGCCGATGGACCGGAACTAGAGTCCGAGTGGTACAACTTTGATGCCCTGAATATTAAGCCAGATCATCCGGCACGCGAGATGCAGGATACTTTCTATGTAGAGCCTAAAGAAACGCATCTTCTTTTACGTACCCATACCTCCCCGGTACAGATGCGTTCCATGCTTACCCGTGAGCTGCCACTGTACATTGTGTGCCCTGGTCAGGTTTATCGCACAGATGAGCTTGACGCTACGCATACCCCGGTATTCCATCAGATTGAAGGCTTGGCAGTCGATAAGGGACTGACCATGGCTGATCTGAAGGGAACTCTCGAATATATGGCGCGTGCAATGTTCGGTGAAGAAGCGAAGATTCGTCTGCGTCCGAACTTCTTCCCCTTCACGGAACCTTCTGCAGAGCTCGACCTATGGCACCCCCACGCGAAAGGCGGGCCCCAGTGGATTGAGTGGGGCGGTTGCGGCATGGTGCATCCCAATGTTTTACGTGCCGCAGGCATTGACCCCAATGTATATTCGGGTTTTGCGTTCGGCATGGGTATTGAGCGTACCCTCATGTTCCGTAATAATGTCCTTGATATGCACGACATGATTGAGGGCGATATCCGTTTCTCTGAACAGTTCGGGATGGAGATTTAGACACTATGCGTATACCCCTATCATGGCTGCGCGAATTTGCGCCTGTCCCCGAGGATGCTTCGGCTGAGGACGTTCTTGCAACTCTCGTGAAGGTAGGTCTAGAGGAAGAGGATGTGCATCGTCCTACCGATGAGATTTCCGGTCCCATCGTGGTCGGTCAGGTGCTTTCACTGGAGCCCGAAACTCACTCCAACGGCAAGACCGTGAATTGGTGCCAGGTGCGCGTAGTTCCCGAAGGACAAACACAGACTCTCACCGGCAAAGGCATTGAAGAATCCGGCGTGCAGGGTATTATCTGCGGTGCCCACAACTTCAAGGTCGGCGACAAAGTCGTAGTAACTCTTCCCGGCGCCGTACTGCCCGGAAACTTCGCCATTACCGCCCGCAAAACCTATGGACATAAGTCTGCCGGTATGATTGCTTCTACCCGAGAGCTGGGGATTGGTGAAGATCACGGTGGTATTTTGGTGCTCTCTACGCTGGGTCTTGACCCGGAACTTGGTTCCGATGCATTGGAACTTTTGGGTCTGCATGACGAAGCAGCAGAGGTTAATGTGACCCCCGATCGCGGATATGCGTTTTCGATTCGCGGTATTGCCCGTGAATATGCGCATGCGACCGGAACCTCTTTTAACGACTTCGTTCTGGAATACGACGCTCGCGCCCCCAAGGCTAACTCTGAAGGCATCTCGGTACGTCTAGAGGATTCCACGCCAATTCACGATAACCCGGCAACTGTACGCTTCACCATGCGCCAGGTTAATGGTGTGGATGCAACCGCGCCAGTACCCACGTGGATGGCTTCACGCTTGCGCTTAGCGGGTGTGCGTTCTATCTCGCTGCCGGTTGATATTTCCAATTACGTGATGCTTGAGACTGGTCAGCCGCTGCACTTCTATGATGCCGATAAGGTACAGGGAGAAATCGTGGTGCGCCGAGCAGTCGCAGGGGAGAAGCTGACGACTTTGGACGGCGTTGAACGCGACTTGCATCCAGAGGACATTGTGATTACCGATGATTCTGGCGTTATCGGCCTTGCTGGTGTCATGGGTGGTGCTTCTACCGAGGTCACGACCGAGACAAAGAATATTCTGATTGAGGCGGCACGCTTTGATGAAGTTTCCATTGCGCGTACCGCGCGCCGTCATAAGCTTATCTCTGAAGCGTCTAAGCGTTTTGAACGCGGGGTAGATACGAAACTTCAGCCAGCGGCTGCCCAGCGTGCAGTTGAGCTGCTTGTCGAGCTCGCAGCAGGAGTTGCAGATGCGGGGGTGACCGATGTCGTGATTTCTCGCGAGCCGGTGGTCATCGACCTTCCCCGGGATTACGTGGCGAACCGTATCGGGGTGGAGTACTCACCCGAACAGATCGTCAATACTCTCACAGAAATAGGATGTGAGGTTGAGGCGACCGCGACGGGATACACCGTAAAAGCTCCTTCGTGGCGTAATGATTTGCTGGCTCCGGAAGATCTAGCGGAAGAAATTGCTCGTTTGGATGGATACGAGAATATTCCATACACTCTACCTGTCGCTCCCGCAGGTCACGGATATACCCCAGAACAAGCCGCCCGTCGGCGAGCTGCTAATGCGCTCGCGGCAGCTGGGTTGACCGAGGTTTTCGCTTATCCCTTCGTCTCGGAGGAAGCGAATAATCTTTGGTCTTCGCCAACCGCCGGCGAAAAAGTGAACTCGGTACGGTTAGCGAACCCAATTTCTTCTGCTGAGGGATGGCTGCGTCGCTCGCTCCTGCCCGGTTTAACAGAGGTTTTGCAGCGGAATCTCTCGCGCGGTTTCAAAAACTTGAAGATTTTTGAAGCTGGCCGCATTTTTATTCCTGGTGAACGACAGGGCTCCGCTAGTATCCCTCCTTTGGGTGAACGGCCCAGTGATGAGGTTCTTGCGGATTTGAATGCGGGTATCCCCGAGCAGCCTGTGTATTTTAGTGGACTGTTTGCTGGTGCTGAGCACGAGCCAATGCCTGGCACTCAGGCTCGTGCCTATGACTGGCGCGATGCGCTGGATGCGGCGCGCCTCATAGCGGATGTTTTAGGTGTTGAGATTGTGATTGCCCAAGGAACCCATCAGGCATTCCATCCTGGACGAACCGCGCAGCTCCGCACACAGGACGGACAAACTATCGGTTATGCTGGCGAGCTGCATCCGAAGCTCCTGCAGACTGAGAATCTCCCTGAACGTACCTGTGCTTTTGAGGTGAACTTTACTGCACTGTTTGCTTCCCGCTCGGGTGTGCCTCAGGCATCGCCTATTTACGGTTATCCGGCAGCTACTCAGGATGTTGCTCTTGTGGTCGATGAGAATATTCCTGCTTCTGAGGTAGCTCAGGCTCTTCGTGATGGCGCTGGGGAATTGCTCGAAGATTTGCGAGTCTTCGATGATTATCGTGGTCAGGGTGTCGAGAGTGGTAAAAAATCATTGGCGTTTGCTATGCGCTTCCGGGCACCTGATCGCACGCTCACTGCTGAAGAAGCAAGCGCTTCGCGTGAGGCAGCGGTTGCTGTTGCCGTGGAACGCTTTGGGGCTGTGGCGCGTGTGTAGACACACTATGGTATAGTTCATCACTAGCGCCCCTTCGCCCGTTACGTGGATCAGAAGGGGCGTTAGCTATGTGTTCATACGAATCATGTACTTGCCAAGTTGTAGGTGAGCGTTAGAAAATCGTCACTCTGTGAAGGTTCTATCACGTCTTAACTTTCCGTAAGGCTAAGGCACCGGTACCCTAGTACAGGAAACACGATAAGGAGAGCGCATGACACAGCGTGATGACGAATACGAAGACGTCGATTACGAGGGTACTGAAGAATCCAGGGATGATTTTTTCGGCATGAGCGATGCCGACGATGAATACTACGAAGAACGACCCCACATCAACTGGGTATCGGTATTTAGCGTACTTCTGGCTATCGTGGTTGCAATCGTTCTGTGCGTTGTGGGTGTTCGTGCGCTTTTCTCCGCGAATCAGGACGCGGAATACGAGGGCAAAAGCTGGGTTATTGAAGGCAGTTATGTTGATTTGACCCCCGATTTAGAAACAGACTCGAATGTAGCGCAATATAAGGGTAATCTGCCGAAGGATAACCGCATCGACGGCATGAAATATCGCTCAAACCTGAAGGACACCTATGAGGTCCATGCGGGTGAAAATATCGATTTCCGTGGTACGCAGACTGGAACCTATGCGCAGGATTTCCCCCGTGAGGTAAGTGCTTTAGTCGCAGAGACCTCTGACCACCAGATTGAGGTTGTGCGTACCGGTGAAAAAGGAAGCGTTAAAGCGATTGAGCAGGGCAGTGTAGGTCAGCAGTATCTCGTTGGCTGGGGTAGTTTTGCGCTAGCTCTTGTTGTGTTGATCGGTGGATGCGCCTTCGGTATATGGTCTAATCGCCGCTCTCGTGTTGATTATGTAGATGTCGACGGATTCGAGGAATCTGACGACTATGAAGAGGACGATGAGGGCTACATCGTTGAGGAAGAATCTTCACAGGACGATGTAGAGTCGCGGCAAAAGTAGCACAGTAGTAGGCTGAACCTGACCTTGTAGAATATGCGAGGTCAGGTTCCGCTTTTGTATGCGGGAATAGAGGATATAAAGTCCACAAAGTATGCTAGGAACGTAAAAGTTTTCAAATAAAGTTGCGCATAATCGATATTTAGGTCGCATAATTATGTGTATATGTATTATCTTTGAGTATTGAGAGCGGTGCGGTACCTCGTGGGGTCCGTGACTAGACTCAACCTGTGGTTGGAACCGAAGGAAGTAGAAGACAAAATGCCTTTCCCCTCGACAAAAATCGCGCGTCAGGCACGTATCGTGGAATTGTTGCAGACCCGCCGTGTACGTTCTCAGGCTGAGCTGGCGCAATATCTTACCGATGACGGTATGAAAGTTACTCAGGCTACGCTCTCACGTGATCTTGTAGAAATTGGTGCTGAACGTATTCGTGATGAGGGTGCTGGTCTCATATATGCTGTTCCAAACTATCCTGCGCGTCGTGGGGGAGGGGCAGCTCCCGATGCACGCATGATTTCGCTCTTTAAAGAGCTGCTTATCACGGCGGAAGGCTCGGGCAATATTACGGTTTTGCGTACCCCACCCGGTGCCGCGCAATTCCTAGCGTCCTCTATCGATCAGAGCGGCTTAGAGGCAATTCTTGGCACAATAGCTGGAGACGATACCGTAATGGTAATATCCCGCGATCCTGCTGGTGGACAGGAACTTGCAGCTAGTTTCTTGGCATGGTCTACAAACTAATAAAAGACTTTATTGAATATTCAGATACGGTGAATGCCGTGTAAAGCTATGGTTTGCATGAGGCGGTGGGCGCAAAATTGAGACGTGATGGTTTGTTCCCACTGCCTCTGTGCTATTCAGCGGTTGATGTTGCCGCAGCGAGAAGTTCTTGCATACGCGGTAGGTCGAAGAACCGAGCAACATCCGCAGGGGTTTGTGTACCTAAAGACGCATTGGCGCCAGCATCAAGAAGCAACTGAGAGATCGTGAGGTTATCGCGGAATACCGCGCAGACTAACGCCGTTTGCCCACGGTCATTGAGACGATCTGGGTCTGCACCCGCTTTGAGAAGAACGCGCACGATTTCTTCATGCTCATGGTAAGCGGCAAGGATGAGGAGAGTGTCTCCGTGGGAGTTTGTGAGATTTACCGGTATGCCTTGATCGAGGAGCGACTGGAGCGCAATAGGCTTATTATTGCGGGCAAGGTCAAAGATCGAATTGAGGAATTCGAGCTCTTGGTCTTTTAGCTCGGGGGAGACCTGAGATGATGGTGAAAAGTTATCGGTCATGGAGGCTTCCTGCATGAGAGATTATCGTTTATTTTGATTTATTCGTAAATACTATTATGAATTCATCAGAATACAAATTTGTTGAATAAATGTGACAGGTAAAAAGCTCGGTTTATAGGTATGCTGTAAACTTTGCCTGAGATTGACGGGTTTAGAATGGAGAAGGCTAAACAAGCGCCATATTGTGCTGTTAGCGCTACCCCGAGTTAGAGCTTTTTCATGCTACGCAAGAACATGCAATAGGAATAAAGAAACGATGCCCGTTACTGTTGAGAATGCCTCCGCCCCTGAACCGGCAACATCGCACAATATTGCACGTCTGCTCGCAAGCCGCATACACGAGAACACTCCAGCGCTAGTATTTTCAGCCTCCTCGAATATCGCTACGGTGACATATCGCAAACTGGGGCAGGCGGCGGCTCGGGTACAGGCACATCTGCGAAAATGTGGTGTGAAGGAAGGCGATCGAGTAGCGCTCTCTTTGCCTAATGTTCCCCTGATGCCCGCTCTATACTATGGCATTCTGGCAAGCGGTGCTCTCTGTGTTCCGTTAAACCCTCTGCTGAGTGGTGCCGAGCTTGAACATCATCTGCAGGATAGCGGCGCTACCATGCTCTTTGCCTGGGAAGGAACCCGCCTAGCAGCTGAAGCACACCAAGTGCCCCTCGTGTGTGACGGAACCGTGCATCTTGAGATATTAGGCGGCACGAGTGCAGACCCTCAATCTTCATTAGCTCCCTTTGGAACAGACCATACGTCTGAACCAGAACTCAAATTATGCCCCGTAAGCCCGGCGGACCCGGCGCTTATTCTCTATACCTCGGGAACCACAGGAAAGCCCAAGGGCGCGACCCTAACGCACGCTAATATTCTGAGTAATGCCCAAAGCTGTGCTCAAGTGTTCGGATTTACCGCTGAAGATATTATTTTTGGTGGCTTACCTCTTTTTCATGCATTTGGGCAAACAGTCACCCTCAACGCGGCATGCGCTGCTGGCTCATCCATCGCTCTTTTGCCAAGGTTCACCCCCGAAGAGGCAATCAAACTCATCGACCAAGCCGATGTGACGGTTCTTGCAGCAGTACCCAGCATGTATGCTGCGCTTATAGCCGAACTCGAAGAAAACCCGTCTAACGCTCGCCAGCTGAAAGGACGCATCCGATTTGGTATTTCTGGCGGCTCACCCCTGTCCGCATCTGCACACAGTGCATTTGATGCGTTAATCTCCTGTCCTATATATGAAGGGTATGGGCTGAGCGAAACCTCACCAGTTGTCAGTTTTAATCAGGCCCAGTTTGGGCACGTAACTGGCTCCGTCGGACGCGTGCTTCCGGGAATACAGGTGCAGATACGTGACGATGAAGGTCGGTCTTTACCTGCAGGAACTCATGGGCAGCTTTGGGTTTCGGGCGAAAATATCATGGCGGGATACTGGAATAACCCTCAGGCTACGGACGAGGTTTTCGACGGTACATGGTTTGCCACCGGAGATATAGCTCGTCTGGATAACAACGGCAATATTTATATTGTGGACCGCATTAAAGACATGGTGCTGCGTAATGGGTATTCCGTTTATCCTCGTGAAATAGAGGATGTTCTTCAGACACATCCGCAGGTTCGAGCCGTTGCCGTTATTGGTCTTGATGATGCGCTTGTTGGCGAGGAGATTACAGCTGTTGTCGTCTCTCGCGGGCAGAAGGATGATGAATCGCTGATTCAAGAATTAGATACTCTCGCGCGTGAGAAACTCGCTGCCTATAAGTATCCGCGCCATTATCGAATTGTAGATTCCATGCCGTTGGGGCCCACTGGAAAAATCCTTAAACATGAACTACGTGCCATGTTTATCGAAAAAAGGTAGAATTCTTGAGGCTGTCAAAGCCACCGTGCCGCATTAATTCTGCGGCGAACATACATCGACTGATCCCAAAACCCGCTGACCTCCGAAAGAGAGAGTAATGAACGTTTCTGCGCTCGCATCCATGCAAGAGCTTATTCCGGCGGCATGCGCAACCATTCAGGATTACCCACATCAGGGAATCCTGTTCTACGACGTCACCACTCTCTTTGCAAACGCTGAGGTTTTTAAAGCATCTATTGACGAGATAGCACGGCTTTTTGAAGGTACTTATGACGTTGTCGCTGGTGTAGAAGCCCGTGGTTTTCTTATGGCTTCAGCGCTTGCTTATGCCTCCGGCAAAGGCATTATGACGGTACGTAAGGCCGGTAAGCTGCCCCGTGAAACATACCGCGAAGAATATGAGCTTGAGTATGGTACTGCAGCTATCGAGATTCACAGTCATGATTTCGCACCGGGAACCCGCGTACTTCTACTCGACGATATCTTGGCAACCGGTGGCACGCTGGTGGCTGCCGCGAAGCTTATTGAACGTGCGGAGCTGAAAGTAGCAGGAATTGGCACTCTCTTGGAACTCAAAGGCTTGGGCGGGCGTGAAGCTCTGGCGCAATACCGAGTAGAAACTTTAAGTGTAGTTTCTGAGTAACGTCCTGCCTCAAAGCACATAGACATAGCTTTTGAGCGTGCATATAACCCTGTAAAATAGATACTCTGTTTTCGGCATCGCCGTAAATCGTGAGTTAATCGGCGTCATGCCGTTAAAGGAGTTTTTATGCCCGCAGAAACATCTAAGAATGTTTCCGAGAATGTTGCTACACGTGTCTTTGCGCAGCAGCTTGCCCAAGAACGCGAACATGTTGCAAAAATCTATGCACGACTAGATGATTTACGGGAAGAAACCTCACAAAAACTCGCGGATGTTCGCAAGAATCAGGCAGTTGGTGGGCATCAAAACCGTTCCGAACGGGACTCTTTTGCCACCCATTACGAAGATCGCCTGGCCCAGCTTAACGCAGTGGATGCGCGGCTTGTTTTTGGCCGTCTTGACCTTACAAAAGACGGAGCCGATGAGGTTCGGTATATCGGCCGTTTAGGAATTATGGATAGCGACCAGAAGCGGCTTTTGATGGATTGGCGTGCCCCCGAGGCCGGCACGTTCTATCAGGCTACGGCGTTTAATCCGTTAGGGGTTCGGCGTCGGCGGCATCTGATGCTGGAGGGACGTACCGTCACCAACATCGAAGATGAGGTGTTCGACTCCGAATTACTTCAGGATAGCGACACTTTGCATGGTGAAGGTGCGCTTCTCGCGGCTTTAAATAAGAAACGCACCGGGCGGATGAATGATATCGTCGCAACCATACAAGCCGAGCAGGATGCGATTATTCGTTCCGAGCTGCCCGGCGTTCGGGTTGTTCAGGGCGGGCCAGGTACCGGTAAAACTGCAGTTGCTCTGCATCGTGCGGCATATTTGCTGTATACAAATCGAGAACGCCTCGCTAAAGCGGGTGTATTAGTGGTAGGACCGTCGCATTCATTCATGTGGTACATTGAGCGTGTTCTGCCTTCTCTGGGGGAAACCGGAGTGGTCATGGCTTCCTTGGCAACACTGTACCCTGGGCTTCGCGCTGTACCAGAGCACGATCGTCGTATCGCTGGGCTTAAGGGTGATTTGCGCATGGTAGAGGTAATCAAGAAAGCAGTTGAAGATCGCCAAAAAGTTCCTGAGCGGGAACAGCGCCTCAACGTTGAGGGCACTGATGTTGTTCTTACTCCACAGATGGTACGTTCAGCACGTTCTCGAGCTCGTGCTACTGGAAAACCACATAATGAAGCTCGCGAGACGTTCGTCAAAATTTTGCTTAAGGAACTGACGAGCGTGCTGGACGATCAGCTTAATAAAGCCGCTGGTCGCATTGTGGAGCGCCCTTATTTACAAGATGATGTGCGTGCTTCTTTGGATGTACGACGTGCTCTTAACCTTGCCTGGATGCCGCTTTCACCTGAAACGCTGGTGCGTTCTCTGTTCTCGAAACAGCAATATCTAGAGTCCGCAACTCAGAATTTTACTGAGGCAGAAAGGGAACTTCTCAAACGCCCTGCCGATGCTCCTTTGACTGAGGCTGATGTTCCTTTACTGGATGAAGCTGCGGAGCTTCTCGGTGATTTCTCCCGGGTCACGGGTGCGGCAGCAGCAGCGCGCGCAGAGGCTGAGCATCGAGCTAACCTTGAGAATGCGTCAAAAGCACTTGAGAATGTGCATCAGACACTCGCCGATATTGGTGCAGACGGCGTTGTTACGGCCGAGCAGATCGCCGCTCTCAACGAGGTAGGTATCAATCGTATGACTGCTGCAGCTGCGGCACAGGCGGATCGCACCTGGGCCTATGGGCATATTGTTGTGGATGAAGCGCAAGAGCTTTCGCCTATGCAATGGCGTTTGCTGATGCGACGATGCCCCATGAAATCGTTTACGGTAGTGGGAGATATTGCGCAGGCATCTTCAGCCTCTGCCGCTTCATCGTGGTCTCAGGCTCTTGAACCTTTTGTGGGGGAGCGGTTTACCCTTGAAGAATTGACGATTAACTACCGTACCCCGGCGCAAATTGCGGATGCCGCGGTCGCCGTTGCACGCGAAGCCGGGTATGAAGTGTCAGCGCCTCGTGCTGTGCGTGAAGGACAATGGGCACCTTTTATCCATCGGGTGCCCCAGGAACACGTGGTTGCTGAGACTGTCCAGCGCGTGAGTGATGAGGTTGCCCTAGGAGATGGGGCTCTTATCGGAGTAGTCTGTTCCCCCGCCCAGTACACACAGGTGGCGCGTGCAGTTATGGAAACACATGCGGATCGTACAGGAACCGCTGAGGACGCCGTCGAAAATCAGGTTCTTGTTTTGACTCCTTGGGAAGCTAAAGGGCTTGAGTTTGATGTTGTCATCATCGTGGAACCGCAGCAGCTTCTTGATGATGCACAAGGTGCTGTAGGTGATCTATATGTATCAATGACTCGCCCCACACAGCGGCTTCATCTGGTAGGAACCTCAATGCCCGCAGGTCTAGGTGCTGAAGCAGCCGGATCTGCCCAGTCGTAAAGTGGACCTGTAAGTAGTGTTGGCATGTATCGCAGGTAGCGACGTAGTGCTAGGCTATAACTATCAATCTTGGGTGTACTTACTATGTGCAGGCTGTATTCTGTGCATCAAATATTTCTACACCGTATGTCATGGAACGGAGAACATTGAGAACCATGTCTGCCGACATCCTTAATGCGCAGCACAATGACGACACGTTCGAGAACATCTGGCAGGAGCTCAAATGGCGCGGACTCGTGCATGTGAGTACTGACGAAGAGGCACTCGAAAAAGCATTGAGCGATGAAAAGCTTACATTCTATACCGGGTACGACCCTACCGCCGCATCCTTACATTTGGGGCACCTTGTGCAGCTTTTGGTAATGCGTCGTCTGCAACTTGCCGGGCACTACCCCCTAGGTCTGGTGGGCGGTTTTACTGGTCTGATCGGAGACCCCCGGCAGACATCGGAGCGCGTACTTAACTCCCGAGAAGTCGTTGCTGATTGGGTTCAATCTCTACGGTCTCAGATTGAGCGTTTTCTTTCGTTTGAGGGCGAGAATGCGGCTCGTATGGTGAATAATTTGGATTGGGGCGGGCAGCTTTCGGCTATCGATTTCTTGCGCGATATTGGTAAGCATTTTCGTGTGGGCACGATGGTCAAGAAGGAAATTGTTGCTAAACGCCTAAACTCTGAAGAAGGAATTTCTTACACTGAGTTCTCGTACCAAATCTTGCAGGGCTTGGATTATCTTGAGCTTAACCGTCAGTACGGATGCACTTTGCAAACCGGTGGTTCTGACCAGTGGGGTAATCTCACCAGCGGCACCGAGCTGATTCGCAAGGTCGAGGGAAAAACCGTTCATGCTATTGGAACCCCTCTGATTACAAACTCTGATGGCACGAAGTTTGGTAAGAGCGAAGGCAACGCAATTTGGCTGAACCCCGAGATGTGTTCTCCATATGCCTTTTACCAGTTCTGGCTTAATACCGCTGATGCGGATGTAATAGATCGTTTGAAGGTCTTTACTTTCTTGACTCGTGCGGAGATTGGCGAATACGAGCATAAGGTCGAAACCGAAGCGTACAAGCGTAAAGCGCAGAAACGGCTTGCTTATGAGGTTACGGCCCTTGTTCACGGTGTTGAGCCTACGGAACAGGCTATAGCGGCTTCGGAAGCTCTTTTTGGCAAGGGAGACTTTGCGGCCTTGGACGAGAGCACTCTTCAGGCTGTAATGGATGAGCTGCCTTCGGTTGAGCTCTCTTCGGATCGGCTGGATCTGATTACTGCGCTTACGGAGCTTGGTTTTGCCTCTTCCAAGTCTGAGGCGCGACGTATCTTGAAAGAAGGCGGCGCATCTGTCAATGGTGTGAAGGTTCAAGGTGAAGATGCCCTGATCTCATCTGAGCAGCTTTTGCACGGTAAGTATGCAATCGTGCGTCGAGGCAAGAAAAACCAGGGTGCGATTACCGTAGTATAGGGTTTACTATTCCTGATTTACCACAGGATCTTGAAGGGTTTCTATGCGGTTCGATGTATGGAAACCCTTCATTTATATCTTCAGTGCGGCGGCCTAAAGAGAAAAGAATATTTTAGCGATTCGAGTTTTTTGAGGTGGCATGACGGGAATACGCGCTTTTTAAGAACAGTGAAGAGCTACGTAGTTTCGGGGTCTTTTGCACCCCCAACCAGTGCTTTAGAATTTATAGATATCTGACTAGTGTTTTTGTGAGTGTTTTATCTCATCACCTGTTGGGTTGCGGTGGTGGGTGTGGGTGTGTATAGTTGTATGAGTCGCCGCGGCGAGGACTTCATTTCTGGTTGTGATCCGGGTGGGGTTGGTTGCGGTGATTTATCATGTGATGACCGGCTGATGATGACTCTGATTGTGTGTTGTTGTTGGTGTGGTGTGTTGTTTGAGAACTCAAGAGTGTGCTTTGTTCAATACGTTTTAGGCACAGCATGTTTGTGTGTTGTGTTGTGATGATGTGTATTGGTGAAACGGGATGTTGTGACAGTGCGCTGGTGTCCTCGTAGTGGGGGGTGTTGGTGTGCGGGGTTGATACCGTATATGTTTTTTGATCTTATTGAGGTCATGTTTTTTGGTGTGGTCTTGTAGTTTTTGAAAAATTTGTTGTGGTGTCTGCTGGTTGGGACATTCGTGTGGGGTGCAGAGTCATGGGGTGCGTTGGTGTGCCTGGTGTCTTTGTGTCCTGATTGTTTTTTGTTTTGTCAGTAGTTCATTGTTTTTTTTGAGAGTTATGGGATCATGCGTTTGCTTT
>NZ_KV820083.1:0-1671 GCF_001815285.1 Rothia sp. HMSC065D02
TTTTTTGAGAGTTATGGGATCATGCGTTTGCTTTTTGTTTTTGTAACGGAGAGTTTGATTCTGGCTCAGGACGAACGCTGGCGGCGTGCTTAACACATGCAAGTCGAACGATGAAGCCTAGCTTGCTAGGTGGATTAGTGGCGAACGGGTGAGTAATACGTGAGTGACCTACCTTTGACTCTGGGATAAGCCTGGGAAACTGGGTCTAATACCGGATACGACCAATCTCCGCATGGGGTGTTGGTGGAAAGCGTTATGGAGTGGTTTTAGATGGGCTCACGGCCTATCAGCTTGTTGGTGAGGTAATGGCTTACCAAGGCGACGACGGGTAGCCGGCCTGAGAGGGTGACCGGCCACACTGGGACTGAGACACGGCCCAGACTCCTACGGGAGGCAGCAGTGGGGAATATTGCACAATGGGCGCAAGCCTGATGCAGCGACGCCGCGTGAGGGATGACGGCCTTCGGGTTGTAAACCTCTGTTAGCATCGAAGAAGCGAAAGTGACGGTAGGTGCAGAGAAAGCGCCGGCTAACTACGTGCCAGCAGCCGCGGTAATACGTAGGGCGCGAGCGTTGTCCGGAATTATTGGGCGTAAAGAGCTTGTAGGCGGTTGGTCGCGTCTGCTGTGAAAGGCTGGGGCTTAACCCTGGTTTTGCAGTGGGTACGGGCTAACTAGAGTGCAGTAGGGGAGACTGGAATTCCTGGTGTAGCGGTGGAATGCGCAGATATCAGGAGGAACACCGATGGCGAAGGCAGGTCTCTGGGCTGTAACTGACGCTGAGAAGCGAAAGCATGGGGAGCGAACAGGATTAGATACCCTGGTAGTCCATGCCGTAAACGTTGGGCACTAGGTGTGGGGGACATTCCACGTTTTCCGCGCCGTAGCTAACGCATTAAGTGCCCCGCCTGGGGAGTACGGCCGCAAGGCTAAAACTCAAAGAAATTGACGGGGGCCCGCACAAGCGGCGGAGCATGCGGATTAATTCGATGCAACGCGAAGAACCTTACCAAGGCTTGACATATACTGGACTGCGTCAGAGATGGCGTTTCCCTTCGGGGCTGGTATACAGGTGGTGCATGGTTGTCGTCAGCTCGTGTCGTGAGATGTTGGGTTAAGTCCCGCAACGAGCGCAACCCTCGTTCTATGTTGCCAGCACGTGATGGTGGGGACTCATAGGAGACTGCCGGGGTCAACTCGGAGGAAGGTGGGGATGACGTCAAATCATCATGCCCCTTATGTCTTGGGCTTCACGCATGCTACAATGGCCGGTACAGAGGGTTGCGATACTGTGAGGTGGAGCTAATCCCTAAAAGCCGGTCTCAGTTCGGATTGGGGTCTGCAACTCGACCCCATGAAGTCGGAGTCGCTAGTAATCGCAGATCAGCAACGCTGCGGTGAATACGTTCCCGGGCCTTGTACACACCGCCCGTCAAGTCACGAAAGTTGGTAACACCCGAAGCCGGTGGCCTAACCCTGGTGGGGGGAGCCGTCGAAGGTGGGACTGGCGATTGGGACTAAGTCGTAACAAGGTAGCCGTACCGGAAGGTGCGGCTGGATCACCTCCTTTCTAAGGAGCTCAACTATTGTTTGGTTGGCCATGCTGCTCGCGAGTGTCGGGTGGGTGGTTTGCTCATGGGTGGAATGTCAGCCCCTTTTTTTTGTTGTTTGT
>NZ_KV820084.1:0-238 GCF_001815285.1 Rothia sp. HMSC065D02
AAAGCAAACGCATGATCCCATAACTCTCAAAAAACAATGAACTACTGACAAAACAAAAACAATCAGGACACACAACACCAGGCACACCAACGCACCCCATGCTCTGCACCCCACACGAATGTCCCAACCAGCAGACACCACAACAAATTTTTCAAAAACTACAAGACCACACCAAAAAACATGACCTCAATAAGATCAAAAAACATATACGGTATCAACCCCGCACACCAACACCCCC
>NZ_KV820085.1:0-2783 GCF_001815285.1 Rothia sp. HMSC065D02
AGACCCCAACTACACCCCCAATTATGAAGAGCCCCAAATCTAACCCCCGCGACACGCCGAGCCAGACACACATTTTGACCCTTAACCCTTTAATGGATATAATTAGACCCATGTTGATTTCAGGTACCGCTTTCTTGCGGTTGCGCACCAACCGCTAAGGCGGTTTCCTACCCCGTAGGTTAAAAACCGCTCCGGTCCTTTAGCCGGGCGGCTATTTGTCATGCCCGGCTCCCTTTCAAATCCAAGGAGCACACCTGATGTCTGCATACGGACACGGCCGTCACGAGCATGGCCAAAATTTTCTCACCAACCACAAGATCATCAACTCCATCATCGACCTTGTGAAACAAACCTCCGGCCCCATCATTGAGATCGGACCAGGAAGCGGTGCCCTCACTCACCCGATGGCCCACTTGGGGAGGGCGATAACGGCAGTTGAAGTGGACGCAAAACTAGCTGCCAAAATCACACAAGAAACCTCCTCGGCGGCGGTCGAAGTGGTCCATGATGATTTCCTTAACTTCCGGTTACCCGCCACTCCCTGCGTCATTGTGGGAAACATTCCCTTTCACCTCACCACTGCCATTCTTCGAAAGTTGCTGCATGCGCCAGCATGGACTGACGCTGTACTCCTCATGCAGTGGGAAGTCGCTCGCCGCCGGGCCGGGGTAGGCGCAAGCACGATGATGACGGCTCAGTGGTCCCCATGGTTCACATTTCACCTGGGTTCTCGGGTACCAAGGCCTGCTTTCCGGCCACAGCCAAACGTTGACGGGGGGATCTTAGTGATCCGCCGGGTGGGTGACCCGAAGATTCCGATAGAGCAGCGCAAAGCCTTTCAGGCGATGGTGCACACCGTTTTCACTGCCCGGGGACGCGGGATAGGGGAAATTCTCCGAAGGGCAGGGTTGTTTTCATCACGTTCAGAAACACAATCATGGTTGCGCTCGCGAGGAATCGACCCCGCGACCCTACCTCCCAGATTGCACACCAACGACTGGATCGATCTCTTCCAGGTGACTGGTTCCTCTCTACCTCACCATCGACCCATTTCACCATCGGGAAGTAGTCAACGACCTCCTCAACGGAAAAACCGAAGCCGGCGGCGTTAATCCCCACCAAAACCGAAATCCACCAGTAGTACTAAAAGGGCTCTTCCGGTTTTAGAGTGCATTGATTAGTTCGCCGGGGGTTCGGGCGTGGCACAAGATATTGGGGTCCTTGGCTTTGTAGGAAAAAGGTATCTAATCCATCCGTACAAAACTAAGGACCTACTGTGCGGGTTAAGGGTCAAAATGTGTGTCTGGCTCGGCGTGTCGCGGGGGTTAGATTTGGCCTTTTTGAATGCCGATTGAGTGGGTGTAGTCGGTGTCGATAGCGTTGTCGTAGAGGGCTGGGCGTCCTGTTTCGTGGTCGGCTTGGTTCTCGGTTTGGGTCAGGGTGGATACTTTGGCGAGTTGGCCCTGGCCCCAGTCGGACTGCCTGGCGATTCGTACTGGATCGTCAGGCAGTTCCGTTTTTAAGTAGAGCCACCAATCCAGCATGCGGCGTTGTCGTTCGCCTGATCTGCCGCGGTGGGTTCTGGCGAGCAGTTTGAGCTGGGCGTTGATGCCGCCTTCTAAGCTGTTGGTGGTGGATTTGATCCGCTCGGGCGCAAGGACTCCTGCTGGCGGGTTGAGGTAGACAAACAGCATCTCGGACCGCCAAAGATGGTTGAGGCTGTTGTAGGCCTTGCGCACGTTGTGGTGGGTCCACACGCGGGTCCATGCACCTGTTTTGGGGTCTTTGATCATGGTTTTCTCGTTCATCCATTCCCGGTAGATCGTTGAAAACTCGTGCAGTTGCACACCCCACGCGGCGGCTTCATCCAGTGTGGTGATCCGGGTCAGTTTCAGCGCAAGTCGGTAGATGGTGCGCCCGGCATCGGTGCGTGGGTTGGTGGTGGTGTAGCGGCGGACCACGCGTTGGGCGTGGACGAGGCAGCGTTGAATTTTCGTAGTCGGCCAGCACTTTTTGATTGCGCTGTATGCGCCTTGGCCGCCGTCGATGACGGCGATGAGTGGGGCTTCGATGCGTTCAAGCAGCAGTTGGTAGTCGCGGGTGGTTTCGTGTTTGCACCAGTGCCAGGCGATCACGTGGTCGATGGTCGCCGCGACGATCAGGCAGCCACCGGCGGTGTAGGTGCCATCGAGAAATACCTGGTCGTAGATCCGCTTGTGGTGGCCGGCGGTGGGGTCAGGCACATCAACGAGCCAGCACCACTTGAAGCGCCGCTTCATGGTGGCGCGGCTAACACCGTTTCGTTTGGCTAGGTCGTCGAGTGATATTGCGGTGGTGCAATGCTCGATGAACTGGGTGAACACTGCCGCGTTGGTGATGTCGTTTCGACGTTTGACGCTGGAGGCGCCGCATTGTTTGCAGCGCCATCTGGTGGTGCCTTTGCTGGTGGTGCCGTTGCGTTTCATTTCACCGCCGCAGTGGCAGCGTGGTTGGTTCTTCGACATTGCGACACCACACCACGCCGCGCATAGCACATCACGGCTGCCACACCGAGGATTTCCCGTCGGGGGCTAGATATATGCTTCCGGAGCATATACTTTCCGGAAACCTACAGGTCAATCCGTGAAAATCCGCGATTCCGGACACACATTTTGACCCTTAACCCTACTGTGCAGCCTAACGGAAATGTCATCGTCGATACCATCTGCCGCACCGCAAAACTAGGAACTACTATCACCGGTGCCACAGAAAACGGGCTCTTCATAATTGGGGGTGTAGTTGGG
>NZ_KV820086.1:0-232 GCF_001815285.1 Rothia sp. HMSC065D02
GAGCCGGTGCTGGTGCGGGTGTGGGAGTCTGAGGTGCACTCGGTGGGCAAGACCTGTACTGAGGACCCGGGAGCGCGGGGGTGTCCGGGGCATCCTGAGGAGCCTGATGTGGGGAATCCGAATCCGCAGTTGCGTAAGGTGGATGTGTATACGGGTCAGCGGTGGCATTTGGATGATGTGGGGGTGGGGGATAGTGAGGGTCGGTTGCACCCGACCTGGCCCAACATGTAAA
>NZ_KV820087.1:0-300 GCF_001815285.1 Rothia sp. HMSC065D02
GGTCGGGGTTGTTTGGTAAAAACCACAATTAAACACAAAAAGCATGAGCGAAAGCTCCCCTCACAGGAAACCCCCACCCATACTTACCTCTAAACAAAATATTTATTGCGGCAGCCATCTACTCTCCCACACCCACCAAGATGCAGTACCATCAACACCACAGGGCTTAGCTCACCAGGTTCGAAAAGGATACTGGGCGTTTCCCCCAAGCTATCACCACCGCAAAACCACCAAACAACAACCCACCCCACAAAAAACGGGGCCCAGCTTGTTGTTTCAAAACTATACAGCGAACGCAAA
>NZ_KV820088.1:0-202 GCF_001815285.1 Rothia sp. HMSC065D02
AAAACTAGTCCGGCGACAACCTACTCTCCCACACCCATCAAAGTGCAGTACCATCAGCGCAAAGAGGCTTAGCTACTGGGTTCGGAATGGAACCAGGCGTTTCCCTCTCACTATAATCACCGAAACGTGGAGGCGAGGGGACTCGAACCCCTAACCCTCTGCTTGCAAAGCAGATGCGCTACCAATTGCGCCACGCCCCCGC
>NZ_KV820089.1:0-58894 GCF_001815285.1 Rothia sp. HMSC065D02
CGTTGTTACCACCGGGGGTACCAGGCTGACCGGGAGTACCGGGCTGACCGGGCTGACCATTGTCACCAGTCTGACCCTGACCGCCCTGACCGGGGGTACCAGGCTGAGCAGGAGTACCGGGCTGACCATTGTCACCGGTCTGGCCCTGACCGCCCTGACCAGGCTGACCAGTCTGACCCTGACCGCCCTGACCGGGAGTACCAGGCTGACCCTGACCGGGGGTACCGGGCTGATCGCTGTCGTGATCACCAGGTGTATCGGGAGTGTCAGGTGTATCGGGAGTGTCAGGGTGATCGCTGTCGTGATCACCAGGCGTATCGGGAGTGTCAGGTGTATCGGGAGTGTCAGGGTGATCGCTGTCGTGATCACCAGGCTGACCGGTCTGACCCTGACCGCCCTGACCAGGCTGACCATTGTCACCAGTCTGACCGTTGCCACCGCCGGGAGTGCTGGTCTGACCGTTATCACCAGGGGTGCCAGGCTGACCGGTCTGACCCTGACCGCCCTGACCAGGCTGTCCCGGCTGACCGGGCTGGCAGTCACATGCAGGAGAGGTGGGAACCTGATCCGGCACGTTAGCAAACGTAGCAGGCATTGCCACGAAGGATGCACCCAACAAGGATGCGGCGGTGCCGGTCGTAACCAGCGCCTTCTTAATTCCGGGAGATTTCCGCTGATGAGAAGTCATATGTAAACCTCTTTTATGTCGGCTTCGTGTGCACGGAAACTTTCAACTACCGCAGGAGTAAATCCTCAAGGGCAGCCTAGACTAAGTATCCAATTCCCAGGCTACAGGGGCTCCACTAGGCATACAAGCATGTTTATAACATTTAAGTGAACATCACTCAGCTTGCACCCTTTTTTGTCTACAATAAACATTTCAAAAATCCTGCATATCTAGGGGTCTCTCAAGGACTTTTACCCCCTCATACATCCCCTGCAATTCCAGGGATTGAAGAGAATAAGATCCTTCATGTAGCACCCACTAGAAGCACACTTAAGCGTCCTGGGCAAAATCTGCACCTGAGGTTAAAAATAAAGTTTTAATAACACGTGTCGAATCCGGTCACATAGTGGCACACCCTACACAACCCCCGCTTTTCGCTTGATATATCAAGTATTTTCACTATCGAAATGCATTCTCAAAATTTACATATCAAAAGCTTCGTTGCGCAGTCGAAACCTGCTGGTAAACGTACTACAGCTCCACAGCACATATACCTTTTGTCGTCTGATTATATAAACCAGCATTGCTCACACTTCGATAGACTACATCTACTACCTCGTTGCAGTATCGAACTGCCGCCCCATCGTCTAAAGCTACTCCTGGCGGTAAAGTACCGCTTTGTAGTGTCTGCAAAAAACTTCTGGGACGACCAGGTTCAGTATTGAAATGAGGGCAGAAGCTGCCAGGCAGTATGCCCAAACCGTCATTGAGCGCCTCTAAACCACCAAACGAATCGGTCAGACATGACTCGAACCAGCAAGCTGCACCTGCACTTATCCCCGATAGAACCGTTCCCTCGACATATGCTTTGCGAAGCACACGGTCAAGTCCATGCAATCTCCACGCAGCTAAGAGGTTTGCGGTGTTACCGCCTCCGACATAGATGATGTCTTGACGGCGTATAAATTCTTCAAGGTTCAGCTCTGTGCGGCGAAAAAGCTCAAGATGAGCAGGAATACACGAATATCTTTTAAAGGCAGTATAGAAACGCTCGATATACGCACGTGAATCTCCACTAGCCGTAGGAATAAAACACACCCTTGGTTTTCTCCGCATGCTGGACTCTAACAGAAACACATCTTGATCAGTATTCTCACCGTCAGAGAACCCACCACTCAGAAGCACAATAGTGCGTTGAGTCTCCATAGGTAACCAACCCTCCACAAATAAGCCATGCAATCATAGCCCATCCTAAACACCGAGCATATCCAGAGTATATAGGTCTATATATGGATTCAACGCGGTAACACCCTACTCAGCATTCGCACTATGAAACTCAACCTTCGTTGGATACTCCACCGTACGAGAGACCGTGCAACCTCCACGCAGCTAAGAGGTTTGCGGTGTTACCGCCTCCGACATAGATGATGTCTTGACGGCGTATAAATTCTTCAAGGTTCGGCTCTGTGCGGCGAAAAAAGCTTAAGATACGCAAGAGTACAGATAACGCCACAAAATTTTCAGGGAACTACTGATATTATCGGCGTAGTTCGCCTGAGTTTAGCCAATTCGATCAGTTGCTACATCACATAATAAGGAATAGGGAGAAAACATTGAGCAGAACTACCATGATTATTATTATCACTGTTGCCATTGCCATCTTCTACCTCACCTACGATGCGGTGCGCAGATCACGAGAGAAGAAGCTCCCCTACGTATTTAAGAGGAAGTATCACCAGCTTGAAGGATGGCTGAATGTGACAGCGCTAGGTTTAACAATAGATGCCTTAATCATTCCGTGGGATATGGCATGGACCGGAACGTGGAATACCATTCTTTTCGGCGGTACAGCACTACTTAGCGCGAATTTCCTCTACGCATACGAAATGGAGTACTTTAGTATTCACTCAGACGGTACTATTAAATACCATACTCGAACAGGAAAAATTATTACAACACATTTTAATTGTATTAATAAATATAGTTATTCTCCTTGGGGTAAAAATTTCCGTGGAGGTGAAGATATTTCGTTTCCTGATATTTTCCACCTCAGAACCAGAGACAATAAAACAGCAGCCAAGTTTTCAATAAAAGCTACCAAAGAATACTCCATAGCCGCGCATGTTATCTTCCGACAGGAGAAGGGTCGGTGGGCACACATCCACAGTTCAGAAGACCAGGCTCAGATTGAAGAAATACTTCACGACAAAAAAGCCATTATCCAATATCTGACCGAAAACCCTCAAGGCACCGACCTTGCTGATGATTCTGCGCACTATATGTAATATGTTTCCGCATCAAAGCCCCCTGCGATAAATGCCGAGCAGATAACTTTTAATAATCTGCTCGGCAAAAATATATGCTTAAAGTCAAGGCCAATACGATAATCCAGCAAAGCCCTACTCAGCATTTACATTATGAAACTCAACCTTCGTCGGATGCTCCACCGTACGAGAGACCGTGCAGTCCTTCTCAGCGCTCAAACGAATTAACCGATCCACCATCTTAGCGGCCTGCGTGCCCGCCTCGGTTTCAGGGAACTGCACATCAAAATCGACCTCAACATCATCAAGACGTACCGCACCGTCCTCATGCTTCTTCAGAGCAGAAGCAAGTACCTCGAATACCTGTGGGATTTCACGGCGGGTGGTGACCGCATCCACATCGACCGAGGAGCATCCGGCGATCGCCGCTAATAAGAGCTCCACCGGAGTTAGAAGCCCATCACCCACCCCGAAGTCCAGGGTTGCCCCATTCGCACCATGTGCCCGGTACCGCAGGCGATCAACCCGTTCTACACGAACTTCGCGGTAGTCCTCAGACTCGCGGCGTACTATTGTTTTCTCAGCAGGCGCTTTATTCATCAGCAATACTCCTTAACACGGTGAAACTGTCGCTTGTACATTGAGCATAACGCAGGCACCACATCTTTATTCCTCCCCTGATATTCCGTACAGCAAAACGAAGTACATAAAACTTCCCTAAAATTGGATAGGATAATTGAAGACTCATTTTCACTCTTGCTGAGAGGCACCATGAAAGATACCGCGAAGGAAACAAGCGACGCAGAACATTACGCCGCGATCGGTCATAACCCCACCGAGAGCGGCTTCAAACAGGCTTTACGGGCATCCAGCGTGGTGCTTGCAAGTTTCGTGGTGTTGGGGTTAGGTTTGGGCGTTATTATTAGTGCTCACCATTTACCGTGGTGGCTTGCGCCCGCAATATCCCTCATCGTTTACGCCGGTTCCGTCGAGTTCCTGGTGGTAGAAATGATCGCAACCGGAGCCAGTGTAGGCGCTATTGGTTTCACAACTCTGCTCGTGAACTCCCGCCATCTGGTGTACGGTATTTCCTTCCCGCTGCAGAACGTCAAGGGTTTCTGGGCGAAGCTCTACGCCATATACACGCTCTGCGACGAATCCTATGCGCTTAGCACCGGCTCCGACCGGAATACGCTCTCTCACGCACGTATTCTATGGGTGAGTACATTCCTGCACATCAGCTGGGTGGCAGGAACAACCGCCGGGTTCTTTATTGGCGCATCGTTTCTGAGCCACCTTGAGGGTATGGATTTCGCCATGACGGCGCTGTTTACGATCCTCGCGATTGATGCTTACCGCGCTCAACGGGATAATGTCACGGCTCTTCTCACGCTGATCTCTGGCGCGGTGGGTATTATCCTGGCACCCGGTTCCATGCTTCTGGTGTCGATGGGAACCTACACTGCCCTGCTGATAGTACGGTTCTTTATCGCAAAATCACGGGGAACACTGCCGGAACACCAGATACCCGCCCCAGAGAATAACACAGCAGTGACGGTTGCCGAAGACAGCACGACAGATCAGGTGAAAACCCCAAGCCCCACATTCACTCACTACAACGACCCGCAGGAGAACCCCCATGATTAACGGCCACATCGATAGCGGCTATATTATCAGCGCCGTTCTGGTGGCGGCGGCTGTAACCTTTGTTCTGCGGGTGCTCCCCTTTGGCCTCAAGAAAGCCCTTGCGGGTTCTGAGGTGCTGGATGCGCTCAGCCACTGGATTCCACTCGGGGCCGTAGCGCTTCTGGCGATCTATGCGGTAAGCCGTATTGACTTTTCATCCACACACACCGCGGTTCCCTACCTTGCCGGGTTTGTGGTGACGGCGCTCGTGCACCTGTGGAAGAAGAATATGGTATACAGCATGATCGCCGGTACCGCCACCTGCGTTATTCTCATCAACTGGGTTTTCTAGGGGCATACCATGTTTGAAAGATCTTCACGCCCCAACCGCCACCTTGGGGAGGCGCCGCAACAAACCAGCGACGAACAGGTTCTCGATATTATCGCCTCCGCAGGTCTGGCGACCAGCAGCATTCCGGTGGTGCAGGAACGCGAGCAGGCTTTACGCGCAGGCGATGATGCCCTTAGTCTTGAGCTCCGCCGCGCTGGCGAGAGCGGATTTCGTGAGGCAATGCGCGTTGCATCCCTTGTGATGCTGGGCCTGTTTTTCGTGGGAATTGGACTCGGTGTTGTGATACACAGCTTGGGTTTTCCTTGGTGGCTTGCGCCCCTGCTTCCAGGAGTTTTATTCGCCGGGTCTGTAGAGTTCGTATTGCTGACGATGATGGCAGCGGGTGCCTCGCTGGTATCCGTTGCGGTGATGACGTTGCTCATCAATTCACGCCACCTCATGTATGGGCTGTCCTACCCTATCGAGCGTGTGCACGGCTCTCTCGCCAAGTTTTACACCGTCTATACGCTCATCGACGAGGCTTTTGCCCTCAACAGTGGACCGGAACGGCATACTCTAAGAGGGTCACGCATTCTGTGGATTCATGCTGGAATGCATGTGAGCGTTATCCTCAGTTCCACACTCGGGTTCTTCTTGGGGTCGAGTTTTCTGGCGCATCTTGAGGGGTTCGATTTCGTAATGACTGCGCTCTTTACGGTACTTGCCCTTGATGCCTATCGCGCTAACCCCGATAGGCTCACGGTGCTTTTCTCGGTGATCGCGGCGGCAGTAGCGTTGATTATTGCCCCGGGGTCTATGCTCTTAGTGGCGATGGCAGTGTATATGGCGCTTCTGGTGGGGCGTTATGCAGCGGCGAAGAAACGCGGTTCTCTGCCTCAACATATGCTGGTCGCCGACGAGCTTACACGCCATTGCGCGGAACATGATCGCGTAGAAGAGACTCCGCACGAACCAGCGCAATAGTTTCAAACAGCAGAACAAAGCAGGCACCATGGCACGGAAAAACCGAGCATGGTGCCTGCTTGATAGGCTCAGCTGCGTTTACTTAAGAGCTGCGAGCGCAGCCTCGTAATTAGGTTCGTTGGTGATTTCGGGAACGAGCTCGGTGTACACTACCTCACCGGCGGGGTTCACGACTACGACGGCGCGAGCAAGGAGCCCTTCGAGAGGTCCGTCGGTCATTGTCACGCCGAAGTCCTGCCCGAAGGATGAGCGGAATGCGGAGGTGGTAATAACGTTCTCGATGCCCTCAGCGGCACAGAAACGACCAAGCGCGAACGGAAGATCGTGTGAAACGTTCACGACAACGGTGTTATCAAGACCGGCGGCTTCTTTGTTGAAGTTGCGAACCGAGGCGGCGCATACGCCGGTATCGACCGAGGGGAAGATATTCAGCACGAGGTTCTTACCCGAGAACTGGGCGCCGGTGACCTCAGCGAGGTCGGCGTCGAGTACGGAGAATGCGGGGAGCTTAGAACCGATGGCGGGAAGGTTGCCGCTGGTGTGAACTGCAAGGTTATTTTGAAAAGTAATTTCAGCCATTTCCTCATTGTCGCGCGTTCTCTGCCTCTGCGCAAGGGGAACTGTCGCGTAAGAGCCGGGCGGCGCGGCCTCGTCGTACATTCATGCTGTTGCGAAGGGAGACAGGAAATTGACAGACACCGGGCTACTATACATGACGGATATCGTGGCATTCTGGCAGATAACGTCGTAAGTTTAAAGGTGGAACCTTAACATTGCCTTTTACGGCGGCTGATGTTTCTAGGTATCAGATACTTACGGCCTACTCTCACGGTTGAGAATTTGCAGACAGTATCTATTACAACCTCACATGTATAAGGTAAGGACTATAACGCAATGTATCTGGCAAACACGAAGCTTTCCTCTCTGAAATCCCGTCTCAGAATTATAGTTTTTGGTGCTCTTCTGACGCTGTTATTTACCTCGTGCGGTGCTCCTTTTGGAGCCGAGCAGAGTTCGTCCACCCCCTCGCAGCAGTGCGGAACATTGACAGATCAGCAGGCTCTCGAAAAATATGGGCAACAGATACCACCCTACACATGGGATGGAGACACAAGCGAAGGTGCTCCTTGGGACACATCTAAAGTGCCCGAAAATATTCCTACCAAAAACCCCGAGCTAAATACCTACGATCCGTGTGCGGAATTCTCGTGGATTACCATGGATCTCAAAAATGGAACGGGTAGTTCTCCAGCACATTTACTGTTTTTCAGCCACGGTGAGTTCATCGGGGTTGCAGAACAAAAGCCTTTTGGAAAGTTTGTGCCTCACCGGCTATCGCCCACGAGCGTCGAGGTTCGTTATGTATACCCCAAAGCTGATGAATGCAACGCTTGTGCAACGGGGCGGGCTATTAGCGTGTATACTTTCGACCCGCAAACCCGGCAGGTCTCCCGCACTGGCGAGTTGCCACCAGTAAACTAGGAGTAACAACACGCACCGATACGAAAAGAGTTTTTCATGTCTAGATTTCCTGTAAAACCGCTAGTTTTCTGCGCTGGCGCAGCGCTTCTGCTTTCTTCCTGCGGTAACCCGTTTGGCGCATCCACCGATTCGGGCAGCAGTTCGCAGGCGGCACGCAGTTCCAGCTCATCTAGTTCTTCATCCGCTTCAACCAGCGCATCTGCCAGCCCAACTCACTCTCCCACAGCAAGTGCCACCAGTTCTTCAGCCTCTCCAAGTCCGAGCGTGTCTGTGGTAACGGTGACCGCCAACCCGCAGCCGGAGGCAAGTACCGTTACGGTAACCGCATCATCAAATTCTAATTCGGGGTCTTCGTCCTCAAGCGGGCGTTCGGCGTTGGATTCTAATGCGAGTAAACTTCGCGGTCATCATTCGTGGTCGCTGAGTTCGGCGGATACTTCGACTTTCGATTCGAGTGCGGAGCTCTCGTGGATTACGGTTGGGTCATCCGATGGTGCGTCACATATTATGCTGTTCCATCACGGAGACTACTTGGGAACCGGCACGCTCAACCCGATTCAGGGTTCCCCTTCGGTCTCACGAAATTCTGCGAACCAGATTTCGGCCTCTGTGGGGTCTTCCCAAGCGACGTTCACCTGGGATTCCGCTCAGGAAAAGATTGTTATGAACGGGGATTTGCCGACCGGATAGTTCCTGATAAACGTGTGTAAGCAAGCGGTGAGCCCCGCATCCAACCTTCTGGATGCGGGGCTCACGCAAATCTGCTGTGTATTCAGTTCATGTGGGCTTTATGTACCCCATCAAAACTGCTGACTCTAGCTTAGGCTGCGAACTTCTTCTTGTACACGAAAAATGCTGCTGCGCCGACGAGAGCAAGTACAATGAGCTTCTTCATAAGAGAGGATTCCTTTCATGGGATCAGTGATTGGGTGCCCTCACGGGCCTTTCCGTGATGTCTTAGCACCGGTTCACTCATTCTACCCTGTTCTGATATAGATTCGCTATCGTTACACGACGTGTAAGGCTCATGCTGTGCGGTAGAAATGTGAATTTACTCAGTTTTAGAGGTGCGGAACCACGCATGTGCGATGCCCTAGAGAATCCATAAAAATCATCCGGCGGTAGTAGTGCGGATGTGCAAAACTAGAATTATGAGCTTGAAGAAAAACGTATCTGATGATTCCCGCTCCGGCGGTAAGAAACATATAGCGCCCGTGGTAACAGCCGGTTTTCTAGGGACCACGGGTGTTCTGCATTTCGCGAAACCCGAACATTACGACGCAATCGTACCTCGCGCCCTACCGGGCTCCGCACGGTTCTACACCTATGCTTCGGGGGCTGCTGAGCTTGGTATCGCGGGGATGCTGAGCGTCCCAACAACCCGCCGGGCGGGTGCCCTCGCGGCTATTGCACTGTATACGGCGGTATTTCCGGCGAATGTGCAAATGGCGTGGGACTGGCGGCATGAGTCAACGTTTAAACGTGTTGTGGCTTTCGGCCGTCTACCGTAGCAGCTGCCAATGATTCGCCGTGCCTGGCGCATCTATAAAACCTCCTCTCGGCGCTAAAGCTCTCCTGGCGGTGGCACAAGCTGCGGCCGTGCTATGATAAAAAATCTTCACGCCTGGATTATTATAAAGGAGCACTATGTCTAGTACCCGCCAGAACCCGGCCGAGCAGGCGAAGGCCCTTGCTTCCCAGCTTAAGTGCCCCATGGGTGACACCGGTCAAGAGCTAGCACACTCTTTAAACCTGGGGAATCTTCCCATGATTGTGAGCGCCCTGAATGCATTAGGCATTGAGGAAGATGACCGCATCCTGGAGGCGGGCCCGGGCAATGGTGGGCTCCTCAATTATGTTCTCTCCCTCGCAGAGAACCTGCACTATGATGGGGTGGAAATTTCGCCGCTCATGTATGAGCAGGCCCGCGCCGCCAATAACGTGTTTATCGCAGAAGGGCTGGCTGAGTACGCGCTGTATGACGGCGTGAATCTGCCGTATGAAGACGGTATTTTCACGAAGGTGTTGAGCGTGAATACGGTGTATTTCTGGGAGGAACCGGCTTGGCTGCTCGCAGAAATGTGCCGGGTGCTTACCGCCGGCGGGCGGGTGTGTTTAAGCTTCTGTGAAAAAGATTTTATGAAGACCCTGCCATTCACCAAGTACGGCTTCGCCCTGTACGATGCCGCCGATATAGTTGCGCTCACACAAGAACTGCCGCTACATGCGGTAGCTGTACAGCATCTGCACGATATGGCGGTGGCGGGCGGCTCTGCCCGGCTGGTACGACGCGACTACGTAAACCTCGTGCTTGAAAAAGAACACTAAAAACACCCGGACAGTACCTACATATTTTTGACACCATCACTGGCGGTTTCTATCGAGAAGAGTTTTTGCTTTCAGAAGCTTTTTATTCTTCATGAATGCAAAAACTCTTCTGAATAGAGTGCGTTTAAAAGGCCGTTTCTCGTATTCAAACATAAAAAATATTGACGCGTATATTCCAAAACAGGTATAAGTGTTTTATAAGGAGTAATATTTCTCTCGCACGACGCTCAGAAATGTGCTCACCATATTAATCTAAGGCGGAGAAGCCATGGCAAACACTAACCTCACGAACAAGCTCAAGCCCGAATTCCGCACTAACCCGCCCGTTGAAGAGAACGGCATCCTGATGTGCCTGGATGATGCGCAGGTTCAGGGCGATAACGCCAAATACATGAAATTCTACAACCGCATGGCCACCGTCTACGACCTAGGCGAACGGTGGTTTGGGCGTCTCGCTTACGGCAATGAAGTCGCACAGATGCGCCAGCAGTTCATGAAAGAACTAGAGTGGTTTCCCGGCTGCTCAGCACTGTACGTCTCAATCGGCACCGGTACCGACCTACGCTACCTGCCGGACGATATTGAGGTGAGCGCAATCGACTGGACGGGTGCCGATATTTCGCTCGGGATGCTCAAGAAATGCCAGAAAATCTGGGGTGGGCGCGCGAACCTGAACCTAGTGAACTGTGCCGCCGAGGATCTGCCCTTCATCGATCAGAGCTTTGACGTGGTGCTGCACGTGGGCGGCATTAACTTCTTTAGCGATAAAAAACGCGCGATCGAAGAAATGATTCGGGTGGCCAAGCCCGGCACGAAAATTATGATCGCAGACGAAACTTCCGACTACATCGATTCGCAGTACAAGAAGAACGTCCTCACCCGTAAAGCCTACAAGAACGCCACCTTCGATCTCTCAGAGATTGAGGCGCTGATACCCGAAGACATGGAGGATACAAACACCAGCTTGCTCTGGAATGATCAGTTCTATTGCATCACGTTCAGGGTTCCGCAAGACTAAGAAAGACCAGAATTACGATCATAACCTGGTAAGCGGGTGAAGCGGGAGCAGTTTCTTCATTCGGGAGCGGTTAAAATGCTCCCGAAGTCTGCCGTGTTCAAGGTGAACACGCTATGCGGTGGGTTTCTGCCCGATGGAGAAAACCTAGACGATAAAGCGAACGCCGCCCTCAACCCGAATCGCACGGCTATTGTTGATAGGCACAAGGTCTAGCTTATCCGAATATTCGCTTTTCATACGGCGTACCGCCTGTATAAAAGGTTCTTCTTCCTCGTGCACCGCCGGGTAGAAATCGACAATTCCCAGCGCCTTAAAATTGAACATTCCCAGAGCCGCGTCAGAGTCGTCCATAATTCGTGCATACTCAATATCAGGTGAAGCGACCATAGCTCCAGCTGACTCCCCCACGTACATCATGCCGTGGCGCACCTTCTCGGCAATGAAATTGATGAGATCTTTGGCTTTGAGCTGCTGCAGCAAGTAGAAGGTATTACCGCCCGAAATATAGAGAACTTCAGCTTGTTCGATGCGCAACTTCGCGGTTTCTGAATCAACTTCTGCAATGTCGAGAATATCGGGGGTTAGCCCTAAATTTTTGAAAACATTCAGGGCATCCTGAACGTAGAAAGTTGTGTTTTCAACCGTGCTGGCGGTAGGAATAAACACCACCTGCTGTTGTGATGGGTTGCCGCGCAAGAAATTTTTGAAGGCGGGTTCTACACCGGCGAAGTAAGAACAGAGGAAGGCGCGCATCATCTATCTCCTGGCGAAGGCATCTATAGTGTGGTTTTATCAAATCGTACCGGTCGATTTACCCATGCAACACCCCTAGAAGGAAATTTTAGGTTTATGTAGCACCTTATCTTCTTCTAGGGGTGTCAGCACAGAGATTTTCTCTTAATAAAGCCTAGTTCGTGGTCGGAACCAGGGTCTTGAGGGTCATGTCGCTTGAGAATCCGCCGTTCGCGTCTTCAAGGTATGCGCGTACCACATACTTCTTTCCTGCCTGCAGCTTATTACCGGGAATAGTCAGGTCACCCTCGAAGTCGCCGTTCGGTTTCGGGGTAACAGTCGTATTCACGATCTCATCGCTGCTGGGATCGTCAAGCTCAACATTGTATTCGGTGAAAATCAACCGAACCTTGGAGCCGTTCTGAGCCGCTGCTGCAGGGTTAAACCCGCCGCCAGCAACCTTCAGGTGATTCTCGGCGGCACTGCGACTAAGGGGTGCACCGTTAATGATGCCTACAACCTCATCATCCGTATCGCCATAAAAATCCTTGGTCACAGCCCTTACCCAGTCGTCGCTGCTGGATTCAATAAGCACCCGATAGTGCTTACCTTCTTGAATCTTGGATCCAGGAATCTGAATCTGGGTAGTAAAGTTACCGTTCTTCACCTCTGCCGAGACGTCTTTGATGGCAAGAGTTTCGTTAACCTGACCGTTCTCGTCCAGCCCCTCAACTTTTATCTTGACCTGCTTCACGTCATCAAAATGGGTTCCGGTCAGGGTCAAGACATTGGTGTTCAGGTGGCTGCTGAGCTTATTTGTCTTCGAGGAGTTGGTGGTCAGGGTTACGGAAGACTGCAGGTCCTTGCTGTCAACCTGCTGTACAGGCAGATCTTGTTTAGCCTCTATTGTGCGGTTACCGTGCCCAGGGTAGCTCATAATGTAGAGAACATAGTGTTTCTGGGGATCGAAATCGCCTTTAACCTTGGCAGTGCCACGGAAATGACCGTCTTCCGTCACAACAAGGCCTCCGCCGTCTTGAACTAAGTTCTCGCCAGTGAAGTCGCCGTCTGCATCAACCTCGTAGACCTCTGCACCTAAACCGTCAAAAGACTTGTTGAGGTCAATCCCCTCACCAGTAATCGTAAGGTTGTTCTGCCCTGTCAGAGGGTTCAGCGGACCGCCCTCAACGGAAGTTACTTTAGCCCCTGTATTAATATTTGTGTTGTTCCCATTGGTGTTATTAGTGCCAGTATTTTGGCCACCCGGAAGCGTAGAGATAGCCTGCTGAGTCTGCGCACCAGCTTTCCCTTCAGCGGCAAAGGAAGGAACGGAAGGCACCACGGATGCACTTAGGAGGGCAAGCGCACCCACTCCGGTCAGGATAAAACGGGTATTGGACATTTTGTACTCCATTCATCGGTTAGTGGAATACTGTTAAATGTAATACATGGTTGAGTTTAGGTCTAGCATTTTTAGCATTATTTCTTGATATTTATTTTTATTACAACATGAATGTTTCGATGGAAAATATATACATAAACTAATGTGTCAACACGACTCAAAGGGTCTTCAACAGCATGCATATCACTAAAACATGCCCCCGAAGACCCTTGAGCCGAAAATATATTTTATTTTTCAGAAATCTAATACACTAAACAAAATGCAAAAGATAATACGGTATATTAATTACCGTGCTGCCGACAGAGGAACAACCGGAATATAGGTACGGTTCCAAACCACGACGGGGTAGTACGCGTAACTCGCCGTTAAGGTATCCCGATCGAACGCATCAATGTAGACTCGATAATGGTGGTTCGGGTTAATCTTAGTGCCATCAACACTCACGTACATCCCGAAGCTCCCGTCCGAACCAAGACTAGACCCTCCGCCGTTGCTAACGTCATCATTAACGATGTTCCCGAACTCATCAAGTTCCTGAACACGCGGCTCGTACTGTACACGGTGGGTATTATCGATCCCCGTAGTCTCTACAGACAGAACGTTATCAGTATTCTGTGGGTCAATGAATCCATCGACAGAGGTGATCGCAATAAAACCGGAGTTCTGATTTGCGGGTGCGGAGGGCTGGCTATGACGGCTCTGATTATTCTGTGATGCAGAATTCGAGTTTGAGCTGCTCTGGGATGCGGATGCACCCTGTTGTTGACCCTGAGCCTGCTGACCCTGACCGTTAGCACTCTGCTGCTGGCTCTGACCGCTGGCATTAGTACCCTGCTGATCCTGAGATGCACTAGGCTGAGCCTGCTGCTGTTCACCGCCGGATGCAGCCTTCGAAGGATCCTGTGTCGCACCGCCCTGTGTGGCACCATCCTGGTTCTGACCACTGGCGTTAGCACCCTGCTGACCCTGAGCATCAGCATTGGCACCCTGCTGCCGACCCTGACCGTTAGCGTTAGCACTCTGCTGCTGATCCTGGGTTGCACCATCCTGGTTCTGACCACTGGCGTTAGCACCCTGCTGCTGACCCTGATCCTGACCGTTCTGTGCTGCAGAATTTGGCTGGCCCTGTGTGGCTCCAGAACGTGCCTCATCTTGAGGACTTGCAGGCGCTGCGTTTGCCTGCGCGAGCGGAAGAACCGTCACACCCGCAAGAGTGAAAATAGCAGCTCCGGTCATAGCCGAACGAGAATAGCGAAAAGCCATCATAAACTCCATTCATCGGTGACATGAACAATTCAACCCTAAACATAATTCAGGGCCGAGACACAAGGGATACCGAGGAATCATCACAATAATTATTCTGAGAACGAACTTTTTTACGTTGATATAGAAATATTCGAATTTATTTAGCCAAGGTTTTATAAAAAATTTCTCCATTAAGTTTTTACAGAAAAATATAGCTCTGCCTCTCGTTTTTGATACAGGCGAAGCGTATCTTGAATTGTAAGGACGTATCAGAATTATTATGAGTGCACCTTATCCATTAGATATTTTGACGTAGCTCACCGAATTTTGTACGCACACTGGCAAACAGGTTCCCCAACTCTCCCCTGATGTTCGATTGCATCGAGCGTTTCTACTCGAAGTGCACCATAAGCGCGACAAGGTGGAGGCCCACAAAAACATACCGCACGCCGCCCGTGTCGTGGGGTATTGAGTACCGCGAGATACAGCCTCTATTCTCACGTTGGATGGGTAAAACCGTTCTGGTGCACAATAGCGTCTACCGGCTCCCCACGGTATTGCAGGGTGATTCATACCTTTTGTTGAGGAGTATATGTCGTTTCTCACCAACTTTTTCCCAGTAGGTATCTACCTGGTGGACTACCGAAACGCGGCTAAACTCTGCGTATTTTTATCCTTCGCTCTTATGATCCAAGGCGGGCAATACTGCAATATTTCACGAGCTAGGTTAGATACTTTCTACCGAATAAGGTCTTGTATCCATCTCGCTGATTGCATGTCATATAGAGGGTTCGTGAGTTCCAATTCCAGTGAACAAAGTGTGCATAATCAAAGTGGTCAGGCGGTCTAGCTCGGCATCGTCTACAACCGCCTCCAGTCTGGCTAAATCATCCGGCCCGGTCGGCATTGGCGGGGCTTTAGCCCCCATACCAGTGCCGGTGATACCAGCTACCGCCTCGTCAGTCATGGCACGGAACATACGCTGCGCCCAGATAAGGTCTACATCTGCAGAGATATAGCCCTCACGCTGTGCACGCTCAAAAACCTTACCCAAACGCCCTAAAAGAGTGCGCTGTTTTGTAATCACGGCGGGATCATCATCGCTCAGATGCGCCATCGCATACAGCCAGATCGCTTTCACTCGCATCACGTTAACGGTCAGGCGATGCAGCGCCACCATTACGGGAGCGGTCTCAGGACTTGCTGACTCAAATGCTTCATAAAATTCTCTAACGGCAATATTACTCAGCTCCGCGAGAAGAACCTCACGGCTGGCGAATCTGCGATGAATAGTTGTTCGAGTGACTCCTGCAACCGTAGCCACCTGCTCCAGCGAGGCGGTTGGGTCTCGGCGCAATACTTGTTCGGCGGCATGAAGCACGATATTGACCGTGCGCCGCGCATCAGCTCGCAATGGCTTAGATGAATCAATCACGTAGTTATTACCCTAATAAATAGAACATGTCTGTTACAGTTAAATGCGTGGGTTATACCCGCATGTCATATATTCTATTCGCGAGAGGGTCAAATGACTACTAAGCAGACCGTCCTGAATTACTATTCGGCAATTCACGCCGAAAATTGGCAAGACTACATTTCCGATAAATTAGCCTATGGATTCAACAGTGCAGAACAAAATCTTGGCAAACAAGATTATCTGCAGGGGGCCGGAAATTTTTTTAATTCCACCACTAATGTTGAGCTTGCACATCTTGTGGTTGAAGGCGATAAAGCGGCGGTTATTGCGCGCTACACTGCAAAGTCCCCCGCAGGAGCCACCCAGATTTTCGAGGTTCCGGAATTTCTCACAGTGCGAGACGGCAAAATTGTTGCCTCCAGCATTTATCTTGACGGCGCCGCCTTTATGGCCTTTACAAAAGGCGAGTAAAGCTTTCTAGTCGCCTTCATTCAACTTCAGCAAATTCCTAAATGCCCGCAGCACATTCGCTGCTCTCGCCTGAGATAGCAGGTTTTATGCGGGAATTACTCTTTATCACTCATTCCCTCCCCCAAGGAGATCATCATGAATACCAATTCTGCGCTTTCCGGCAAGAATGCCGTTATTACCGGCGGCAGCGACGGTATCGGCTACGGTATTGCCGAAGAATTCGCCCGCCAAGGTGCTAACCTATTCCTCATTGCTCGCACCCCCACAAAACTTGCAGAAGCCAGCGCACGCTTGAGCGAATACCCCGTGACCGTGCACACCTTCGCAGCAGATTTAACGGATATTTCTGAGGTAAACCGCGCCGCCGAACACGCCCTCGATATTTTGGGAAGTATTGATGTGCTGGTCAATAATGCCGGTATTGCACGGTTTATTCCCTTTGAACAAACCGATGAGAACACTTTTGACAAGCATTTTAATCTCAACGTTAAAGCCCCGTATTTCTTGGCACAAAAGTTATTGCCTGAACTCGCTAAAAATTCTGGCAATATTGTTAACATTTCGTCATATTTTTCGAAGCGGATGCTTCCGGGGCGGCGTTCGACGGTCTATTCCATGACAAAGGGCGCATTGAATCTTTTCACACAGTCACTAGCGTTTGAGGCGGGTTCCGCCGGAGTGCGCGTGAATGCGATTGCGCCAGGAATGGTCGAAACTCCACAATTGCTGCGCAATGTTTCTGCGATGCCGCCTGAAGCGCAGGAGCAAATGAAGCAAAATGCCTCGGCGTTGATTCCATTGGGGCGCATCGGGAATGTTGCTGATATTGGGCGTGCCGCCGCGTTTTTGGCATCGGATGCGGCCGCATGGGTGACCGGCGCGGTGTTGAGCGTGGATGGTGGTATTACGACGCACTAGGCTCGCTGCCCTGTTCTCCCTTCCCCTCTCTCTAGCGCTGTAAAAAGGCTCTTCATACGAATCGAGCTTTAGAAAATCCGCTTTATTCGTATAAAGAGCCTTTTTATACGCTGGGAGGCAGCTACACTGACTCGGACTCGGCAGAATGTGCAAATGGGTCGGTGTCCGGGTCATTCTGCCACAGATATTCGCAGCGGGACGCGATCTCTTGAGCCGCTTCCAAGCCCCACCGGTCGGCGATAAAACCTAGAGTCATGTCCATACCCGCCGAAACTCCCGAAGATGTATAAAACTTCTCTGTGCTCACCCAACGCGCCTTCTGCCGCCACCTCACCTGTGGCCGCGTCCCACGCACCCACTCGAAGGCACGTTTGTTAGTAGTAGCAGGCTTCCCGTCAAGAACACCTGTGGCAGCAAGAAGTGCTGCTCCGGTGCAGACTGTCAGGCAGGTTTGGCTTTGCTGTACCAATTTCGCAAGGTTTTGCAGGAATAGGTCGTTCATGACGAGAGAGCGCGTACCTATACCTCCTGGAATCAGAAGAATGCTCCCCGGAGGAAGACTCTCAACAATTTCCGTCTTGAGGGTAAAGCCCTGGGCGGAACGTACCAGTGAACTACCGCTCTCGGATGCGCCCGCCACCGAGATATACCGCATACGCACATCAGTCACACGGTGCAAAAATTCGATAGGTCCCATAGCGTCGAGAGTCTCATAGCCGTCGAAGAAAAGACAGTACACAGATGTAGTCGTCATAGCACCCATGCTAAAAAGGGTCTTTATGTGAATCAAGCACGATTCTTCAACGTTTTATTCACATCAAGGGTTTTTATTATGCGCTCAGGCATGTGCTGCAGGTTTGTACGCCTGGAAATATACCCGGGTGCCCGTCGTAAAACCGTCATTTATCACGGTTTGGCACGCATACAGGTTAGAGTTAAACACAGAGGCATTATTTTGGGTGCCGTCGCCCATTACACAGCTGCGGTTCTCATGTCGAATGCCGTGCATCCTACACCGATGCTTCCGCAATGACCGATAAGAAAGAGATAAATATGTCGCTACCAACCACAATGCGCGCCGTACAATACGACAAATTTGGCGGGTCTGATCTGCTCATGATCAACGAGGTTCCCGTGCCATCTCCCCGCCCCGGCCAGGTGTTGGTACGCGTGCAGGCCTTCAGCGTGAATCGCATTGACGTGATCGTGCGCGAAGGCGAAATGCGGCTTTTTACGGGTAAACGCTTCCCCAAAGGTACCGGTGTGGATGCGCTCGGCGAGGTTGTCAGCGTGGGCACCGGCGTGATGGACTACAAAGTTGGCGATATCGTGTGGGGGTTCAACGGCTCCATTTCTATGGCACCCACCGGCACAGCAGCCGAATACGTGCTATTCCGTGAGAACCGAATTCACCATGCGCCGCGCATCCAGAACCAGATTGATGCGGCGGCACTGCCGCTCGTAAGCCTTGCCGCCCTGCAGGTACTCCGCAAGAACCTGAAACTCCAGGCCGGTCAGCGTTTGCTGGTAGTGGGTGCCAGCGGTGGTGTAGGGCATGCCGCACTGCAGATCGGGCAGATTTTAGGGGCTCAGGTGGCAACCGTTTCTGCCGAAGAAAATATAGCTCTGTGCCGCGAGCTAGGTTCGATTGAGGCATACGACCATGAGGCTCTGCCAGACCCCGAAAAGGTTGAGAAATTCGATGCGATCCTGGACTGCGGAGGCGTTGTGACCGCGTTTTACCGCAACTACTTGAAGCCGGGCGGGCGCATGATGACGGTCTCGCCTGACGGTCTTCCGGCGGTGCTGACCTCGCTGTTCACGAACCGTCGCGTGGGTTTCCTGCTGGCGACCAAGGCATCGTCCGAGGCCATGAAGTGGATTACCAATGCCGTCGAGCGTGGTCAGCTGCGCCCAGTTATTGAGAAGAAATACTCACTTGAGGAGCTTGGCGCCGCGCAAGATCGTGTAGCTGAGAAACATACACGCGGCAAACTCGTAGTGGTTATGTAACTCTTGAGTTATTCATACGGGCGAGGTTTTGACATATGGCCACGATGTTGTGGCTATGCACTCAAAGCCTCGCCTTATGCGTGCCCGTGACGATGCGGCACGCATGTTTGCGACGCTGGGAGTAGGCTAAAGGTATGAGAATTGGTATGCGAAAACCCAGTGTGAAACGAATGATTAAGGCTCGCACCACCGGTCGGGCAAAACGCGCCGTGAAAAGAGCTGTGATTCCTGGTTATGGTAAGCGCGGTATGGGGTTTGTGAAAAACCCGAAGCGAGCCGTAAAAGGGGCTATCTACCGCCGCACGACCTTCAGCGTGTGGGATTTGTTTAGGTAATGGAAGAGTTCCTCTCTTGCGGTAACGCTCAATTCGGGAGCATTTTCTTCATTCGGGAGCAGTTAAAGTGCTCCCGAATGAAGAAAATGCTCCCGCTTTGTCATGTTGTGGTTGTAACGCCAGAATAAGAGCCTGAATATACACCAACATTTGCCTCACACGGTTCTTCTTTACATGTTTAGAGCCGCCTCTCGCCTGCGGTAGCACTCCTCAATTTTGCGCCGCCGCATAAAAACCTTTGGAAAAGACCCTAAAAATAAAGGTTCTCGCGCGGTATACTAAGGATAAGCTAACCTCCTCGTCAAAGCTGAAAGGGACCTTTTTCCTATGCTGAAAATCGAAGATGCCATCAGCGAGACCTTACTTATCCCCCTGTACATGAAGCACCTCGCCTCGCAACAGCCCGACCCAATCATCAAAGATGAGGCAGCTGGACGAGTCGTTTCGCAGTTAGACTACAATTTCTCTAAATTTGATAACGCCATTCACACCGTTGTCGGCACCGCGATTCGCTCAGATTACTTTGACCGACTGGCAGCCGATTTCATTAAGCGCCAACCTAACCCGGTGATCGTTAATGTTGGATGCGGTCTAGACAGCCGCCGAGAGCGCATCGGGGAAATCGCGCAGAACGTGCCGTTTTACAGCCTAGATTTACCCGATGTGATGACTTTGCGTATAAAGTTGTTGCCCCCGCAAGGCAGTGAAGTTTTCCTGGGAACCTCAGCCTTCGACGCGGGTTGGATGGACGAGCTGAACGATCTGCAGCCGAATGCCCAATTTCTGTTCGTAATTGAAGGCATGATGATGTACTTTGACCGTTACACGGTGCGCGCCCTGTTCCGCGATCTTGCGCAGCGTTTTCACGGCAGTGAGATCGCGTTCGACATCATAAACTCGTGGATGGTTTCGCATTCTGATCAGCACGAAGCACTTAAGCACTCCCGCGCGCGATTCGTTTTTGGATGCGACGACGATCATGAACCCGAGCGTTGGGCTCATAACCTGCAATTGGTGAGCGCTAAACGGCTGATGACAGACTTTCCGGCGTGGAAGAAGAGCGGGGCACTGTCTGCCATGATAACGCGGCGTTTACCATTCCTGAAGGAATCCTTCCGTATGCTCCACTACCGGATAGACTGACATTGCTTACTTTGAGCGTCAGCAGATTATTCTTCCTCCACAAGCAGGATCCGGCGATTTACCCGTCGGGGCACTATTTCAAGCGCAGCAGGAAATAAACCGCATTCCGAAACTGGGTGAGGTAACAAACCAGATCCCGTTGCCTTTTAGCGCGTCTTACCCCGGCTGCTCTTTTCTGCTCCTGGGGTTATAGCTTCGCAGGTTCCGCATAGTGTGCAGTCCGGGTTGGAACCGCATACACGCATAGTTTACCCATCAAGTAATTTGTACTGTACAATTGAGGGTTCATATGCGATAACCACACATTATCGCTCGTGTGCAAAGTCTATAGGACTCTGCGCAGTAGTATGACTCATCCAAACCGCAAGGAGGTATCTATGGGTCAGCTTATTGGGATGATTATTGCGGGTGCTATTATTGGCGCCCTTGCCCGCCTGTTCATGAAGGGTCAGCAGAATATTTCTATTCTCTGGACCATCATCTTGGGCGCTGTTGGCGCGTTTGTCGGAGGCTGGGTAGCTGGTCTGCTTGGCGTTGCTGAAACCGCCGGTATCGACTGGATCCGCTGGATTCTTTCGATTATCGCCGCGATGGTCGCTATCTCCATCTATCTGAGCGTCACACACAAGAAGTAGCTTCTTCCACATTCTGCAAAAGCGGATCCTCGAACATTCTGTTTCGAGGATCCGCTTTTATTGTGCGTTATGGGTGCGTTTTGTTAGAAACCGCCCTTATATGCACTCATATATCTTGGTGCCGTGGAGCTGCTTGGGCTTGAGGTTCGGAACCTCCTAATGTAGCAAGCAGGCGTCCGTTTTCAACACGTACCAGAGTTTCCAAGGCAGCACGCACTAGAGAAGAATGTTCTTCAATACCGGTGAGCTTAGCCGCTTTAGCAACAATCTCTTCATCCAAAGTCACAGTTGTACGCATAATACCCTCCGCATCAGTAAACAGCACACCCTTGATGTAGATAATAATGCTGCCTATTGTGCATTACACCGGTGAGCTAGAGAACGGTAATAATCATGGTCTGCCCCGTCGGGGATGTCTTCATCATAAGCCAGTCTGAATAATACAGATTAAACCGCATTCCACACCCCGACAGGGTGCAAGACACAGCCTAGGGTGCGTTTTTAGCATGACTGCTCGTAGCGGTGCATATTGAACCTATTTACGTGAGGCCTTATGCTCCTTGCCCATATAGATACCACCCTGTGCCAGCTCGGTGAGCATTTGTTCGAGGCGCTCGATACGCATCGCCGGTGTCTTGGCGCGGTTGATCCAACCAATATAGTCGTTGCGCTGATACGCTGGTCGAGCCTTATAGTCGGTGCGTAACCCCGCGTTTTTTAGGGCCGCCGCAATATCTTTCGGCATAGTGTGTTGCTCGCGCATAAAGCCTCCTGAGGTGGGTGTTTATCGTGTACCTGTACTCCACGCTACCCGTAGCACGGTGGCAGGTTCAAGATTTCAGGTAAGCGCGAACTATACCGGGCAGTATTTTCCACGGGTCACAGTACTCCTGAGGGCAGTTCTTGCTAGCCTTCACCTCACAAAGGCAGAGAGGCGCGCATCCTGCGATGGTTGAGGATGCGCGCCTAACCGTTTCTTTCAAAAAGATATCAGCGCTTTGCCGGCTGAACTGCTCCCTTAGGGGTTACCGCATTCGAACCATTGGGCATCACGGGGGTTTCAGGCGTTCCACTTGGGGTCTCACGAGACGCTTCACCGTTCATCCTGACCTCGTAGGTACCGTTAGGTTGCACCTGTGAGTTCTTATTGGAGCCGTTGGGCAGACCATTTTCATTTGTAATCCAAGACCCATCGGCTCCCACCCAATCGGTGTTTCCGGTGGCTGGATTGCTCCGATCCCACGATCCATCGGGATACACCCTTACAATCTCACCGTCGGGTTCGGTTGCAGTCCAGGATCCGTCTTCAGCAACCTGCACATACCCTTCAGCACCGGAATTTTGGTTCGCTGTATTTCCAGGGGCACCCTGTTGTTGGGCTCCGCCGCCAGCGACACCGCCGTTAGTTCCCGCACCCTGATCTGCCTGAGCGCCGCCTCCATTAGCGCCGGTACCAGCACCAGTACCGCCGTCACCCTGAACTGCGCCATTGCCAGAATTCTGTCCCGTACCCGCGCCGCCATTAGCGCCTGAACCGGAATTTCCAGATGTTCCACCACCGTTATTCACAGCGCTGGAGCTTCCCGTGGAGCTAGAAGCACGAGATGAACTTGATGCAGAAGAAGCCGAGGACGAACTTGAAGAATCATTCGCACTATTTGAACCACAGGCGCTCAAAGCCAAGATGCCAGCAGCAGCCAGAGATACACATGCGGCAATCTTCGTGGTTGTCATGATTTGCATCCTTTCTCCTGATAAATATCAGCTGGTGCTTTAACCGTCGCATAGCTCACATGTATTGTCAGGAATTTTCCAGATTTTGCAAATATTTTTACCACGAAATATAGTTACACCTGTGTATTACACATTAAAGAAATTGAATTACCTTATATAACTAAACTAAATTTTATTTATGAACGAATCAACTAACGATTATTAATATTTTGAAAAATCATAAATTTATACTGTCTCACATATTTCGCAAGACGGCGGCTTCCACCGGTATAGAATTTTTTGACGTTCACCCCAGACCGTAACCTCCGACGACGTTAGCCCCCAAATTTCAGCGGGTGTACGCCGTGCACACAATAGGGTGCGCATCCTCAGGTATTGAGGATGCGCACCCGTTTCGCGCAAAGCACTTTGCGAAAGTGTCTCTGCTGGTTATTACATGCCCGGCTTAGTGGGCTGTACCGGGTTTACTGCCGGGACCGCCTTCGGGTCGGGGAGTTTTCCAGGAGACACCGGGACAGCATTGCTGGGTATCTCGGGGGAAAGCTGACCGTCATAGGTAACCCGGTAGGTTCCGTCAGCCTCTACCCGGGCTACCGTGTGCCCGTCGGCATAGTTCTTAGTCCAAGAACCATCCGCCGCAACGGTACTGGTACCGTCTTCCCCAACGCTCGTCCAGCCACCGTCGCCGTCGACATGATACCGAGAACCCGTGGTATCAACGTAGTCCCAGGAAGCTTCGCGGTGGATTACGTATTCGCCAGGGGTCAATGCGTTGGGGTTTTTCGTGACATTGTGTTCATCATTCGCAGCATTCGCCCCTCCAGGATCGGCCTGTTGCTGCTGAGCACCGCCTTGGGCTTCAGCGCCCTGGTTCGCTTGTGCTCCGCCGTTGGTATCGGCGCCGGTTACACTGCCGCTCTGTGCGCCAGTGCCGGAGTTTTGATCCGCCCCAGTGCCGCCTTCAGCACCAGAATTTGCTGCGCCGCCATTAGCGCCTGAACCTGAGTTTGCGGAAGTTCCACCGCCACTATTCACAGTGCCGGATCCACCGGCGCTAGCTGTCTTGGAGGCTGTTGTTGATGATGAAGACGATGGGGAAGAATTCGAAGCATCATTAGAGCTATTTGAACCACAGGCGCTCAAAGCCATAATGCCAGCAACAGCCAGGGATACATATACAGGTACCTTCGTGGTAGTCATAATTCGCATCCTTTCTCCTGATAAATATCAGCTGGTGTTTTAACCGTCGCATAAGCCCATGTGTATTGTCAGGAATTTTCCAGATTTTGCAAATATTTTTTATAACAGGGTGTAAATAAGTGAATATATTACACAGTCAAGAATAGATAGGTATTATAAAACTAAAATAACTCTTTCTCTAAACTTCTTATAATAAGAAATATTGAATATTTTATTTATGAAATATATGTGCTTGAGTTAGGCCTATCTAGGTATTACCCCGGCTTCGCATCGCAGGAATTAGCGTAAGCCCTGGGGTTTGAGAGTTACTACCCGCACAGGAAGATGCTTGCACAAACTAAGACATGTAACATATAGGGGATATTCGTTTACTCTGAAAGGAACCGAGCATGAAGCTTTCTGCCCGTAACCAGCTCGCTGGCACCATTGTTGAGATTACCGAAGGCGCTACCAACGGCATCGTAAAGATTGAGGTCGCCCCCGGTCTGATTGTTTCTTCCTCGATTACCAACGCCGCTATTGAGGAGCTGGGTCTGCAGGTTGGCAAGCCCGCTACCGCTATTATCAAAGCATCCAACGTCATGGTTGGTGTTGAGGACTAGTCCTCTCCCCTGTGCGCCCGGTGCTCCCGGCACCGGGCAATACGAAAGAAGCAAAGCTCGATCCCGGTACGGTTCGCGATAACTGTACCGGGATCGAGCACGTTAAAACTAGTTACAGAGGCTCCGAGCCTTTACCCTTGAGAAGGTCAAGCCGAGCGAGTTCATCACACACAGAGAACGCGACAAGATTACCTGATGAGGAGTTGTTATGCCCCGTAACTAGTCCATTAGTCGCTGCCGCTGAGCTCCTGTAAGGCCTCTTCCAGCGAATGTAGTCTGCCCCGCGTTCTTTGGCTAGCTCTTCAGCGTTGTAGGGTACCTTTTGCGACACTAAAGCGAGTTTTTCTTCCCTCCAGGAGGGTCCGGTCAGTATTTTTCCGTTCACCAGATAGCTTCCGTCGCTCAGGCGTACATTGAGGATTCCACAGTACCCGTGCCCCACGGATGCGACGATCGCGCCCCGCTCGTATACGCTGGCGATGAGGTTGTGCAGCTCGGAGTTATGCGTGAAGTCGAACATAGCACCATGCCCACCGGCTAGGCATATAGCATCGTAAGTGTTCGGGTCTATAGATCGGATAGGAGGGGTGTTTTTCAGGAGCATCATGCGTTCCGGGTTATTCAGCCAGGATTTTGCGCTCTCATTGCGAAATGGGAATTTCAGCGATCGAGGGTCTAAGGGGACGTCTCCCCCGCGTGGACTGGCGACGTCCTGCTCGCAGCCCTCCCGTTCAAACCTATCCCAAGCGGTCGTCAGCCCAGAAAGCCCCAGCCCCGTCGGGTCACCATTATCGTACTGACCCACATTCGTCACGATGTGTAAGATTCTTTTACCCATAAGCCTATATTAGCTGGGGTGTGGGTATGTATGAGGTAAACCTAGATGCTATTCACATCAGTACTCAAACCCGTATTAGTCTAACAAATCCTCAAATCCATCAGTGGGGTGTGGAAAGAAACCATAACGGCCATAAGCTCCTTTGGTAAAAGTAAGATCTTTTGATCCTTCATGCAGGGGTTGAACAGGATCTATATTTTCTACAATAATAACCTGTCCATCAAAATTACTCTGAAGATTCTCATAAAAATTCTCCACAATATTAGAAGGAAGATCCCTATCAACTTTTGCGACACTAGGATTTTCTGGTGGTCGGTAAGTAACAATTGGTGAATCTAATACAACAAAACCAGGATGCGGTAGCCCCCGTTTGAAGCAATATTGAGCTAAGCTTACTGTAAAAGCTGCATGCAGAATTGCCCGAACACCTTTTCCGTGTTCTGATCTAAATTGATCACCAGCATAAATATCATTTTTTAACAAATCGTATCTAGTATTCGGGGCTTCTTGATACCCCCAATCTTGAAGCCGTTTCGACAACTCTTCAGAAAACTCACGAATAACCTTATGGCTTATTTCCTCAAATTTATATATTTTTTCTTTCTTATGGATATTTTCAATATCAGTTTTCATTGAATCTAGTTCTTCAAGCTGATTAGATAAAGCTATAATATTTTCAATCTCAGAACGAGCTTCAATTAAGCTTTTAAGGCCACTATTCGCAGGAATCAGATCTTCTTCAAGCACTTTAACTTGATCCTCTAAATTATCTACATTTCTCTCAAGTTCTTCTTTATTATCAAATATTATCTGCTCTCGCCTTTCCAATTCACCAATCGTCACAAGGAGGTCATTTAAGAGTTTTTTAGTTTTCTGTAACTCTGCATCAGCAGCTTCAGCAAGAGCGGTGGCTCCACTATTGCACTCAAGATCGTGATGTTGATATTTTGGCTCTGCGCCACAGAATGGACATATATCTACTTTAAAATATCCGAGAAGAGTTCCAGCTTCTTTTATCGTCTCCAACCTGCACAAGTCTGAAATATATTGTTTTTTAAGAATACCAAACCTAGACTTAAGAGTAAATATATCATTCAGTTCAGTTTTAGACGAAATGATTTGTTCTTTTATATGTAATACATTATCAACAATTTTATTACGTTCTACCAAAATATCAGAAATTGAAGAACTCTGCTCATTAATCAACGTATTTAGTTGCTCTAATTCAGTTTTCAAATTTTCATCACCTCGCACAATAGATAATTTATCTTTAATATCTTTAGATAAACTATCAATTAATTCAAGTTGTGCGCGCTTTACTATAGACCTTTCTCGTGGAGGCACCACAGCGACTATGCCCGAGTCGTCTTCTCCCTGAAGAAGTAATTTCAACACCGAGATCTCTTTAGTTCTTGTAGTATTTCGTCCCGTAGTCACAGGAGATTTTTCGGACTGCATACTAGTCTCATCTATAATACAAAGATGAGCAATATCACGAAAACTCAACTCATTAGTTTCACCATATTTATTTATCCTAATCATTTTATCAATAAGATTAATTTTATTAAGAAGAAAATATGATATGTTAGAGATATCTTTTGAGTTGTGCTTAGGTCTAAATGAGGAATCTGGCACAGGCAGAGGACCCTGTCGAATATCTTTATAATATACATTAAAGTTCCCGCCAGATGTGAGTCTAGATAGAGTAATACAGGATCCTTCAGGACTTTCAATGCCAAGCAGAACTGTCGAATATCCTTTACGCTCAGGGATATCTTTTAGTTCTTTCGCTCCCATCATAAAATCAAGCGCATTAACAATAAAAGATTTTCCAGTATCTGACGGACCATGTATGAGGGTAAGGTTTTTCCCAAACTCCACCCTGGCAGGTTCTACATTTTCTCCTATAAACGTTAAATGATTTATTATTATGTGTGACATTTATATGTTCCTATCTTCTTGTAATTGCACATTCTCTAGCTCTTCCGACCAATGACCAAGAGCCTTCTGGACAGATTCTCGCATGGATTCCTCATCCATATCTTTAAAATATTCTACAACCCATGAAGCTCTCTCCGACAGATCATGTGCATATTGAGTTTCTAACAGTCCAGCGAACCCTTCCGCACTTTCACTTGCACCGAAATATAGTCCGCTGGTTCGTGATTCGATATGAGCCAATCCAGCACGTATTAGGACCTCTAGACCATCCTGAATTAATTGACGCTTAACCCCCAGCTCGCCTACACGGATAGGAACTGGTGGGTGTAGACTATCTGGGCCTCCAAAATCAGAGCTGTGCAATAGACTATGATCAAAAAGAACAAGACGATTAAGGTCAAGCTTTTCAGGAAAAACCTCGACAAGAATCATCAAAACTCGAATTGCATGTTCTAACGGACTATTTAATATACTTCTCATATTTACCTCTTCACCCAAATAAGTCTATCCTCATTAGCTAGTTGGTGGCATATACCTTTACGGTCATCAATCCTTGAAACAGAAATTAATTTATGAGCTTGGAGATCTAGTTTTCCTGCAGCCGTAAGTACAGCAGTTAGACGCTCCCTACCAGTTTGATGCACTTCTTCTGCAATCTCAATAACCCCAGAATATATATCATTTTGCAAGTCCTCAAATGTTCCTTCTGGTACTGAATCACGAGCATATAAGCGCAAAGCTTCAGCAGAATAGAATGACTCACGCTGTCTCCGAAAATGAGATCCATGCTCATTATGAGATGAAATGGTATCTGGTGATAGATTTTCATCAGGGTTATTTTCTCGATAAACTTCAATCAATTGATCAATATATCTGGCCTCACGAGTCTCGACATCCTCAGGCACATTACCATCGTAGGGTTTACGTGTAGGTAATGGCCCTCCAAAACGGGCAACGTGGTAGGAGGTTTTACTATGATCTTTTATCATATCTTCGAGCTCAACAGATTGAAAGCAATTAAATTCGGTGTCCCTTACCAACTTCAGAATATCATCTCTAATATCTTCCAAATCAGATGCAGATCCCTTTTTCTGGTTTACCCAATCTATAAATTTTGTGCGTAGCTTAGAGGGCTGACTTAATAACCTATTTAGAGATGGCCCGCAACCTTTAGGAGCTAAGAAAGCATATCGCTGTGGCATTGTATAGTATCCATCATGCACGGCCCTAAATACTTTTAGAATTTCCGAGAAAGCATCTGATGGTTCCAAGGGTCGGTTGTAATGTTTTCCTTGATAACAATCCCATGGTCCTTCAAAACCCCTATCAGTTTTAAAGCCAGCTACATCGACACCATGATCATTTGATCCACCCATACGCTTAATCTGTTGGTATTTTAAGGATGTAACCCACTCCCGTATAAATTCTTCCCATTCAGCTGGATCATACCAATATACTCGTTGTTTTGGGGTGACAGGAGGTCCCTCAAGGGATGGCATTATTACATGTTCTGCTGGTCTTTGCATATCTATGAGAGTAACTTTCTTCATTTCCATGGTATTGATCCCCCCTATAGTCTTATACTCACAATCTGCCTAACTGTCATTTTCTTTATCCTACACATTAAACCTAAACTCAACCACATCACCGTCTGCCATGATGTAGTCTTTGCCTTCCATGCGGACTTTGCCGCGAGCCTTGGCTTCGTTCATGGAGCCTGCCGCATCCAGGTCATCGAAGGAAACAACCTCGGCCTTAATGAAGCCACGCTCGAAATCGGAGTGGATCACGCCCGCTGCCTGCGGTGCGGTGTCGCCCTTATAAATCGTCCAGGCGCGCGATTCCTTCGGGCCAGCCGTCAGATAGGTCTGTAGCCCCAGGGTTGAGAAGCCCACGCGAGCCAGCTTATCCAGCCCTGATTCGTCCTGACCGCTCATTTCCAGCATCTCGCGAGCCTCCTCCTCGGAAAGCTCCACCATGTCAGCCTCAAGTTTCGCATCCAAGAAAACAGCCTCCGCCGGGGCCACCAGCTCACGCAGCTGGGCCTGCTTCTCCTCAGAAGCCAGCACGCCCTCATCCGCATTAAACACGTAGATGAAAGGCTTAGCGGTCAGCAGGTTCAGCTCCTTCAAATGCGCCATCTCAAGCTTCTCGGCAGCCGCACGCGAGAAAATCGTGTTCCCATCCTCAAGAATCTGCTGCGCCTGCTTGTAAGTCTCCAGCTGGGCGGCATCGCCCTTTTTAATCTTCACGGCCTTCTCAAGGCGCGGAATCGCGTTCTCCAAAGTCTGCAAATCCGCCAGAATCAGCTCGGTATTAATGGTCTCCATGTCAGAGGCAGGATCAACCTTGCCGTCCACGTGAATCACGTCCGGGTCGTCAAACGCGCGCACCACCTGCGCGATCGCGTGCGCCTCACGAATATTCGCCAGGAACTTATTCCCCAGCCCCTCACCCTCAGAGGCACCCTTCACGATACCCGCAATATCAACGAACGAGACGGTTGCGGGCAGAATACGCTCAGACCCGAAAATCTCGGCGAGACGGTTCAGACGGGCATCCGGCAGGTTCACCACACCAATATTTGGCTCAATCGTAGCGAACGGGTAGTTAGCCGCCAACACCGTGTTGCGGGTGAGCGCGTTGAACAGGGTGGACTTGCCCACGTTAGGAAGACCGACAATGCCGATAGTCAGAGCCACAGAAAATCCTTCATAATGACGACGATAATTCGCCCACAACCCCGAGTGATACCAGGCGCAGGCACAGACAATTAACATTCTACCGCGCGGGCGGTTACTCTGCGCCGAAGGGTGAGGTTCGTGCTCCTTCCCCGCTGAATACCCCCCCCCCGCTATTTTGGGGTTTATTGTGTATTGGGCGACTTAAATAACCGCCTGATGCACAATAACTCGCAAAATAGAACACCGCCAAGGCGGCGCATCCCCAAAAACCATGACACCTGTCATAGGTATGTCATGACAGCACGCACTTATAGCACCCGGTACAAGCTGGTGTACTAGAGGTATGAACACGACAACAGTTATTCAGGCAGAGAATCTGACCCAGGTTTTCCGGGTTCCAGGCGGCACCCTCACTGCCGTTGATAATCTCGACCTCACCATCAGCAAGGGCGAAATCATAGCCCTGCTCGGCCCCAACGGGGCGGGCAAAACCACTCTCATTGATATGATTCTGGGGCTGACCGAACCGGCGCGAGGAACCCTCACCGTACAAGGTATCTCCCCTAAAAAGGCGGTGCAGCGCGGCGATATTGGGGCTGTTCTGCAAACCGGCGGGCTCCTCAAAGACCTGACCGTGCGGCAAACCCTCGAAATGCTTGCTACGCTCTATCCCGCCCGCATCGACATTGATGAGGTGCTTGCCAGCGCAGACCTGACCGAGCTGGCGCATCGCAAAGTCGGCAAATGCTCCGGCGGGCAGCAGCAGCGCATCCGGTTCGCTATCGCCACCATGCATGATCCCAATATCCTCATTCTGGATGAGCCCACCACCGGCATGGACGTTACCGCCCGCCGCACCTTCTGGGAACGCATGGATAAACTCGCCGAAACCGGCAAAACCATTATCTTCGCAACCCACTACCTGGAAGAGGCTCAGAACTTCGCGCAGCGCATTGTGCTCATGCGCGACGGCACCATTATTGCCGATGGCACGTCCGAAGAAATCCGTGACCTTACCGGGTACCGGCACGTGAGCTTCCTAGCGGATGCGCCCCTCACCTTTGACGATCTACCGCATCAGCAGGTCGAAATTACCCAGGAAAACGGCAAATACCGCCACCGACTGAACATCTCGGATGCCGAAGATTTCGTGCGGCTTCTGCTCAACACACAGATTGTGAGTGACCTTGAAATCGTCAAACCATCCATGGACGAATCCTTCATGCTCCTCACCTCAGACACCGAATCAGCCGCATCTAGCGCCACAAAGGAGTCCTAGACATGCTACGTTACACGCTCTACGAAATTCGCCGGTCGGTATTGTCGCCGTCTTCCGTGTTTTACACGATCATCCTGCCGGTGGGGCTCTATATGCTCTTCGGCGCTCTGCAGGACTACGCAAAGGTCAAAGTCGCAGACGGTAACGCCTCCGCCTATGTCATGATCGGCATGGCACTCTACGGCGCTATCAGCAGCACCGTATCGGTCAGCGGCCTGACCGTGGTCGAAAACGTGGCCGGATGGGGCAGGCAGCTAGCCCTCACCCCCATGAATACCGGTAAATATCTGTTCTCCAAATGCTGTGTGGCGTTCGTAATGGCGGCGGTACCCGTCATAGCAGTGAACATTGCTGCACGCCTTACCGGAATCGATATGCCGCTGAATCAGCAGATCGCCTGCGCCGCGCTCAGCATACTATGCGCTATGGTCTTCGGGTTCTTCGGGCTAGCCATCGGGCTTCTGGTACCCAGCGAAAGCGCAGTGGGTATCGCCAACGGCGTTCTGGTGGTGTTCTCGTTCTTCGGCACGCTCTTTGCCCCGCTCACCAAAGACCTTATGCCCTACGCCCGGTTCACTCCGCTGTACGGTGCCGCCGAAATATCCCGCTATCCCTTCACTCAAGGGCTCACGATTATCAACGGCAGCGGCCCCGACTGGAACATGATCGAACCACTCTGGTACGGCGTTGTCAGCTTCGCAGCCTGGGGCGCGCTGTTCATTCTGGCGACCATGCTCCTTATGCGGCGAACCACGCGGCGCTAGGTCTTTCGCGACAACAGCTGCTAGGTTTTGGGCGCATCCGGCATTCACACCGCCGGATGCGCCCTCTGCGCTACACGAAGTCGTCTTTATACTAGAGTCCAGGAGGAGCATATGACACCGCTAAAACCGCGCGATAAAACCCACGAGAACCGTACTATCAGCTGGATTAGTCTGGGGTTCTCCGCACCCTGGCTCGTATATCTGGGGTACATCTACGACGGCCTTTTAGAGCCTAATGCTCCGGTGTGGAAGCATGTGTACGTCATTATATGCATGGCCGTTTTTTCGATCATAGATGTTGCCGCGTATACGGTTCCCTGGATTCTTCCGGCGTCATCATATTTCAGGCGGTTGCTTCTCTGGACGGCTCTTCTCCTCGTGCCCGTATGTGGCGTAATGCTGATAGCTGCCATTCCGCCAGCAGCTGTACTCATCGGGTTCACCATCTACTTTGTGGCGCTGTGGACTTTCGCCGAGGACATTCCCTACAGCACGCGAATTCGCGGCGCCTTCGTTATTGCGGCAGTTTGCTGGATAATTTACATGTTCTCTGACGGAATCCCTATCGATTTTGCGGAGAAATCCCGCCTAACCTTCTCACTGGGACTCCCTATGATTGGGATTATGGGGTTCTCCTACCTGATCCAGCTGAGTAAAAACGCCGACAAAACCCAGGCCAAGCTTGACATGGTCAGCGAGCGCGAGCGCATCGCCCGCGATGTACATGACGTGCTCGGGCATTCTCTGACCGTGATCACACTTAAGGCCGATTTGGCGCGTAAACTTCTGCATGCTGACCCTGACCGTGCCGATGCGGAGCTTGAAGCGATTGCCCAGCTTTCTCGGTCTTCGCTGGCGGAGGTTCGTTCGACGGTCACGCGGCTGCGCATCCCGGATTTTTCGGGCGAAATTCAGGCGTCGGCGCGCGCCTTGCAGACAGCGTCGATCGCCGCTAAATTGCCCGATGCAGAACGTGCTCTCTCAGTGGTTGGGGTGAATTCTTCGCTTTTTTCGTGGGTACTACGTGAGGCTGTGACGAATATTGTGCGGCATTCGCAGGCCTGTTTTTGTGAGGTGCGGTTGAGTAATACCGGGCTTGAAATTCTTGATAATGGGGCGGGTATTCCCGCCGAGTACGCTGCCGGAAGCGGTATTAAGGGCATGAAGAGTCGTGTGGAGTCTGCGGGTGGAACCCTTATTGTTGAGGATGCTCCGGTGCACTGGCTGCGGGCGCATCCTGCCGGTTCTGGGGCAGTGGACGTTCGGGGTACGCGGGTTCGGGTTAGTATGGACGGTAATACCGCCGAGATCGAGCCTTCGGGAGATACAGATGATTAAGATTATGCTCGCCGATGACCAGCAGCTTGTGCGTGAGGCGCTGGCCGCGCTGTTGGGGCTTGAGCACGATATTGAGGTGGTCGCGCAGGTTGGTGGCGGCGATGAGGTTCTTCCGGCAATCAACCGGTATCACCCGGATGTGGTGCTTCTCGATATCGAAATGCCCGGTTCTGAGCTCTCCAGCGGTATTGATGTGGCGGCCGCGATTCGGGATGCGAAACTGGTGACGCTCACCGGCGAGCCGGTACGTTCACTCATTGTGACGACCTTCGGCAGACCGGGGTACCTGCGGCGTGCTCTCGCCGCCGGGGCGAGCGGGTTTATGGTGAAGGATACGAGCGCATCCCAGCTGGCGGAGGGCATTCGGCGTGTTCATGCGGGTATGCATGTGGTGGATCCGGCGCTGGCGGCAGAGTCTTTGGCGTATGGGGAGTCTCCGCTGACCGATCGTGAGACCGAAATTCTGCGGGTTGCCGGTCATGGTGCTACGGCGCGCGCTATTGGTGAGCAGCTGTTCCTCTCCCCCGGTACGGTGCGTAATCATCTGTCTTCTGCGATGGCGAAGCTTAACGCCTCGAACCGGCAGGAGGCAATACGTATAGCCGCCGATAACGGTTGGCTTTAGGGCTTCCTGCGGTTGTACCGCTAATTCGGGAGCGTAAGTTCGTGTAAGGCGCGAACTATCGTGTGGGTTTTGCCCCGCGGCCTCCCAACTGGCGGCCCGTGTTTTCGTCGTTTTTCAAGGCGGCGCGCAGCTCTTTGGGCAGGGAGAAGAGAATGTCTTCCTTAGCGGTTTCTACCTCTTCGATGTTCTCGTACCCATATTCAGCCAGCAGCGCCAGTACCTCCTGCACCAGCACCTCGGGCACCGATGCGCCAGAAGTCAGCCCCACGGTCGCCACACCCTCAAACCAAGATTCATCCACCTGATGCGCGAAGTCCACACGTTCGGCGCGTTTGGCACCGTACTCTAGCGCGACTTCCTTAAGCCGCACAGAGTTTGAAGAGTTCGCAGACCCGACCACGATCACTAAATCTGACTGCGGGGCGATCTCTTTGATAGCGCCCTGACGGTTTGAGGTTGCGTAGCAAATATCGTCTGAGGGCGGGTCTTGAAGGGAGGGGAACCGTTCGCGCAGCCGCGCCACGGTTTCTAGGGTTTCGTCCACGGAGAGGGTGGTCTGTGAAATCCACACGACCTTCTCGGGGTCGCGCACGGTAACCGAGTCCACTTCATCAGGCGAATTCACGATCTGAATATGTTCGGGTGCTTCACCGGCGGTACCTTCGACTTCTTCGTGCCCGGTATGCCCGATGAGCAGAATATCGTAGTCCTGTTTTGCGAAGCGAACAGCCTCACGGTGCACTTTATTCACCAGCGGGCAGGTCGCATCAATCGTGTTCAGCTGCCTCTCCCCCGCGGCAGATACAACCGCCGGAGAAACTCCGTGCGCCGAAAAAACGGTTACGGAACCTTCGGGTACTTCGTCCACTTCATCCACAAAAATGGCACCCTGCTGTTCGAGGGTTTCCACCACGTGACGGTTGTGCACAATCTGTTTACGCACGTACACCGGGGCACCGTAGTGTTCGAGAGCTTTCTCAACGGCGATCACGGCACGATCAACGCCGGCGCAGTACCCGCGTGGAGTGGCCAGCAGCACCTTTTTGGCACTCGTGACGGGAGTTGCAGCCTCAATATCGGCGCGGCTTCGGCGGGTGCGCGGCAGCGGCGGCAGACCGAGGGAAATGGTTTCAGTGGACATGACTACTATCCTACGTTGTTTGTTCCTCTAGTGTGTGCGTACTGTGGTGCCGCTCGCAGTGAGCGCAATGAGTTTGGCAAGAATACCGCCCAGAAGCGAGACCACGGCTGCCCATGCACTGTAACTTGCGAGCGAATTCAGATGACCTGTCAGCATGGGGCGCGCCGTATTCACTAGGCCGTCCAAGAAAACAGTTCCCACCGTGCTGTCGGTACTGAGCCCAAGTGTCTGCGGGGTTTGCTGCGCCATGACCGCGCTCAGAATCCACAAACCCGCCGCAAGAATCAAGAACGCACAGGTCAGAAGCACAAAGCGTCCGCGCGGAAGCAGAATCAGGGCGATCGCTAGACCGATAATACTTGCTGCGATCAGTGCCCCGGACATACTTCCAACCCACTGCGCCCGCTGCACCGCATGCTGCACGGGGTTTCCATCACGGTCAATAGATATCAGGTGTTTTCCCCAAGATGAAATATCAGGGTCGTAGATGCCGATGCTGCCCACACGCGCATCAAGCTCGCGGTAGAAGGCGCTGATGTCGAGCGCTGCTGGATCATCAGGATGCGCCAGGTTGTAGGTGTGCGTATCCGCCGCAACCTGCCGCCACATGGTGCGGTATTCGGAGGTTCCGGTGAGCCTCTGTGCATTCTCGCTCAGGCGCTTTTTCACCTCGTCGCGGCTTGTGCTCAGAATTTGTGTGAGAAAGTTGTTGCCGGATTCGGGGAAGACTCGTTTGACCGCATCAGAGTTCATAACATCGGTGACGGCGGCATCGGCAATTCGTTTTTGAAAGTCTTGGTCTTCCACCAGCTGGGTGCTGAGCTGGTTGAACCCGGATTGGCTGATGAGGTTTTGATTGACCCAACTAGCAACGGAACCTGTTAGAGCACACAGAATACTCAAGGATGCAGCAAGAATCGCCAGAGCGTACCGCAGCTTTGAGACGCTGGTGGGCTCCAGCACGTGTCGCTGCGGTTTCTGATTCGCCAGGTTCGCCACGGGGGCACCCGTCGGTTCCGGGGTTTCGCTGTGCGGGCGCGGCGCATCCGAGGACTCATTGAGCACTCGCGTCTGCTGGTTTATCTCGGGGGCAGATAAGAGCGTGGTGGTTTCATCCGCACCCTCAAGATCATGCGGTTCGCTGGAGATAACCCGGTAGTCATCGCGCGGAGGTTCAGGCAATACGCGGGTGGTGTCTGGTGAGTCCTCTGGAACCTCAAGTTTGATCGTGCGCTTGGGTTCGTGGGGTTGGGGGTCGTCATGTGCACCCATAGGTTACAGATTACCGGGTTCGACAGAAAAGGTTGAATGAGTGTGCCCTCAGCGGAAACTGTGACGTGAAGAGTACGCGCATGACCAAAAGATGGGCAAAATCGCAGACTGTAGGAGAGAATGGGGTTATGACTGATTTTTCGGCAGCGCACCATGAATATCAGCAGTCGGCTCCCCCGATTGTGCCGCCTGCGGCTGAGCGGCAGCTTCCTGCAAAGTCGCAGGAGACTACACCGCAGAATCCTTGGCCTCTGGCGCTTTTGGCTCAGAATATGAAGAACTATATCGATAAGGTTCCGCAGCTGTGGGTTGAGGCGCAGGTTGCTTCCCTTAACGGGCGCGGCGGGAACGTCTTTATCGAGCTGAAGGATCTGCAGGAAGATTTTTCGTTTACGCTCGCCCTGTTCGGTCAGGCGGGGCGCGGCCTGGGTTCGGATGTGAAGGTTGGCGCACGGGTGGTGACCTTAGCGAAACCCAGCCTGTGGAAGAACGGTCGGCTTTCGCTGATTGGGCGGCGTATCTATGCGGTGGGCACGGGTAACCTGCACGAACAGCTGCAAATACTGCGCGAAAAGCTGGCTGCTGAGGGGCTGTTCGCGGATGCCCGTAAGAAGCCGCTCCCGTTGCTGCCGCATCGTGTGGGGCTGATTACCGGGCGTGATTCCGATGCTGAAAAAGACGTGATCCGCAATGCTTCGCTGCGCTGGCCCGGAGTACAGTTTGAGGTACGGAACGTGAAGGTCCAGGGCGAAGGCTCGGCGAGCGAGGTCATGGCGGCGCTGAGCGAGCTGGATGCACATCCTGAGGTTGATGTGGTTGTGATCGCCCGCGGCGGCGGTTCGTTTGAAGATCTGCTGTCGTTCTCTGATGAGGCTCTGGTACGTGCCGTGGCGGCGGCGCAGACTCCGGTTGTTTCGGCAATTGGGCATGAGGCAGACAGCCCGATTCTGGATGCCGTCGCGGACGTTCGCGCCTCTACCCCCACCGATGCGGGTAAGCGTATTGTGCCTGATGTCGCCGAGGAACTGGCGGTTATTCGTGAGGCGCGAGCGCGTGCCGACCGCGCGGTTTTGGGTTACCTGAACTATCAGGAGCAGTATATTCGGCAGCTGCATGAGCGCCCGGTGCTGACCCAGCCGGAAACGGATTTAGGGTGGCGCAGTGAGGATATTTTTCGGCTGCGGGAGCGAGCCGCCCGTTCGGTGGAGTACCGTGTGGCGCGCGAGCGGGACGCAATTTCACATACGATTGCTCGGGTGCGGGCACTCTCGCCGATGGAAACGCTCAAGCGCGGGTACACGATTGTGCAGCGTGCCGATGGTGAACTGGTACGCGATGCCACGACTCTATCGGCCCATGACAAGCTGACAATGCGCGCGGCGGTGGGCGGCGCCGAGGTCAGCGTGGTCAAAACATACGACTCAAATCTTGATCTATAGCTCTCTGGTGGAAGGTACATCATTGTCTGAGAATATTAGTTTTCATACGGAAGAGCTGGGCGCTCCCGTCGAGACCCTAAGCTATGAACAGGCGCGCTCCGAGCTTGAGAATGTGGTGCGGCAGCTGGAATCTGGCACCTCAAATTTGGAGTCTTCGATAGCCCTGTGGGAACGCGGTGAGGCGTTAGCTTCTCGGTGCGAAGCCTGGCTTGAGGGTGCCCGAGAACGCCTGCACGCGGTGCGTAACACTCAAGATACAACGGATGAAGAAGCTGAGTCTGAGGGTTCCGAGTCCGAAGACTAAGGCGTAAAAAGCTCTTGATGCGTTACCAGGCGTGAGAAAATCCGCTTGATAACGCATCAAGAGCAATAGGAGTGGGTGTGAACTAGCGCGGGAAACCGCCTAGCAAACCCCGCTAATTCTTTTGTTTGTAATCCGCCATGAAGTTACCCAGCCGCTCAAGCGCACTCTTGAGGGTCTGCACATCTGGCAGGAAAACCAGGCGGAAGTGGTCGGGCTTGTGCCAGTTAAAGGCGCTGCCGTGGCTGAAGAGAATCTTCTGATCTTTGAGCAGGTCAAGCATGAACTGTTCGTCGCTCTTAATGTTGAACTTTTCGGTATCAATTTTGGGGAACAGGTAGAGCGCGCCATCGGCCTGTTCACAGGTAATACCGTCGATTTCGTTGAGCATACGATACGCCAGGGTGCGCTGCTCATAGAGACGCCCGCCGGGGGCAACAAGTTCGTCAATGGACTGGTAGCCGCCGAGTGCGGTCTGAATTGCATGCTGGGCGGGCACATTAGAGCACAAGCGCATCGACGCGAGTAGGGTAATACCCTCGATATAGTTTTTAGCGTCCTCTTTTGGCCCGGTAATGGCGAGCCACCCGGCGCGGTAGCCGCATACGCGGTATGCTTTGGAAAGCCCCGAGAAGGTCATGCAAAGCACATCATCACCGGTGATGGTGGCCATGTTGATAGCCTCGGCGCCTTCGTAGGTGATCTTCTCATAGATTTCGTCGGCAAAGACCACGAGCTCATGCTCGCGCGCCACATCAGCAATCTGCTGCAGAATCTCGCGGGAGTACACGGCACCGGTGGGATTGTTGGGGTTAATAATCACAATGCCCCTGGTGCGCTCGGTAATCTTCGACTTGATGTCTTCAATATCCGGGTACCAGTTGTTCTCTTCGTCGCACAGGTAATGCACAGGGTTGCCGCCTGCGAGCGTGGTGGAGGCGGTCCACAGCGGGTAGTCGGGCATCGGAACCAGAATCTCGTCGCCCGGTTCGCATAGCGCCTGCAAGGTCATAGGAATCAGTTCCGAAACGCCGTTGCCCAGATATATGTCGTTGGTGTCAAGGTCAAGAATCCCGCGATTCTGGTAGTACTGCACAATGGCGGTGCGCGCAGAGTACAGGCCGTGGGAATCAGAGTACCCCTGCGTGACGGGCAGGTGGCGGATGATATCCATCATGATCGCATCCGGCGCTTCAAATCCGAAGGGGGCGGGGTTACCAATATTGAGTTTGAGGATGCGGTGGCCAAGCGCTTCCATGCGGTTGGCTTCTTCGAGAATAGGTCCGCGAATATCGTAGAGGACGTTGTTCAGCTTTGAGGACTGACGGTACTTCGTCATAGTTACATTACTTCCTTGGATGCTCTAATAAGAATTTCGCGGCCTCGTCGTCAGCGATGGGGTTGGTACCGCTCGTAAGACGAAGCAAGAACGATAGGTTTCCCGTATCTAATGTAGATGATACGCGGTTTATAGCTTCGCGTGCACTATCTGGCAGGTTACGACGTGCAATCGGAAGAAGTTGTTGGTTCAGCTGCGTAGTCTGTGGGTCTTCGAGAGTTGTGAAGCGGTTATCCTCAATCGCCGGGTCTGCGCTGTGCAAAAGGACCACCTGCGCGGTGTCTTTGCTGAGCATACTCACGCGTTCTGCCGAATTTTCGTTGAGAATAGGGTTTTCGACCGTGTATTTGTAGACAGTTTTGAGGCTTGCAACGCCGTAGTTGCTGCTGGTGTATCCGCTGGTAAGAGCAAAACTCAGGGTAGCTTTTACATCCGCAAGGTTGGCGAGACTGCGAAGTTTATGCTGCACTTCATTTTGGCGAGTGGTTACGAGAACATCGCGGTTTTGGGCATTAGCAACGTCTAGAAGTTCCAGGTGTTCGGGAAGCACACGGTTAATAGCGGCAACGGTATCGGTAATATTCAGTGCGCGCGCGTTAATGGCTCCGCTGGGGCTTGCGGTTGCGCCTTCGGAGGCGGACGCATCATGCGAAGGCGTGTTGGTGGGGGTGGGCGGTAGTGTGACCCCGGCGCTCGCCGCGGATGCGCTGGCACTAGCGGCCTGGCGTTCCGCCTGAATTTGTGCGGGGCTAAGTTTGCCGTCATTCGTAAGGTGCAGAAGCAAATCGCCGCTGTAGTCGATGACAAGGTCAAGCGTGTCTGGTTCGGGGGTGTTCGCTTCGGTCTGTTTGAGCGCATCCAGAAATTTGCTGCGGCTGTCTTCGTTGGTGACAACTTCAACGTTATATCCCACGTTGCGAAGCGCCTGAGCGTACAGGTATGCGACCGCCCGCATCTCGCGCAGGGCACCGATGCCCACGCGCAGGGTTCCGTAGCTTGATGCTGAAGGATCAACTTTCGGTTTATCGTCCTCTGACGAGCAAGCGGCAAGAAGCGGAGCTAGGGCTAAGACGCTTATCATGGTGCGGCGGGTAGGTGCGGGGCGGTTTGGGTACTGCACTAGATTTTCCTCGCGTTCTCGTCGGCAAGAAATTCTTGGTATTCGCGCGACCAAGCGGCGGCATTTTGAAAGCCCATCATGGATGCGACCTCGTCGATGAGGGTGCCGTAGCGCAGGGTATCGAGTTCAGCGATAGGTACCCAGCAGGCGCTGTCGGAAGAACCGTTCTCTTCGGCGCGCAGCTCGCCGGTGACCACGTGGGCGCGGTAGACGATGCGCAGGGCGCAGAACGGCAGCGTGCTGTCGGAGAGCCCGTTACGTGCGGGAAAATGCCCGGCGTGCACGCCCAAAATATCTTCGATGGCAACGCTGTACCCGGTTTCTTCGAGGGTTTCTCGCAGGGCGGTTTCGTCGGCCTGCTCGCCCGGTTCCATGCCTCCGCCGGGCAGCGACCAGAGCGGACTTTGGGCGCGGTCCTCGGGCACCCAGCGGGTCATGAGCAGTTTGCCCTGCTCGATGATGACCGCGTAGGCTGCGGGACGGGTTTCCATTACCAATGCCATGATGTTAAGTTTACCGCTTTAGCGTTTCTTTCCTGCACGCCGCGCACGGGCAGCTTGAGCGTTGTGACGGGCATGTTCTCGGAGGTTTCCGCTCTTTTTGGCGTTCGATTTCTTCCGATCACGAGCCTCACGGCGGGCATTGGCGGCACGGTTTTTCGCTTTCGTCTTTGCTTTCTCATCGGCAATGCGCTTAGCGCGGCTCTGTTTCGTCTCACTTCCTCGCTCGCTGGATGCGGTGCGCCCGCGCACAATACCGATAAAGTCCTGGATCAGAGTTTCTTCTCTTTCGGGGCGCGAGTGCTCCGCCGGTGCGCGCCTCCAGGTGAGGGTCACCGGGTAGGGTTCAAGGCCGCGCATCGGGCGATAGGTAAGGTCTTTGCGATGGTAGAATCGCGCCACGGACATGGGGGCAATGTACAGGCCAATTCCTGCGGCAACGAGTTCAAGAGCCTCACGATCGCCGGTAAATTCGGGCAGGAACCTTGGGTTTTTGGCGCGCCATGTGCTGGAGGCTTCAGCCCAGGCGGGGTAATCGTCGGGGTCGTGAAGCAGAAATTCTTCGGCGAGGTCTTCAAAGCTCACCTCGTCAAGCACTGTGAGCACGTGGTCGCTGGGCATGATCAGCACGGGTATTTCCTCATACAGCCTGATGCTGTGGTACTCGTCTGTGTCTCTGCTGCGCGGTTCGTGGTTGGGGCGCACAATCGCCATGTGTGCAAGCGGTTCTGCACTTTGGGAGGTGGAAAGATCTGTGGTGAGAGCCTGAATTCCCAGACCCTCCCCCACCGGAATTTCAGCTAGGGGCGCGCGGTCGCCGTAGCGCTCATGCCAGCGGGTGAACCATTTTCCGGGCATAATTCCCGGCACATAGGCAATGCGCAGCTCAGAGCGTTCAAGCACCTGGGCGGGTAGTGCCTGCGGAGTGTAGAGAAGATTTGCGATATGGTGCGGAAGCTCGTCGGTTCTTGCTTCTTCCTCTGCCCGTGCGTTGGTGCTGTTTTCACTCATGCCACCACGCTAGCACAGTGGACGGGTACGCGGGGTGTATCCGTGGAATATAGGTTAAAACGGGCTAAGACTGCCGCTTATCAGCAATATAGGTGCGAATCTTTGAGGCTGTCACGCTGATCAGAATAAGCGCGACAAAGATGAGTGGCACCATCCACGGCTCAAATCCGAAGGCTGCAAGGAGGGCAAACCCGATAGTGACGTAGATAATCGCCCATATCAGGGTGCCCAGAAGCATGCCGGGCAGCCAGCGGCGCATCGGCATTTTCGTGAACCCCGTGGTAATGATGACGGCGGTCTGCAGTCCGACCGTCAGAAAACACAGCGGCACGGCGTAGGCTCCCCACCGGTTGATCATGGCGGTAGCTCGTGTGTAGAGCGGGGTCTGCATGGCGTTACGGATGCGCTCTAGGCGCGCGCTTCCCGTGGCGGCAAGGTAGCCCAGGGCGTAGACGATGCTGGTGCGCAAAATACCGATGCCCCACATGATGACGACGGCAAGTTCGAGAGGCAGAGCCGCAAACCATTCTTTCACCCCCTCATTCTCTCATGTTTTGGGTATGATACTCATCAGCTAAGGGTGTACATATGTTGCTCTGAGGTTCTGCGTAGTGCACATTATCCTGCAATCAAAAAAATTTAAATTTTTTTCTGCACCCTATTATTTGGGGTCTATCCCCGTAAACACGGGGTTTTCGGTTAGGCAATCCTAAATATACTGACGGAGTGTCGCTATTTTTCCGGGATTTGCAGTTGGCAGACACCTCAAAATTAGGTTATATTTTTATTACCAAATAGGATACGCCTTGTGGGAAGGCCTCCTAGATACGGTTTTGAAGACTTTTCTTCCTGTGTGTGATGCGAAGGAGGAGGTTCCATCTGGAACCTCCTCCTTTTCCTATGCGCGCATCCTTACTGAATTACTCGCTTCATTCTTTTCCCAAGGCACGTAAAAAGGCTCCCCAGATGTATGGGGAGCCTTTTTACTCTGGTGAAGAAATTAATCTAGAGATCCAGCGAACCGTTACTTCTGCTCTCCGTTATTCGGGCTGCCATCACTTCCATTGGGCTTCTTCTGATGCAAAGAGCTCAGCGGCTTCGGAAGCTGCGTAGGGGTCCATGTTTTCTGTGATACCCCGGTGAAAGATGCTCCCGTCCCCGGCATGTTCCCCCGCTTATAGGACGCGGATGCGTTCGAGGAGGAGCCCGAGCGCTCGCTGGGTTCGTCCACGACCGGAATAATATCGAGAGGCTCGAACTCAGAATCGTCGAGATCAAGCGGAACCGGAACATCGAATTGGCTCGTATTCGTAAACCCAGACCCGCCTCCTACCGGAACAGAACCGGTCGCCGGTCCCTGCTGGAAGCGTGTATTCTGCGCACCTGAGCCTGTGGTGGTTCCCATCGGACGCTGCGACTGCGGAGGTTCCTGGTTCATGGGGCGGATGGCTCCCTGCGGGGTGAACCCTGCAGGAGGAAGATTCTTCTCCTCCGCTACAGAGCGCGAAGGCGCAAATCCAGGCCCGGAATTCTGAGCGCTCGTATGCTGAGCCGTGGAGGTCTGGTGCTTCTGGTTTTGTGGTGCAAAGTTGCGCTGACCGTATCCCTGCTGCTCGCCGAGACTCTGCTGTCCTAAGCCTGTCTGAGCCGCCTGCCGGTTCTGGCCTGCGTTTTGGTTTTGCTGCATACCCTGATGCTGCCCCACACCCTGGCCCTGGTGCGTACCGTAGCCCTGAGCTGGCGCAGCATACGGATTTTGCGCGGTATTCTGCGTCTGTGTGAAGTATGGATTATGCACGGCACCACGATACGGCGCGGAATGTGCAGAGTTGTCCGCACGATCCTGCATGCCGGAGCCAAACGCCGCATCCTGAGCAGAAGTATTGCTCATACCGGAGGGCGCGGAATGACCCTGAGTCTGGTTTGTATTCGCGGGAGCTGATCCTAAGAATCCGTTCCTAGGCACAGCACCTTCGCGTTGCGGAGCATCCGCAGTATTTCCGGGTGCGGGAGTCACCGGGATTTGCCCGGTTGGAGTGGTCTGAACTTCCTGATCGAAAAGTTCACTCGTGCGTTCCAGCGGGCGCAGATGCGTTCCTGGAATGCGTGCCGGACGGCGCGGGGTCTGCCCCTGAGCAGATGAAGAGCCGACAAAACGGGTTTCGTGCCGCTGCGCTTCGGGCTGGGGTGCGGGCGCGCGGTGCAGGTTCTTGGGCTGCACAAAAACATCCTGTGCGGGAGCCTCCTCCGATGCTATAAACGCGTGTGCGGAAGGAGCTTGCTCGTATGAAGCTTCGTGGCCTGCACCCTGCTCCTCGTCGTACAGAACGGGTTCGGCAGCCTGCTGAGAAGGGTACTTAGGGTGTAGCTGCGCCGGAAGCCTGCGGGCGTGCGAAGTACCGGAAAAGTGCTGCTGCGCGTCCTCAGCTGAGTACGATTCAGCGTATTCGACGTATTCCTCGTGCACCGGCTCTTCGCTCAGCTCGTGAGGCTCTGCTGCGAATTCATCGGCACCGATCTGTGGCGCGTGGTCTGAGGGAACACCCTGTTCTGAAGACTCTTCCTCCAGCGTAGATTTGCGGGATGCACGCCCCGAGTTCCAGCGCAGCGAGCCCCACCTGCTGGCCTTGGAAGAACGACTCGGTGAGGTTTCTTCAGGTTCCTCGGCGTCTAGCTCGTGTGCCTCATCCTGCGCGAATTCCTCTTCGGCAGCCTCATCCTCGATGGGCAGCGCATTATGCCCGGAGGTTTCGGGGTACGCCGCATCAGGTTCTTCGTGCCCATCCTTGGGCTGCCCCAGGTAGTAGAGGGCACCACCGATCCCCGCGAGCGCAACGAAGGAAACCGTGGGGGCGCTCCACGGCAGCCACCCCATGAGGGAGAGAATCAGCGAGAAAATCAGAATAAGTGCCACCAACGCGCCGATACCGAGCAGGGTCAGGCGCAGGGTTCCTAAGCGATGCAGGCGTTCCGGCAACCAAGGTTTCTGTTCTAAAACGGGCACAGGGCTGGTAAAAGGCTCGACCGGCGAGGCTTCGCGCAGATCGGAGAGCGCGGCGCTCGTCTCTTCTTCACTGAGCGGGGGTACGTTTCCGCTCGCGGCGTTGGATTTCTTGGGGTCAGAACCGGGCACTGCGGACTCCTCAGAAAAAAGAATGGAATGCGAGGTCAGAACATCATCAGTCATGGAATGCGGGTTTACAACCGTCTGTTCGGGGGTGTCTGCGGCGGATGCACGACGCATATTCCGCGGTATAAACCACAACAGCATGACGACCGCTAAAACTACGAGAACACCCGACGTGCTCAAAATCGTCATGTGTATCTATCCCTTCAAGCTAACATTTATAAAACCTAGGACTTTTCATCTTACCTAGTACAGGACAGTGTTCGCATTCATCTACGTATACCGTGCGAAAATATACCAAAGAAACCTGGATTATTCAGGGCTCTTCTAGAAAATATGCGCTCAGCACATTTCCCGTGCATGTATAAATACTATCGAACACAGTCGAACATTACGTAAATGAATCAGGGGCGACAGCAGGTCATAAAACCGAACTATCGCCCCTGATAGGACTAGAGATTATGCAAAGAGTGATTAGCAGTTCTTATCGGCAAATTCTTTCAGCCATTCACGAAGTTCAGGGCCGAGATCTTCGCGTTCGGAAGCAAGAATAACGTTTGCCTTCAGATACGAGAGCTTATCCCCCGTATCGAAGCGGCGCCCCTTGAAGACCACACCGTATACGCCCTCACCTTCGCCGGTGCCGACTGCCAAAGTCTGCAGTGCATCGGTCAGCTGAATTTCGTTGCCGCGGCCCGGAGCCGTGTTTTCCAGCACCTCGAATACCTTCGAGCTGAGCACGTAGCGACCAATCACCGCATAGTTGGAGGGTGCTTCCTCGGGGGCGGGCTTCTCAACAAGACCGGTGACCTTCACGTAGCCGTCCTGGCCTTCAACCGCCTCGATAGCAGCGGCACCGTAGGCTGAGATAGACTCGCGGGGAACCTCCATAAGCGCGATCACGGAACCGCCGGTAGCCTGCTGAACCTCGACCATCTGCGAGAGCAAATCCTCTTTTTCGTCGATCAGATCATCGCCCAGCAGAACCGCGAAGGGCTCATCCCCTACATGTACCTTGCCGCGCAAAACTGCATGGCCTAGACCTTTAGGGTCGCCCTGGCGCACATAGTGCAGTTCACCCAGCTCATTCGTTGCTTCAACAGCTTTCAGAAGGGCGTCTTTACCCTGCTCGGCCAGCTGACTTTCTAGGACCGGAACACGGTCAAAATGGTCTTCAAGCGCACGCTTGTTACGGCCGGTAATCATAAGAACATCGTTCAGGCCGGCGCGGATTGCCTCTTCTACCACGTACTGAATTGCAGGGCGATCAACGACCGGAAGCATTTCCTTAGGAGTCGCCTTCGTTGCGGGCAAGAACCTGGTCCCCAGACCAGCCGCCGGAATAACAGCCTTAGTGACAGACTTAGATACTTTAGTCATACCAATAAGCATAACTCATGCACCCTCTTTCACAGCCTGTAATACTACAATTTGACACGTACCTTCGTGCAAGAATTTAAAAATACCCCGCTGTACCTTTGCAGGTTAGGCACTATAAGATATCGCCGAGCATCGCACTCGCCGCACAACATTATCGCAATGGTGAAAGCACTCACCCAGGAGAACCATGAAACCCGAGCCCAGCACCGTATCCGCCCCGCACGAGAGCAACGATGCGCCCCACAGCAAAACTCCCGAAGATATCGCCCTCGACAAGCAGATACTGCGCTCCCAAATTCGCCCGCAACGCCTGATCGCCAAAAACGCCCGCACAGCGGCGGAACACGAGCAGATGAAACAGCAATACCGCGACCATATTCTTTCGCTGATCCCCAAGGACGCGCAGGCGCAAACTATCGCGGCGTACCTGCCCACCGCCTCCGAACCGCCTATCACCGCAGCGCTTCACGACCTGCACGCGCGCGGGCACCGCATCCTGGTGCCCGTAGTACGCCCGGCACGCACCCTCGCCTGGGTTGTCTGGAACCCACACGTGGAGCATCCGCTCAATGGCTTGGGCATTGCCGAACCCGAAGGTGAAGAGTATGACACCCAGGCTTTTGTTGCCGCCGACCTGCGGCTAGTTCCGGCGCTCGCCTATGCACGCAACGGTCGCCGTCTAGGGCAGGGCGGAGGCTACTATGACCGCATCATCCCTGCCCTTTCGGCAGATAAACTGCGTGAGAGCACCGTAGGCGTAGTGTTCTCCCAGGAGGTGCGTGAGAGCATTCCCTACGATGAATGGGATGCCGTGCTCCCCCGCGTGCTGACCGAGAGCGGTATAGAGCCCCTCGGTAATTCCGCGCTCTAGACCGAGAACTTAAGAACATTCTGCCTGCGCTAAGCCCCGCGCGGCACGCCACCCAAGTCGAAACCGGGTGAGGTTCGCGGTACACTCTATACGCAACACACGGCAGCCGCCGCGCTCGCGGCTGCCCTAGGATCTGTCATTCAGGAGAACCATGCCGGTCTACGTTTACCAGTGCAAAAACTGTGGGCACGCTTTCGAGAAACGCCAGTCGTTCAGCGAGGACGCTCTGCGCACCTGCCCGCAATGCGGTGAAGACACACTTCGCAAACGCTTCAACACCGTGGGCGTCGTCTTCAAAGGATCCGGGTTCTACAGCACCGATAAAGGTTCTAGCTCAAGCTCGTCTCAAGCAGAGTAGTCACCCGAAGAACCGCTCCCTCCCCGTACTGCGGCACTAGCCCCAGTGCGGGGGTTTTTGTTCGCGCATCCACTCTAGACGGGCACGTTCTTCGGGGGTTAAATGCTCCTGCGCCGAGCCGCGGGCATGCCGCAGGTTTCCTCGATTCGCGGCTGACTTCCCGGAGGTCTCTTTGCGTGCAGGCGTTGGCGTATTCGCATGAAGCGGTGCGTTCACGCCCGCGATGCGCGGCTCGTCCCCTGCTAATGTGCCTCCCCCGCTGGCACGACGATGGCCTCTACGCGGTTTCGGTGTTGGAGAATACTCACCCATAGAGTCGTCCTTTCAACTCTGCGCTGCTGGGAGGGTGCAGAAGCTTCTAATCTGCATATACGCCCAAATACCGTAGGATACGCGCCACCACTGCCTCGGGATCGGCGAAAACCTCCAAGGTGTTAAGGGTTACGTAGTTCCAGCCCGTGCGGCTCAACCTTTCAGGAACCAGACGAGTATGCTCACGCACGCTCTCGGTCGTGTAATCAAACAGCACATCCGACCCCACCATGAGCGGCATCCGCTGTGCGCTCTCCTGTTCAGATTTGGTATGAATGAGCTGTTGCGGTGCCAGCGCGATAAAGGCGATCTCGTCTTCGCCGGGACGTACCCGAACGCCGCGTTCGCGCAGGCGTGCTACCGCATCGTTAAGCAGCCAGTCCTGAGTTACCGGATCGGTTGGCTCGTCCTCAGTCTCTAACCAGGCGTTAGAGGCGAGAACGTCCTCACGCGGAGTCTGCGCCGCAATCTGCTGCTGGTTCTCCTCATATGCGAGCATCAACCGGTACAGATCCAGCGCACCCTCGTGAAGTTTCTGCGCGTTCATATCGGCTGGGCTCACGCAGCTGACAATATGCGTGGCGCGCCGTGCGCGAGTGAGCCCCACTACGAAGCCTTCACGACCGTGCGGGCCCGACAGCAGCCCCAGATTATGGGAGCTCTGCCCCAGCCGGGCACGCCCCACACCCAGCGAGAAAATAACGGTATCGCGTTCCAGCGACCCCGCGCGGTTCACATCCACCACCCGGAAAGACTCGGTACCGGGCTTGAAAAACTCGGCAAGCTGCGGGTACGTATTCAAGGCTTGGCGCACCGCCCCGGCAATCCGCTGGGCATGCTTCGGGCTCGCCGTCACCACCGCCAAAGAACGTTCAGGGCGGCGGTAGGCGTGCTCAAGCACCAAACGGGTTACACGGTCCACTTCAACGCTCGGGGATTCCAGGTTCGCGTTATCGCTCACCTTCCCGCGCGTATCAATATACTCAATACTCAGCGTGCTCACGGGCTTGCGGGATGCCGGGCTCACCGGAATTTCGCGCAGGTGAGACCCATAGAATTCCCGATTCAGGTAGTCGAAAAGCACGCAGTCAAAGGGACGATGCACGAGCGAGAGCGTGCGGTTTGGAAGCAGACGTGAAAGCGCCCCAAAAGTGCTCTCCAACCGGTGAGAATCCGATGCTGGTGCACCCGAAGTTGGCGCCGAAACAATAAACGGCGCAGGGAACCCGGCATGAGGATCGCCCACGGCGATTACCTGATCCGCGCGCGTAATCGCCGGAAGGTTAGCCGCCAGCGGGGTGGACTCAGCATCCAGCAGGATAACCGCATCAAAACGCATCGACATGGGAACCCGGCGCGCCAGCGAAAACGGGCTAGCCGTCCACAACGGCAGCAAAGTACGCGCCATGACCGGGGCATTCACCAGAAGCGATTCAAGATCAAACTCACGGCCGCGCAGCTGACTCTTCAGATACGAAGCCTGCTCGGGGAATTCTTCGATACGTTCCGTCCACAACCGTGCCGTATGCGCCAGCAAACGCGCCTGGGCGCTCGACATATGGGCGTAGTCCGCGCGGCGGAAACGAGCCTCAATATCGCGCAGCTCGTCGCCGTCAAGAATTTTTTCGGCGTGCTGCTCCAGAAGCTCTTCAAGTGCGGATTGCCACCACGCAAGTTCGAGTTCCGATGTCACCTCGGATGCGTTTGCCTCACGCTCACCCAGCTCGTCCAGAAAATCGCTCAGACCCGCATTCGTGAGCCGCCCTAAGAGTACGTCACGTTCGGGCAGACTCATGAGCACTTCGCGGTCGTTGAGCAGAGCATCCAGGCGGGCTTCGAGCTGGTCAAGATCCGTATGCACAAAGTCGACGCCTTCGGCGGTATCGGGGAGTATGATCTCAAGCCCCGAAAGCTCTGAGCCCAGCGAGTGCAGGGCGTTCGCCAAAGCATCCAGGTTATCGGGAATCTTCGGGGTGCTGGGCGAATCAAGAAGCCGAATCCACTCGGCACGCTCGGTCTGCACAACTTTGAGATGTTCATGCAGATCGCCAATATGCACTCCCGGCAAAATATACTCTTTTGCCGCTCGACGCAGGCGCGAACGCTGCATACTGCTCATGTCGATACGGTTTTCCCGTCGCCATGAGCCGGATGCGGTGGCCGCAATCAGGTCGGTCACCGGGCGGTCGTACACCTCTGCCCGGAAGCGCTTGAGAGTTTCCCGAATGCGAATCAGAATAGCAAGCTGCGCATCCCAATCGGCTATAGTACGTGCCCGGCGCAGATGCAGATCCGCGTTCATGGCGTTCATCGCCTCGCGCAGGGAAAGAAGTGAGGAACGCAGGGTAATGACGAGGGCGTAGGCGTCCGCCGCCTCATCTTCGTTGAGCAGGCGGGCACGATGCCAGGGCGAGGTGCGAGTCGCGCGTGTGAACCCGTTCAGCTCCGCAAAACGCACAATATCGGCGGTAATGGCTTCGCGGTCTTGCAGGGTATCAAGTAGCTGACGGCTAAAACGCACCTGGGTCTGCGGCGCGCTCTCCTCAGAGGCGAGTTCGGCCACTCGCTGCAAGGCTTCACTGATAGAAATATGCCACAGTGGGTCGCGCGCCGTCAGTGCATGAGTGTGATCTGTGAGCGCCGTGCGGGTTTCGATCAGCTCACGATTAAGATTTGTGGAATTAGGCTCTGCGGTATTCTCGTTACGCACGATAGCGCGAATAAACTCGGTTCGCTGATCTTCGGCAGTGTGTTCTGCCAGCAGATCGTAGCGCAGATCGTTAAGCCCGGTGCGTCCCAGAAGCTCGCTAAAGGATGCGAGGGTCGAACGTTTTTCTCCCACGACCAGAACCGATTTTCCACGCCCCATCAGGGTTGAGGCGATATTCACGGCGGTGCGTAACGGTTCTGTTCCGGGCGCTGCGGTCACGGTCATCGAAAATCCACTGGCGGCGGTATCAATAATATTCTGCGCCACGGGGTCTGCGTCGAACAGCAGCGTTTCTTGGGCGGGATCGCGCTGGTTGAGGGGCTGCAGCAGGTTGTGGGCGTTCATCTCGCGCGGCTGCGCACCGGGAACTTTGAGCGCCGCAAGATCGCGCACGAGCGGAGTATGCGCAGTATGCGGTAGCTCCCCCATGCTTTCCTTCAGGTCCGCAAAGGTTGAGATAAAATACTTTGATTCTATGGTCATCCCTGGAATACGCCCGGCGGAGGCGCGCATCCGCTCGATCACGGGTTCAGGGTCCAGGCGTGACATTGAGTTGGCGAGCTGCGCAACATCCATAGTGCCCAGGTCGATCTCATATTCCTGTTTGATTTGGCGCACCATCGCGGGGTTCAGGCGTGCAGAGCCAGCTAGCTGCAGCTCAAAATCATCGCTCCTCGGATGCGGTGTCAGGTTCAGCGGTGCCATCAGAATTGGCGCGATAAACCGTTTTTCAGAGGCTTTGGCATCATCGCGCATCGCATGCGATAACCATGATGCGGTGCCCGCCACAAAATACCCGGCATCGAGTCCGTGCCCGGTCGAGAGCTCATAAATTTTGGTGCGCAGGGTACGCGCGGCACGCATCTCGTGTCCCAGCAGAGACTTATCGCGAATCAGGGTGGAAAGACGTGTTTTGCGTCCGGCCAACAGCTGCGCAAGCCCGGAAGGGTTAGCGTCACTGAGATTGATGTGTACGTAATCGACCTGGTTGAAGTCGAGCATCGCATCCGGCCCGGTATACACGTCCATCTGCTGCGCCCAGCGTTCAAGACCCGCCGAGGGGTCGAAGGCGGGAGAGCTGGGATCCAGGTATTCCGGCTGGAATTCGGCGCTGCGGGGTTCCTTAGCAGCGGTGTTCTCCAGTGTATCCGGGGTTTCGTTCACAGTGTGCTCGTCCTTGGATGATTCGTGGTGAGTGTGGGGATAATCTTACATAACATCATACGGAGGCTCCAGCTCATTCCCGTGTATCCGGTGTGCTTTTCCACGGATCAGGCCGGGGAACGGGCGTTCCTCACGTACCGTTATCATGCCGACCAGAGGCGTATATTTGCGAAAAGTACGAGAAGGGTTACCAGCCCGAGGAAAATCATTGAGGCGATAAAAACCCATCGATAATTGGGGGCGAAGGGTTCCTCAGGAGCCTCGCGCAGTGCCCACCAAAGGAAGAACGCAAGCAGGGCACCGGGCAGGTTCCCTGCAAACACCAGCATCACCAGGGTATAGAAGGCAATCATGCGTTCGGTGTGTTCATTCTCGCTCGCAGCAAATTTGAGTAGTCCCGCGAATAGAATCGACAGGCACCCGTTCAAAAATGCTACAGCATAAAACGGAATATTGATCGCAGCTTTGAAATCCAAGCCGGAGTTGGCGGCGCCCAACAGAATCCACGCAAAGAGCGCCAGGGGCATGATAATGAGATACCAGAAAAGGTATCGACGCATTTTCTGCGGATTATTGATAAGTTCGAGGATTGCGATCACGGGCTAGGTCTCCGATGGGTCTGTGTGCTGCCGATCGATAGCTGCTGCACCAGCTTGGGCACGTATATCGGCGACGTCGAGTGCCCCGGTTTCGGCGCTAAATTCAGAACTTTCAAGAACCTGCGCTGTTTTGGTGGAGTTGCCGCGCTGTTGGGTTTCAACATGGTCGATATACCGGCGCACAATATAGTCCAAAAGCACTGAGAGCGCCACGAACGAGTGGTAAGGCTTGCGCTGGGTACTCAACTGGGTGGGGGTGGTTTGGTAGTGCAGTGAGTACTCGGCGTAGGAGGACATAAAGTTCACGCCAATAGCGGTAATTGCGATCATGGGGATTTTCCGCAGTGCCAGCATTTTGACGTGTTCGCGCATATTTTCAGTCTGTCCTGAGAAGGAGACAAGAATCACGACATCGTCCTGATTCATAGCGCTCATGGTGCTTTCAAATTCATTGCGTGCAGGAATCACATGGCAGAATTTGCCGCAGACCTGCATAGACTTAGCAAATTCTTGTACCGCGTTTCGTTGCGCGTACCCAGTTCCGAAACAGTAGATTGTGCGCGCCGTATGAAGTTTCCTCAAAAGCCCGGAAAGCTCCATATGTTCCAGGTAATCGTAGGTGCGCAAAATATCTTCGCGGCCGCTTTCGATAAAACGCGGGTTATAGGGTTCCGACTTCGTCAGGGAAGATTTGATGAAGTATTTCAGCTCGGCAAAACCCGAAAAATTGAGCTTCTTGGTGAGCCTAATAATGGAGCTGGTTGAAGTGTAGGTCTTGTGCGCGAGGGAGTTGATAGTCGCCTCCGCAACAAATTCTTCGTTTTCAAGCATGAACGCCAAAATATCACGTTCGGTATCGCTGAACCTGTGTTGGTTCGCGTTCACCACATCTTGTAAATCCACTCAAAAGCTCCTGAATCGAAAACGCGCAATACATAAATATTACAACGTCTTCGATTCAGGAGCTCAGTAGGTTTCCCTAGAAGGTGAATATAACCTTACTCTTTGGTGTTCACCATGGTTTCAAAACGCTCGCGAACCTGCGGAACGTCCATACCCACAATCACCTGGAATGCCTTGCCCTTGCGCACAATACCGAGGGCTCCGGCATCCTTGAAGGCAGCATCCGAAGTATCAACCAGGGATTCATCCGCCACCGAGACACGCAGGCGAGTAGCACAGTTGTTCACCGTGGTGATGTTATCGGCACCGCCAAGCAGTTCGAGGAATCCTGCCGCTCGCGGGGCATACAGATCTGCATCGCCAGCGTCATCTGCGGATGCGGCACCCTTCTTCTCGGCTGCCTTCGCGGCCTTGTATTCGGCTTTCGAGTACAGCTTCGTTTCGCCACCCTCAGCCTCGCGACCCGGGGTCTTGAAATCGAACTTCAGAATGAGGAATCGGAAGAGCAAGAAGTAGATGACGGTGAAGGACAGACCCACGCCGATCTGCATAAGGTAGGTAGGCCAGTGGTTCTGCCACAGCGGAACCCAGTTGAGGAAGAGGAAGTTATCAAGCAAGCCACCACCCATGTTGCCTGAGAGGCCAAGCATGTACATGATCGACGCCATCGAAGCCGCCAGCACCGCGTGAACAGCGAACAGCGGGGGTGCCACGAACAGGAAGGTAAACTCCAGCGGCTCGGTAATACCGATCAGCATTGCGGTGAGGGTCACCGGGATCAGCAGGGCGAGAACTTCTTTACGCTTCTCACGGCGTGCCGTGGTGTAGAAGGCGGCCGAGATACCGAGGGGCGCGAAGATCTTCGAGTTACCGTGCAGTGCGAAACCGCCGCCGGGGAAGAGCTCGCGCAGAGGCTTGTCGCTCTTGGCAAATTCGCTGATGTGGGTCGGCCAATCCTTCACGATACCGTTCGGGGTCACAGCGTTACCGAACATGAACGGCGAGTAGATGAAGTGGTGCAGGCCGGTTGGAATCAGGATGCGCTCCAAGAAAGTGTAGATCCACACGCCTAACGCGCCGGAGGCGATGAAGAAGCCCTGCATGCTTGCGATACCATGCTGAGCGTAAGGCCACAGCCACGCGAAGATAAAGGCGATGGGCATCATCAGGAAGAAGCAGATCGCGTAGACGAACTGGGTGCCCTGGAAAATACCGAGGAAGTCGGGCAGCTTCTTATCGAAGTATCGGTTATGGACCCACACCACGATCGCGGAAATGATGATAGCGCCGAAAATACCGGTATCAATCGTCTTAATACCGGCGATAATTTTCAGACCGGTACCGTAAGAATCCGAGTTATCTAGCGAAATAGAGGTGTTGTAATCCAGCTGGAAGAATCCCGAACCGCCTTGGCCCCAGAAATTCAGCATACCGGCCACCAAATAGTTGAAGGTCAGATAGACCATTCCGGCTTCGAGGACGGCACGAGCGTTTGCGGTCTTTGCGAGCGCAATCGGCAGACCCAGCACGAAAAGGAGCTCTATTTGCCGGAAAACGGTCCATGCGCCGTCAAGCCAAACAGTCCACGCTTGGTACCAGAAGGTATCTTCGTTCGCGAGATCGCCAACAATATTTGGGAGGGTGGCAACGGTGCCGATACCGACCGCTAGGCCAGCGAAGGCGAAAAGAAGCACGGGCGCCAACATGGCGGACCCGAACCTCTGAATTTTTTCCATCATAAGGCTGACGCCCTTTCTGGTTGAGAGTGAGCGGGCGCCTAGGTGTCTGCCGTGTGTTGGCCAGGAATTACCGCGCGATGCGCCCGCGCGTGTGGTGCAATGTTTTATTTAATAGCAATATCATGTCATCTTTTACGGACTAAAACCTCCTTGATCGGGTTTTTTGGCATAGTTTTTCAGAACCCGAAACATGTCCCAGTACCGGGTAAAAGTATTGGTGTTTCCGGTGAGTATTTTGCTGCGTTATTGACCATGCAAATGGTTAGCATATAAAAGTAGCTTTCCACCGACATTTTCACGAAGTGCAGAGGGCGAGAACCGCGTGTTGTCCCCTCACCTTTATATTTCTAGAGACGATGCGTTTTCTTACTCTTAACACTCACAGCTGGTGCGAGCCTCACCAGATCGTTAAAATTCACGAGCTTGCCCGTTTCATTGCCCACCATCGGGTTGATGTTATTGCGTTGCAGGAGGTGAATCAGTACCTGCACTCCCCTATTGTGGATACGCCACTGGGGTACCAAGGCGGGGCCAGTATTCCTATCCGCGAGGATAATTACGCACTTCTGCTCGTGCGGTTCCTGGCTGATTTAGGGGTTCAGTACGAATGGGCGCTAACCGAAACCCATATTGGATGGGAACGGTATGACGAATGCGTAGCTGTACTCTCTCGTATGCCTATCGAGCGCATCGAGCCTATTGTGATGAGCCCGCAGTATAACTACGATCGGGTTGAGCGCAGGTCTTCTCTCGCGGTTCGGGTTGGCACTGATGCGGGTTCAGTGTGGTGTGCAAGCACCCATATGTCGTGGTGGGATTTTCATGGCGAACCGCTTTTCGCACATGAGTTTGCGCGGCTTTCGCAGGCCCTCACCGAGCGCGGTCAGGATGCGCCCGTTCTCTTAGGAGGCGATTTCAACACGGCGGCGCAGGCGCGTGGCGAAGGGTACGATCTTGTGCTTTCTTCCGGCCTGGTGGATACCCGTGAGATTGCCGACCGTACCGATGGTGAGTTCACCGTACATCGTGGTATTGCCGGGTGGGAAGGGCAAGAGGAAGCCAAACGCATTGACTTCGTGTTTGCCGACCGCGCGGTGAAGGTACTTTCGCATACAGTGGTATTCCGCGATAATTCTCCTGAGGCGATTTCCGATCACAGCGGCGTGCTGATAGAGCTTGACGAGTCGAGTTTCGAGCCCACTGCCAGGATGCACCCCGTGCCGCCGCCGCAGGTACAGCCCGGATAGTGCGGCGACCTTAGGGGTTTCGCAGCTTAGCGCGTTTCTGCCTTCAGATTTTAAATTGATATGTATTCCGTGGAAGGACAGCTCATGAAAACTGAAATTCAGTGGTGGCAACAGCCCGTTGTGTACCAGATTTACCCGCGTTCATTCAACGACTCCAATGGCGACGGCATCGGCGATCTGCCCGGTATCACCGAAAAAATTCCGTATCTGGCGAAGCTGGGCATAGATGTTATCTGGCTTTCCCCGATCTATGCTTCGCCGAATGACGATAATGGCTACGATATTTCGGATTATCGGGCGATTATGACCGAGTTCGGCACAATGGCTGACTTCGACGAGCTGCTGGCGACCGCACATGAGCACGGCATTAAGCTCATGATGGATTTGGTGGTGAACCACACTTCGGATGAGCACGAATGGTTCCATCAGGCACGTTCTGCGAAGGACAACCCGTACCGCGACTACTATGTGTGGCGTGACCCTGCCGGGTTTTCTGAAGACGGCACCCCGATTCCGCCGAATAACTGGATTTCCTGTTTCTCACCATCGGTCTGGGAATGGGACGAGGGCACTCAGCAGTTCTATCTGCACTATTTTTCGGTGAAGCAGCCCGACCTCAACTGGGAAAACCCGAAAGTACGTGAAGAGGTCTACGACATTATGCGGTTCTGGCTTGATAAGGGTGTCGACGGTTTCCGCATGGATGTTATCAACCTGATCTCTAAGGATCTTTCCTTCCCGGATGACCCCGCCGTCACCGCTGGAGGGCTAGATAATTCTCTGGCGGTGGCCGCGAACGGTCCGCGCGTGCACGAGTTCCTGCGCGAGATGAACCGCGAGGTGCTCAGCAAGTACCCGGTGATGACCGTGGGTGAGACTCCCTGCGTGAGCGTGGAAGATGCCGCCCTGTACACAGGTTTTGACCGCCACGAACTGCAGATGGTGTTCCAGTTTGAGCATATGGATGTGGATGCCAGCGCAGGCGGCGCCACCGGCAAATGGTCGGATACTCGTTTTAACCTGGTGGATTTGAAGAAGGTTCTTACCCACTGGCAGACGGGGCTGCACGGTCGCGGATGGAATTCGCTGTACTGGAATAACCATGACCAGCCGCGCACGGTTTCACGTTTCGGCAATGACTCCCCCGAGTTCCGTGAGGTCAGCGGTAAGATGCTCGGCACGGTTCTGCATATGATGCAGGGAACCCCCTACATCTATCAGGGTGAAGAGCTGGGTATGACCAATGTTTTCTTCGACTCGGTAGACGACTACAACGACCTTGAAATCCATGATTCCTGGCGTAAATACGTGGTGGAGTCCCAGCGGGTTAGCCCCGAGGATATGCTGCGGTACATCAGTGCTTCGGGTCGAGATAACGCGCGAACACCCATGCAGTGGGATGCGAGCGAAAACGCGGGCTTTACGACCGGCACCCCGTGGCTGAAGGTGAACCCGCGGTATACCGACATTAACGCCGCCGAAGAATTGGCGAACGATGATTCTATTTTCTATCACTACAGCGACCTCATTCACCTGCGCAAAGAGCACCCCATCGTGCTCACTGGCGAATACCGTGTGCTCAACCTCGAGGATGAGCAGGTGTACGCTTACCTGCGTGTGAATTCAGCGGAGGATGCCGCCGTATCCGGCGAGCGCGCCCTGCTGGTGGTTGCTAATTTCACCCAAGAAACACTGTCTTTGCCCTATGCAGACGGTCAGCTCGCTTCCTTGGCGCTCAAGAACCCGGGTGTGCTGAAAATTGAGGAGCTTGCGGCCATGGGAGAAGCGCCCGAACTGATCAGCTCAAACTACCGAAATGAGCACGGCGAGTTCACGGACGAAGGCACCACTCTGCGACCCTATGAGGCAAAAGTGTATCTGTACCGGTAGGGCGTAGAGTGCGCGGCGAGTGGCGCGCTGGCGCATCCTGACTAAAAATTTTACAGACATACCTGCGGCAATGCGGCTTACGGGGTTCCCCACTAAGCCACACGACGCAACCCTTAACGAAAGGCTTCTGATGAGTAGTGAAACCACGACTGAAGAGCGTGCGGTTCCTTCCTACGCCGGGCGGCAGTGGTGGAAGGAAGCGGTGGTCTACCAGGTGTACCCGCGTTCCTTCAACGACTCTAATGGCGACGGTATCGGCGACCTGCCCGGTATTACCGAAAAAATCCCGTACCTGGCGAAACTGGGCATTAATGTTATCTGGCTCTCCCCCGTGTTTGATTCGCCGAACGTTGATAACGGTTACGATATTTCCGACTACTTCGACATTATGAGCGATTTCGGAACAATGGAAGATTTCGATGAGCTGCTGGCGACCGCACATGAGCACGGCATTA
>NZ_KV820089.1:58994-92207 GCF_001815285.1 Rothia sp. HMSC065D02
AGCTGCTGGCGACCGCACATGAGCACGGCATTAAAATTCTGATGGATTTGGTGGCGAACCATACTTCGGATCAGCATCCGTGGTTTGTGCAGTCTCGTTCCTCAAAGGATAACCCGTACCGCGACTACTACATTTGGAAAGACCCCAACGGGTTTGATGAGAATGGCGCCCCGATTCCTCCGAATAACTGGGCTTCCGAATTCGGTGGCTCCGCCTGGGAGTGGGATGAAGCCACGCAACAGTTCTACCTGCACATTTTCTTCAAGGAACAGCCCGATCTGAACTGGGCGAACCCGAAGGTGCGCGAAGACCTGTATGCGATGGTGCGCTGGTGGCTCGATAAGGGCGTGGATGGTTTCCGGCTGGACGCCATCAACATTATTTCTAAGCCCGAAGGTTTCCCGGATGATCCTTCCACCGATTTTGAGAAGCATACGTCGTCGATCCCGTTTGTGATTGCGAACGGCACGATGGTGCATCCGTGGATGAAAGAGCTCAACCGTGAGGCGTTCTCGAAGTACGATGTGATGACCGTGGGCGAAACGAGCGCGACCAGCCCCGAGGACGCGAAGCTGTGGGCAGGCTACGATGCGGGCGAACTGCAGATGCTCTTCCACTTCGACCACATGGGCGTCGATAACGACCCCGAAGGTTCGCTGGGCGGCAAGTGGTCGTATGCGCCGTATAAGCTAACCGAGCTTAAGCGCATTCTGAACGAGTGGCAGACGAAACTTGAGGGCAAGGCGTGGGGTTCGCTGTACTGGAATAACCACGATCAGCCGCGCGTGGTCTCGCGGTTCGGCAACGATTCCCCCGAATTTCGGGTACTTTCAGCGAAGCAGTTGGCAACCACCTTACATTTTATGCAGGGAACCCCCTATATTTACCAGGGTGAAGAACTGGGCATGACCAATGTGCGATTCGAGTCGATCGAGGACTACCGCGACGGCGATTCGATTCGTTTCTACGAGGATATGCACGTGGATCATCAACGGCTCAGCCACGAGGATGCGATGCGCGCTATCTACATTAAGGGTCGTGATAACGCCCGCACTCCAATGCAATGGGACGACTCGGCAAACGGTGGGTTCACGAACGCGGGAGTCGAACCGTGGCTGAAGGTGAACCCAAACTACCCGCAAATTAATGCGCAGGCTGCCCTGGACGATCAGGATTCGGTGTTCTACCACTATCAGGAATTGGCGAAACTGCGCCGCGGTGAGCTCAAAGATCTGATGGTATACGGGTCGTTCGCACCCGTAGATTCGGTTGAGGTTCCTCATGCCGAGGATGAGCAGGTGTACGCCTACACCCGTACCGGCGGCCCGGACGGCACCGACGCGAACCAGTCTCTGCTCGTGGTTTCTAACTTCACGTCTGATTCGGTGGAGCGCACCTTCTCGCTGCTGGATGATGCGCGTGCAGCCGGGGCGTCCGTCGAACTGGTGCACTCCAACTACCGGGATGATACCGGCGCGCTGACCGATGCGGGCACCACCCTGCGCCCCTACGAAGCGAAGGTCTACCGCATCGTGAAGTAGGTTCTTCTGGTTCTTCTCCTATAGAAATGCTCTCTGCTAAGTGTGGAGAGCATTTCTATAGATTAAGGGTACAACGCACAGATTTATCTATACCGTTTTGCGATCATTCGGTCAACAGTTATATGCACACGCGGCATATTGACGATATTTTTCAAAAGATAATCAGCAAATTTTTCTGCCTGCGATTGGCGAAGCTGAGATATTAAATCAACGTTTCCCTGGCGGTCTAACCAATACCTTACCTCCGAGAGGTATAACTGAACCCAAAAATCAGGTGTTGTAAAATCCACGAGCTGCATCAGGATATTATCAGCGCTCATAATGTCGTATCCTAAGTTCTCGCCTGCCTCCGAAAGCCCGTATGCGATAAGAGCTTTATCATTCGTTGCTAAGGCATCAACATTTCCTGCAATTGCAGCAGCATGAACATGCAAATCCTCCGGGTCGGGATAGTTGGGCACCTCAGGTACAGGAAAACCTCGAAGTATGCAATCATTGCCGCCACAGGATTCAATGATCTGCCGACGCCATTTTTCGATAACTCCCTCATCGAGAGTGGGGTTGTTGTTCCGTGTATGGTTTCCCCATTCGTCTAATATTCCTTGTGAAATTAGGACTTGAAATCTACCTTGCGAATAGAATGCAGACTTTAGAATCCAATCTCGTAAAGTTTTGGACATTAATATATTTGCATCAAGCAAAACACGGTACGTCTCCACGCTAGCCCCGTTCTTTCACCCTAGAGACCCATTTCATGCTCGAAGTCACGAAGTTTATTAAAGGCATCAATTTGCTTTTGAAGCTGCTTCTGACGGAATGCATCAACATCTGCCGTTAAGAGACGCACGTGTGAGCGCACTTTGTGGGCTGGAATTTTCCCTTCACGGATAAGCTTCATTAAAGTTGGACGGGAAATCCCAAGGCGCTTTGCGGCCACTGTCGTCGTTAACTCTTGTGGAACGCTCACCAGGCTAGGCTCCTGGTCATTAGCAAGCATCGTAATCATCTCTGCGATCAGTGAATTCAGCTTAGGCCCAAGCTCCTTCGCTTTATCTCCCTCAATACTCACCTGAACAGAAATATGTTCTGCATCAGCTGTAGCAAGTTCCGCAGCCAAAATTTTGACGTCACGGAGCTCCTCAGCATCTTGCCTGACCTCTGCAAAGGGCTGGGCAAGCGTGTCTGTAATAGTCACGGCGCACCTCCTGAACTCTTTACGACCGTTACCCCAGATTATAAGGTATCTATAATATCTGCAATATTTTGCATTTTTTACAGATAAAATCCCGGTTTCCTCTATTTCCAGACGAAGGTACCGTTTTATGAACTTGGGATTTACACCTGCGCTGCTCTCTTCCATTTTCGGATGTGCATACAGAAGTTGGTGAACGGGGCGACCGTGTTAAGTAGCTTTTTATCGCTCACCTCTCTCCTCCTCAGCCCTAAGCCGCCCGCGTATACTTGCACACCGGTTTAGCGGCAAAACGCTACTGCATGATCAGTCCACCGTCCACCGTCTATGAGCTTCCCGTCACGTAGCTGGCCTCGCCAGAGAGCCAGAATAGCGCCGCTGCGGCAGTAACATACACGTGGTTTTTGGTGCAACCTGTAAAAGTACCTGAGCGTCTTCCCTAATCAGAGATGTTTTTTGCCTGCCCGGCCGATACTGCTACTCTCGCCGATTACCGGAAAGTCTTGTTCTCAAAGCGCTTCCCGGGGTTCATTTTATGCTGTTCGTTCAGTATGACAAGAGTTACGACTCGATGAAGTCGCGCACTATATCCGCAAACCGTTCGGGGCTCTCTTTCTGAACCCAATGCTTATGATGCTCAAAAATTTCGACCCGTGCATTCGGCATAGATGCGGCTGCCTGCTTCACATCACCGACTTTGATGCCGGGGTCCTTATCCCCTTGAATAAATAGGGTTGGCACCTTGATCTGTGGCAGAAGCGGTATTAGGTGCCCGACCGGATGTTCTCCCCACAACTCACTGATCTGAAATGATTGAAAAACTCGTGCCGCGTCTTTCGAATGGGCGGCAGTTTGTACCTCATCCAGAATTTCGGGGGTAATTTTCTCGCGATTCCCAATCAGTGACCCGGCAATAATGTTCTTTGCCAGCCACCTATTCTGCAAGGTTTTATATACCACCTGATTGAGTGGCAAACGCACCCGCAACCGTCCCATAAGTGAATACGGTGCTGAAGCGGACACACCCCAAGGCGCTACCAGCACCAGCTTGCCAATATAGTCCGTATACCGCAGCGCATATTGCAAAGCAATGGCGCCGCCCATTGAAAGGCCACACAAGGTAACATTTTGAGCGTTCAAAGTATCAAGGAAGGCTTTGAGGAAGCCCGTGTAGAAACTCAGCGAGTACTCTAATTCGGGTTTATCGCTGTTGCCATACCCTGGCAGATCCAGGGCAACTAAAGGCTGAGATCCGGTCCAGGTCTGCATGATCGTTTTCCAGGAGAGCATGGCGTGATCCACCCCGCCACCATGAAGGAGCACGATAGGCGTGCCTTCACCCTCCGTACTGTAGTACGCGGTTTTAATGCCTTCAAGATCGAGAAAATAGGTCGAGATACGATTCATGAATATCACCGTCTTTCCTGCGAGCCCACCGCTATTAAGTCTATCCTGTAAAAGGCACACATACGATAGTGAGTCCCCAAACCATTCAGAGTTTCGGTTGGCAGGATGTATGTACGTAAGCCAGCCATACACAGTTTTGGCAGGTGCTGGGCTATACCCAGCGCCGCACCCGCTGGCGGTACTGCCGGTATTCTGTACCGAATTTCTGGGTGAGAACCCGCTCTTCGGGAATAATCTGAAAACGCGTTATCCAGACGACGAAAAGCACCACCCCGAGCACAGCCTGCACCTGCCACAGCCACACCGCCCACCCGGTAAGTATGCAGGCCATACCCAAGTACATGGGGTTGCGGCTTAAACGGTATATTCCGGAGGAGACAATGTTTACGGTGCGTTCGGGGGCGAACGGGTTCACTGTGGTGCGGGCACGTCTGAATGACAGCACCCCCACCGCGTCCACCGTTAGGCCGAGTACAACCAGTGCAAGGGCGGGAACCAGCAGCAGCGGTGGTCTTCCTGTCAGCGGCGGCACCCCGCAGATGAGCCACATCAGTAAGGCGCACAGTGCCCCAATAAGTGGCGGTGGAACTTTATATTCAAGGGCTGCAGCTAGTCTTTTCATGGGGAGCAAGTTATTTATTTCGGTCAAGAAGCGGGGTTTATGCGGGAAGCGGCGGCGTTAACACTGCCTCTACTGCCGCGAGCGCGTGACTGGTGGTGCTGTCAAAGACCGGCAGCGGGGTCTTGTCCGCATCCACCGCCAGGCAGAGTTCGGTGCACCCCAGAATCACGCCTTGGGCGCCCTGCTCCTTCAGCCCTGTAATGACCTGCTGAAGATACTGCACGGATTCAGGCTCCACACGACCCAGGCACAGCTGCTCAAAAATGATGCGGCTAGTCTCTGCCTGTTCCGGTTCGGTTGGTACGATCGTCTGGATTCCTTGCGCCGCCATGCGCTCGGTGTAGAACCCGTCGCTCATGGTGAAGGTTGTGCCCAGCAGCCCCACCCTCTGCAGCCCCTGCCTTTGGATGGCGGTGGCGGTGGCGTCAACTACGTGCAGTAGCGGTACGGTGGTGGCACGCTCTATCGCGGGGGCAACCTTGTGCATGGTGTTCGTGGCCACCAGCAGCAGCTGCGCACCCGCACCCTCAAGTTTTGCGGCGCTTGCCGCCAGCAGAACCCCGGCGGCTTCCCAGTCACCGCTTTTTTGCAGACGCACGACTTCCTCAAAATCTACGCTATGCATCACGATGTCGGCACTGTGGTTGCCTCCAAGGCAGCGGTTGACCTCACGGTTAATGATCCGGTAGTACAGGGTGGTACTCTCAGGGCTCATGCCACCGATAATGCCTAGGGTTTTCACGGTGCACGCTCCTTTTATTGTCTTCTGGCGGGTATTCCTCATTGTAGGGTGAGCCCTGTAACCCCGTCTATAGAGAAGGTTTTGCATTCAAAATGCATATAGAATGTGCAAGACACTTATGAATAGAAAAGCGGCATCCCACCATATACGGGGGCGGCAATTCGGAGATCTTAAGGTTTCTCTGCGGGAGGGGCATTCCACACCGTTACGCGCTCCGCCTCATGCCGTAAAGTACGATGTCCTTCTCGTGTTCCGGAGCCTACAGCAATCATCATAATGTCAAGATATCGGCTTGGCAGGCGCAGCATCTCACGCAATTCTGCACGCTGATACCCCGTCATAGGTACCGTATTCCACCCGGCTTCCTGCGCCGCCAACATAAAAGTCATCGCCCAGAGCCCACAGTCTAAACCTAAAAATTTCTGTATTTCCTGCTCGCTACACGGCTCATAAAATTCAATAGCGGCCTGGGTCAGTGTCTCACAGATTTCTTGGGAGAAGCATCCAGCAATATATTCTTCGTGATGTATTCGATTCAAATTATCCGCATAGTATGCTTGCCGATCACCCAGCAGAATCAACACGGCCGATGCAGTCATAATCTGCTGCTGGTTATACGCAATAGGCAACAGCTTTTCGCGTAAATGCTGCTCGGTTACGATCACAACCCGCCACGGCTGCGAATTATTACTGCTAGGAGCCTGGTTAGCACGATTAATAAGACGATACATATCCTCGTGGCTTATCAGACAGGCCGGGTCAAAATATCGAGTAGAGCGACGGTCACGTATAAGGTCTTGCAAAGTCATGAGTAACATTTTCTCTTCGGGTGATTACAAAATTCAGTATAATGTACAAAAATGCATTAAAACATAACTTACTTATAGGTTCTATACATACTTTTAGGTAAGTTTTAAGTATTTACGGTAGGTTTTTAATGAAAAAAATTTCTGCAATAGAGATGGCAATGAATCTGGTGGGAGGCAAATATAAGTGCCTCATTCTCTACCACTTGAGCAATGGGGCAAAACGCACTCGCAATCTGCTTCTGCTACTTGAAGGGATCAGTTCAAAAGTGCTAACTGAGCAGCTCCGTCAGCTCGAAGAAGATGGGCTCATCGAACGCACCGTATATGCGGAAGTACCGCCAAGAGTGGAATACACACTAAGCGCGGAAGGGCAAACATTTCTACCGGTGCTACAACTCATGTGTGATTGGGGATGGGAATACGACTCTAGGCATCAAGGTATTGTGAAACCCTGTACATCACGCATAACTGAGTAAAAATGTAGATATTCATATAGCTAAAAATCTTCGTTAAACTTTTCGATCAAAAAATGCCTTTATGTGAATAATGCGTTAAAAAATGTTTTATTCACATAAAGGCACTTTTTAGCGCTTACCTGGGGGGCTAAACAGCTATGCGCGTATTCACGCACCGCCGAACAGCAGAGCGCTACTGCATGATCAGACCGCCATCTACTGTATACGAGCTACCCGTCACATAGCTGGCCTCATCAGAGAGCAGGAATAGCGCGACCGCGGCGGCTTCGCGCGCATCGCCCACACGTTTGAGGAGCACGGCTTCGGCAAGCCGTTCCTCGAATTGGGCGCGCATCTCATCGGGAAGAACCGACCGCAGGTTGCTCGTAATCGGCCCGGGAACCAGGCTATTCACCCGAATATTGCGCGGTGCAAGCTCGGAGGCCCAGCCACGCGCCGCCGCCAGAATAGCAGCTTTTGTTGCGGCATAGGCAGAGACTATAGGCGCTCCCTCATAAGCCGCCGTCGAAGACGTCACTAGCACCGACCCGCCGTCTTTCACATACGGAGAAAGCGCGCCCATTTGGATCATCGGTGCCACTACATTCACCTTAAATATCTGATCGAGAGTCGCCTGGTCCATCTCTTCCAAAGGACCTCCGGCTGCGTATGCGGCGTTGAGCCACACACCATCCAACGCACCGGCACGCTCCACCACAGGTATGATGCGCTCCAGAGTGTTGCCGTCCGAAACATCATCCAGAACGGCGGTAGCATGATCGCCCAGCTCGGCTGCTGCAGCCTGCACATGGCTTTCGGTGCGGCCCGTAAAAATAACGTGTGCACCCTCTTCGATCAGACGTTTTGCGCCCGCCAGACCAATACCACTGCTCGCGCCGGTAATCAGAATGGTCTTGTTTTCAAAGCGTTTCATGGGTTTCCTCCTCGTTTTTATGTTTACTCGATGACTAAATCCACGAAGTACTTGGGAATACAACGCTCTTTTTAACACTACAGTTCCAGCGCAGAATTACCTAGAGTTTTGCTTAGAAGAACCGAGTGGTCAGAGTACATCCGAAGCAGGTTTTCTCTGTGATACACAGCTCCGCATCCCAGTACCGCTGACTGAGCCGGTGTACATAGGGGCAATATCCTGCGGGCAATCCTTCCCTTCATTGAGAGCCATCTCTATACGCCCGGAATCGAAAGCGCAACGACCGTGTGGACTACCGCGCTGAGCGAGGGGAAGAACACCATGCCCCATTCTTTGCGGGTCCAGCCGATAAATGCATCACCCGCCTGTATGACCGCAAAAGTCGCAAGAAGCAGGGCGACGGCACCGCCTCGAAAGTAGAAGGGTGCAATAAGAACAGCTATTCCAGCCGGTATAGCGCGCACAGCATACATGTATACGTAGAAACGAGTATTAGCGTCAACGGAAGAAGCGTGAACCATAAGCCCGGGACGATATATCGCCAAAAATGCGCTGGCGATCGTTACGAGTGCAGAAATAGTGTTTACGGTCAATAGAACGGGATTCATATCTAAACCTCCGCCGGTAGCTTTTCGTATTTGTTTTATTCCTTCATTTGTTCAGATAAAACATCGAGAACTTCAAGAGCGGCAATAACAGATTCATACTGATGTACCCCGCTCCATTGCTTAACCTGTTGGCGCCAACGTTTTCGGATTTCCGCTAATTTCTGCTCGCCGTGTTCGGTCAAGGAATACCGCGGGGAACGTTTATGCGCGGGATTTTCGACGGACATAACCAGCCCCTCATCCCGCAGAAGATTTAACTGCTTTTGCACACCCTGCCGGGTTATTCCCATACGTTCGGCGATTTGAGGAGAAGTACTCGGTTCTTTCGCCATCGAGATTGCACCTAATACTTGCCAGCGTGCAGTTGTGAGACCGCTTTCGGCGGCGAACCGGTCTCCCCATGCGGTGAGTGTTCCGTTCACACGGAAGATCTGCACCACGAGTTCACTCAGTAATGAAGCATCCATTTTTCCTCCAGTAGCAATTTTGACAACCAGTTTACACATATGACAACCGGTTGTCAATGACTGATGCGAGGACTCATTGAGACAGAACACCGCAAAGGACAAACATGCAGAGCGGGAGTGACAATTTACAGCAGGAGTGCGCACCCCGCCTCCAAAGAAAATCTGCGCTCCTGATTTACTATCACCTAAAGAGGCACCCCTAATGAATAACCCTCAACAAAGCGTTAGAACCCTAATGCTTTTAGATAAAGATTATTTTTCTTGTTAGATAAATTCAAAAATGTTTTTTGAGAATATTCAGGGAGCTTCCACTGAATACCCAGGCTATAAGTTTAGGGTGAAGCCATGACTACTAATAAGAACCTTCCAAAACCTGAGCATGGAACGGTCCAGGCTCAAGATATTCATGAGATGAGGAAAGAACCTAAGGCAGATTCGACCAAGAAGCAGACCTCGTTTCCTCCTAGTCTTATAGCTGTGCAGACCATAAGGACTATCATTGAATTTATATTAGTACTGCCATTACTCCCTTTGCTCTCTATCGCTCTTGGTCTAATCCTTTTCCTGCCTTTTGGTTTGCATTTTATTTTGCAGGCTGCGGCATGGTCACGGGCAAAGAAAGAAACTCGGATCGCTTGGGTTGTAGGAATCAACATTTATAGCCTGATGATTGTTGCGCCTATTGGTGCTTTCTATACGTGGTTCATGATGAAGCTGCAGGTAGCAGCTCCAAACATAACAGGTGCTGATATTGGACTATTATGGTGGTCGCTAGGTGCCTGCGTTCTTGAAGCTGTTATCAGCATCGTCATGATCGTCGTGATGAATGTAATCAAGAGGAATGATCTTCGTGATTTTCAAGGCAAAAGGACTACTGTCGCTAAACCTCGAATATATGACGATGTTCTGGAAGGTTCTAACTCCGGAGCATACGAAACGGACGGTGATTTAAAACCCCTGAAGAATCACCATGACAAATCGGATGCAAAGGTTCCTCGGCAGCACATTAACGTTAGGTCGCAGAAGAAAGATTAGGGTGAGCACCATGAGCACCGATAAGAATTTTTCAACCGCTGACAACAATGACCCGCAGCCTTCTACAGAAGAGCGGAGGGCATTGGGTAATAATCCGAAAAACGCACATCTAGATCCCAAATATACACAGCTATACGGCTTAGAAGGTATTGAGGGTAAGATGTCCTTGGAGCCTCAGGCTGGCTCGGAACCTCAGGGGACCAAGAAAAAGGAAGAATCTCATGAGCGCGTACCAAAACAGTTCGATATAGACCCCAAAACCCGCAAAAGTCTTCTCATAGCACAGGCTATCAGGAATGTTCTGATTATTATTCCTGTACTTGTCCTATTGTTTATTTTTATCCAAGCAGCCATTTATATTATGGTGTCTGAACGCGATGAATTTAGCGATCTTATATTTGTCATTGTAGCTATTGCTACCGTTGTTGCACTGCCCTACATGAGCCACATTTTCTTGCAGATTATCGCATTTATGCGGTTTAGGAAATCAGTCAAGTTTCGATGGATACGAGGTGTCAATATTTACGGCCTTATTGTTGCTCCGATATCTGAGGTTATCTATATGTCGCTTATTCTAGAGTGGGCTATTATTCCATTTATGGGCTACCGCGGTTCAGGCTCAAAGCAAGTTTCTATAGCAATAGGCTCTATGGTATCCCTCTACGATGCCATTTTGTGCATATTAATGATTGTTGTCACGACAAATAGTATTAAGAAGACCACCCAGCTTTCAGGACAAAAACACTGAGGGTTAATCATTAGAGGCAATCCCTAGATTACAGTAAAAACACTGGCTCTTACCTCTGCTGGTTCGTGACTCTTGTTTACAACACTGTCCCCAGTTCTCATAGTGGCTAAGCCGATTTATCAGTTATTTGTACTGCTTTTCTCATTACGCTGGTAACACTTATTCTAAGGTTTATTCACTTTGTGGGTTTGAGCCTTGGTAAAACCACAAACGGAACAATGCCGAGAAACCAACAAGATTTTCTGAAAACCAAGCCCGCACCTTTTATCGAGTACTATCCAGACTTTCATATTCCCATCATAGGCATCCGAAGCTGTGCTCTGCTGCAGAAGGACTTGAGAATATTCCGTTTCAAGAGGACCATGGCGCAGCTTCTATACCTTTATGACCACAGCAAAGCCGCCCGGCGCGTCCTGATTTCAGGACACCCCGGGCGGCTTACCTATCCAAAACTGGGTTGAATCCTAGGGGCTACTCCCCTAGTGCGTTACTCCCACTCAATGGTTCCCGGAGGTTTGGAGGTGACATCCAGCACCACGCGGTTCACGTCTTTGACTTCGTTCGTAATCCGGTTCGAGATTTTTGCCAGCAGGTCATAAGGCAGGCGCGACCAGTCGGCAGTCATCGCATCCTCTGAAGAAACCGGGCGTAGCACAATCGGATGCCCATAAGTGCGGCCATCGCCCTGAACACCCACCGAACGCACACCGGAAAGAAGTACTACGGGGCACTGCCAAATATGCTCGTCCTGACCGGCGGCAGTCAGCTCTTCACGCACAATCGCATCCGCCGCGCGCAGGGTCTCAAGGTTCTCGCGGGTCACCTCACCCACAATACGAATACCCAGACCGGGACCGGGGAACGGCTGACGCGCCACAATCTTCTCGGGAACACCCAGCTGACGACCAATCGCACGAACCTCATCCTTAAACAGGGTACGCAGCGGCTCGACTAGCTCAAACGCTAAATCCTCAGGCAGACCGCCCACATTGTGGTGCGATTTAATATTCGCCGCGCCCTCGCCGCCGCCGGATTCAACCACATCCGGGTACAGGGTACCCTGCACCAGGAACTTGATCTGTGCGCCCTCTTCGCCCGCTTCCTCAATGAGCTTGCGCTCGGCCTGCTCAAAGGAACGGATGAACTCGCGGCCAATAATCTTACGCTTCTGCTCGGGTTCACTCACACCAGCCAGTGCGGTGAGGAAACGCTCTGACTCATCAATGGTAATCACACGGATACCCATTGACGCGGCGTAATCCTGCTCAACCTGTTCACGCTCACCCGCGCGCAGCAGCCCGTGGTCGATGAAGAAGCAAGTCAGCTGATCGCCCACGGCCTTATGCACGAGAGCCGCAGCGACAGAAGAATCCACGCCGCCAGAAAGCGCACAAATCACGCGGTCTTCGCCAACCTGCTCACGAATCTTCGCAACCTGTTCCTCAATGATATTGTCAGTTGACCAGGTGGGTTTAAGCCCAGCAATGTTGTACAGGAAGTTCTCAAGCGCAACCTGACCGTAGTCGGAGTGCTTCACCTCGGGGTGCCACTGCACGCCGCCCAGCTTGCGGTGCTCATCCACGAATGCCGCCACGGACGCACCCGGGGTCTGCGCCAGAACCTCAAACCCGGCGGGGGCTTCGGTCACAGAATCGCCGTGCGACATCCACACGTTCTGCGTCTGCGGGGTGCCGGTGAGGAACGAAGAATCAACTGCACACAAAGTTGCGTCGGTTGCGCCGTATTCGCGGGAACCGGTCTGCGCCACGGTACCGCCCAAGGTTTGCGCCATCACCTGAAAACCGTAGCAGATGCCGAAGACCGGCACGCCAGCCTCAAATAGTGCCCTATCGCCGCGGGGGGCGCCATCGGCATACACCGATGAAGGCCCGCCCGAAAGCACAATCGCGGCAGGGTTTTTAGCGAGCATCTTTTCGGTGCTCATAGAGTGGGGAACGATTTCAGAGTAGATACCCGCCTCACGCACACGACGAGCAATAAGCTGCGCATACTGGGCACCGTAATCTACCACCAGAACCGGACGCTCTTCAAGCTGATCCGGGTGTACAGAGTCGGTCACGGATTTTCCTCACGTGTCAGGTCGAAATTCCGCGCGAGCGCGCGAAGTCTTGTATTTCTATTCTACGGGAGAGACAAAAGTTTTATGTGGCACCCATTCAGGGGTACTGCCGTTGGGCTTTCGCCGATGCTGGGGCTAGTATCGTTTGGTTGCCTGCGGGTTTGCCTCAAGCTGCGCCAAGGTTTCTGCGTGGATGCGCTTCTCAACAATGAATGAGAGGAACGGCACCACGCCGCCAAGCGCCATGACGATGAGCTGGGCGATACCCCAGCGCATGAGCAGCCAAATACGAATGCAGGAGAACAGATAAATAATGTAGAACCAGCCGTGAATAATGAGCACCCACGTGGAGATGTTTACTCCGCCGGTGAGATTACCGGTTTCGCGGTTCAGCACCCCCAAGGCCACAGACTTGCCGCTTGCCGCCTCCGTACCGCCGGCCACCAGGTCATAACCCATCCCGTGATGAGTGATCATCTCAACCACCAGCAGCAACAGGAAGGTACCGGATATCCATGCGCACCATTTATAGAAGGTTAGCGCGGAACGAATCTGCGTTTCGGTACCGCCAAATTTTTTGCGCACCGTAAATCCACCCTGGGGCGCGTGTTCTACCCCGTCTGCTGATGCTTTCGAGGCATTCTGCGATAGGGTGACTTTGCGCCCGTCGGTACGTTCTACCGGGGTGATTTTTGTGTTCTTCTCGGAATTCTCTGACATGCTGTGCCTCTCGTGTGTGCTGATGAGTTTAGCTGGCGTTAGTCTTTTGTATCTGCAGGTTTCTGGGGATTACCACTCGTCGGCACGTTACGCGGTGTATCTTCCACCCGCGCTGATGCTTCTTCGGGGACTTCATCGAAGAAATAGTATTGTTCGTCGGCGGGGTCCCAATAGTAGGGGCGTCCGGTGGCTTCGTCCACAAAGTATTCGCCCTCGTACTCAAAATACTGGGTGTATTCGGCTGGTTCGGCGGCACGATGCGCCGCATCCTTAAGCATGCGTCCCCATAGGTAGAGGGCGAACGCCGCAAAAATCAGCCATTCGAGCGAATAGAAGATGTTGAGCCAGTTGATGTTGGCATCATTGGTCGCCTGGGCTGCGCGAATAGGGCGCAGATTCTCAGACTGTCCAATAATAGTGGCGTTTTCCGCGATTGTGTACTGTTCGGTGAGGGGTACTTTTTTGTTCTCAGGTACTTCGGCGGAAAGCGTGAGCACGCCGTCATAGAGGGGCGCATCCCACAGGTTTGTCAGCTGTGCCGGGGATGCGCTTTCTAGCACCTTCTCGGTCGTGCGCGTGTACGGGGCGGCGCCCTGGGCATTTACTACACGACCGGCAACCTCAACTGTCCCTGTCGGTTCGGCGGGTATGCTCGGGGCATGATCATCCTCGCCCGCTATCCAGGCTCGTGCCACCGTGATGGCGCGGGGCTTGGTGCTCCCCAAAGCGGCGGCTTTATCGGTTCCTTCGGGAATGAATTCACTCAGAACCCAGTACCCGTGGTCACCGTTATTGAAGCGACCCGCTACCAGCATGGAGGATCCTGGAACGTACTCCCCCTTCGCCTGCACTACGGTATCAACCGTCAAGTTCGTCACGGGCTGATGCGCCTGCAGAATCTCGGTATAGGGTCGCACTCGATCTTTCGCAGGATCAGAATGTACCTGCTGTGAGGTGGAGGCGTTGAACTGCCAGCTGGAGAGCGCGACAAACCCCGTCACAAAGACGAGAGCCAGCAAAAGCCCGCCCAGCCAGCGGGGAGTAAACGCCAATTTCCACACATATCTAGGGTAGCGCGTTTACACGATGCGCTCCTAACGGATCTAATGGCATGTCTGAGTAACTGCATATTCACTATCTATATACCTGATCTCGCAAAGTATTATACAAAATATTTTATATAACTAAAAAATAAATTTAAGAAAATCTAATATTTACAGGCATACAGGGTTGTGATAATTTAATATTTCACAAGTTCAAGATTCGACAATTGACAACATGAGGTATCTTATGGAAATTATTTCTTCTATAAAAGACATCACAGCCCTAATAACGGGCGCAGCCACAGTAGTTATAGCTATTCTAGTATACCGAAACACTCAAAAAGGGACTCCTCCAGAACTTCTCAATCTTGAAAAATGGGAATCTATCAAAAGTAGTATTTCAAAAAATAAAGATTCCTATACTCCTGAGGAAAGGGGAAAAGTTGATAATAACTTCACATTTGCTTTATATCAAGCAAATAAGTCTATACGAATCGATGAGCTTGAAATTGAAAGCCAATCCACTAAGAACGACCTCAAAAATATACCTGTGAATTGGAAGTATCAGATATTTCCCCCACATCCACAGAATGCCATGAGTATATATGATCTCATAATTTGGTATACAATCCTTATATTTTCGCTTCTATTTACAATTATTTCTGTATGTATGACTATTTTTTATCCCACTACTGGAATCCCTAAAAATCTTGATGACTGGCCAATAAAAATATTTTTTGTTATTTTTTCAATACTTTCTTTTATATTAACTGTTTTTTGTTTGAAAGCCAAAGATCCATACAGCACAGTACTAGGAAACACCATGAAGAAAAAAATTATAACAAGAAATGTTTTTAGGGCATATTTTGATATATTCTCGGTAGATTCTTCTCTAGGTAACACAATTAGAGAAAATCGTAAACAAGCAGAGCAGCGTGCGAAGTTTGAATCTAAGAGGTTCTTCCAAAATTGGCTTCGGAATGATGGAAAAGGCAAATCCTCATGGGATTACGGTTTCACCGCTGAAACAGGAGTAGATAATGCAGATAATTTCGACAGTCATGAACCTGACAAGTTAGCACCCCAAGGATACATTTTTACGCCTAATTGGGATGAATATATCAAAAATATTGAAACTTGGTACATGAAGAACCGGATCGAAAAAATCTTCACTAAACGTCCTAAGCGTAAACTTAAGAAGAAATAATTTATCCTTGCTGTCATCGCTTAGTCATATATACTCTCTCGTCTGCATTGATAACGATATCCCTCATTTTTCTCGCTAAATCTTTGTCACCTAAGAAGTAAAAACTATCACATCTCATAAGTTTGCCCCGCCGGAAAGTTTGTCCGGCGGGGCACCTTAACTATTTCAAACTGCACAGCATCGTTGATTTTCAAGACGTATCTCAGCTGCGAAACATACCACCTGTTTACGGTCAAAGCATCTCATACATCTCGTCTACGATAGAACGTTCCACGATTTTCGCTACTTCTTCTGGCATTCTATCCCCGATATTCTGGCACGAGCGTCATCTCTGCCTTCTGGAACTTCTTCAAATCCAGGTAACCGCAGGTTGCCATAGCACGCTTGAGTGCACCCACAATATTACTCGTGCCGTCCACATGGTGCGAAGGTCCATACAGCACTTCTTCGAGGGTTCCAACGACACCCAGTGGGGTACGCACGCCGCGCGGGAAATCCACCGAATGCGCCTCATTACCCCAGTACCAGCCCTGACCCGGCGCCTCGGATGCACGCGCTAGGGGCGCACCAATCATCACCGCATCCGCGCCCAGAGCCAGTGCCTTCACCAGGTCACCGGAGCGGCTAAGTCCGCCGTCGGCAATCACATGAACATACCGTCCACCGGATTCGTCCAGGTAGTCCGAACGAGCCGCAGCAACATCGGCAATAGCGGTTGCCATCGGCGCAGAAATGCCCAGCCCCTTACGGGTGGTCATCGCGGAACCGCCGCCGAAGCCCACCAGAACACCGGCGGCACCGGTGCGCATCAAGTGCTTCGCCTGGGTATACCCTGCCACGCCGCCGACCATAACAGGCACATCCAGCTCGTAAATGAATTTCTTGAGGTTCAGCGGTTCATGCGAAGTTGAGATATGCTCCGCAGAGACCGACGCGCCGCGAATCACGAAAAGATCGGCCCCGGCCTGCACCACGGTCTCATAATGTTCTTGGGTGTTCTGCGGGGTAAGCGAGCCCGCCACAATAACACCCGAATCACGAATTTCTTCCAGGCGCGCGGTAATCAGCTCGGGCTTAATCGGCTCAGCGTAAATCTGCTGCATGCGCGTGGTAGCAGAGGCAGGATCAGCTTCGGGAAGCTCAGTAATTTCGTCTAGAAGCGGCTGCGGGTCCTCATAGCGAGTCCACAAGCCTTCTAGGTTGAGCACGCCTAGCCCACCGAGCTTTCCGAGCGCAATCGCGGTCGCTGGAGACATCACAGAGTCCATCGGTGCGCCCACAATTGGGGTGTCAAATTTGAAGGCGTCAATCTGCCATGACGTATCAACATCGCGACGGTCACGGGTGCGGCGCGTTGGTGCCAGCGCCACATCGTCAAGCGCATAGGTGCGGCGGGCGCTCTTAGAGAGCCCAATCTGAATATCGGACATGTGTGTTTCCCTTCGGAAGGTATCTGACCGGTGTTTCTTGGCGCACGACTACCCCGCAAGACTACGCGCCTGATGCAGTATCTACTCTACTCGGCGTATAGCCCGTTCCGCCGCAGATTATTCAGAAATATCACAAAATGCACGACGGAATAGGTTCTCTAATATTCGAACCTTACACACCACTAAGCCGGTCAGCAGTGGTTAACGGCGGTAGTTAGGTGCCTCGACAGTCATCGTAATATCGTGCGGATGAGATTCTTTCAGTCCCGCCGGAGTGATGCGCACAAACTTACCCTTGGTCTTAAGCTCCTCAATGGTGCGTGAACCCACGTAGAACATGGTCTGGCGCAGACCGCCCTCAAGCTGATGCAGCACGGCAGAAAGCGGTCCGCGGAACGGAACCTGCCCCTCAATTCCCTCGGGAATCAGCTTCTCTTCGCTGGAAACATCTGCCTGGAAATAACGGTCTTTCGAGTATGACTTGTGGCGACCGCGGGTCTGCATAGCGCCCAGCGAGCCCATGCCGCGGTAGGCTTTGAACTGCTTACCGTTCATGAAAATCAGATCGCCGGGGGCCTCGGCGGTTCCCGCCAGAAGCGAGCCAAGCATTACGGAATCGGCGCCAGCAACCAGGGCCTTGCCGATCTCACCGGAGTGCTGCATGCCGCCGTCGGCGATGAGCGGAACACCGGCGGGAATAGCTGCCTTCGCGGATTCGTTAATCGCGGTTACCTGGGGTACGCCCACACCCGCGATAATACGAGTGGTGCAAATTGATCCGGGACCCACGCCGACTTTCACGGCATCTGCGCCCGCATCAATAATAGCCTGAGCACCTTCACGGGTTGCCGCCTGACCACCAATCACATCGACATGTGCGGCTGCGGGATCTTTCTTCAGGCGGGAAATCATATCGAGCACACCTTGAGAATGTCCGTTGGCGGTATCGACGAAGAGCGCATCCACCCCGGCCTCGACCAGAGCCATTGCACGTTCGTAGCCATCGCCGAAGAAGCCAATAGCAGCGCCAACACGCAGGCGACCATCGTCATCCTTGGTGGCGCGCGGGTACTGTTCGGTCTTCACAAAGTCTTTGAGGGTAATTAACCCGGCAAGTTTACCGGCCTCGTCAATGAGGGGTAAACGCTCGATTTTATTCTTCGAGAGCAGGGCGAAGGCTTCATCCTTCGTGAGGTTCGGCGAACCGGTAATGAGCGGCATCGGGGTCATAACATCGCGCACGAGAGTACTTTCATAGTCCGAGCGCGAGAGGTAGCGAATATCGCGGTTGGTAATAATACCTTCAAGTTTGCCGTCTTCGGTGACCACCGGCAGACCCGAAACCTTGTAATAGCCGCACAGATTATCGTATTCGCCGATAGTCGCACCAGCCCCGATAGTGACGGGATTGATAATCATACCCGATTCGGAGCGTTTCACGCGATCAACATGCGCTGCCTGGTCCTCGATCGAAAGGTTACGGTGGATCACGCCCATGCCGCCTAGACGCGCCATTGCGATCGCCATTTGAGAGTCGGTGACGGTATCCATCGCCGCGGAGATAATGGGGGTGCCCAGGGTAATACGCTTGGAAAGTCGAGTGCTGGTATCGGCATCGGAGGGAATAACATCGGTGTTGCCGGGTAGAAGCAACACGTCATCATAGGTCAGACCGGTGAAACCGAAGGGATCGTCGGTCAGGGCGGTGGGGACAGTCATGTTTAGCCTTTCAAATGCTGTACCGGATGTATAGATGTTGTGTAGCGAGTGGTGCCACCGGGTGTAAAACGTCGTATCTCTATGGTAAACGCTTACGTCTGCTTCGGGGTACACGGAGTGGTTTGGATGCGCGCCTTTCCTGTAAGCAGTATCCGGCTCAAGGCTGCGCTTGCGGTTATTTCAGGCCAGTCTGCATCAAGCCCCTACAGATAGTTGTTGCCCGGTTCAACGAGATTTTCTCTCCTCGAACCGGGCAACCCATCAATTATTCGTCTTCGTCCTCTTCTTCGGGCTTAGTGACCACCAGAGTCTCGGTCGTGAGCACCAAAGCCGCGATAGATGATGCGTTCTGCAGCGCAGAGCGGGTGACCTTCACGGGGTCAATTACGCCCGCCTCGAACAGATCAACATACTCACCGGTTTTGGCGTTGTACCCGTGACCAACAGGCTGTTCGGCAACCTTTGCCGCCACCACATAGCCGTCGTCGCCAGCGTTTTCGGCAATCCAGCGCAGCGGCTGTACCAGGGCGCGGCGTACAATCTGCACACCCACGTTTGCGTCGTGGCTATCGAGCTCAAAACCATCGAGCGCCTTGCTGGCGTGGATCAGTGCCGAACCGCCACCGGATACGATGCCTTCTTCAAGAGCCGCGCGGGTAGAAGACACAGCGTCTTCGATGCGGTGCTTACGTTCCTTAGCCTCAACCTCGGTTGCCGCACCCACCTTGATCACGCCCACGCCACCGGCGAGCTTCGCCAGGCGTTCCTTGAGCTTTTCGCGATCCCACTCGGAATCGACGGCCTCGATCTCTCGGCGCAACTGCTGCACACGGTCTTCAACCGCTTCCTTGCTGCCACCGCCGTCCACAATCGTGGTGGTGTTCTTGGTGACGGTCACGCGGCGCGCTGAACCGGTTTCTTCGAGAGTTGCCTGGGCCAGGTCGATACCCAGTTCGGGGGTAATCACGATGCTGCCGGTCAGAATGGCGAGATCCTGCATAATAGCCTTGCGGCGATCGCCGAATCCGGGAGCCTTAAGCGCCACAACGTCAAGAGTTCCGCGGAGTTTATTCACCACGAGGGTAGACAGCGCTTCACCATCAACGTCTTCGGCGATAATGGTCAGCGGTTTTTTCGCCTGTACGACCTTCTCCAGCAGGGGCATAATCTCGGCAACCGTGGAGATCTTACCCTGGTAGAGCAGAATGAGGCTATCTTCAAGAACCGCTTCTCCACGCTCGACATCGGTCACGAACGAAGGCGAAAGGTAGCCCTTGTCGAACTGCATACCCTCGGTAATGTCAAGCTCAATCTCGGTGGAGGAGCCGTCTTCAATGATAATGACGCCATCCTGACCAACCTTTTCAAATGCCGATGCCAAGAGCTCGCCGATCTGGTCGGACTGAGCCGAAATAGCGGCAACATGTGCAACTTCCGGCCCCTGTACCTCGCGGGCATCCTGAAGCAGACGCTCGGAGACCTTCTCAACGGCGGCCTCAATGCCACGCTTCACCTCTGCGGGTGCCGCACCGCTTGTTACATTGCGCAGGCCCTCATTCACGAGTGCCTGCGCCAGCACGGTTGCGGTAGTCGTACCGTCACCGGCAACGTCGTTAGTCTTGGTGGCTACCTCTTTAGCAAGCTGCGCGCCCAAGTTTTCATAGGGGTCTTCAAGCTCGACTTCGCGGGCGATCGAGACACCATCATTCGTAATAACCGGTGCGCCCCACTGTTTATCGAGCACAACATTGCGCCCGCGTGGACCGAGGGTAACCTTGACCGCATCGGCGAGTTTGTCGACGCCAGCCTGCAGGGACTTACGGGCGGCATCATTGAATTCAAGCTGTTTAGCCATGAATATTCGCTACTCCTTGAAGGTTATGAGCGTTCGATATCGTAGAAGGCGCGCGTGCGCCGAATCTAGGTCGTGTATGGCGGATGCGCCGCGCGAGAAACCGGCGGCGCATCCTGCATACATGCGAAATTAGTCGACGATCGCCAGAACGTCACGAGCGGAGAGGATCAGGTATTCCTCGCCCTGGTACTTGACCTCGGTGCCGCCGTAGCGGGAGAACACGACTACGTCGCCTTCGGCGATATCGACGGGAACGCGGTTGCCCTTATCGTCCACACGGCCGGGGCCCACAGCTACTACGCGAGCCTCCTGCGGCTTCTCCTTTGCAGTTTCGGGAATAACCAGACCGGATGCGGTGGTCTGCTCAGCCTGCTCTAGTTTGACAACTACTCGGTCTTCGAGGGGCTTAATAGCCATAGGTATGCTCCTTTTTAGTCAGCGTTTTTAAAAATTTGTGAAGCGGTTTAGCCCTAGTGCCTGGGCGTTTAGCACTGCACCGCTTCGAGTGCTAAATTCAACTTTAGAATCCCGGCGGCACCCGGTCAAGAATGCGCGCCGTTTCGAGGGCGGCGTTTCGCGCACAGGATAATACGCGAGCGCCCCGTGAACCTGCCGCAGCATCCAAGCCTTCTGCATATGCTCATGCCACTACACTTAAGCCTATGGTTGATTTTGTGCCCCCGCCGCCGTTTGCCTTGCCGTCCGAGCTGCCTTTTACCCGGCAGGCGTTAGATGCCGCGGATGCGCTTTTCCCCTATAGTCAAGAGCACTCGCTCGAACAGGTTACGCGGCTGCGGGCGCAGGGGTTCACGCCCGATGAGACCGCCAATATTCTCAGCCTTGTTAAGGCGCGCACTCGGGCGCTGTCAAAGTTCGGCGATAGGGCGCGCACTATGTTTTTGACCGAGCACGGCGCGCAGCAGGCGACTCGACCGGTTGTTGCTGCCGAGCACGCGGCCGTGTTTGCCCGTGCCGGGGTTCGCTCGGTTGCCGATCTGGGATGCGGTATCGGCGCGGATTCGTTGGAGTTCGCGCGCGCTTCCTTAGCGACTGTTTCTGTGGAGCTTGACCCGTTGACGGCATCTTTTGCTGCCGCAAATCTGGCGGATTTTTCGGGTTCACGAGTTGTGGTCGGTGATGTGACGAATTTTAACCCCGAGAGTTTTCGTGATGGCAACGGCAAGGTCGTGCAGGGCATTTGGCTTGATCCGGCCAGACGTGATCTGACCGGAGTCGTAAAATCCCGTACAGAACGTATTTTTGATCCAGAAGCCTATTCTCCCCCGCTTTCGTTCGTAGTGGATCTGGTCAAAACCGGTATTCCAATGGGTGTCAAACTTGGTCCAGGGATGCCGCATGAGGCTATTGCGCGCCCCGAGGATATTCGGAGCGAGGCGAACCCGCATCCGCGTGTCACGGCGCAGTGGGTTGAGCATGAGGGTTCTCTCGTAGAGTTGGTGCTTTGGTTTAATGCTTTGGCGCAGGAAGGCGTTGCACGCACGGTCACTATACTGCGGCAGGAGGCGACGGGACAGGCTGAAGACGGGGGCCTGCGCATTCACAAAACCATACTGATTAGTCCCTATCCCGCGGGACAAGTAACCCCTGTTGAGCAGGAGCAAACTCGGCTTCCCTCCCCCGGTGAGTACCTCTATGAGCCTTCCGGCGGGGTAGTGCGGGCGCATCTGGTACAGGAGTTAGCTCAAGAGCTTGGGGCGAACCTAATTGATCCGCACCTGGCGTACCTCACGGCGGCAGAAGCTGTTCAGAGTCCGCTGGCACAGTGTTATGAGGTTCTTGAGGAAATCCCGGTACATGAGAAACAGCTCAAAAAGTGGGTGCGCGAGCGCGGTTTCACGGCTTTGACGATCAAGAAACGCGGTGTTGATCTGGTGCCCGAGAAAATGCGTGCGGTCCTGCTGGCAGGCGGTGCGGGCAAGAAATCAGGTAAGAAGGCCGCGAAGAATCAGGGCTATAACCCAGCGACTTTAGTGTTTACGCGAGTGGGGTCTGGGCAGCAGGCACGGCGCATCGGGTGGCATGTGCGGCCTGTAGATTTTTCTGATGCAGCGCACGTCTCTAGCGCGGACACTAAGAATTCTGTGGCCTAGCGGTTTATGTGGGTGGCGCATCTGCAAAATTGTAATGCCGGTGTGTGACGTTTTATGTCAGATACTTCATGTTCGTGTCGTATTTAGTTCATACACACTCGAAAAAACATTGTTGTGGTCACCAACACCGTAAAATAAATGCAGTCACCCCAAGAAGGAGAGAGTTTTGATTTCGTTCGCTTCCTCGGCGCAATCCACTCTAGGCGTAGAGTGGGAGATCGCGCTGATTGACCAGCATACCGGAGAGCTGGTAGCGCGCGCTCAAGAGGTACTTACCCGTGTGGGCGAACGTTATCCTGAACTTTTGGAACCTTCCCTGGATCATGCTCATGTGACGGGCGAATTTTTGGAGAATACGCTTGAGATTATTACCGGTGTGTGTACTACGGTTCCGCAAGCGTGCCAGCAGTTGATCTCGGTGACCGATAAGATCCGTAAGGTTACTGATGAGCTGGGGCTTGATTTCTATGCGGCGGGCACGCACCCTACGGCGCATTGGCAGAAACAGCAGGTTTCCGCAAAGAAGCGGTACCAGCGTGTGGTGGGTCGCGGCCAATACTGGGGCAGGCACATGGTTATTTTTGGCGTGCATGTGCATGTGGGCGTCGATTCACGCGATAAGGCATTGCCGCTTGTGGATGCGCTCACCAACTATTGCGCGCATCTGCTGGGGCTTTCGGTGTCTTCGCCCTACTGGGACAGCGTGGATACCGGGTATGGTTCGCACCGCACGATGCTGTATCAGCAGCTGCCTTCAAATGGTCTGCCTTTTCATTTTGAAAACTGGCAGGAGTACAGTGACTATTTGCATGCTTTGGTGAAGACGGGCGCTATTTTAGAAGTCAGCGAGGACCGATGGGATGTGCGCCCGGTTCCCCGCTATGGCACCTTAGAGATGCGCTACTGCGATGGTCTTCCGTCGATTCGGGATGTTGCAGCGGTTACGGCGCTCACCCAATGTTTAGTGGAGTTTTTCTCGCGCAAAATTGAGGCTGGCGAGAAGATTGAGGTTTTAAACCCCTGGCATGCGCAGGAGAATAAATGGCGTGCCGCCCGCTATGGTTTAGACACCGAGATTATTGTGTCTAACGAGCCGCAGGTGCGCCCGCTGCGCGAGGATATTGAGCTTCTTGTTACTCAGCTAGAGGATGTTGCCCGGGATTTGGATTGTTTGCCGGAGCTGCAACATGTAAGGAATATGCTGGCGGAGGGCACTGGCGCCGACCGGCAGCGCGCTGTCTACGAGAAAACTGGCTCTTTCCACGAGGTTATTCGGGATGTCGCGCTCCAGTCACGGGCGCGTCCCATCCGCTAGGGGCCGATAAAGTTCCAGTCCGCTCCCCCGAATTTTCTCAGGAGGCAGGCTGACGGATCCTTCTAGTCTAAGCAAATGCTCTAGAAACACACCGTCGTGACCGGCAGCGAAGAATCGGTCGTAAAATCGATTCCCGAAGGTTCATACCCGGCCTCGACAAGGCGTGCCCCAAGCGCCGCCACCATTGCACCATTATCGGTACACAGCGTAAATTTCGGGATAATGAGGCGCACCCCAGCTGAAGTGCATCGTGCCGAAAGCAGCTCACGCAGCCGCGAATTTGCCGCAACGCCGCCGCCGAGTAAGAGGGTGTGCAGTCCCTGTTCCCGGCAGGCCAGCACGGCTTTCTTCGTGATAACATCGACAACCGCTTCCTGGAAAGATGCCGCAATATCGGCGACCGGAACCTCTTCACCGCGTGCCTCGAAGCCTTCAATCACACGCGCTACGGCGGTCTTGAGCCCTGAAAACGAGAAATTATACCGGTGTGCCCCCGGGGCTTCGGCGGTACCCATGAACTTACGGTTTGACAACCCGCGTGGGAAAACAAACGCCTTAGCATTCCCCGTGCGCGCGGCGCGGTCAATAGCGGGGCCTCCCGGGTAATCGAGTCCCAGTAAACGAGCGACTTTATCGTAGGCCTCACCGGCGGCATCATCAAGGGTGGCTCCGAGCAGACGTACATCCCGAGTAATATCGCGCACCTGCAGAATTTCGGTGTGACCACCAGAAACCAGCAGTGCCCCAAGCCCGCCATCTCGCGCGTGCTCAAGCAGCTGCGCCCCATCCTCGGTACCGTTATCGTCGAGTAGCCCCACGCCCACATGCGCCACCAGGTGGTTAATGCCGTAGAGCGGCTTTCCGGTAGCGATAGCCAGCGCCTTCGCGGCAGAAACACCGACCATGAGTGCACCGGCGAGCCCAGGGCCGGCGGTGACGGCAATCGCGTCTATATCGTCGAGGGTCACGTGAGCGTCTGCAAGTGCAGCTTCGAGAGCCGGAATCATAGCATCAAGATGCGCCCGCGAAGCAATTTCGGGGATCACCCCGCCGAACCGCACGTGCTCTTCCATAGAGGATGAAACCGTGTTGGTGAGCAGACGGGTGCCGCGTACAATGCCGATCCCGGTCTCATCGCAGGATGATTCGATACCTAATACAAGCGGTTCAGCCGCGGCAGAAAGTGTTTGTTCAGTCATCATTTCTCAGGTAGTTTCCGTTGTTGTGGAGGCATCGGCGGCGAAGTCCTTGAGCATGATCAGCGCATCCGTGCCGTCGTCATAATAGCCGGGCCGTGTGTGAATATGCGTGTATCCGGTGCGCAAGTAGAGGTTCTGGGCTCGGGGATTATCGGCCCGCACCTCCAAAAGGATGCGCTGCGCCCCTAAATCCTGTGCCCGGCGGTGCATTGCGGCGAGCATGGCTCTTCCGTATCCATTGCCTTCGTACTCGGGCAGCACGGCGATGGTCTGCACGTCGGCGGTGTCTGCTACCGTCATAACCCCGCAGTACCCGATAATATTCGGGGCGTTCTTTTTATCGGGGTTTTCCTGGAAATTTTCGCTGGCATGCGCCCGCTCAAGTACGTAATAGGTGCGGGTGGGGTGGGTTATTTCGGCGAGGAACATATCAAGGTTCCAGGCATCGAGGGGGAAGAGCTCTTGTTCGAGGGTGAACAGATGCGGTACATCGTCGATATCGGCGCGGCGCAGGCGGGCACCGTGGGCGAGCGCACCGGGAAGTTCTGGATGCTGAAGTTTCGAGTGCATATTTACGCCCCCCTATCCCTTAGACGATGCGGGATCGCTCGGAGCGCTCTGGCTCTGCCGCGCAAGCATAGCGGCTGGAACCTTCGCGTCCGAGTCACGCAGGTAGAGGGCGCGGGTGTCGGTGCTAAGATTTTTTACGCCCAAGCGCGCGGCGGCGCGCACGAGGTCGCTTGCGTTGGGGTGCAGCTGCGATAACTCGGGAGAAATTTGCACTCCCAACTGTTCCAGCTGTTCGCGGTAAAGCTCGGCACCGTAACCGTAGGCACGGTAACCTGCGGTATTCTGTCCAGAAACGCTGCCGGGTGCAGGCGTACTTTCGCTTGCGGGTGCCACCTGCGGACCGGTTTTTATCGTGTATCCGTTCTCGGTGACGGTGAAGATCGCGGAGTAGATTTCGCGGCGGCGCGCATCGGAGGCTACCAGAATATCGGTCTTCTGCGCGGCTTTGCCCTGGAAATCCTGAACGAATGCTCGTTCTGCCAAGGCTGTTAGACTCATAAGTCCATAGACAGGTTTGTTCCAGGCAAATCCAAGAGTTCGGGCGGTGACGATTCCGGCGCGCAGCCCGGTGAAAGGGCCCGGCCCGGTTCCGGTGAGAATCGCATCCACGTTCCGCCCATTTACCTGTGCTTCGTCGAGTACCTGGGATACGAAGGGCGACATCACTTCGGCGTGTGAACGTGTATCGGCGCTTTCGCGGGCAGCGAGAATAGTTGCGGTCGAACCGGGATTTTCGCCGTCGAGGCGCGCCAAAGCCACGGATGCGGTGGCTGATGAATCTAGAGCAAGTATGAGCACCCTATCATTCTAACGTGCTGCCGTATACCCGTTATTGTGACGGGTTCTCGCTTCATAAATGCCCCAAGGCAAGCTCATGAGGTGCGCTTCCGTTCACTTCCGGAAACTCTTAGAACAGGTTACTCGACGCCGAGTTTGAGCATGGCGGCTTCAAGACTTCGATACGCTTCGCCTTCCCATCGTGGGCCGTAAGCGGTAATGCGCAGCAGCCGCGGTTCTGAGGCATCAGCGCTCTCCTCCTCACGGTCGTCGAGCGCATCCCAGTCGAACTCCCCTTCCCCTGTGGGCGAGTAATTCTCGGCGGCGTAGGCGATGGAGAGGTCCGCGCCGGTGGGTCGCGTGAAGTCTAGTTCCAGGCGGGAATCGCTTAGATGCTCGGCTTTACCGCGTCCCCATTCGATGATGGTCACGGATTTTTCCAGCGAGAATTCTAGATCGAGGTCGTCTAATTCTTCGGCGCTAGAGAGCCGGTATGCGTCCACGTGCACGAGATCGGGTCCGCCTGGGCGGGTGCCGTCCGGCAGGTTGGGATGCACCCGCGAGAGCACAAAAGTTGGCGAAATAACACCTTCACGTACTCCAAGCCCCTCGCCTAAGGCGCGAGTGAAGGTGGTCTTCCCGGCACCAAGCTCTCCCGAAAGTAAGAGCAGGTCCCCGGCGGTGAGCAACGGTGCAAGCGCATGTGCCGCCGCGCGGGTATGCGCAAGATCGGCAAGATCAACTTCTAAAACGGGATGTGCATGCATGGAGTTCTTTCCGGGGAACGGTACGGGTTAAACAGGGGTGCGAAGACTCGACCTCACATATCGTTAGACGGTTTCCGGCGTCTGTTCATCGTCGAGACCGAAGAGGGATCCCAGGGCGTGCAGACCATCTACTTCGCGTTCCACCCAGGCGCCACCGCGGTAGATGCGTATCACGCGCGGGGAAATACGAGTCACAATCTCGTAGTTAATGGTCTGCGCTGCAGCGGCCCATTCTTCAACGGGAGGGTTATCTCCCGAGCCGAAAAGCACGGCGGAACCGCCGAGAATACCGCGCGCAGGATCGGCTAGTCCGGGCTCTTCCAGATCAACTACAAGCTGATCCATAGCAATCCTACCCACGACGCGGTACGTGCGCGGTTCCACGGGGTTTGCGGCATCGGCACGCGGGTAAATACGCACTGGAGCCCCATCAGCGATGCGCGGCACGCCATCGGCGTATCCGAGCGGAATGAGGGCCAGCGTGGTGGGCTTATCGGTGCTGTACCGCAACCCGTATGAGACCCCCTGCCCGGCAGGTACCTCTTTGACATTGCACACATGGGTTCCCAGGGTCATAACGGGCCGCAGATTAAGGTCTTTGGAGCTCACACCCGCGAGCGGTGACAGACCGTAGAGGGCGATTCCGCAGCGTACCGCATCGGCGAGGACCGCCTCGTTCGTGTTATATAGGGGGCTCGCGCCGGTGATCGTGCCCGGGGAATTCGCCAGGTGAACAAGCTCGGGGGTGAGGCCCGCGCTGCGGGCAACGGTCACAAATTCGTTGAGTCGGGCGATCTGCCGTGCGGTCTCGGGGCGTTCGGGTTCATCGGCAACCGCCAGATGCGAAAAAATGCCCTCGACGCGCACCAGCTCTGCGGCTTCAAGTTCAAGGGCACGCGCCACTAGCGCGGGCCAGTCCTCAAAGGTGGAGCCGTTACGCCCAAGCCCCGTGTCTACTTTCAGATGTACACGAGCACGCTTCTTGGTTCGATTGGCGGCTTCTGCTATTGCTTCTAAGTCCCAGCCGGAGGCACCCAGGATAATATCTGCTTCGAGTGCTTCGTCGAAGTCCGTCTGCGGGGTGTGCAGCCAAGCTATAATCGGGGCGGTAATACCCTCCGAGCGCAATTCCAAGGCTTCGGTCACATGCACAACGCCCAGAATATCGGCACCGGCTTCGAGTACTGACCGTGCCACTGGATAGGCGCCATGACCGTAGGCATCCGCTTTCACCACGGCAATGAGTTTACGTTCACCGATCATATCTTTGAGCACGCGCGTATTGTGCTCAAGAGCATTAAGGTCGATGATGGCGGTTCGCTCCGCCTCACCGGGCTGCAGGTTCGGGGTGTAGAGGGGACGTGTGGGAACAGTCATTTCTATATACCTCCGGTACTCGGTGAACGCGGGGAGCGTCTAGTTACACTCATTCTAGCCCGTCTTTTCATGTATTTTCGCTCTTCTTATCCCGAGTTAGGGAGCGTTCATCAACAGTTCATATTCTTACTGTGTGAATGCGCCTCTTCGATACCGTCAAGGCTTACACGTTCACCCTTAGACTCACTCGGCTTGCAGAACGCGCTGTCTCATAAAACCGCGCGTTAGACTAGGATGGTGAAGATTCCCGAGAGCTCGCAGTCCCGCTTGCCCCTGCCCCAGCCTGTTGTGCATGTCTATTCTCTGCATACCGATCCTTTTGCGCAGCCCGGCCGCGGCGATGCCGGGGGCATGAACGTTTATATTGCGCGTTCGATTGCGGCTATGCTGGCGGCAGACGATACTCTACGCGTCGAGGTTTTCACACTTCTTACCGATCCCGATTGTGAGCGTGCAAAGCCCGGCCTGCAGGTTCCGGCTCTTCTCAACTCGTATCGTGATCGGGTGCGGGTACACCAGGTGTTGATTCCGCAGGCTTTAGGTGCTCACAAAAATCAACTTGCTGAGTTTACAGCCGAGTTTGCGGCGCAATGCGTCTCATTAGCGTGCTGGCATCCGCAGGTTATTCACGCACACTATTGGCTTTCGGGCGTCGCTGCACTGGGGGCTGCCCAAACCTACGCTGCCGAAGGAACAGTTATTCCCGTAGTATTTACCCCTCATACGACCGCCGCAGCGAAGGATGCGCGCCGCTCCCCCGACGAGCCCGAAGAACCACACACACGTTATGAAAGTGAGCATCGAGTTCTTGAACATGCCGCTTTGACGATCGTCAATACTTCTCTTGAAGGGCAGCAGCTGCAGGACTACTATGGGGCAGATTCCGCACGCATGCGTGTGATTGCGCCGGGGGTTGATACCGGTATTTTTCACCCACTGCCGGGGGTGCACGCCGAACATGAGGGTTCGGATACGCACGCTCGGGTGGTTTTTGCTGGGCGTCCTCAGCCGTTAAAGGGACCCCATATTTTGGTAGAGGCCCTTGCGCTTCTTCCCGCGGATCTGCATGTTGAACTGGATATTATCGGCAAGTCTTCTTCCGGGTACGAATTAGATCTTCTTGCCCGTGCCCGCGATTTAGGCATCGCCGATCGGGTGCATCTGCGCAGTCCGGTTCCTGCCGATATTCTTGCCGATATTTTTCGCCGCGCCGATATTGTGGCTTCTCCTTCCTCATCGGAGTCTTTTGGGCTGGTGGCTTTGGAGGCGCAGGCTTCGGGGGCTGCGGTACTTGCCACTGATGCGGATGGGCTGCGTTTCGCTATCGAGAACCACAAAACGGGGTTGCTTGTGGCGCCGCGTACCCCGCAGCGTTGGGCGGTTGCGATCGAGCGGCTGGTGCGTGCCCCACGTCTGCGCTTAACGCTGGGGGCGAATGCGGCAGCTCGTGCACGTTCTTTCAGTTGGGAAGCGACCGCCCGAAAAACCTTGTGCGTCTATTCCGAGGCGATAACCGGTCGTCATTTAGCACAAGAGCGGGCCGAGGGTTCCGCATAGTTTATTGCCGAATTACTCTGCTCTTCCTCAAAAACCTGTAGAACGCACCACAGCACGGTCTCGAAAGTTGTTCAAGCGGCTACACTTGACGTATGAGTTTTGCAATGACGCGCGACGAGTTTGCCGCTTACCTTGATTCTGCCCGCATCACAGGTGATGTTGCTACACCGCGTGAGAATAACCTTTCGCATATTCAAGGGTTTCTCGATCATAATGAGCACCTCGAATTCGGGGTTACATGGTCGAAGGATTGGACCTATGACGAAGTTTTTGAGGTCATGGTACGCCGTGCTGGTCTGAACCCTGACCGCTCGCATGTCCAGGGACAAGATACGATTGGTGCCGCCCAGTGCATTGATGCTCTCGAAGAGTATGCCCGTATTTTTGGCGATGCGGTGCGCGCCCACCAAAAGATCCTGTTCGCCACCGGTCATCCCGCCGGACTTTTCCCCATTTATGCTGAGCTGGCGCGCATCGCCGAACGCGCCGGAGCCACGGTGCTGCGTATTGAGCAGGGCGAGCGGTTCTTGGACGGCGATATTCGCCAGATCATGGGTGTGGTGATGTTTGAGCAGTACGGGAATCTGCAGCATACGCATTTCCCGGGGCCGATGCGCATCACCCTCGCCCAGCTTCGTGAGCGCGGTGAGATGCCCGATCTTGTGGTTTCCGATCACGGGATGGCGGGGTATGCGGCATCACAGCAGAAGCTGCTGACGCTCGGTATTGCCGACTGTAACGACCCGGGATTGTTTATTGCCGCAGAGCAGGGTGATTTACCGGTTTGTGTTCCGATGGATGATAATGTTCCGCCGAATCGTTACGAACCGCTGATTGATTTTTTGGTGAATCGCGCCTCATTGAAACAATTTCGGTAAAACTTTTAGGCTATAGTTTTTTATTCTTTCAAGGTATTTTATTAGTTTACGGGTATTAAAACTCTCTGACTAGGATATTTATTAAAGCTATTTACAAAAGTAAACATCCACAATAGCCTTTAATAATCGTGTCTTCAGCACCTTTATGACACATTAAGGTGATTGAATTCACTCTTTATCCTTGAAGTTTAGACCACCATTCAGGAGGACTGAACTCCTGGTTTAACCGTAAAATATAAGGACTGAGTAGTTTTGAAGAACTATCGTGAGAATCAGTTAAAGGCCAGGTTTCTCTTCCGGACTACCTCGGGGCCTCAAAGCTGGTTCTCGTTCTCTCTACTTCTCGCTCACACACTGCACACATCATTCATCTGTATTCCGACTGACCACCGGGCTGCGGGTCTCAAACTCGAGCATTCCGCGCATACGCCGATATGCGCGCTCACCACGACCGGGGAAGATAACTTCATTGAAAGCAAAAGAAAGACTCAAAAAAGTTTGGGGCACCACATATGTCGCCAAACGTGAGTGGCATCCACAGGTTTTGAAATCTCTTTACCTAGGCGACTTGATTGCCATTGCCATCTCTATTTTTGCTGCGCACTTTATTCGCTTCGGCTTCGTAAACGCGGATTTACCGCCTGTGAATGTCTGGCCGCTTAACCTGCTCGATCCTTCCGTCGCACCCATCGACTATATCTTCCTCGATATCGGCATGATCATAATCTGGTGGCTGACTCTGCAAGTCAACGGCTCACGAAATATTCGCGTTCTAGGAATGGGAACCGACGAATACCGTATGGTCACACGCGGCAGCACTTACTTTTTCTGCACACTCGTGATAGTGGCGTTCTTCCTCAAAATCGACCTGACCCGCATGTACCTGCTCATCGCCTACCCGTTGGGTTTAGGACTCATCATGATAGAGCGCTGGCTACTACGCCAAAGACTAGTACAGAAACGTTTGCAAGGGTATTCGCTAACCCGCGTCATGATTATTTCCGACGTTCCCACCGGTAAACATCTGTATAAGAGCCTCTCCGGCGCCGTCGCATCGGGGCTTTCACCAGCTGCGTTTTACCTGCCGGGAATCTACGCCGGTACCACGATTGCAGACGTCGATCTGCCCATTCTGGGTTACTCCACGAACCCTGACGATATTATGCAGGCCGTGCAGGAAAACAATATTCAGATGGTCGCCATCTCGAACGGACATCAGCTGACCCCGGAACAGATGCGGATGCTCGGCTGGCGTCTCGCGGATGCGCACATCGCCCTTATTATGGCTCCCGCAACCACCGATATTGCAGGGCCTCGCATGCATATTCAGCCGCTCAACGGGCTACCGCTCGTGCACGTTTCTACCCCGCATATTACGGGTATTGCCGCGCTGGCAAAACGCGCCCTGGATGTGCTCGCCTCCGGACTGGGACTTCTCGTGCTTTCCCCTGTTTTCTTGGTGGTGGGTATCCTTATCAGACGCGACGGCGGACCTGCATTCTTCTTCCAAGAGCGCGTAGGAATGAACGGTGATGTTTTTCGCATGGTCAAATTCCGGTCGATGCGCACCGACGCCGAAGAGATCAAAGCCCAGCTTATGGAACAGAACGAAGGCAACGGGGTGCTCTTTAAGATGGTGAATGACCCACGCATCACCCCAATCGGCCGGTTTATTCGCAAGTTCTCCATTGATGAGCTACCGCAGCTCTGGAATGTTTTTATTGGCGACATGTCCCTGGTGGGCCCTCGGCCCCCGCTGGCGGAAGAGGTAGACCTATATGAGGATATTATGTACCGCCGCCTGCTCGTCAAACCCGGGATTACCGGGCTCTGGCAGGTCTCTGGCAGAAGCGATCTCTCCTGGGATGAATCGGTACGTCTTGACCTGTACTACGTCGAAAACTGGTCTATGACAACCGACTTTATTATCCTGTTGCGCACGGTACGAGCAGTTTTCGCCAAGGAGGGCGCCTACTAATTTTCGTGCCCGACTAAGTCAAGGTCGGTATAGTCCAATATAGTGGTGGGGCGTGACATCATGTCACGCC
>NZ_KV820089.1:92307-201987 GCF_001815285.1 Rothia sp. HMSC065D02
GGCGTGACATCATGTCACGCCCCACCACTATGTATCCTGTTCAGGTTTTAATCGTCGAGAACGGCTTTCTCATCAAGAAGTTCCGCGATCGCCTGCGGTAAATACGCGGCCACTCGGCTGGGAGGAACCGGCCCTTTGCGTCCCTCCAACGATGCCAGCGCCGCACGATTATGCAGGTAAACCGCCAGTGCCGCAAGACTTGCATAAGTGCATCCCTCGACCTGCTCATGACGTTCCTGAGCAGCCGCCATATATTGTGCCAAGAGAGCACCCAGAATACCGGTGAGGGTGTCGCCGCTTCCGGCGGTAGCAAGCCACCCGGTAGCCCCGTGCACGCTATAGGTGGCACCCACGGGGGCGGCGATAAGCGTCGTCGAGCCCTTAAGCATCACGGTTGCGCCGCTGAGCTCGCATGCGGCACGAACCCACCGGCAAGGCTCGGCGTTAATGTTTTCCCGGCTGGGTACGAGAGCACCGTCAAGCATTTCTTCCCAACGCTGCGGCGAGTGCTTATGAATGCGCCGCAGGAAACGTTCCAGCTCCCCTGCATGCGGAGTCAGAATTTTATGTTCACCTAGGCTATGCCCCGCCATCATATAATCTGCGGCGAGGTCTACCGCACCAGCATCCAGAATTGCAGGTTCAGGGGCATTGAGCAGGTACCTGTTATGATCCAGGGTTTCGGGACCGGTGCCGCTGCCGCCAGCCCAGGCGTGCACATGCTCGTGGGCGGGAGGCCCTGTGAAACACACCGTTTCCGGGTTTTGCCCGAGCATGAGAGTGCGCAAGGTATCGTCTTTCCCATTGAAACGCACCATCCCCACCCCGGTGTTGAGGGCAGCACGCACACTCATCAGGGCAGCACCGGGATAATCACGACTTCCCGTGAGCATGCCAAGTACACCACGATTGTACTTATGTGAGAATACCGAAGGCTTTTCGAGCAGATCCCGATAGTCCTCACGTTCCATAACGCGCAGCATCGGCTTATACCCCTTGAGAGCTTCGGGAACCCCTAAATCGTAGAGTTTAATAGTTCCGCAGTGCTCCGCAATATGGGTTCCTGCCGGTAGTTTACGCCCAATAAACGTGACCGTTCGCGCAGCCGCGAGTGAGGGTTCGTGCAGGGTGCCGCGTTCGCTATCGAGCCCGGTCGGGGCATCACAGGCGAGCACTGGGGGTAATTTACCGTCCATCTGCACGGCACGGAGTTTAGCCAGGTACTCCCCCGCTTCCCCACGTGCTGCTCCCTTCGCGCCGGTTCCCAAAATACCGTCAATAATCAGGGAGTAGGAGGCAATATCGCGCAGACTTTGGGCGGTGTCAAGCACGCGGGTTCCTTCACCGCTTTCGCGGGCGAGCAGCTCCAGGTTATTACCGGTTGGGTCGAAGAGAACGGCCTCAATGCGGTACCCCTGCTGATGCAGCCGGGTGCCTGCATACACGGTATCCGCGCCGTTATTTCCCGGCCCAACCAATAAGAGGATGCGCGTATACTGGCTGTGCTGCCCCGCATCAGCAAGCATATCGTGAGCTTCGGCGGCGAGCGCATCCGCCGCGCGCTGCATCAAATACCCGTCGTAGTCCGGTGCCTCAAGGTAAGGACGTTCGGCGTTGCGAATTTGTGTACCCGTGTAGACGAGCTTCATAACTCCTCCTGATCAAATGCTCGCGTCGATGCGGCAGGGGCTAGTCGGTGGGGTCTTCGGTGAGAACCGTCATACTGTAGCTTTCAGGATCAAACCTTTTCAGATGGGCAAGCTCTGTAGCGCTCAGATATTCCGCCGTGGCGATGGCAACGGCTACGGGTTCATCGTGGGTTAGGCTCAGGTGCAGACGGTTGATGCCGAGGGTACGGGCACGTTCGGCGATCGTTCCCGTAAGAATCAGGTATGGCTGCCCACTCTCGCTGCTGGCGACTTCGCAATCTTGCCAGTTGAGCCCATCGGGTGCCCCTAAGACTTTGGCGACCGCTTCTTTGGCGGCAAAACGTACGGCTTGAGAACGGATATTACGAGTGCGCTCATTCGGTGTGAATACCCTGCGCACAAAAGCTGGTGTTTCGGTGACGATTCGTTCAAAGCGCTCAATGTTGACGGTATCTACGCCGATTCCGATAATCATTTTTCGCCTTTCCTGCCAAAATGCGAGTTTTGTTTTAAGTTTAGCGAGGTTGATGCAGGGAAGACAGCACAGCGAACAATGTTAACACATCATGAAACTTCCTCAGCCTCGCACTGTAGTGCGGGTTAACGAGGCGTGGGCGGTGCCGTCCCCTGAAGGGTAACGACACCGCCCACGCGAACGCATATGCGGGATGAGGATTACTCCACGGTCACCGACTTGGCGAGGTTACGGGGCTGGTCAACGTCCAGTCCTTTCGCTTCAGCAAGTGCGCACGCGAAAATCTGCAGCGGCACGGTGGCAAGCAAAGGCTGCAGCAGAGAAGGCGCGGCAGGAACGGTGATCAGACGATCCGCATATTCCTTGACAGCCTCATCGCCCTCTTCGGCGATGACAATGGTGAAGGCGCCGCGAGCGCGCACCTCCTGAATATTGGAAACAACCTTGCCATGCAGAGATTCACGCCCGTGTGCGGAAGGCACAATGATGATAACGGGCTGACCCTCTTCGATCAGGGCGATAGGACCGTGCTTCAGCTCGCCGGCGGCGAAGCCTTCGGCGTGGATGTAGCTGATCTCTTTGAGTTTAAGCGCGCCTTCAAGGGCAACAGGGAACCCAACGTGGCGCCCTAGGAAGATCACCGAAGAGGTATCTTTCATCTCGGCGCCAAGTTCTTTCACGAGGGTATCGTTGTCGATAACCTTCTGGATCTTGGCGGGCATTTTCTGCAGCTCACCGAGGATGGCAGAGATTTCATCCTTGTACTTGTTGCCGCGAAGCTGCGCAAGATACAGACCCAGCAGATATGCTGCAGTAATCTGCGCCAGGAACGCCTTGGTAGATGCGACCGCAATCTCGGGACCAGCGTGGGTGTACAGCGCCGCATCGGATTCACGCGGCAGGGTTGAACCGTGGGTGTTGCAGATAGAGATAACCTTAGCGCCCTGTTCGCGGGCGTGACGCACCGCCATGAGGGTATCCATGGTCTCACCGGACTGCGAGAGAGCCACGATCAGGGTCTTCTCGTTCACGATTGGGTCGCGGTAGCGGAACTCGTGGGCAAGCTCGACCTCGGTGGGGATACGGCACCAGTGCTCGATAGCGTAGCGCGCAACCTGACCCGCGTATGCTGCGGTACCGCAGGCCACCACGATGATCTTATCGATCGAGCGCAGCACGGAATCATCGATGTTGAGCTCGTCCAGAACGAGGTTGCCTTTTTCATCCATGCGTCCCATGAGGGTCTGCTCAACAGCGGTGGGCTGCTCGTGGATTTCCTTCTCCATGAACGAGTTGTAGCCGCCCTTTTCCGCCGCTGCGGCATCCCATTCGATGTGGAAGGGCTTGCCTTCGGCGGGGTTGCCCGCAAAATCAATAATGGAATAGTCAGTACCGGTGATGGTGACAATCTGGTCCTGCCCCATCTCTACGGCTTCTTTGGTGTGGTCGATAAACGCCGAAACGTCGGATCCTAAGAAATTCTCGTTCTCTCCCAGTCCAATCACCAGCGGAGAGTTGCGGCGGGTTGCCACCACACGGTCGGGGTGGTCTGCGTGAACCGCAAGAATCGTGAAAGCACCTTCCATACGGTTTGATGCTTCACGCACAGCCTCGGTCAGGTCTTTAGTACCCAGTTTGTTATAGATACTTGCGATAAGTGCCGCAGCTACCTCGGTATCGGTCTGAGACTGAAACTCCACCCCTTCGGCAAGCAGTTCGGCGCGTAGCTCGGCGAAGTTCTCAATAATACCGTTGTGCACAACCGCTAGACGACCGTGATCGACCACGTGCGGATGCGCGTTATTATCGGTGGGGCCACCGTGGGTAGCCCAACGGGTATGGCCAATGCCAATCTGTGATTCGGTGAGCGGCGCATCCTCGACCTCATGTTCTAGGTTGATAAGTTTGCCCGCCTTCTTGCGGAATTCGATGCCGTCAGGGCATACGAGCGCAACACCGGCCGAGTCATAGCCGCGGTACTCCTGGCGGCGCAGACCTTCAATGACCACTTTGTATGCATCGTGGTCGAATTTATTACCGTCCGGAGCTGCGTCCAGACCTACATATCCTACAATTCCACACATAGCTCAAGTTTATCTTATTCACGCCCCAGGGCAGCTAACCCGGCACCCTTTACACCTGTGGGCAGAATAACCCCTAGTCAAAAGGCATTTCTTTCAAGGTATAGCCCCAGCCTTTGTGCATTCTTAACCTAAAGGATGCCACGCCTTGTTCGCATCTGACGCGCAAAATTCGTACACTTAGGGGAATGAGCTCCTCAAATTTTTCTGCCGCCAGCTCGCGTTTTGTCGAGCTGGAACGCTCACGATGGTCGCGGCTAGCGACCGAAATTTCGGTACCCCTCAGCGAAGAGGAACTCGAAGCGCTCCGCGGCTTAGGAGAACCGGTAGACTTCGATGAGGTGCGCCAGATCTATTTGCCAATCTCCCGACTTTTAAATCTGTATGTCAACGCGGCATCCTCACTCAACCACATGACGAATGACTTCCTTCAGGCATCCCACCGACGAGTTCCCTTTATTATCGGTGTAGCCGGGTCCGTAGCGGTCGGCAAATCGACGACGGCACGCCTGCTGCAGGCACTCCTGAGGCGCTGGCCCTCAACCCCGAAGGTTCAGCTCGTCACCACCGACGGTTTTCTGTACCCAAATGCTGAGTTACAACGCCGCGGCATTATGCACCGCAAAGGCTTTCCCGAATCATACGACAGGCGGGCGCTGCTGCAATTTGTCTCCGATATAAAATCGGGAGTCCCCGTGGTCAGAGCCCCTAAATACTCGCATCTGTACTATGACATTCTTCCCGATGAACAGATTGAGGTCACGACCCCTGATGTGCTGATTCTTGAAGGACTTAATGTACTCGCTCCTGCTGGTACCGAAGGCCCCGAAACCTCAGACCTGACGCTCAGTGACTTTTTTGATTTCTCCATCTACGTCGATGCAAATACCAAAGATATTCAGCGATGGTACGTTAACCGGTTCCTCACCCTGCGCTCCTCCGCGTTTACGAACCCGGATTCTTACTTTAAGCGCTATGCTGAGTTAAGCGATGACCAAGCGATTGAGCTTGCCACCGGTATCTGGAAAACCGTCAACGAGCCTAACCTCGTACAGAACGTTCTTCCTACTCGCGCTCGCGCGCACCTGATCTTGCAGAAAGGTTCCGACCATAAGGTGGCGCAGGTTCTCTTGCGCAAAAATTAGCGCATTGCCGTTGACATATTCCAGAATAAAGACCAGTTTCCCAAGGAGGTTCCCGATGGGTACATCAGTTTTTTCACGCCGAGCGCTACTGACGGCAGCCTCTGCGGCATCTGGGTCTTGGGTCTTGTCTGCATGCGGCTCTCAGGAACCTCAGGCTAGCGGGAATGCATCAGCTACTGCCCCCACTACACCAAGCGCTACAGGCACGGCTTCTGCGGCAAGTGCGTCATCTTCACCTACCGCCGCCCCAAAGGTTACGCAGAGTTCCGCTCCATCAACCCCTACGATGAAGCCTAGTGCGTCCCCAACGGCAAGCGAGAAAGCCCCAGAGACAAAACCGTCTGAAAAAGCTACCCCAGAGGCCACAGCCTCAGAGTCTTCACAACCCAAAGACCAGAAGTCGCAACCAGAAGGCGGCACTACAGAAAAACCTTCCGCACCCGAAAGCAAAAAACCTGCTGAGCACACATCGGTCGAGTCGCACCCGGAATCGTTACGGTGCATCGTCAATAAAACTCGCCCATTCTCACCGCAAGATTGGGCCCCGCAGGATTTGGTGCCGTTTTATGGTCAGCAGTTACGTGCTGAGGCGGCTGCGGCGGCGCAGTCCATGATGGATGCGGCAGCACGGGATGGGATAACCCTCACGGTCAGCAGTGCTTATCGTTCCTTCGCGGCGCAGAAACAGACCTACCAGCATTGGGTTCAGGTTAATGGACAGAAGACCGCAGATACGCTCTCCGCACGGCCCGGATATTCGGAACATCAGACCGGACTGGCTATCGATTTCGGTTCCCCCGAAGGATGCCTGCTGCAAGAATGCTATCAAGATACTCGTGCGGGTCAATGGTTGGCGAAAAACGCCCCCGACTTCGGGTTTATCCTGCGTTTCCCAAAGAACCAGCAGCATGTGACGGGCTATGTCTTTGAACCCTGGCACTACCGCTATCTAGGTGTTGGCCTGGCTCAGGAGTATCGGGCATCAGGAGCAAAGACTTTGGAAGAGTTTTTTGGCACCGGTTCGGCACCGGATTATCTTGGATAGACTCAGCTACCTCTCATAGGTTTATCGACAGCTTACACCCCTAACTGTTCTTTAGACAGGGTTCTAACCCACAGAAACAAATATCTAAAATCAACCTTTACAGGTTGATATGTGATATACTAGTGAAGAAAATCACTTTATTTGGAACGGTTTTTGTTGGTTTTCCCTGAAAATTTCCTGGGAAACACGATAGGCTAGGAACATGCTTAAAGGTTTTAAAGATTTTATTCTCCGTGGCAATGTTCTCGACCTCGCAGTCGCTTTCATTATGGGTACTGCCTTCACCGCAGTTGTGACCGCGCTGGTTGAGTCCGTTCTCATGCCCGCAATTTCCATGCTGGTGCAGTCCCCGAACTTCGATAATTTCTTAGTTATCGGTCAGATTAAGATTGGTGTCTTCCTGACCGCTGTCGTAAACTTCCTGCTCATTGCGGCTGCCGTATACTTCGCCGTTGTTCTTCCAGTTCAAAAGCTCAATGAAAGGGTTACCCGCAACAGGGTTGAAGAAATAGAAGAAACTGAGCTTACTCTTCTCAAGGAAATCCGCGATTCCCTCGCTAAGAAGTAATCTACGGATCACTCCGATTCAAACATAACTAGTCATTCAACAAAAGCCGTGGGGCGCATCCGATTTTGGATGTGCCCCACGGTATTTTTCAACTCGAATAAATCTGCCGATATGAGCTGAACCTGCGCTATAAACAAAATGCGTATCGTTGGCGAAATATTTCTATTTCGCCAACGATACGCATCAATTTTCTAGAAAGCTTGTAAGACTAGAGAGCCAGTTCTTTCGCCACCACATCCGCAAGATGCTGGGCAACAGAATCGGCCTGCTCCTGCGTAGCGGCCTCAACCATAACGCGCACCAGCGGTTCGGTTCCAGAAGCACGCAGAAGAACACGCCCGCTCTCCCCCAGCCCCTTCTCAGCATCGGCCACAGCAGTATTCAGCACAGCATTGGTTGAAACGCCGGCACGATCTACGCCCTTCACGTTAATCAAACGCTGCGGGGTGGGCTGCATCCGCGAGGCTAGCACAGAAAGTTTCTCCCCGCTACGCGCCACCTCAGCGGCAAGCTGAATCCCGGTGAGCACACCGTCACCCGTGGTCGCATAGTCACTCATAATCACATGCCCGGACTGCTCACCGCCTAGGTTATACCCGTGCTCACGCATCTCTTCGAGTACGTAACGATCGCCAACGGCGGTGCGCACCAGCGAAATACCGTGCTCACGCAGATAGAGTTCAAGCCCTAGGCTGCTCATCACGGTTGCCACCAGAGTGTTCTGGCTCAGATGCCCAGCACGATGCGCCGCCAAGGCAAGAATAGCCATAATCTGATCGCCGTCTACCAGGTTCCCCTGCTCATCAACTGCCTGACATCGGTCAGAGTCACCATCGTGTGCAATCCCCAAGGTTGCGCCGTGTTCAACGACGGCAGCTTGAAGGGACTGCGGATGCGTAGAACCTACGCCATCGTTGATATTGGTGCCGTTCGGTTCAGCAGCGAGCGCAATAACCTCGGCCCCTAGCCGGGTGAAGGCCGCAGGAGAAGCTGCATAAGCCGCGCCATTCGCGCAGTCCAGCACAATCTTAAGACCTGCGAGAGGCTTCTCGTCTTCTAGCGTGGAAACTAGGTGCTTAACGTATGCCTCAGTACCGTTCTCTAGGGCGCAGATAGAGCCGACCTCGCCCCCGGTAGGGTACCTAAAGTTCTTTTCTCGGTACACGCGCTCAATGGCATCTTCAGTGGCGTCTTCAAGCTTTTGTCCACCACGCGCTAAGAATTTAATGCCGTTATCGGCGGCGGGGTTATGCGATGCTGAGATCATCACACCAAAGTCTGCATCCGTGTAAGCCACTAAGTAGGCGGCGGCCGGAGTGGGGACGATTCCCGCGTCCAACACATCCACACCAGCGCTGGTAAACCCGGCTTTCATGGCAGAGACAATAAAATCTGCAGATGCGCGTGAATCGTTAGCGATTACGGCGCGGGGGCGGGTGCCTTCGGCGACCTGCTCATGTCCAAGTACAAGGGCGGCTGCCTGCGCGAGCTCAAGAGCGAGTGCCGGAGTGATAATCTCATTCGCGAGGCCGCGCACGCCATCAGTTCCAAAAAGTCGTTCAGTCACCTTACTATCTTACGCCGGAACCGCCCCCGCTTTGGTAGGCAGGGGCGGTTCTTGGTTATTTTCTTAGTAGGTTTATTGAATAAACCAACCAAAAGTTTTATTTATTGGATGACAGGGAAACCTTCGGGGTCACTGCCGCCTTCTTCTTCAAAAACATCAGTTGCAGAACGTACAATCAAAGGATCGCAGGTTCCCACGACTTCACGGTCTTTTGAGGTGTAGTCGAATTGTGAGAGCACGTAACGCATAGCTTCCAGACGAGCACGCTTCTTATCATTTGACTTGATAACGGTCCACGGGGCATCGCCGGTATGGGTGTAGAAGAACATGGCTTCTTTCGCAGCAGTGTAATCATCCCACTTATCGAGCGACGCCAAATCGGTAGGTGATAGTTTCCACTGACGAACAGGATCGGTGCGTCGTGAGGTAAAGCGTGCCAGCTGTTCCTGCTTGGTAACTGAGAACCAGAACTTAATGAGCTTAATGCCCGAGTTCACGAGCATACGCTCCAAGTCGGGTACTTCGCGCATAAACTCGAAGTACTGAGCCTGCGTGCAATAGCCCATCACACGCTCAACCCCGGCGCGGTTGTACCAGGAACGGTCCATCATGACGATCTCGCCACCAGAGGGTAAGTGCTTGATATAGCGCTGGAAATACCACTGAGTCTGTTCAATATCGGTTGGCTTTTCAAGAGCCACCACGCGAGCCCCACGGGGGTTCAGGTGTTCCGTAAAGCGTTTGATGGAACCACCCTTACCCGCAGCATCGCGCCCCTCAAAAATAATGAGGATTTTCTGCCCGGTCGATTTTGCCCATAGCTGGAGCTTCAGAAGCTCAATCTGCAGTGCGCGTTTTTCTTTTTCGTATGCTTTACGACCGAGTTTTTCATCGTAAGGGTAGCCAATCTTCCAGGCATCGCCCTTTGAGCTTTTCTTGTTTCCGCTCAGAGCATGGGTGAGAGATGCCATTTCATCCAGTTCTGCCGCATAGTCTTCAACCACTGAGGTGCGACGAATTTGGGGTTTAAGAGCTTCTTTAATAGCGTGCTTTTTCTCTGATACGACTGGACCTGCAACATCGGAAGGCTGAGAAGCGGTTTCGGGTACGGTGCTCTCGACCTGTTCCGTTGTGGGGCGAAGGTTCTCTTCTGTCATGAATTCTCTTTCCGTTCGTGTCTGCTTTGACACTTTAACTGTACCGAGAGTGAGATTGAGTGACAAATATAACAGTTATCGCAACCTTATGCAGGTAAACCCCTTATAATGCACAAAGCCCCCGCGCTTCTTTAGGAAGTGCGGGGGCTTTGTGCAGCAGAACCAGCGATTAACGCTTGGAGAACTGCGAAGCCTTGCGTGCCTTCTTGAGACCGGCCTTCTTACGCTCGATAACACGTGCGTCGCGAGTCAAGAAGCCTGCCTTCTTCAGCGCGGGACGATTATTCTCACGATCAATCTCGTTGAGGGCACGAGCGATACCGAGGCGCAGCGCGCCTGCCTGACCGGAGGGACCACCACCGCTGATGCGTGCAATCACATCGTAAGCACCTTCAAGTTCCAGGATCTTGAACGGCTGGTTCACATCCTGCTGATGCAATTTATTGGGGAAATAGCTATCCAGGCTACGGCCGTTAATGGTCCAGTTACCGGAACCGGGAACCACGCGAACACGTGCCACTGCTTCCTTACGACGACCGACTGCAGCACCTGCAACAGTCAGTGCCGGACGGCTTGTCTGTGCAGCCGCCGCGACGGGGGCTGCGGATTCCGAGGTGTAGCTAGTGAGCTCTTCCTCGACTACGATCTGCTCTTCGTTCTGAGCCACGATTTCTCCTAATAGTTTCTTCGTAGGCCCGAATTACTGGGCGACCTGGTTGAATTCGTAGGTCTTGGGCTGCTGTGCCGCGTGCGGGTGCTCGGGACCAGCGTAGACCTTCAGCTTCTTGATCTGCTGTGCAGCTAGCTTGTTCTTAGGCAGCATGCCCTTCACAGCCTTCTCAACTGCACGAACAGGGTTGGTTTCAAGAAGCTCTGCATAATTGACGGACTTCAGACCGCCAGGGTAACCCGAGTGGCGGTATGCACGCTTCTGCTCAAGCTTTGCACCGGTCAGAGCGACCTTCTCGGCATTCACGATGATCACGAAATCGCCGGTGTCCACGTTAGGGGTAAAAGTCGGCTTGTGCTTACCGCGCAGCAGGATAGCGGTCTGGCTTGCGAGGCGACCGAGCACCACATCGGTGGCATCAATGATGTGCCACTGGCGCTCAACTTCGCCGGGCTTAGGAGTATAAGTGCGCAAAATATTGGCCTTTGTCTCGAAATGTACATTCGGCGCTTAGTTGGGTATCACGCCTATTACTACGTGCATGACGAATCCGGGTGAGGACCGAATGCTCGCCCGTTCTGACCCGTACTCTGCGGCACCTTGACGTCCTGCAACTAGACAGTGTCGAGAGCGTGCTCGGGCAGAACACGCACAACTAGCAAAACTATACAGCAATTTAGGTGCTTAATCCACACCAAAACCCTTAAATGGCGCGGATTCCCCGTTAAAAATGTTGCTCTGCCGCATCGCCCGAGTAGCTCGTGCCTGCAGACCGTACTCTTCAGGCGCTGGATAATCAATGTGTGCAAGAGCTAATCCATGCGGGGGTGCCATAATGAGTGAGGCATCCCGCTGCGGGTTTTCTAGGCGTTCCCGCAGCCATACTTGAGTCCGTTTTCCGGTGCCGTAGAGAACTAGTGCCCCTATAAGCGAGCGCACCATATGGTGACAAAAAGCGTCTGCCTCAACTGTCGCTTCAATAACTCCGTCATCATGGCGTGTTAGGTATATACGGCGGAGTTCACGAATCGTCGTAGCTCCCTCACGCGGCTTACAGAACGAGAGAAAATCATGTAGCCCCGTAAGTTCATGAGCTGCCTTGTTAAGATCTTCAAGGTCTAGGCTTTCGGGAATGCACCAGGCATACGCGCGGTGCAGCGGATCGGGGCTACTCCCCTGTCCATCCAGGATGCGGTACGTATACCGCCTGCCGGTCGCTGAAAACCGCGCATCAAAGTCCTGCGGCACGGGCTGTATCTGGTGAAGCACAAGAGATCCTTGAAGAAGCCCGCGCATGCGCTCAGGGATTCCTAGCGTATGTTCTGCCTGCGCCAGGGTTCGTTTCAGAGCACCAGAAACCTTACGTTTGAGCGACTCAGCTGGATCTGCCAGCCCGTCACGCCCGGTAAGTTTCTGCCAGGTTTCGGTGGCAATATCAAGGTGGATAGTTTGCGCCTGCGCATGTACTCCGGCATCGGTACGACCGGCGACCGTCACTCGGTGATGCGTGCGAAGCACCAGCTCCAGCGCATCCTCTAATACACCCTGCACAGTTACCAGATTAGGCTGCCTTGCCCACCCGCTAAACCACGTGCCGTCATAGGCGCAGTCGATACGTACCCGCTGCGTGCCCAGCACGTCCCCATCGCCAGATGATGGCTGCGAGTCCAGGTTGATCTGTGATGCCTGAGGACCAGGTTCTTGTAAGTGATCAGACACAGTAGCTTTCCCCTTTCGCCCTTCAACAATACCTGGTGAATTGCCCAAGAATGTACGTCTGAAACACGCAAAATCCGTCGCCTATGAACCTAGACGACGGATTTTGACAATAAGCTAACGCGTTAGCTGTACTTACTCAGCAGAAACTTTCTGAGCTGCTGCACCACCGGCGGGTGCGTAACCTGCCGCCTCAGCCGACTCAGCGGAGTCAAACCAGATTTCGGCGATGGTGTTTGCATACCAGCGGGAGCCGGGCACGTGGTACTTCATTGAGTCAGCGTTACCCTTGACCTCAAAGCCTTCGGGAGCCTCACCAGATTCTAACGGAGCGTGTGCGCCTGCAGGCAGACCCTCGGTACCTTCAGACTTAGCAGGCTTAGCTTCTTCCTTAGGTTCAGCCTTTTCAGCTTTTGCCTTCTTTGCTTCAGCCTTAGGAGCCTCGGCAGCCTTCTCAGTAACCTTGGTAGCTTCTGCAACAGCACCCTTGGTTTCTACAGGCTCCATCACGAGTTCGATAACAGCCATAGGTGCGTTATCGCCCTTACGGTTACCGATCTTGGTGATGCGAGTGTAGCCACCGGGACGCTCGGCCATTGCCGGTGCGATTACAGTAAAAAGCTCGTGTACTACGGACTTGTCGGTAATGGATCGCAGCACGCGACGGCGAGCCGCCAAATCGCCCTTCTTACCGAAGGTGATGAAACGTTCAGCCACCGGGCGCATACGCTTTGCCTTAGTCAAGGTGGTGGTGATGCGCTTGTGCTGGAAGAGCTGCGCCGACAGGTTATTGAGCATTAGGCGCTCATGGGTCGGGGAACCGCCGAGGCGGGGACCCTTAGTGGGAGTAGGCATAGTTATTTCTCCATGATTTACGTTCCACCGCCCCAACAACGGGACTTAGGAACCACGTTTACTGATCCCGGAACAACCGGGTGAACTATTCGATCGAAATTTATTCGCCGGAACCGTCTTCGTCATCGTATGCACGAGCAACGGGTTCAAAGCCCGGAGGGGAATCCTTGAGAGCCAGACCAAGCTCATGCAGCTTAGCCTTGACCTCATCAATGGATTTAGCACCGAAGTTACGAATATCCATCAGATCCGCCTCGCTACGAGTCACGAGCTCGCCCACGGTGTGGATGCCCTCGCGCTTGAGGCAGTTGTAGGATCGAACGGACATGTTAAGGTCCTCAATTGGCAGAGCCAAATCGGCAGCCATGGACTCGTCGGCAGGCGACGGACCAACCTCGATACCCTCGGCAGCAACGTTGAGCTCACGTGCAAGTCCGAAGAGCTCAACCAGGGTGCTGCCTGCGGATGCGACGGCATCGCGCGGTGCAATGGCTTCCTTGGTTTCGACGTCCAGAGTCAGGCTGTCGAAGTCGGTGCGCTGTTCAACACGGGTTGCGTTAACGCTGAAGGTAACCTTCAGAACCGGGGAGTAAATAGAATCAACCGGAATACGGCCGATCTCTGCATCACCGGTCTTGTTCTGAGCTGCAGACACATAACCGCGACCACGCTCAATAATCAGTTCGGCATTGAAGTTTGCCTTCGCATTGAGGGTTGCGATGTGCAGTTCCGGGTTATGAATCTCAACACCGGCAGGTACTTCAATGTCGGCTGCGGTAAGTTCACCCTCGCCTTGCTTACGCAGGTATGCAACTACGGGCTCGTCATTTTCCGAAGAAATCGAGAGCTTCTTGACGTTCAAGATAATCTCGGTGACATCTTCGGTAACTCCGGGAACAGTGCTGAACTCGTGCAAAACACCGTCGATACGAACGCTGGTAACAGCGGCGCCGGGAATGGAGGACAGCAGGGTGCGGCGGAGGGAGTTACCCATGGTGTAGCCGAAGCCCGGCTCAAGGGGCTCGATGGTGAAGCGCGAACGGTTCGGCGCTACGACCTCTTCAGTCAGAGTGGGGCGCTGTGCAATAAGCACTTTGTTTCCTTTCGGTGAGCTCCGCTATATGAGCCCACAAGTTTGGGAAAACAGATTTTAGGAAGCAGACGGGTGTCTGGACTCTTTGGTGTTATCTGTGAAGACGACAGCCGCAGAGGGATTAGGCATTCGCCTAATTAGACGCGGCGGCGCTTCGGCGGACGGCAACCGTTGTGAGCTACGGGGGTTACGTCCTGAATCGAACCAACCTCTAGGCCTGCTGCCTGCAGAGAGCGGATTGCGGTCTCACGGCCAGAACCGGGGCCCTTTACGAAAACATCAACCTTACGGACGCCGTGTTCCTTAGCACGGTTTGCGGCAGTCTCAGCAGCTAGCTGTGCGGCGTAGGGGGTGGACTTACGAGAGCCCTTGAAACCCATGTCGCCTGCAGAGGACCACGAGATTACTGCACCAGTGGGATCGGTAATGGAGACGATAGTGTTGTTGAAGGTCGACTTGATGTGAGCCTGACCAGCAACGATATTCTTGCTGACCTTGCGGCGGGTCTTGCGAGCAGCCGCGGCGCGAGTCTTGGGAGGCATTATTGATTCTCCTACAAAGGTTTTCTAATACGTTGGTCGATACTGATAGTTCGACAGAGCAACGTTGCTTACTTCTTCTTACCTGCGACGGTACGCTTTGGGCCCTTACGGGTACGTGCGTTGGTCTTGGTGCGCTGACCGTGAACCGGCAGGCCGCGACGGTGACGCAGACCCTGGTAGCTGCCGATTTCAACCTTGCGGCGAATATCGGCTGCAACCTCGCGGCGAAGATCACCTTCAACCTTGTAGTTGCCTTCGATGAAGTCACGAAGTGCCACGAGCTCCTGGTCGGTGAGATCCTTGACGCGGGTGTCAGGGTTCACGCCGGTAGCAGCGAGGGTTTCGTGAGCACGGGTCTTGCCCACGCCGTAAATGTAAGTGAGAGCAACTTCCACGCGCTTTTCGCGGGGAATATCAACTCCAGCGAGACGTGCCATACTGGCTTCTCCTTGTTGTTTTCCAGAGGTCTGTAGCATCACTGCCCGGGTATTTGCCCGGTCCCCGGCCTCTGAGTCCGGAGGTATCCGCATCCTTTATCACTCGATAAACAATGCGGAGCGGTGCCTATGACGATTCCGCCCGCAGGCGGTGTTACGCAGCTACCGTGGGCTTAGCCCTGGCGCTGTTTGTGGCGCGGGTTTTCGCAGATCACCATGACTACGCCATGACGGCGAATCACTTTGCACTTATCGCAGATCGGCTTAACGCTCGGCTTGACCTTCATCGCATTCCTTTTGATTGCAACTTGATAACTGGCGAGATAAGAGGTTCTTACTGTGCAACCAGAAAAACTATTTATCCCTATGAACACGACTTAAACGCCGCCGAAGCGACGTTTAATGATCGGGTTTTACTTATAACGGTAGACGATACGACCACGGGACAGGTCGTAGGGGCTCAGTTCCACTACCACGCGATCCTCAGGCAGGATTCGAATGTAGTGCTGACGCATCTTACCCGAGATGTGCGCGAGAACTTTGTGACCATTGTCTAGCTCAACACGGAACATCGCATTGGGCAAAGCCTCAACCACAGAGCCCTCAATCTCGATGACGCCGTCTTTCTTTGCCATATCCTCCGCTAACGTCGGTGCCCAGAGTTTATGCTCTGAACAGTTCTATCTTCTGATGCTGTATATCTTCACACACTGGTAAAGAGCGTTTTACACCTGCAAAAAGGGCGCACTTAACGCTGGTACAAACAGCCAACTATCAACTATACGACATAGTTGCCTTTTAAACAACTGCAGAATAAGGACTATTACCCGGTATGAGGCGCCCCTACTCTTCTTCTTTGGCAGCGAGCTGGCCACATGCACCATCAATATCAGAACCGCGAGTATCGCGAATTGTCGTTGGAATACCGTGTGCCCGCAGACGCTCCACAAAATTCTGCTCCACACCCTTACGCGATGCTGTCCATTTTGAGCCAGGAGTCGGATTCAACGGAATAGGGTTTACATGCACCCATCCGCGACCGCGCTGCGCGAGCTTTTTCCCCAGCAAATCAGCGCGCCATCCCTGGTCATTAATATCGCGAATAAGAGCATATTCAATCGAGATGCGCCGCCCGGTCGTGCGGTAATAATCGTATGCGGCATCCAGAGTCTCATCAACCTTCCACCGCTGGTTAATGGGAATAAGCTCATCGCGCAGTTCATCATCCGGCGCGTGCAGCGAGAGGGCAAGCGTAATCGGCAGTTTCTCCAGCTCAAACTTGCGGATACCGGGCACCAAACCCACGGTAGACATCGTAAGTCCGCGCGCGGAGATACCCAGTCCCTCGGGGGCGGGATCGATCAGACGGTGCACCGCACCCATCGTTGATTTGTAGTTTGCGAGCGCCTCGCCCATTCCCATAAATACAATATTGGAGACGCGTAGCGGGCGGGTATCTTCCGACCCTCCATCGGCCTTGTCAAGACCCTTCATCTGTTTCAGATATCGTGCCCCAGCAACTACTTGCTCCACGATTTCTGCGGTCGAGAGATTGCGGGTGAGCCCCTGCTGCCCGGTGGCACAAAAGGGGCAGTTCATCCCGCATCCAGCCTGCGAGGAAATACACATGGTGACACGGTTGTCATACCGCATAATGACCGATTCAATAAGCGCCCCATCGAAAAGACGATGTACGACTTTGAGGGTGTCCCCACCGTCAGCTTCTAGGGTTCGCACAGGAGTTAGCAGCTGCGGCATTGCGCGGGATACTATCTCGTCACGGTTCTGAGCAGGCAGATCTGTCATCTGCGCCGGATCGTTAACCAGCCGCTCGAAATAGTGCTTTGAGAGCTGCGATGCGCGGAAGGGCTGGTATCCCAGTTCCTTGAGGAATTCACGGCGCCCTGCCATATCAAAATCAGCAATATGCTTGGGCGGTTTTGTTCGCCGGGGTGCTTTGAGCGCAATTTTTCCCGGTTCAGGGCGCACGCTTGAAATCTCCACGGGTACTTTGGTGGAGCGCGACGTGGAATCGGTTGAAGCTGCGGCGCAGCCTGTCAGAGTTTCGCTCATAGTTTTCCTTCGGGCGTTATAGATGCTCAGCCTGTGGTTATGATGCTTGTCAAGGATGCACGCCCCAAAGCGGGCAGATGCTACTTAGGAATCGGTACGGGGATAATGCCGAAGCGTGCCAGTTCAGAGGCTCCCCCATCTTCTGCGGTTAGAACCCACAGGCCATCTCGATGCACGGCAACCGAGTGCTCCCATTGGCAGGCATCCGATCCATCGGTTGTAATGACTGTCCAGTCATCCTCAAGTACGGTGGTATCGGTATTCCCCGTTACAAGCATGGGTTCGATTGCGAATGCCATGCCAGGTTTAATTTTTGGGCCGAGGTCACGAGCGGCGTAGTTCAGCACGTCGGGCGCCATATGCATGTAGGTACCGATACCGTGGCCTACATAGTCTTCGATGATACCGTATGTATCCCCGGTTTCGCTGCGCACGAATTCTTCGATCGCAATCCCAACCTCGCCGATTTTCTTTGCGTGCGACAAGGCGGCGATACCGTGCCAGAGGGCTTCCCGGGTTATATCGGATAGGTCTCGGCGGGCCTGTGAAGTATTTCCAACCAATACAGTTCGTGCAGAATCGCCGTGCCACTGCTTCTTAGTAGCCGGGTCAATAATATAGGCGCCTCCATCGATAGAGATAATATCGCCGTCTTGAAGGATATAGTCACCGGGTATGCCATGTACCACCTCATGATTCACAGAGGTGCAGATACTTGCAGGGTAGTCATAATAACCATAAAAGTTCGAGATTCCGCCCTGTTCTTCTAGACTGCGCTCGAAAACTTTATTGAGCTCTGCGGTACTTACTCCGGGCTTTGCAGCCGCAACTGCCGCATCCAACGCACGGCTGGTTATAATGCCTGCGCGCGACATGTGGTGTAATTCGGTATTAGTTTTGACCTCTACACGTGCCATAGAAGATTCCTTCTCGCCCTGACTCCATAAGAGTATTGCCGTATCAGTATCGCTGCGGCATACGTTCATGCAACTGCGCCCCCGCACGATGACGGAGGCGCAGTTTATAATGTATAGCCCTAAGATAGGGCTTTAAGAATACGTTCGGTCACGTCGGCAATCTCACCTAGACCATCAACCTCTTTGACGATACCGCGTTCACGATACTTCGCGATCAGCGGTGCGGTCTCTTCTTCGTACACCTTCAAGCGATGGCGAATGACCTCTTCATTATCGTCGGTGCGCCCCTGCTCGGCAGCTCGGTTGAGCAGTCGGGCAACAAGCTCGTCATTATCTGCAACGAGCAAAAGTACACGATCAATCTGCTGGTTTTTATCCGCAAGGATAGCATCAAGCTCGTGAACCTGAGCGATGTTGCGGGGGTATCCGTCGAGGAGGAAACCGTGTGCCGCATCGGCTTCGTCGAGACGAGCACGCACCATATTGTTCGTAACGGAATCGGGCACGAGGTTGCCGGAGTCAATATACGACTTCGCTTCCTTACCGAGCTCGGTCTCTTCCTTAATGTTCTTCCGGAAAATATCGCCGGTCGAAATCGCGGGAATCTTCAGCTCCTCAGCGATCTTGACGGCCTGAGTGCCTTTACCGGCACCGGGAGGGCCTATGATCAGAAGACGGTTCATCGAAGCAATCCTTCATAGTTTCGTTGTTGAAGCTGGGCGCTGACCTGCTTGAGAGTATCAAGACCAACACCCACCACGATCAGCAGCGATGCACCGCCGAACGGGAAGTTCTGGTTTGCGTTGAAGAGAACCAACGCAACAAGCGGAATCATGGAAACCACAGCGAGGTAAAGCGAACCCGGCAGTGTAATGCGGGTTAGCACATAGCTGAGGTAACGTTCAGTAGGCTTACCCGCGCGAACACCCGGAATAAAGCCGCCATATTTCTTCATATTGTCTGCAACCTCGACCGGATCGAAAGTCACCGCAACATAGAAATACGTGAATCCAAGAATCAGCAGGAAGTACAGAGCGATATACAGCGGATGATCGCCCCTCGTAAGGTAGGTATTTACCCAGTTCACCCATTCGGGGGGTGCTGCGCCACCTTGTGGGGTATTGAACTGCGCGATAATACCAGGCAAAGTCAGCAGTGAGGAGGCGAAGATGATGGGAATAACGCCCGCCATATTGACCTTGAGCGGAATATAGGTGCTGGTACCGCCAATAGTACGGCGACCAATCATGCGTTTAGCGTATTGCACGGGAACGCGGCGTACAGACTGCTCCACGTAGACCACCGCAAGCATCACGGCAAGGCCCACAAGGCATACGGACCAGAAGACGAACGGACCCTGCTGTTCCAGGATGGAGCCCAGAGCATTCGGGAACGAGGAAGCAATTGAGGTGAAAATAAGCAAAGACATGCCATTGCCTACGCCGCGCTCAGTAATCTGCTCGCCCATCCACATGATGACGCCGGTACCGGCACACAGAGTAATGATAATAACCAGGATGTGCAGCACATCGTCTTGCGGGATAATACCGGGGCAGTTCCCCAGAAGCACGCCAGAGCGTGCCATAGACACAATCGTGGTCGCGTTGAGAAGCGCAAGAGCGATAGTGAGATAACGGGTATATTGAGTGAGTTTGGCCTGTCCCTGAGCCCCTTCATCGTGTAGCTCTTGGAAACGAGGAATGACCACGCGCAACAGCTGAATAATAATGCTTGCCGTAATGTAGGGCATCACGCCCAGCGCGAAGATAGAAAGCTGTAGGAGTGCACCACCGCTGAACAGGTTGATGATGTCGTAGGCGCCACCGTGAGTTTGGTTGGCGTTAAGACACTGCTGAACCGTGCCGTAGGAAATACCGGGGGCGGGAATGAAGGTGCCCATACGGTACAGCACAATCATGCCTAGGGTAAACAGCAGCTTACGTCGCAGGTCGGCGGTCTTAATGACTCGCCCGAACGCGCTAAGCACATGTCCTCCTGAAAATCTTGGGGTATGTATTCGCTAACACAGATGTTAGGAACACGCTAAACACATACCTTCCAGTCTAGCCTGTTCACCGGTGTTGTCGATAACCACGGCGCGAGATATGTGTATTTTGTATTCTGTGAGCGTTATTTAAGATGAATTTTCTAGAATTTCTGAGACGTTAAATACATCATAAAAGCTTTAATGCAGACTTTTGCTGTTCAAAGAAGATGGCCCCCGCCTCAAGTGCGGGAGCCATCTAGTGAGTCTGAAGACTACTTAACGGTTACAGAACCGCCTGCCGCCTCAATCTTAGAGATTGCGGATGCAGAAGCCTTATCAACCACAACGTTCACCTTAACGGTGATGTCGCCGTCGCCCAGAACCTTCACAAGCTCGTTCTTACGAACGGCACCCTTAGCAACCAGGTTCTCGACGGTGACCTCGCCACCTTCGGGGAACAGTTCCTGAATGCGCTTCAGGTTAACAACCTGGTACTCGGTACGGAACGGGTTCTTGAATCCGCGCAGCTTCGGCAGGCGCATGTGCAGCGGAAGCTGACCGCCCTCGAAGCCGGGACGAACCTGGTAACGAGCCTTGGTACCCTTGGTACCGCGACCTGCGGTCTTACCCTTTGAGCCTTCACCGCGGCCTACGCGGGTCTTTGCCTTGTGGGCACCCGGTGCCGGGCGCAGATCGTGAATCTTGATAGCGTCTGCCATCTTACTTGACCTCCTCAACCTTCACCAGGTGAGCAACGGTGTTAACCATGCCAACGGTGACGGGGTCGGCAGTGCGCACTACCTTGTTGCCCGGGCGCTTAAGGCCGAGGGAACGTAGGGTGTCGCGCATGTTCTGCTTCTGACCAACATAGGATTTAACCTGGGTAATTTCCAGCTTTGCGTCGCTGGGCTGAATACGCTTAGCCATTACGCACCTGCCTTATCGGACTTGGTGTTGCGCAGGTAGCTGGGGATAACCTCATCGTTGGGCAGACCACGACGGGCTGCAACTGCCAGAGGCTCTTCCAGTTGCTTGAGTGCTGCAACGGTTGCGTGAACAATGTTGATCTGGTTCGAGGAACCGAGAGACTTCGACAGCACATCATGGATACCTGCTGCTTCGAGCACTGCACGCACCGGACCACCAGCGATCACACCGGTACCAGCGGTTGCCGGGCGGAGCATCACAACGCCTGCTGCTTCCTCACCCTGTACGCGGTGGGGAATAGTGCGGTTCTCGATGCGGGGCACACGGAAGAAGTTCTTCTTAGCTTCCTCAACACCCTTGGCAATAGCTGCTGGAACTTCCTTAGCCTTGCCGTAGCCAACGCCGACCATGCCATTACCGTCACCAACAACGACCAGAGCGGTGAAGCTGAAGCGACGACCGCCCTTGACGACCTTGGACACACGGTTGATGGTTACCACGCGCTCGATGTACTTATCTTTTTCCTCCTCGCGTGCGCGGTTCTTACGATCACCGCGACCGCGACGCTCGCCGCGGTTGTTGCGGCGCTCTTCGCGCTGCTTGGAAGTCTCAGCGGTTTCAGCTGCTACTGCTTCGCTCACCTGAGTTTCCTTTACGTTCTGTTCGCTCATTAGAGTGCCAGACCTCCTTCACGTGCGCCATCAGCAACTGCTGCAACACGACCGTGGTATTTATTGCCGCCGCGGTCAAACACGACAGTTTCAATACCGGCTGCCTTAGCGCGCTCTGCTACAAGCTCACCAACGCGCTTTGCTTTAGCGGTCTTGTCCAGATCGGTTGCGGCACGAAGCTCTGCTTCCATAGTGGAGGCGGATGCCAGGGTTACGCCCTTGACATCGTCGATAACCTGAACGAACATGTGACGGCTCGAACGGGTGACGCACAGGCGCGGACGCGCAGCGGTACCCGAAACATACTTGCGGATGCGAGCGTGACGGCGTGCACGCTGCGATGCCTTCGACTTGATAGCCATGTTTACTTACCAGCCTTTCCGACCTTGCGGCGGATGTGCTCACCTGCGTAGCGAACACCCTTGCCCTTATAGGGATCGGGCTTACGCAGACCACGAATGTTTGCTGCAACCTGACCGACGAGCTGCTTATCGATACCCGAAATGGTCAGCTTGTTAGCGCCTTCCACGGCGAAGGAAACACCTTCGGGTGCAGAGACGCTAATCGGGTGGGAGTAACCTAGAGCGAATTCCAGGTCGTTACCCTTCGCGGTCACACGGTAACCGGTACCAACAATTTCCAGCTTCTTCTCGTAGCCGTTGGTCACACCGATAATCATGTTCTGAATCAGGGTACGAGTCAGACCATGCAGAGAGCGAGAAACACGCTCGTCGTTCGGGCGCGATACCGCGATTTCATTGTCGTTTAGAGCAACAGTAATGGGGGAAGCCACCTGGTGGCTCAGCTCACCCTTGGAACCTTTAACGGTCACCAGGTTGCCATCGACCTTTACCTCAACGCCGGCTGGAACCGAGATGGGGAGACGTCCAATACGTGACATTCTTCTCTTCCTTTCTCTTCTAACCGACTACCAGATGTAGGCGAGAACTTCGCCGCCCACACCCTTCTTCGCAGCCTGCTTATCAGTGAGCAGGCCCGAGGAGGTGGACAGAATAGCGGTACCGAGACCACCCAGAACCCGAGGCAGGTTCGTGGACTTTGCGTAGGTACGCAGGCCCGGCTTGGAAATACGACGCACGCCAGCGATGGAACGCTCGCGGGACGGACCGTACTTAAGAACGAGGGTCAGGGTCTTGCCAACCTTTGCTTCCTCTTCCTTAACATCGGCAATGTAGCCCTCAGCCTTCAGGATCTCGGCGATGCGAGCCTTGAGCTTCGAGTAGGGCATAGATACGGTGTCGTGGTATGCGGAGTTTGCGTTGCGCAAACGGGTCAGCATATCTGCGACCGGATCAGTCATAGTCATTTTGGGCTGTAGCCCTTCCTCGTTGTGGTTTCCCTAATCTGCGGTAACAGACTCTGGACCTGCAACGTAGTCGTTAGTTGGTCTTGAACGGGAAGCCCAGTGCCTTCAGCATGGCACGGCCTTCATCGTCGGTCTTGGCGCTGGTCACCACGGTGATGTCCATACCACGCACGCGGTCGATCGAATCCTGATCGATTTCGTGGAACATGGACTGCTCGGTGAGGCCGAAGGTGTAGTTGCCATTACCGTCGAACTGGCGATCGGAAAGACCGCGGAAATCGCGGATACGGGGCAGAGCCAGGGTAACCAGGCGGTCCAGGAACTCCCACATGCGGTCGCCACGCAGGGTAACGTGTGCGCCGATTGGCATGCCTTCACGCAGTTTGAACTGTGCGATGGATTTCTTGGCACGGGTTACAACCGGCTTCTGACCGGTAATAGCGGTGAGATCGCGGATAGCGCCGTCCATGAGCTTTGCATCGCGAGCTGCCTCGCCAACACCCATATTTACGACGACCTTAACGAACTTCGGGGTCTGCATGACGTTCTGGTATTTGAACTCTTCCTGCAGCGCGGGAACGACAACCTCAGCGTACTTGGTCTTAAAGCGGGGGGTAATCTTGGTCTCGCTCATTAGATATCCTTCCCCGAACGCTTAGCAACGCGCACGCGAACGGTACGCTGCTTGCCATTACGCTCTACAGTCTCTTCGCGGAAACCAACACGGGTCGGCTTCTCGGTCTCAGGATCAACGATTGCCACGTTCGAAACGTGAATCGGTGCCTCCACCTTCTGAATACCGCCTGCTGCGCCGGTTACGGGGTTTGCCTTGGTGTGCTTGGTGACGACCTTAACGCCCTCAACAATCACGCGGTTTTCCTTGGGGATAACCTTCAGAACTTTGCCCTGCTTACCCTTGTCTGCACCGGAAATAACCTGAACCAGGTCGCCGGACTTGATCTTAGCCATAAGTTAGAGCACCTCCGGAGCCAGCGAAACAATCTTCATGAACTTCTTATCGCGAAGTTCACGACCAACGGGACCAAAGATACGGGTACCACGGGGATCACCATCAGTGTTCTTCAGAATAACTGCTGAGTTCTCGTCGAACTTGATGTAGGATCCGTCTGCGCGACGGGTTGCCTTCTTGGTACGGACGACGACTGCTTTCACAACGTCACCCTTTTTAACAGTGCCGCCAGGAATTGCATCCTTGACGGTTGCGACGATAATATCGCCGATGCCTGCGTAGCGACGCGAGGAACCACCAAGCACACGGATGGTCAGGATTTCCTTCGCACCAGTGTTATCGGCGACCTTCAGTCGCGACTCCTGCTGAATCATATTTCTCCTGTCGTCTCGCCGGTTCCGACTCGCCTTCAGGCGCGAGCCAGCCTTGCGGAACATTTTTACGGGATCGATTGACGCCCCGGGCCCACAGCATCATAAGGATGCACGGGTTAGCGGAAACGCCTGGGGTAACCCATGCCAGGAGCATTTGGACCCGCGTAAGCGGGCGTATCCACCCGTTATAGCGGCATTATGCACTGGCACGAGAAACCCGTGGTTATGAGACTATATCTGGGTATAGCCACACAGTCTTAAAACTTTACCGGAATTTTCCTGATATTTCAAAGGATTTATCGTGAGGCATAGCGCATCATACCGGGCTTCAATGCACACATTCTCAGGTTCTTAGAAGACAGTGCGGGAGTATGCGCTAAATGGCACCATCTTGCGGGTTACCGCAACCGTCGCAGCGAGAGTATCACTGTCAGACCCTTCAGGTTCTGCAACTCGGACAGAGTTCTATACTGGTGAAAAATTATCCTGCGCGTATACCATCACCGACAGTGTTTGCGCCGCCCACCCAAACATTACTGTCGCGGTTATCGAGTACCGAACCATATGGGCTTTGGAGGTAGTACTGCCCTGCCGTTTGAAGATACTCTTCCAGTACAGCCGGTCATTTTGCAAGCGTCTCGATACCAAGGTATTCGGGTTAACGCGGGCGGTTGTCGCAACGGCATTCCCACGCGTGCGAGCATGTTTGAAACTTCCGCTAACAAAAAAGCTTATGAGTTTTAGGATTGGCCCCAACTTGATGCTGCTCAAGATTCTCATGAGCTTTACAAATTGTGAGGCTCAAGATTTGAACCATGTCACTGTCTTCCGCATGAGGGGCTCGGAAATTTCTACCCATCATATGCTCTGCCGCTTAGCATGTCCCACGTCGAAGCGAACATTGCCCCTTAAATAAGTTCCTACCAGCACCATAACGCAACATACTCTATAAAACGCCCGAAGCTCTGTACTTCCTGGATGAAACTGGCTTATGACACTTAAGACTCGTGTACCTGCATATTAGACACATTACGGATATAAAGATAGATAACTTCATGAATTAACAAGATTTTTTCTCTTTTATTCGTGAACATGATGCAAAATCTAACATTTTGCATCATAATGGTTAAGACGCTTGCGTCATTTTACAGGTTCGGCTCTTATCAGACAGATTTCTTGGGTCCCATATTCCTTGCTAGTCCGTCTGCAGGAGCCGAACCGCTTTTAACTGTCAAATAACGCCGTCACCGTCGAAGGTCGCGGCGTTATTCTCTACTATTTAGGCAAATAGCAGCGGTACTCACTCAAGATCGTGGCTCTCTCATGCCCACGTTCACCTGAGCAATGGATTTACCTCGAATACTCCAAATAACAGTAACAAGGCGGTGCTTACCCCACGAACATGGGGTAAGCACCGCCTCGGTAACCGCGTACTCGCTTGTGTCGCCTCTTATTTATTTGACAGCGAATCGGTGGATGAAAGCCGCCATCGCAGCACGCTGAATAGGCTCGTTCGGACGAAAAGTGCCGTCACCCCAGCCAGTCGTGATGCGCTGGTCCTTAAACCAGGAAATCTCGCGGTAGAACGGATTATTACGATCGACGTCCTTGAACTGAGGAGTCTGCGGTGCCTCATAGTTTGTCACCTTCGCATAACGGAAGAAGAAAGCCGCCATCGCTCCACGATTTACCGATGCATTGGGACGATAAGTTCCATCCTCATACCCGGTTGTAATGCCTTGCTGGGACATCCACACAATCTCTTTGTAGAAAGGATGCGACGAATCGACATCTTTAAAAGGTGAGGTCTCAGGAAGTACCACCTCGGGAGAACCCGCTAGACGGTAAAAATACGCCGCCATAGCCCCACGATCTACCGGCTGCTGGGGGCGATAGGTACCATCAGCCCACCCAAAAGAAAGCCGCTGATGCGCCAACCACTGAATATCGGCGTAAAAGGGAGAACCTTCAGGAACATCCGAGAAAACGGGGGTATCGCCATTAGAGGTTTGTGAGGGAGCAGTGCTGGTGCCCCTAGGATATACAGCACCTGCTGTTGAAGTCGTGGCGACAACCTGCTGAGTCTGCACGGGATCGCACTGAGGAATGTTTGGAACAGCAGTAAACGTCGGAGTAATCTTGACAAGGGAATTTACCGCGATCGGAGTATCTGCCCCGTTCTCACCCTTAGGTTCAGTGCTTGCCGCCTCTTTAAATTTACCGGTGGTGGGATCCAGCGTGTACCCCGTCGTCACGTTATCAGCAAACTTGTCTCTGACAACCGCGTAGACTTCGCCTTCGGGGGTTACGAGAACGTCGTTAGCTCCGCCTTCTGCACCCGTGCTCACCTCATGCGTGATGGAGCCGGTACGACCGTCAATAACGCCGATCTTTCCGGTGGCAAAATCGGTAGCATAAACCACGTCATGCTCTTCGTCGGCAGTAATCGCCAGCGTCTGTTTCCCGAAATTAATGCTCTTCTTGTACTCGCCCGTCTTTAAGTCGTAAACCGTGATACCAGAGTTCCCCTTAGAAACTTTTGTCTCGCGGTCCATATCGCCCTGGGACGAAACATAGATTTCGCCCAAGGACTTATCAATCGTTACGTCGGAGGGACGCAGCTGCGCGTCCGCCACTTCTTTATGCAGCTCGATAGTCTGCTCGACGGCGAGAGTTTCGGTATTAATAACCTTCAACGTTCCCGAATTCAGCGAAGGTACGTAGAGGCGACCGCCTTCGGAATCCAGCTCCATATTCATACCCGTATCAGCAGAGCCGTCGGAGCTCGTAAAGTTGATTTTCTGAATAACCCGGTGGCTCTTCAGGTCAAACACAGTAACGCCGCCAGAACCAGATACGAATGCTTTCCCTGACTTCGCATCAACCTTAACCTCACGAGGACGCGATACAGACCCGTTTTCCGGATTCTGCGCATCGTAGCTGGTCCACAGTTCCTTCTTGGTGTACAGATCGTACACGGTTACCGAGTTGGTACGAGTCTGGGTTACCCAGATGGTACCGTGTGCATCATCAATCGCAATACCGTCAGGAGAAGCAAGTTGCTTACTTGTCGCTTCGGTCTGCCCGCTAGGTACAAAATCTACGGTTCCCGGCAGCATAACTTCATCGAGGGTTGGGATTTCGCCGTAGGTTGTCCACACTCCAACACCACCGGTGTAAACGGGCGGACGTCCATTTGAGAATGTTGTATAAAGGTTCCGGGTGTAGTCGGAATATGCCAGCTGATATTCGCCCGGAAGCCCCTGGTATCGATCAGCGGTGATCGCAATATTACGACAACCAGAACTGTTGTCGTGGGGAGCGGGCTGTTGCTCATTAGCAAACGATGCAGGTATCGCGCTTAACGATGCCACCACAAGCGATACGGTTCCAGCAGACGCTAGTGCTCTCTGCGTGGGTCGAGATACGCCGTGATTAGATGAAGGAGTCATGTCTGTGTTCCTCAGTATGCAGTGTGTCGGAGGGCATAACGCCCTAGAGGCTCACTAATCAGCGAAACCACGTCAAATATAGGTTTTACTTAGTAAGCGTACCTTCGATAGTAAGCAATACTAGAGCGGATTTTCAACCATATTCAAAAAGTAAAGTTTTCATAAAGTACTGTGAACATATTTCGTTTCATCATCTGTACATCTTTCATATAAGAGACGTATAGAACATAGAGGTAGGGCCTCTCCCCCACGGAATTATGGGGAAGAGGCCCTACCTCGTATAGTGCTCAAGCAGAGTCCTAGGCGCTTACTTAGCTTTCTCTAGGATCTCCACGACACGCCAACGCTTGGTAGCGGATAGCGGACGGGTCTCTGCCAACAGAACATAGTCACCAACACCGCAGACATTCTGCTCGTCGTGTGCCTTGATCTTGGAACTACGGCGCATAACCTTACCGTAGAGTGCGTGCTTCACGCGATCCTCGACCTCGACGACAACGGTCTTGTCCATCTTGTCGGAGACAACGTAGCCGCGGCGGGACTTACGGTAGCCGCGCTCTTCGTTCTTTACTTCACTCACTTGGACTCACCTTCGGTTGCGGGACGAATACCGAGCTCGCGCTCACGCAGCACGGTGTAGATACGTGCGATATCACGCTTGATGGTGCGGCGACGACCAGCGTTAGCCTGACCGGTGACTTCCTGGAAACGGATGTTGAAGAGTTCCTTCTTCGATTCGCTCAGCTTTGCAGCCAGCTCTTCGTTGGAGAGCTCTGCGAGCTTATCGATGCTCAGATCCTTGGATCCAACTGCCATCTCGCTTATTCACCACCTTCGCGACGCACAACACGTGCCTTCATCGGGAGTTTGTGGATTGCCAGGCGCAGTGCCTCGCGAGCCACCTCTTCGGATACACCGGCGATCTCAAACATGACTCGACCGGGCTTAACATTAGCAACCCACCACTCGGGTGAACCCTTACCAGAACCCATACGAGTTTCGGCAGGCTTCTTGGTCAACGGACGGTCCGGGTAAATGTTAATCCAGACCTTACCGCCACGCTTGATGTGACGGGTCATTGCAATACGTGCAGCCTCAATCTGACGGTTGGTCACATATGCGGGCGAAAGAGCCTGAATGCCCCATTCACCGAAGCTAACCTCGGTGCCGCCCTTTGCGAGACCATGACGCTTGGGGTGGTGCTGCTTACGGAACTTTACTCGACGGGGAATAAGCATTTATGCCTCACCGTTCTCTGCAGTCTTGGCTTCGGTGTTTGCCGAAGCATTCTCGTTGCGGCGTTCACGACGGGGACCACGGCCACCGGAGCGGCGGCGATCACCATCACGGCGGTTGCCGCGACGGTTGTTGGCTGCCTGCTGAGCTGCCAGTTCCTTGTCGGTCAAGTCGCCCTTGTAGATCCAGACCTTCACACCAATACGACCGAAGGTAGTCTTGGCTTCGAAGAAACCGTAATCGATGTTCGCACGCAGGGTGTGCAGGGGCACACGACCTTCACGGTAGAACTCGGAACGGGACATTTCAGCACCGCCCAAGCGACCGGAGCACTGGATACGGATACCCTTTGCGCCTGCACGCTGTGCGGACTGGATTGCCTTCTTCATAGCACGGCGGAATGCAACACGCGCTGCAAGCTGTTCTGCAATGCTCTGAGCAACCAGCTGAGCTGACAGATCGGGGTTAGAAACCTCAAGAATGTTCAGCTGAATCTGCTTGCCGGTCAGTTTCTCAAGCTCGCCACGGATGCGGTCTGCTTCAGCGCCACGGCGGCCGATGACGATACCGGGACGCGCGGTGTGGATATCCACACGCACACGGTCACGGGTACGCTCAATCTCAACCTTTGCAACGCCCGCACGATCCAGGTTCTTTGCCAAAAGCTCGCGGATCTTCACATCTTCGCGAACGAAGTCTGCGTAACGCTCGCCGGGCTTGTTGGAATCAGCGAACCACTTGGAGACGTGCTCGGTGGTAATGCCCAGTCGGAAACCGTTCGGGTGAATTTTCTGACCCATTTAGCGGTCCTCCTCCTTCTCCGGGGTAGCAACTACCACGGTGATGTGGCTGGTGCGCTTATTGATACGGTATGCACGACCCTGCGCGCGGGGCTGAATGCGCTTCATGGTCGGACCTTCATTCACGAATGCTTCGCTGATGAACAGCTCTTCCTCGCGGAACGGCAGACCTTCCTGGGTCGCCTTCTGGCGAGCGTTTGCTACTGCCGAAGCAACGATTTTATATACCGGTTCTGAAGCACCCTGGGGTGCGAATTTCAGAATCGCCAGAGCCTCTTCCGCTTGCTTACCACGGATCAGGTTGACGACACGGCGGGCCTTCATAGGCGTAACGCGAACAAAACGCGCTGATGCCTTGGCTTCCATTGCCTATCTCTCTTTCGTCTTATGCCGAAAAGGAAACGTAACTGATCGGATTATCCGATTAGCGACGCTTACCCTTACGGTCGTCCTTCACATGGCTGCGGAAAGTGCGGGTGGGTGCAAACTCGCCGAGCTTGTGCCCAACCATCGACTCGGTAATGAATACCGGTACGTGCTTGCGTCCGTCGTACACTGCGATGGTGTGCCCGAGCATATCGGGAATAATCATCGAGCGACGGGACCAAGTCTTAATAACATTCTTGGTGCCCTTCTCGTTCTGAGCCGCTACCTTCAGGTAGAGGTGCTGATCAACGAAAGGGCCCTTCTTCAAACTACGAGGCATGTGTCAGGCTCCTTAGCGCTTCTTGCCAGTACGACGGCGACGAACGATGAGCTTGTCGCTTTCCTTATTGGGACGACGAGTACGACCCTCGGGCTTACCGTTGGGGTTAACCGGGTGACGACCACCGGAGGTCTTACCCTCACCACCACCATGCGGGTGGTCAACCGGGTTCATAACCACACCACGAACGGTCGGACGGATGCCCTTCCAGCGGTTGCGGCCTGCCTTACCCCAGTTGATGTTGGACTGCTCTGCGTTGCCAACCTCGCCCACGGTTGCGCGGCAGCGAACATCCACGTTACGGATTTCGCCGGAGGGCAGACGGAGCTGACCGTACTTGCCTTCCTTAGCAACCAGCTGAACCGAAGCACCAGCGGAACGTGCCAGCTTTGCGCCACCACCAGGACGGAGCTCAACACAGTGGAGCACGGTACCTACGGGGATGTTGCGCAGGGGCAGGTTGTTGCCGGGCTTGATGTCGGCTGAAGGGCCAGACTCGACGATGTCGCCCTGAGAGAGCCTGTTCGGAGCGATAATGTAACGCTTAGAACCATCGAAGTAGTGCAGCAGTGCGATGCGTGCGGTACGGTTTGGATCGTACTCGATGTGCGCAACGCGTGCATTCACACCGTCTTTATCGTGACGGCGGAAGTCGATCAGACGGTACTGACGCTTGTGTCCGCCACCCTTATGACGAGTGGTGATACGACCGGTGTTGTTACGGCCGCCGGTCTTGTGAAGCGGACGAAGCAGGGACTTTTCCGGGGTGGAGCGGGTGATTTCAACGAAATCAGCAACGCTCGAACCGCGGCGACCCGGGGTCGTCGGCTTATACTTACGAATACCCATGTGAGATATTTCTTTCCTTCGTTAAAGTGGTCTCCGCGAGCCTTATGCCTGCGGACCGCCGAAGATGTCGATACGGCCTTCCTTGAGGGTCACGATGGCACGTTTGGTGTCCTTACGAGAGCCCCAACCGAAACGGGTGCGCTTCCGCTTTCCCTTACGGTTCATAGTATTGATGGAAGCAACCTTGACGTCCCAGATTGTTTCGATAGCCTGCTTGATTTCAAGCTTGTTTGAATCCGGAGCGACCTCGAAAGTGTATTTGTCTTCGTCGATCTGTCCATAGCTCTTTTCAGAAACAACAGGAGCGATAATTACGTCGTACACAGACTTGGTGGAAACGCTCATTACTTAGCGCCCTCCTTCTTCTGATTAGCAGCTACGAATGCGTCGTATGCCGCCTTGGTGAAGACTACATCATCCGAAACCAGCACATCGTAGGTGTTGAGCTGATCTGCGTAGAGCACGTGAACTTTCTGCAGGTTACGTGCGGACAGTGCCAGCACATCCTCTGCACGATCGATAACGAACAGAACATTCTTGCGATCGGTAAGCTCTGCGAATGCAGCCTTAGCAGCCTTAGTCGAGGGAGTCTCACCAGAGATGAAGTTCTCCACCACGTGGATGCGGTCGTGACGAGCGCGGTCAGAGAGAGCGCCACGCAGTGCTGCGGCGATCATCTTCTTGGGGGTGCGCTGTGCGTAGTTACGCGGGGTCGGACCGTGCACCACGCCACCACCGGTCATATGCGGAGCGCGGATGGAGCCCTGACGTGCATTACCGGTACCCTTCTGCTTGAAGGGCTTGCGACCTGCACCGGAAACTTCACCACGGTTCTTGGTCTTATGTGTACCCTGACGTGCGGCAGCAAGCTGTGCAACGACAACCTGGTGCAGCAGGGGTACGGATGCCTGCGCGTCGAAAATCTCTGCGGGCAGATCTACCTTAAGGGTTTTGACAGCCATGATGTACTAGGCTCCCTTCACAGCGGTACGAACCAGAACAACGCCGCCCTTAGGACCGGGGATTGCACCCTTGATCAGCAGGACATTGTTCTCTGCGTCCACACCCTGGATAGTCAGGTTCAAAGTGGTGTGACGAGCTGCGCCCATACGGCCAGCCATGCGCATACCCTTGAACACGCGTGCGGGATAGGATGCACCACCAATGGAACCGGGCTTACGGTGGTTCTTGTGCTGACCGTGCGATGCGCCAACACCCTTGAAGCCGTGACGCTTCATAACACCTGCGAAACCCTTACCCTTGGTCTTGCCAACGACGTCTACCTTCTGACCGGGCTCGAACATCTCAACGGTCAATTCCTGACCGAGGGAATACTCAGCAGCGTCTGCGGTGCGCAGTTCGACGAGGTGACGACGGGGAGTAACACCGGCCTTCTCGAAGTGACCAGCCAGAGGCTTGGTAACCTTGCGAGAATCGATGGAACCGAAACCGATCTGCACAGCGTGGTAGCCGTCAGTTTCCTGGTTACGGATCTGAGTAATAACGTTAGAATCGGCCTTGACGACGGTCACCGGCACAACTTTGCCGTCCTCGTCCCAGACCTGAGTCATGCCAAGTTTAGTACCCAGCAGACCCTTCACCTGGCGCTCGAATTTGTTAGTCATGAGATGCGATCCTCTACAGCTTGATCTCGATGTTCACGTCTGCCGGCAGGTCAAGACGCATGAGGGCATCAACAGCCTTAGGGGTCGGATCAACAACGTCGATCAGACGCTTGTGCGTACGCATCTCGAAGTGCTCGCGGCTGTCCTTGTACTTATGGGGAGAACGAATAACGCAGTATACGTTCTTCTCAGTCGGCAACGGCACGGGGCCAACTACAGTTGCGCCTGCACCCTTTACCGTTTCGACGATTTTCCGTGCCGAAGAATCAATGACCTCGTGATCATAGGACTTCAGACGGATGCGGATTTTCTGTCCCGCCATCTGTCGGACTCTCTTTCTTGATGTATTCCCTGTATCGGAGCTTGTGCCCCTTATCATGGCGCTTAAGGAACGCGATATATTCATCACGTGCGCCGCCCACCACGGACTGAATCCGGTGAAACCGGGTTCCTCACCCCGCATGGGCACCGACCCCCGAACTCGGGCGTGTCGCCTGCCGTAAGACAGACTCGTCCCTTCATTCCTCGGACCGGGTCATATGTGGGCTTATCTAGAACAGATAAACGCTTTTACAACGTCGTCCATTCTCTCAAAACTCACCATCTCACGCAAGCAGATTCAAAGGTTGTTGTTAAAAACACAATTACTGGCAAGGATACATGCCTTTGCTTCGCAGTCCTGCCTGACTCTCATGCTGAGGTTCATTATTTTATTTTTTCATATCGTTTGAGTGTCCAGAGAATTTATCAAGAGGAAATCTCGAAAACCAGAATTGATCCTTAAAATGCGGTTATTTCACACTCAGGATTCTCTCATTCTTTTTCCAGAAACCTCTATGCCGAATAAAGCATCAAATCAAAGAATCTATGCTCCGCATTCGTCTATGGTGAAAATAGGTAAATCATTAAAGGAGTAAATATCATGTCTACCCCCAACCACGAATTCCCCTCCGGCACTCAGCCACAGGGTTCAGGGCAGTCTCCTCAGACACCAGCCGGGTATTCATACCCTCAGGCACAGATGCCTTGGCAGGGCCAAAACCCACAAACAACGTGGTATTCTGATCCATCACAGGCAACGATGCAGGCTCCCCAGCAGACCACCCGTTCTTTGCCACGCCGCCGTGCCGAAGATCTTTTCCTCAATGTCTTGCTTTACTTGGGCTCATTGCTCCTCATCGGTTCTGCAGCGCTGTTCATCACCTCAATCACCTCGCAAGATAGGACCAGCGTTATTCTTCGTGTAGCTGGCCTAGGATTAGGTAGTTTACTTTTCTACAGCGCAGGTCTTATTACCTACAAAACCGTGGTACGTTTGCGCATCGCATCCTACTCATTCACCGCCACAGGTTTAGCACTTTTACCCCTTACCGGTATCGCAACCTATGTTCTGGGACTTTGGAATGACGGAAGCCTCATCTGGCTGCTGGTCTCACTCGTTGGCACAGCTGCGATTATTCTGGCCTGCTCTTTTATGCGCAACAGGGTGATGGCTTATGTTCTTATTTCTTTCTTCGTCTCGGATGCGCTTGCCGCCACGAACGTAGCCGCTCTCCCCTTTGTGTGGTACTTCGTCGCGCTCACGGTACTCGCCATTATCCTGGGCCTGCTCATACGCCTGAATTCGCGCCTTGTACCTACCGGTTTGCGTGAGGGTCTTTTAGAATCCTCCCGTATTTTCGTTCCCGTCACAGCGGTCGTTGTGCTCTTCTTTATACCGCAGATGAGCAGCTCTGATATGGGCATAGTCTTCTCCGTTATGTCAGCTCACGCTTTCGTCTTTACCGCTCTGGAACACAAGCTTGACTACTACGTTCAGGCTCGCCTCTACCCGTTCATCGCCCTGATCAGTTTCGGCTGGGGCTTAGAGAGGCCCATTACCGTCATAGTTGTCCTCATGGGCCTATATGCGCTGCACCTTCTCGCAGTCTTGGGAGGGTACCCCCTTATGCAGCGTGAAATGAAAGCGAATCTACCTAAGCATCCCATCATGCGCTGGGATGTTCGGATTGATACCTATATAAGCATTATTTTTGCTGCATTCGTCACTTTTATCGAAATGCCACATGTACTTCTGACCAATATAAATTCTTTCCCAACTGGGCTAGAATTTATGCTGCTTGTACATCTAGACGGTGTTACCTTTCCGCGTGCATGGGTATTTGCTGTGCTTTGCGTGGGTATTATTACTGCATACCGTAAATACCTCCCCGCTCAGGAGTACGTATACCTGATCGCTGGAATAAGCAGTGGGTTAAGCCTAATGTTGCTAGGCCAGCACGAATCCGCTTTCTACCTGTACTTCGTAACAGCGGGTATTCTCATGCTTACCGCCCGCAAGCTTCAGCTGCCTCAGCTCCTTGTATCGAGTACAACGAAGATATTCCTCTTCCTAGGTACTATGCACCTGCTCTTTACGCTTCAGCTCGGATGGGGCGTACGAGGTATCCTCCTAGCAGGTGCTCTCACCATTACCGCTCTTGGATTGTTCGCCGCGCTCCGTTACGAGATGCTACCCCAGAAACGTTCTCTGACAGCCTTCCGGGAAATTCTGGTGTACCTTGTCATGGCAGTTGTATTCTTTCTGCTGCGTTCGATCTTCACGTGGACTCCCCGCGAGGTTGTTGACCCACCCCTTGATACCTCGCTCTATGTTGTCGCTCTTCTCGCGGTTCTGGCTCTTGGCTTTTTGACGCTCCGAGCATCGAGTGCCTATAAAGATCAAAAGATTGTGCCTCTCATCTGCATCTATCTCACGTTATGCGGTTTAGGCGTTGCAGCAACATCGATGAACTACCTCTTCCCCACTGGGGACTGGTGGGCAGTCGGGGTTCTGGTTCTGACCAGCATCTATATGTTTGGAATGTCTTACATTATTCCTCAAGAAACCTCGGAACGTCATATTATGTTTATGACGTCTAGGTTCCCGATGTTGTGGTCAGTCATTGTGCTGTGGGCTTCCAATAGCATTGCCTCTGATCAGGTGTTCCTCACTGCCTCTGGGCTGCTCCTTATTCAAGGTCTGCTGAGTGGAATTCTGTATATGACTCGCCGCCAGCCACGCGAACGAACTGTGTTTTACATTATCTTCTACACAGCGTGCCTGCCCGGTTTCATTGCTCCCTTTGTGTACTCAGACAACGCTCTGTTCACCGCCATCTTCTGCCCCCTTGCTGTTCTGGTGCTGTGGGGGCTCGGGGAGACAGCAAACCTGGCTATGCTCCGAGTATGCGCCTCTATCGCGTTGCTTTTGACAGGTTATACCGTTACCAATCATATGCTGAACCTCAATCACCCACGGTTCTCTGAATATGTTATCTACCAGGGTCTTGCCGCTGCCCTATGCAGTGCAGTCCTCTACGGTCTAACAACCCTGCTGAAGCGCGAGATCCCCGGCAAGTATGATTCGCTTCAGCCTCTTAACGTGCAGTTGGAGAACTCAGCGAAAGTTATTCAGCTTCCGCTCCACGGTCCTGCCCGATCCTCGAAAAACTATTTGGTTTCTCAGCGCAATGACAGCACCCGATTCTACGGCCCGCACAACACCTTTTTGATGGTTCCAGCGATCATAGCTATCGCCTTCTGGACTTTTGCTTCGATTGCTTCCGAAGATACGGTACAGAGCGCCCTGCTGTGGGGTCTTACAGCTTTGAGCTTTGCCTCCGTCAGCACTAAACGCATGCTGCCAACAGCCATCGTTGCCGCACCGGTGGCATTTACTACACGAATCCTTCTGGATTTCTCGGTGACAGGGTTCTTCCAGAGCCTGCTGGAAGCTGCGATCCTCATTCTGCTTGCTGTCGTGGCTTCTAAGATACTCCGAAACCTCATCGAGAAACGCCCCGCTCAGCAAGGTATCTCTGCGGCGTTACTCTACACGGGTATAGGATTACAGGGGATCCTCACCATCATGGCATGGGGCACCGGTTACCTTCAGCAAGGTGCGGTCATCATGCTCTTGGGCATTCTCCTGACTGCACTCGTCAGCGTTGTTCTTGACCGTATCTGGGTATTTGTCAGCGCAGCTCTCGTTACGGTAGATCTTGCGCTTCTACTCAACGGGCTCAACCCGCTCACACTCATGATTATCTCGGTACTTCTCATTGCTGGTGTTGTATGGCGTTTGCTGGCTCGCGATCAGGGGCCTTCAGCGGATAAGCAGGCTCCCGCTCTTCCACAGAACCCGTATCAGGGCGCGCCTGCCGGGTTTGCACCTCCGAATGGCGCATCCGCACCTTACGGACAGGCTCCATGGGCAGGGCAGCAACCTTACCAAGGCTATAACCAGCCCAATAGTCAGGCACAGTATCCTGGATACTCACAACAGCACAACAACCCGAACGGAAATAGTCAAGCCTAAAATATTACAGATGTTCTAGCTCCTACAAAAGAGCCTTGATAGTGAATAAAGCATTGGAAACTTCGCTTCATTCACTATCAAGGCTCTTTTTATGGAGAGGATAAGGGAGGCACGGGTAAGGTGAAGTAATGCAATCCCGGACTATTTACCCCGTTACCTTTTAGCGTGTTCTAGAAAAGCCTGCCCAAGCAGGACGCGCTAAAAGAAGGTGCCCCCAATCCACCCCAGCATGCCCTCCCCCAGCCGTGCTTATGGTTAGGGGAATGCCACCGGGGCTAGATACCAAACACAAACTATCGCTCACAGAAGCGCCCTCTCTCCAGGACTGCGGAGTGTTAAACGTAGAAGTCCCCCTGCATTCAATGATGCAGGGGGACTTCTAAAATCGCTAGCGTTGAAAGAGCAAGCTGTTCAACGCATCATCAGCGAATCGTCGTTGCTACGGCAATTACTTGATGATCTTGGTAACGCGACCCGAACCAACGGTGCGGCCACCCTCACGGATAGCGAAGCCGAGGCCTTCTTCCATAGCGATGGGCTGGATCAGCTCAACGGTCATCTCGGTGTTGTCACCGGGCATAACCATTTCGGTGCCCTCGGGGAGCTTAATAACACCGGTCACGTCAGTGGTACGGAAGTAGAACTGAGGACGGTAGTTCGAGTAGAAGGGGTTGTGACGACCGCCCTCATCCTTGGAGAGGATGTAGACGTTTGCCTCGAACTCGGTGTGAGGGGTGATGGAGCCCGGCTCCACAACAACCTGACCACGCTCAACATCGTCACGCTTGAGACCACGCAGAAGCAGACCACAGTTCTCGCCTGCCCATGCTTCGTCGAGCTGCTTGTGGAACATCTCGATACCGGTCACGGTGGTCTTCTGGATGGGGCGGATACCAACGATCTCAACCTCAGAGTTGATCTTCAGGGTACCGCGCTCTGCACGACCGGTCACAACGGTACCGCGACCGGTAATGGTGAAGACGTCCTCAATGGGCATAAGGAAGGGCTTGTCGGTCTCACGAACCGGATCCGGAATGTAGGTGTCAACTGCTTCCATAAGCTCCTCGACCTTAGCAACCCACTCGGGGTCACCTTCGAGAGCCTTCAGAGCGGACACGCGGATCACAGGAGCGTCATCACCGTCGAACTCCTGCGAGGAGAGGAGGTCACGAACCTCCATCTCGACGAGGTCGAGAAGCTCTTCGTCATCAACCATGTCAGCCTTGTTCAATGCCACCAGCAGGGTGGGAACGCCAACCTGGCGAGCGAGCAGCACGTGCTCACGGGTCTGCGCCATGGGACCGTCGGTAGCAGCAACCACGAGGATTGCGCCGTCCATCTGTGCAGCACCGGTAATCATGTTCTTGACGTAGTCAGCGTGACCGGGAGCGTCAACGTGTGCGTAGTGACGCTTCTCAGTCTGGTACTCAATGTGAGCGATGTTAATGGTAATACCGCGCTGGCGCTCCTCAGGAGCGCTGTCGATCATACCGAAGTCGCGCTGTTCGTTCAGGTCCGGGTACTTGTCAGCCAGAACCTTGGAGATAGCAGCGGTCAGGGTGGTCTTACCGTGGTCAACGTGACCAATGGTACCGACGTTAACGTGAGGCTTGGAGCGCTCGAACTTAGCCTTAGCCAAGAGTGTTCCTCCTAGAACGTATTGAAAACATGCACCCGGATCTTCGCTCCGGCGCAACCCGCAAAAAACGGTCTAGCGTCTAGAATAGCGGATTACGCGGCAGAGATGAAACTGTCCATGCCTTCAATGGTGGATTTTTATTTAAAAATTTTAGTGAGGGGTCACGGGCTTCTCAACCCGCGACCCTTAGGGAAGAGACGGGAAATTACTCGCCGCGGCTCTTCTGAATGATCTCGTCAGCGACGTTCTTGGGAACCTCGCCGTAGCTGTCGAATGCCATCGAGAACACTGCACGACCCTGGGTCTTACCACGCAGGTCGCCAATGTAGCCGAACATCTCGGTCAACGGTACGAGAGCCTTGACGATCTTGACGCCGGATGCATCCTCCATGGAACGCACGTGACCACGACGAGAGTTCAGGTCGCCAATAACGTCGCCCATGTACTCCTCGGGGGTACGCACCTCAACGTCCATCAGCGGTTCCAGCAGGACAGGGTTAGCGCGCTTAGCGCCTTCCTTGAAGACCATAGAACCAGCGATCTTGAACGCCATTTCAGAGGAATCGACATCGTGGTAAGCACCGTCGATCAGGGTTGCTTTCACGCCGACCATCGGATAACCGGCCAGAACACCAAACTTCATAGCGTCCTGAATACCAGCGTCAACAGAAGGAATGTACTCGCGAGGCACGCGACCACCGGTCACCTTATCCTCAAACTCATACAGTTCCTCGCCATCCAGAGGCAGCGGCTCGAAGGAAACCTGCACCTTCGCGAACTGACCGGAACCACCGGTCTGCTTCTTGTGGGTGTAGTCGACCTTCTCAACGGTCTTCTTGATAGTCTCGCGGTATGCAACCTGAGGCTTACCAACGTTAGCCTCAACCTTGAACTCACGCTTCATACGGTCAACAATGATGTCCAAGTGAAGCTCACCCATACCGCCGATCTCGGTCTGACCGGTCTCTTCGTTCAGCGACACGGTGAAGGTGGGATCCTCAGCGGAGAGCTTCTGAATTGCGGTCGACATCTTCTCCTGGTCGCCCTTGGTCTTAGGCTCAATTGCCACGAAGATCACGGGAGCGGGGAAGGTCATCGACTCAAGCACGATCGGGTTTGCAGGATCGCACAGAGTATCACCGGTAGTCGTATCCTTCAGACCGATCGCCGCATAAATGTGACCTGCGGTAATTTCCTCAACCGGGTTCTCCTTGTTGGAGTGCATCTGGAAGAGCTTACCGAGACGTTCCTTCTTACCCTTAGTCGAGTTAAGAACCTGCTGACCCTGAGCCGCGTGCCCAGAGTACACGCGGGTATAGGTGAGCTGACCATAGAACGGGTGAGCTGCAACCTTGAAAGCCAGGGCCGCGAAAGGCTCATCAACGGAAGCCTTACGAGACAGTTTCTCTTCCTCATCGGCGGGGTTGGATCCCTCAACGTCGGGAACATCCAGCGGGGAAGGCAGGTAGTCGATCACAGCATCCAGCATGGGCTGAACACCACGGTTCTTGAATGCGGAACCGCAGAGCACGGGGAATGCCTCGCCGTTGATGGTCAGCTGGCGAATACCAGCCTTGAGCTCATCAATCGTGAGTTCTTCACCTTCGAGGTACTTCTCCATAAGTTCCTCGCTGGACTCGGCAACAGCCTCGATCAGCTCTGCGCGGTACTCTTCAGCCTTAGCCTGCAGGTCAGCAGGGATCTCCCGAGTCTCGTACTCTGCCCCCATGGTCACGTCGCCCTTAGAGTCGCCGGGCCATACGTATGCCTTCATTTCGAGCAGGTCAACCACGCCAACGAAATCGCTCTCAGCACCAATGGGTAGCTGAATAACGATCGGCTTAGCGCCCAGACGATCAATAATAGTCTGAACGGTGAAGTAGAAGTCCGCACCCATCTTGTCCATCTTGTTAACGAAGCAGATGCGGGGAACGTCGTACTTATCAGCCTGACGCCACACGGTCTCAGACTGAGGCTCAACACCTTCCTTACCGTCAAATACCGCTACAGCGCCGTCAAGCACGCGCAGCGAACGCTCCACCTCAACGGTGAAGTCAACGTGACCGGGGGTGTCGATAATATTGATCTGGTTGCCTTTCCAGAAGCAGGTAGTAGCTGCGGAGGTAATAGTAATACCTCGCTCCTGCTCCTGAGCCATCCAGTCCATAGTTGACGCACCATCGTGAGTCTCACCGATTTTGTGGTTAATACCGGTGTAGAACAGGATGCGCTCAGTAGTAGTGGTCTTACCGGCGTCAATATGCGCCATAATACCGATGTTGCGGACCTTGTTCAGGTCAGTGTACACATCAAGTGCCACGTTTTTCTCCCTAAATGAGATACTCCGAAAGCCTGCCAGGCTCCATAACCTCGACAAGCTATGAACAGAGAATTACCAACGGTAGTGTGCGAAGGCCTTGTTGGACTCGGCCATCTTGTGAGTGTCCTCGCGGCGCTTGACAGCGGCGCCGAGACCGTTGGAGGCATCCAGGATCTCGTTCATCAGACGCTCAGTCATAGTCTTTTCGCGGCGCTGCTTCGAGAAGCCAACCAACCAGCGAAGAGCTAGAGCAGTGGAACGGCCGGGGCGAACCTCGACCGGCACCTGGTAGGTTGCACCACCAACACGGCGGGAACGAACCTCAAGCGAGGGCTTGATGTTGTCCATAGCCTTCTTTAGGGTGACGACCGGGTCAGAACCGGTCTTCTTCTCAACACCCTCAAGAGCACCGTATACGATGCGCTCTGCCACGGACTTCTTGCCGTCCAACAGAACCTTGTTAATGAGCTGGGTAACCAGTGCAGAACCGTAAACAGGATCGTTTACGAGGGGACGCTTGGGAGCGGGACCCTTACGAGGCATTACTTCTTCTCCTTCTTAGCGCCGTAGCGGGAGCGAGCCTGGCCGCGACCCTTAACACCCTGGGTATCCAGAGCGCCACGAACGATCTTGTAACGAACACCGGGGAGGTCCTTCACACGACCACCGCGAACGAGCACAATCGAGTGCTCCTGCAGGTTGTGACCCTCACCGGGAATGTATGCGGTAACCTCGATACCACCGTTGAGCTTGACACGAGCGACTTTACGCAGTGCCGAGTTCGGCTTCTTCGGGGTGGTGGTGTACACACGGGTGCACACACCACGCTTCATAGGGTTGCCCTTCAGTGCGGGCGCCTTGGTCTTAACGACCTTGGGAGTCCGGCCCTTACGGACCAGCTGCTGAATAGTAGGCACGTTTTCTCCGTTACTATGTGGACTTATCTGTCTTCAAGTCCTTGGGAACTTACTGGCATTTTGTGTTGCCACAAAATGCTCTCGGTTACAGAAGCCCGCAGCCCATCTAGACACACGGGTTCTTGCTCTCAGCGAGTTTAAACTTATTTCTGATGAAAAAGTTTTTGGGCACACTTAAAAATGGCATTTAGGTGTCAGCGCACAGGCAACACCAAAGGACGGTATCCATACTGCCATTGATTCGTTGACCCAAGACCTCACGATTAACTATCACAAGGAATCACGGTGGTGAATTCCACGCCGAGGCTAGGTACTTCGGATAAAGACTATACAGGTTAAAATCCTGTTAATCTAGCTGAACTCGGAGAGAACACCGCCCAGCATAGTAAATATATTATGGTATTCATCACTTAATACTGGGATAGGATGCTCCTCTCCCCTAGCTAACGTCAGGAGGCGGTTTCGGGAACTTCCCGAAACCGCCTCCATCATCTAGGAAACTAGGCCCGATTCACGATCGAGCTTACGAACCCATTATGTGAGTCTTACTCAAGACCGCGGCCGTACTCGTCCAAGGGAACAGCCATGTAGCCGCTGTTGGCGTAGGGGTACGGATCTTCACCCAGCTGGGTAAACGCGCTCTGGTAGCCGAAGCCATCGAACGCCTGCATCTGCTCCTCACGCGCCTTCTGGCTGGGCTCAACCTCAATATCGTTGTAGCGAGCCAAACCGGTACCGGCGGGAACCAGCTTACCGATGATGACGTTCTCCTTCAGGCCAAGCAGCGGATCGGTCTTAGCCTCCATCGCAGCCTGGGTGAGAACGCGAGTGGTCTCCTGGAAGGATGCGGCAGACAGCCAGGACTCGGTGGCCAGCGACGCCTTGGTAATACCCATCATCTCAGGACGGCCAGCGGCAGGTTTCTTGCCCTCAACGAGCGCCTTACGGTTAGCCTTCTGGAACACAATGTTGTCCACAAGTTCACCGGGCAGCAGCTCGGTATCGCCAGACTCAATGACGGTCACGCGGCGGAGCATCTGACGCACAATAACCTCAACGTGCTTATCGTGGATCTCTACACCCTGAGACTTATACACGCCCTGAACCTCGCTCACCAGGTGCTTCTGTGCCTCACGAGGACCGCGAATACGCAGAACCTCCTTCGGATCAACCGCACCAGCAGCCAGCTGATCGCCCACCTGAACGTGGTCGCCAGTCTGCAGCTTCGAAGCCGCACGGCGAAGAACCGTGTAAGACTGCGGTTCGGAACCATCATCCGGGGTAACGACGATCTTGTACGACTTTTCGGTATCCTCAATGGTCACACGGCCGGAAACCTCAGAAATCGGTGCCACGCCCTTAGGGGTACGAGCCTCGAAGAGCTCCTGAATACGGGGCAGACCCTGGGTAATATCGTCAGCCGATGCAACACCACCGGTGTGGAAGGTACGCATAGTCAGCTGAGTACCGGGCTCACCAATGGACTGAGCCGCGATAATACCTACAGCCTCGCCAATATCAACCAGAACGTTCGATGCCATCGAGCGTCCGTAGCACAGGGCGCATACGCCGATGCTGGACTCGCAAGTCAGCACAGAACGAACACGCAGTTCCTTCACGCCAGCCTTGAACAGCTTCTCGATCAGCACATCCGAAACATCCTCACCAGCGGATGCGATGACGTTACCGTCAGAGTCCTTGACATCAATTGCCAAGGTACGACCGTGGATAGAGGTCTCAACATCCGGGTGGAGGTTGCCGTCGGCATCGATCAGCGGAAGCACCAGACCACGGCGAGTACCGCAGTCATGTTCACGCACGATCACATCCTGCGAAACGTCCACCAGACGGCGGGTCAGGTAACCCGAGTTAGCGGTACGCAGCGCGGTATCGGCAAGACCCTTACGAGCACCGTGAGTTGCGATGAAGTACTCCAACACCGACAGCCCTTCACGGTAGGAGGACTTAATCGGGCGGGGCATAATCTCGCCCTTCGGGTTAGACACCAGACCGCGGATACCCGCAATCTGACGAACCTGCATCCAGTTACCACGTGCGCCAGAGGTCACCATGCGGTAGATGGTATTCAGACCACCGTTGTCGCTCAGATTCTCGCGCATAGCCTCAGCGACCGTATCGGTAGCTTCGGTCCAAATCTTGATGAGCTCTTCACGGCGCTCGTCGTCGCCAATCATACCGACCTCGAACTCATCCTCAATCGCGGAGGCCTGCTTCTCATAGCGTTCCATAATCGCGGGCTTAGTCGCCGGGGTCGCGATATCAGAAACGGCGACGGTCACGCCCGAACGCGATGCCCAGTAGAAGCCAGCGTTCTTGAGGTTATCCAGGGTACGCGCCACGATATCCATCGGGTACTTCTCAGCAAGATCGTTAATGAGCTTGCCCAGCCCCTTCTTATCTGCAACGCCAGAGAACCACGGATAATCCTTCGGCAAAGTCTGGTTGAACAGAATCTGACCGACGGTGCACTCCAGCAGAATCGAAGCGCCAGACGTGTAACCCTCAGGGGCCTCCCAACCCTCGGGCGCTACAAACTCGTCACCAGAGAGACGCACCTTAATCTTGGTGTACAGCTCAATATCGTGACGATCCATCGCCATCAGAGCTTCAGCGATCGACGAGAATGCGTGGCCCTCGTTCTTCTCACCTTCGCGTGTGGTGGTCAAGTGGTACAAGCCAATGATCATATCCTGCGAAGGAACAGCTACCGGACGACCATCCGAAGGCTTCAAGATGTTGTTCGAGGAGAGCATCAAGATGCGTGCCTCAGCCTGAGCCTCGGGCGAGAGCGGCAGGTGAACCGCCATCTGGTCGCCGTCGAAGTCAGCGTTGAACGCGGAGCACACGAGCGGATGCAGCTGAATAGCCTTACCCTCAACCAGCTTCGGCTCGAACGCCTGAATACCCAGACGGTGCAGGGTAGGTGCACGGTTCAGCAGCACAGGATGCTCGGTAATGATCTCTTCGAGAACATCCCACACCTGCGGGCGGAAACGCTCAACCATACGCTTAGCACTCTTAATGTTCTGCGCGTGCGAAAGCTCCACCAAGCGCTTCATAACGAAAGGCTTGAAGAGCTCCAACGCCATCTGCTTCGGCAGACCGCACTGATGCATTTCCAGCTGCGGACCAACCACGATCACGGAACGGCCAGAGTAGTCCACACGCTTACCAAGCAGGTTCTGACGGAAACGACCCTGCTTACCCTTGAGCATATCGGAGAGCGACTTCAGCGGGCGGTTACCGGGACCGGTCACGGGGCGACCACGACGACCGTTATCGAAGAGCGAATCCACAGCTTCCTGCAGCATACGCTTTTCGTTATTCACAATGATCTCGGGAGCGCCAAGCTCCAGCAGGCGCTTGAGGCGGTTGTTACGGTTGATCACACGACGGTACAGGTCGTTCAAGTCGGAAGTCGCAAAGCGACCGCCATCGAGCTGAACCATCGGGCGCAGCTCCGGCGGAATAACCGGAACAACATCCAGCACCATACCCAGCGGGGAGTTATTGGTGGTCAGGAAGGCGTTTACAACCTTCAGACGCTTGAGCGCGCGGGTCTTCTTCTGACCCTTACCGGTCTGAATGACCTCCTTCAGGGCCTCAGCTTCGGCCTCTAGATCGAAGGTTTCCAGGCGCTTCTTGATAGCCTCAGCACCCATTGCACCCTCAAAGTACAGACCGTACTTATCGATCATGGAGCGGTAGAGCGCCTCATCACCCTCAAGGTCAGCAACCTTCAGGTTCTTGAAACGATCCCAGACCTTCTCCAGGTGCTCAATTTCACGGTCGGCGCGCTTGCGAACAGAAGCCATTTGACGCTCTGCATTATCGCGCAGCTTACGCTTTTCGGCTGTCTTCTTGCCGCCCTCAGCCTCAATACGAGCTAGTTCCTGCTCAACTTCGCGGGAAATAGCGGCAATATCGGCGTCACGCTGAGACTCCAGCTCACGCTTTTCACGGTCGTGTGCCGCCTGCAGGTTCGGCAGATCCTCATGACGAGCTTCCTCATCCACGCTCGTGATCATGTAGGCGGCGAAGTAGATGACCTTTTCCAGATCTTTCGGCGCCAAATCAAGCAGATAGCCCAGGCGTGAAGGAACGCCCTTGAAGTACCAGATGTGGGTGACGGGTGCAGCCAATTCAATGTGGCCCATGCGCTCACGGCGCACTTTAGAGCGGGTCACTTCAACGCCGCAGCGCTCACACACAATACCCTTGAAGCGCACGCGCTTGTATTTACCGCAGTAGCACTCCCAATCCTTGGTGGGACCAAAGATGCGCTCGTCGAAGAGGCCTTCCTTCTCCGGCTTCAGGGTACGGTAGTTGATGGTCTCGGGTTTCTTGACCTCGCCGTAGGACCAACGACGGATATCGTCGGCGGTGGCAAGACCAATTCGCATCAAACCAAGCGAAGATTCGTTGGACATATCGGTCCTAATCTCTTTCTGTAGTTTCGAAGACTTGGGGTTGATGGGCGGGGCGAAAATCATGCGTGACTACGCCCTGCCCTCGAAGGAGAGGCTGTGATTAGAGCTCGTCCACGGAGCTGGGCTCCTCGTGGGTTAGGCTCACGCCCATATCTTCTGCTGCCCGGAAGCCTTCTTCCTCCGAGTCGCTCATTTCAATGGTCTTCCCGTCGGTAGAAAGTACCTCGACGTTCAGGCACAGTGACTGCATTTCTTTAATAAGAACCTTGAAGGATTCGGGGATGCCCGGCTCGGGGATATTCTCACCCTTGACAATCGCCTCGTAAACCTTCACACGACCGGCCACATCGTCAGACTTGACGGTCAAGATTTCCTGCAGGGTGTAGGCGGCGCCGTATGCTTCCAGCGCCCACACTTCCATCTCACCGAAGCGCTGACCACCGAACTGTGCCTTACCGCCCAACGGCTGCTGGGTAATCATCGAGTAAGGACCGGTGGAGCGAGCGTGAATCTTGTCGTCCACCAGGTGGTGCAGCTTCAGGATGTACTGGTAACCCACCGAAATCGGGTCAGGGAACGGCTCACCCGAACGACCATCAATCAGACGTGCCTTGCCGGAGCGAGTAATCAGACGATCGCCGTCACGGTTCGGGTTCGCGTGATCCATCAAGTCGAAGAGCTCGTCCTCATGAGCGCCGTCGAACACAGGGGTTGCCAGGCGGGTGGGTCCGGATTCCTTCGGGAAGTTCGGCATATTCTTCAGCCACGCCGGGTCACCCTCAATCTTCCAACCCTGCTTAGCGAGCCAGCCGGTGTGAACCTCAAGCACCTGGCCGATGTTCATACGACCGGGCACGCCCAACGGGTTCAGAATGACATCAACGGGAGTACCGTCTTCCAAGAAGGGCATGTCTTCAACCGGCAGGATCTTGGAAATAACGCCCTTGTTACCGTGGCGACCTGCGAGCTTGTCGCCGTCGGTAATCTTACGCTTCTGCGCAACGTACACGCGCACAAGCTTGTTAACGCCCGGAGGCAGATCGTCTTCATCGTCGCTTTCACGGTCGAAGATGCGAACGCCGATCACGGTACCGGATTCACCATGGGGAACCTTCAGAGAAGTATCACGAACTTCGCGGGACTTCTCGCCGAAGATTGCGCGCAGCAGACGCTCTTCAGGGGTCAGCTCGGTCTCGCCCTTGGGGGTTACCTTACCGACCAGGATGTCGCCAGCCTCAACCTCGGCACCAATGTGGATAATACCGCGGTCATCCAGTGCAGAGAGAACTTCCTCAGAAACGTTGGGAATATCGCGGGTAATTTCTTCGGGACCCAGCTTGGTGTCACGAGCGTCGATTTCGTGCTCTTCGATATGAATCGAGGTCAGCACGTCCTCGGAAACCATGCGCTGGGAGAGGATAATCGCATCCTCATAGTTCAGACCTTCCCAGGGCATGTATGCCACGAGCAGGTTCTTACCCAGAGCGAGCTCACCGCCGTCGGTCGAAGGGCCGTCCGCGATAACGTCACGCTCCTCCACACGCTGACCGACCTTCACCACAACACGCTGGTTGTAGCAGTTGCCCGGGTTCGAACGGGAGAACTTCATGATCGGGTACGAGCTGGTGGTGCCGTCATCGTTGCGGACCAACACCAGATCGGCCGATACCTCGGATACCACGCCAGCCTTCTTCGCCAGCACGGAATCGCCGGAGTCAAGCGCAGCGTACTTCTCCATACCGGTACCAACGACAGGAGCCTCAGACTCCAACAGCGGCACAGCCTGGCGCTGCATGTTAGCGCCCATCAACGCACGGTTTGCGTCATCGTGCTCAAGGTAGGGAATTAGAGCGGTTGCCACAGACACCATCTGACGCGGGGAAACGTCCATGTACTGCACAGCGCCAGGAGCAACCAGCACGGCCTCACCAGAACCATCGCCTGCACGGCAGAGAACCTCGTCCTCAGCAAAGGTACGCTCGTTAGTCAGCGGGGCGTTTGCCTGCGCAATAATAACGCTCTTCTCGTCGTCGGCAGTCAGGTAACGCACCTTGTCGGTGACCTTACCATCTTCAACCACGCGGTAGGGAGTCTCGATAAAGCCGTAAGAGTTGATACGCCCGTAGGTTGCCAACGAACCGATCAGACCAATGTTCGGACCTTCAGGGGTTTCGATGGGGCACATACGACCGTAGTGCGAGGGGTGCACGTCGCGCACTTCCATGCCCGCGCGGTCGCGGGAAAGACCGCCGGGGCCCAGCGCCGAAAGACGACGCTTGTGGGTTAGCCCAGCCAGCGGGTTGTTCTGATCCATGAACTGCGAAAGCTGCGAAGTACCGAAGAACTCTTTAATCGCTGCAACCACGGGACGGATGTTCACCAAGGACTGCGGGGTGATGGAATCAACGTCCTGAGTGGTCATGCGCTCACGCACCACACGCTCCATGCGAGAAAGACCGGTGCGAATCTGGTTCTCAATCAACTCGCCCACAGTGCGGATGCGGCGGTTACCGAAGTGGTCAATATCGTCGATATCGATCTTAACGGAAATTTCCTTGCCGTCACGCTTACCGGGGATGCTGCTCTCCTGAGCGTGCAGGGCGCACAGGTAGTGGATCATCTGAGCGATGTCGTCCTGGCTGAGTACCGATGCCTCGGGAGAATCAAGAGGAACATCTACACCGAGCTTACGGTTCACCTTGTAACGACCAACCTTCGCCAGATCATAGCGGCGCGGGGTGAAGTACATGTTGTCGAGCAACGCCTGTGCGGCCTCTACCGTCGGGGGCTCGCCCGGGCGGAGCTTACGGTAGATATCGAGCAGAGCCTCGTCGCGGGTTGAGACGGAGTCCTTCTCTAGGGTTGCACGAATAGAATCATAGTTCCCGAACTCGGCAAGAATCTTTGCCTCGGTCCATCCCAGAGCCTTCAACAGCACGGTCACGGACTGCTTACGCTTGCGGTCCAGGCGCACACCCACCTGATCGCGCTTGTCTATTTCAAGCTCAAACCATGCACCGCGCGAAGGAATAACGCGTGCTGAGTAGATGTCCTTATCGGAGGTGCGGTCGGGTGCCTTCTCGAAGTATGCACCGGGTGAACGCACCAGCTGGGAAACGACCACACGCTCGGTACCGTTAATCACGAAGGTACCGGATTCGGTCATGAGCGGGAAGTCGCCCATGAAGAGGGTCTGCTGCTTAACCTCACCGGTGGTCAGGTTCATGAATTCAGCTTTAACGTACAGGGGTGCCGCATAGGTTGCGTCACGATCCTTGCACTCTTCCATGGTGTACTTGGGATCGGAGAATTCCGGATCCGAGAAGGACAGCTGCATGGTTTCCTGGAAATCACGAATCGGGGAAATCTCCTCGAAGATCTCAGCAAGACCGGATTTCTCAGGTACAGAGGTGTCACCTGCTGCCTGGGCGTTTTCCAGACGCTTTGCCCAGCGTTCGTTACCCACGAGGCGGTCGAAGCTGTCGGTCTGGATAGCCAGCAGGTTGGGAACCTTCAACGGTTCACTAATTTTTGCGAATGAGATACGACGGTCGGAATTGTTTTCCGCACCGTTAGCGGCGTCATGGTTAGAGGTGCTCGAAGCGACCAAAATGGGGATCCTTCCACAGACATGTCTGTTAGCAATCTGCCTCCCGGCGACAGAGCCGTAAGACATCATGATGAAGACCCCGAAAACGGTGTGCAAAGCTAGTAGATGTCGAACGGTTTAACGTCACCTTCAGCCCGTGCCCACCGCTATATGAAGGCACAAAGGTCAGGGAAAGCGTAAATATTAACAATACACTATGCTCGCGCGTTTGTCTACCACACCCGTACAGCAGATGCAAGCGCCGGATTCAAGTGAGCTTTTTATAGCCCTTCCGGAAGTTTCCGCAGTATATCTCCTAGGCTTTTGAAATAGCATATGAGCGCACTCTTAAGCTCCCCTGCTAAGCCTATTCTTCGCGCAAGAAAATACTGCCGTCAGGGTTGGTGTAAGACTCAACCGCCATACCCACTTTCACCAGTTTCGTGCCGTTTTGGAGCACCATCATCATACCGTGCTCAATATCCCACTCGGTCTCGGCTTCCACCACAATCAGCACATTGTTATTGTCCCAGGCAACCGTGCACCGATCCCAGATGGGATCCACAAGAGTCCACACCTGAGATTCGGGAATATCCGGCAAGTATTGTTCCCAGTCGTGCTCATCCGCCATATCAAAATACATACGGTAGAACTGGTACACATAAGGGGTTGCCTGGGCAAAAATATCGGTATCGGGTGAGCGGAGGTTGTCAATCGCGGCACGAATACGCTGCCAACCCGGCAGAGTCAAGAGTCTTCATATCGAAACTAAACGTTACCGATGCCTTCTTGAGCGCAGGCACGTCCACCGGGTCACTCACATAGAGCATGGTACCAACAAACGGTTGGGTGGGAGACCGCCAGTCTTTCGCCGTACCGGTAACCGCTCGACCGGTGTTCTAGCCGACTGCACAATAAAGATAAAGAAAACGCTCGCCCTGAATGCCCCTGCGGCTTCCGGGCGAGCGCTCCCCTACCGTTTTGGAGCTAACATTCCACCACGTTAACCGCCAGGCCACCCATTGAGGTTTCCTTGTAACGGTGTGACATATCCATGCCGGTTTGGCGCATCGTTTCGATCACTTGGTCTAGGGAAACACGATGCGCACCGTCACCGCGCAGTGCCATGCGTGCCGCCGTGACTGCGTTCGACGCGGCCATCGCGTTGCGTTCAATGCACGGAATCTGCACCAACCCGCCCACAGGGTCACAAGTCAGCCCCAGGTTATGCTCCATCGCAATCTCTGCGGCGTTTTCAATCTGCTCGTTCGTACCGCCCAAAACCTGAGCAAGACCGGCGGCGGCCATCGAGCTGGCGCTGCCTACCTCTCCTTGGCACCCCACCTCGGCACCGGAAATTGAGGCACGCTTCTTATACAGCACCCCGATTGCTGCGGCGGCCAAGAAAAAGTCGATCACCGCATCCTCACGCTTGCCCCGACCGCAATGCCGTATTCCGGGCGTATAGTTCATCGCATAGTGCAAAACCGCCGGAATAATGCCGGATGCACCATTTGTCGGCGCCGTCACCACGCGGCCGCCAAACGCATTCTCTTCGTTCACGGCGAGCGCGATTAGGTTCACCCAGTCGATGGCGTATTCGGGCGATTTATTGGGGTCTTCGGTCATTAGGTCGCGGTGCCATGCCCCGGCGCGGCAGCGTACCTTGAGGGGTCCAGGCAGGTAACCGACACGCGATAGTGAAGACCCGATGCATTCCTTCATAACCTTGTAGATGTGCAGAATTCCTTGACGTACCTCGGTCTCGCTGCGAAGCGAACACTCGTTCGTCATTTTGAGTTGGGCAATACTCATCCCGGCCTCGTTCGCCATATCTAGGAGCTCGGCGCCGGAACCGAACGGGTAGGGTGGGTGTTCCAGGGATGCTCCCCCGGTTGCGGGCTCGTCACCTTCGACAATAAATCCACCGCCAATGGAAAAATAGGTGCGCTCCAAAAGCATCTTCTCGCCCTCGAATGCGGCGATCTTAATACCGTTTGTGTGGCGCGGAAGCACGGTCAAGGGGCGCAGGGTTATATCGAGTTCTCGGTAGTTCAGAACCGGTCCGTAAACTTTGCCCTCCTCGCCGCAGGGAGCCGTCGCACCGTACATACTGGAAGGATACCCGGCGAGCGGCAGAGTGCCGTCCACGCTATTACGCTCGATCATGGCGTCTGCCTCGGTGAGGCAGATTGTTTCGGGCACATGCCCGCACAGCCCTTTGAGCGCCGCACTCATGGTGCCGTGCCCTGCCCCGGTTGCGGCGAGTGATCCATACAGGTCGATATGCACTTTCGTGGTGCGTGAGAGCAGGTTGGTGTCAATAAGTTCGGCGATAAAACGGTTGGAGGCGCGCATCGGCCCTACGGTGTGGGAGCTGGAAGGACCTATGCCGATGCTAAAGAGCTCGAACACGCTAATATCATATTCGAGCGCTTCGGCTTGTTTTTGCACACTACTTGGAACGCCAGTATCTAGTGCCACATTATTCCTTCATCTGTGTGAGTATGCGCTTGCCCGCCAGGTTTTATATGCGGCGGTTCGTCCGTTTATATTCTCACGGTGTAACCACCCGAAGACGGTATGCAGCCTTCATTGTCTGCTGGTTTTCCCTGAGGTTTATGCTCACCGAGCATCTTGCAACCTGCTGAGTTCATCCTAGCTTACTTCAAGTCATGGATAAACTAAGGCGAGATTATGTTTGCGTGCGCGCCCGGGCTTGCCTGTGCGATAAACTTCGAGTCGATATACCGACACAGGCATGCTGAAGGGCGGGTAAATATACCTCAGCACATTCACCCGCCCTATGCCTCTTGCTCGGGTTACCTGAGATGAAGCAGTATTTACTTCTCGCGCTTGTAGAACGGAAGCGAGACCACGTCAAAAGTTGCACGCTTACCGCGAATATCCACATCCACCTCGGAACCGACCTCAGAGAATTCGCGCTTCACCAGTGCCATTGCTATCGGGTAACCCAGGGTCGGGGAAGGAATACCGGAGGTTACCTCACCGATTTGATTACCCTCGGCATCGACGAGGAACGAACCCGCACGTGCCGGGCGCTTTGCCTGAGCTTTCAGCCCAACCAGGATACGCTCCGACGGGGACTTCGCCAGTTCGGTCAGGGCGGTGCGGCCCACGAAATCGGCGGTCTTCTTCTCCAAAGCGATCTCAACTAGGCGACCCAAGCCGGACTCGAAGGGGGTAATATCCAGGCCCAGCTCATGACCGTACAGCGGCATACCAGCTTCCAAACGCAGCGAATCGCGTGCCGCCAAACCTGCCGGGGTCAAGCCAAAGGGCTCACCAGCGGCGGCGAGCGCATCCCACAGTTTCACAGCGTTGGCGTTCGGCACAAAGAGCTCGAAACCGTCCTCGCCGGTGTAGCCGGTACGTGCCAGAAGTACATCTACCCCGGCGATGGTGACCGGAACGGAAGCGTAGTATTTGAGCTCGCGTACCGCATCCTCATCGGAGGCACCAGCCGCAAGCAGAATTTCTTCGGCACGCGGTCCTTGCACAGCAATTAGGGAGGTGTCGTCAGATTCGTTGACGAACTTCACATCAAAATTACCCAGACGCTCGCTCATGGCCGCAAAATCGTTATCAATATTGGCGGCATTGGGCACAACCAAGAATTCTTCGTCGCCCAAGCGGTAGGTGATAAGGTCGTCAATCACGCCGCCCTTGTCGTTGGCGAGAATCGAGTACTTGGCGCGACCAGGCTTGAGTACGGACATGTTGGAGACCAGAGCGTAGTCGAGGAATGCAGCGGCATCGGGCCCGGTGATGCGGAACTCGCCCATGTGGGAGAGGTCGAAAATACCGGCGCGGGTGCGCACAGCCTGATGCTCGGCAACATCGTTGGCGTATTTGAGCGGCATATCCCAGCCGCCGAAGTCGGTAAATGCGGCGCCTAGCTTTTCGTGGACGGGGTAGAGTGCGGTCTTCTTGGGTGACATGTTTCTCCTTAGTACATAGTCATATACACTGCTTTGTGCCAGAACGGTTTATACCAGAACGATTATTCTTGTTTTTAAGAACATTCATTCTATTTTATGTGTGTACGGTAAGCCTTCCGGGCGCCCCGCTCCCCCGCCTCCTAACAAACAGGCGAAAAACGCGGGACACACAGAAGTTCATCGAATCATCGAAGCTACTCGGCGTGAGCTTCAAGATCGAATGCCTCCATCGGAGGGCATTCGCAAACGAAGTGACGATCTCCGCCCGCACCGTCAATACGACCCACAGGCGTAAAGTACTTGTTGGCGCGAAGCGAAGGAACCGGGAAGGCAGCCTGAGTGCGGCTGTACGGGCGATCCCACTCGTCGGCAGAAACAACATCCACCGTATGCGGAGCGTTGCGCAGCACGGAATCTTCCACTGCGACCTTGCCTTCGGCAACCTCAAGAATTTCGCCGTAGATAGTCTCCATCGCCTCAATAAAGCGATCGAGTTCTTCCTTCGACTCCGATTCGGTCGGCTCCATCATCAAAGTGCCCGGAACTGGGAACGCAAGAGTAGGCGCATGGAAACCGAAGTCCATCAGACGCTTACACACGTCTTCGGCGGTCACATGGGAACGGTCGGTAAGCTCACGAATATCTAGGATGCACTCGTGACCCACCAGGTTTGCGTTGCCGGTGTAGAGCACAGGGAACTTATCGTTGAGCTTTTTCGCCACGTAGTTTGCGTTCAGCACCGCGTACTCCGAAGACTTTTTCAAGCCCTCAGCACCGCTCATAGCAATGTACATCCAGCTAATGGGAAGCACACCGGCAGAGCCAAAGAACGCCTGCGCAATCGGAAGTGCCGCGCCGCTAGGCAGCTTGCCTTCGGCATCCGCAGTCGCGGCATCGCCGGGAAGGTACTTCGCCAGATGCTCACGAGCAGCAAGAGGCCCAACACCGGGACCGCCACCGCCGTGTGGAATGGAGAAGGTCTTGTGCAGGTTCAGATGGGAAATATCGCCGCCAAACTTACCCGGCTGTGCGAAGCCCATCTGCGCGTTCAGGTTTGCACCATCCAGGTAAACCTGACCGCCCGCGGCATGCACAAGCTCGCAAACCTCAGATACCTGAGGCTCAAACACGCCGTGCGTCGAGGGATAAGTAATCATGATGCCAGCGATCTTATCGCCGTACTTCTCAATCTTCGCCTTCAGATCATCAACATCAATCGAGCCGTCGGATGCGGTCGCCACACCCGCAACCTTGAGCCCAGCAAGCGCTGCGGATGCGGCATTCGTGCCGTGCGCCGAAAGCGGAATAAGCACGGTATCACGCTCGTGATCACCGTTAGCCTCGTGGTAGGCACGAATAGCACGCAGACCACCGTACTCACCGGTTGCACCGGAGTTCGGCTGCAAAGATACGACATCGTATCCGGTGATAGCGACCAGCCAGTCGGAAAGTTCCTTGATGAGCTTATGCCAGCCCTGAGCCTGATCGGCGGGTGCAAGCGGGTGAATATTCGCAAATTCGGGCCAGGAAATCGGTTCCATTTCCGCAGCCGCGTTGAGTTTCATAGTGCACGAACCCAGAGGAATCATCGTGCGGTCCAGAGCCAAATCCTTATCAGAGAGGTGGCGCAGGTAGCGCATCATCTCGGTCTCGGAACGGTACTTATGGAAGACGGGGTGCTGCATGTACTCATCGGTACGGAGCAGATTTGCGGGAATGCTGAACTTGGCATCTGCCTCGGAGGGAAGTTCTGCGCCAAATGCCTTTACCAGACGCTCCAGAACTCGGTCATCATGAGATTCACCGACCGAAATACCCACGCGGTTTTCGTTGATACGGCGAATATTAATGCCAGCCTCAAGCGCCTTGGCTACAAGATCGTCTGCGCGAGCCGGTGTCTCAACCACCACGGTGTCAAAGAAATGCTCAAAGGCAATACCGTATCCGACGCTTTCCAAGGCTGTCGCTACACGAGCCGCGTTAGTATGCAGACGTTCGGCGATAGCACGCAGCCCCTCGGGACCGTGATACACAGCGTAAGCACCGGCAACAATCGCCAGCAAAGCCTGGGCGGTACAGATGTTACTGGTAGCCTTCTCGCGACGAATGTGCTGTTCGCGGGTCTGCAGAGACAAACGGTACGAAGGCTTACCGGCGGAATCCTGCGACACACCGACCAGACGGCCCGGCATAGTGCGTTCCATACCCTTATGCACGGCCATGTAGGCGGCATGCGGACCACCAAAGAAGAAGGGCAAACCGAAACGCTGGGTATTGCCCACGGCAATATCAGCGCCGAGTTCCCCCGGAGACTTCAGCAGGGTGAGCGCCAACAAATCGGCGTCCACGGTCACTAGGGCGTTACGTTCCTTGGCCGCTTTCACCAGCGGTTCAATGTCACGAATTTCCCCGTCGGATGCGGGGTATGCAAGCACCACACCGTACAGATCGCCCTCGGGCAGCCCCTCCGAGAAATCGGTGACCACGAACGGAATGTCAAGAAGTTCGGCACGACCGCGTACCACGGCAAGAACCTGCGGTAGGCACCGAGAATCAATCGCGAAGAAACCGTTCTTAACCTTACGGTTGGCGCGGTGCATCATCACAACCGCCTCCGCAACCGCGCTTGCCTCATCGAGTAGGGAAGCATTCGCAATATCCAGGCCGGTGAGTTCCATAACCACGTTCTGGAAATTCAGCAGAGCCTCCAGACGACCCTGCGAAATTTCAGCCTGGTAGGGGGTGTACGAGGTGTAAAATCCGGGGTTTTCAAGAATGTTGCGGCGCAGAACGGCGGGGGTTACGGCATCGTAATAGCCTTCGCCAATCATCTGCGTATAAACTTTGTTCTCGGCGGCATACTCGGCGATCTTGGCGAGTGCATCCTGCTCTGTCAACGGATCGGGAAGATCAAGCTCGCCGTGAAGGCGAATCTGAGGCGGGACAGCGTCGTCCATCAGAGCTCCCAGGGAATCATATCCCAGGGCTTTGAGCATCTGCTCAGCGTCTGCGGAACGGGGGCCGAGATGACGATCGATGAAAGACATAATATCTTCTCCTATTCGGCGCAAACCGTTAGCGGTTCACAACAGTACTGTTGTGTATATACAGTACTAATTTTCCCATATTGTGGGCTCAAACTTCTAGCTACATATGCCCTGTGACACGTATGTTATAAGGGTTTATCGGCATACATGCGACCACCTGTTACGGCACGGCGAGCGATTTCTTACCGCCACATACAGGAGCGTCATCCCCCCTCTGGCGGCAGCCGTTACAGATAAGAGCATCTATCCGTTAAAAGTAGCTGTTTGCGGCAGCGTCGTAGGCTGCACCCATCACCAGCGGCGGGAAGAACCCGCCTAGACCACCGGCAGCGTCGGCCAAAACCTGCATTGTAATCAATAAATTAGAGGTATTTACGTTCAGAGCCATCTGTTCCGAATTTGTGACCGCCACCCCATATTGGTTTTAGGGTACGAAACTCACGTAAAAAGCTCTGGCCGCTCCCTCAGAGCAGGGAACGGCCAGAGCCATGGAAACAAACAATTGAGTGAAAAACTCAGCTACTACTTCGCTACGGCATCAGCCTTATGATGTTCCGGCTTACCGCCATGCTTGACCAAGAATGCCGAGGCAAAGGCCACAGCTGCAGTTACAGCCAACAGAGTTAGACCGATAAAGTAGTTACGATGTGCGGCATCGTAGGTTGCACCCATCACCAGCGGCGGGAAGAAGCCGCCAAAAGCGCCGGCAGCAGCGATCACGCCGGAGACCGCACCCACGTTCTTCGGGTCAGCCGCGCGGCCAACCCAACCGAAGACCGAGCCGGAACCCAAGCCCAGCAGAGCTGCCATCGCCAAGAAGATGGGACCGTAGACATGCTCAGCATCCGGCTGAAATGCGGTAACCAGAGCCAAAACCGACACACCGCCCAACGCAATGAAGGTAATAATCTTCGGACCAAACTTATCAGCCAAGATACCGCCGAAGGGACGAGCGATCACGGCAGCCGCCGCGAAGCCTGCGGCACGAGCACCAGCATCTTCAGAGTTGAAACTGTAGATATTGTTCAGGTAGGTCGGCAGGTAGTTCGAGAACGCCACAAAGCCACCGAATACTACCGAGTACAGGAAGCACAGCTGCCAGGTTGACTTCACCTTGAACGCCCGAATGATCTTCGGCATCAGCGGGGTAACCTCGCGGTTAGCGGTAGCCGGTGAATCACGCAGGAACAAGAATGAGATAATGGCGGTTACCGCGCACAGAGCCGCAATGATGTAGTGGGTATTCATATAACCCACGAGGTTCATCAGGCGCGGAGTAAAGAACGCTGACAGAGCGGTACCGACCATACCAGCGCCGAAAACACCGGTTGCAAAGCCCTTACGAGCGGGCGGGTACCAAGCGGAGCTGAACGGAATACCCACCGCGAACACGGTACCGGCGATACCCAGCAGGAACGAGAAGACCAATATCAGGGGGAACGACTTCATCGAGCCGGCAACACCGACCAAGAGCACCAGCGGAGTGCTGACGGCAAGTACCAGACTCATCATGATGCGCCCACCGTACTTATCGGTTAGACCACCAACCGGAATACGCCCAATCGCACCAATAAAGATAGGCATAGCAACCAGCAAACTCGTAGTTCCCGGGTTCAAATGCATCTGATCCGGCTTGGCGTAGTACTTCGCAAGCGGACCGACAATCGTCCACGCCCAGAACCCAACGGTTGAGGCGAAGGTAACCAGCAGCAGGTTAAAAAGCTGCCCCTTTTTTAGGTCGTAACTCTCAGCAGTGGGAGCACTCATTATTCCTCTTTGTGTTATGTGTTGTGTGTATATTGTTAGCGATTGACGCGCTCACGTGGGAGCACCTCTTGCGGGTTGTCCCAACCACGACGTGCGCCCACGCGCTCATTGCCGCGAGAACGGTAGATGGTGTAGGGACGGAACAGGTAGTGCAGCGGCATGGTCAGTGCATGCACCAAACGAGTGAAAGGCCAGATAATGAACAGCACCATAGCCACAATGATGTGAATCTTGAAGGCGACAGGCACATTCACCATCAACGCTACCTCTGGGTGGAAGTAGAAGATAGAACGGAACCACACCGCAATGGAGGTGCGGTAGTTGAACTCCACCTCATGCCCGTTAACCGGGGGCAGACCGCCCGAGGGGTCAAAAGCGGAAATCAAAGTTGCGGCGGTACCCGCCAGAATGACGGCGACCAGCACAAAGTACATAAACTTATCGTTCATCGTCGTTGCAGAGAAAACCTGTGCATTACGACGACGACGCCACAGAAGCAGGAACAAACCAAGAATAGTTGCTGCAGCGGCTGCGGAACCGCCCACCAAAGCGACAATGTGATAAGTGTGGTCGTCCACCACGAGGTCTGTGAGCATCTTAGGCACCACTAGACCGCCCACGTGTCCCATAAACACGGCGGCTAGACCGTAGTGGAATAGAGGTGATCCCAGACGCAGCATCTTGGATTCATAAATCTGTGATGATCGAGTGGTCCAACTAAACTGATCGGTACGGTAACGCCAAATGGTGCCGCCGATCAGAACAAGAATAGTGACATAGGGAAGCACGCCCCACAGGAGGGTGTCTACAATCCCCGGCTCGCCGACAGGCACCGCATGTGCTGCGTGCTCGGATGCGAGTGCGTACACGATGTACTCCTAATTTGAGGGGTCTAAATATTATTAGGGTTAACTTGGGTCAGCCGCGGATCGGCATACCCGCTCAGACCAACGGTCTCAACGGGCGGGCCATAACCCGCCATCTGCTGCACCTGTTCCTGAGTCTCGGGAGAGACACCGGGGAGGGTATTGCAGATACTCTGTAATAACCCGTAGTGTGGGAGGTCTCCGTCCCGAAGCGCTAAACGAAGCAGCTCTAATGAGGGACGGTATGCTTGAAGCGCTGCGCGACCCTGGCGACGATCCACCAGCGCCGCAAACTCCAAGACGAGAGGTAAATAGTCGGGAAGTTCCCCGTTAAGGCGGGTGAGCATCCCCGAATCGCGATACATTTTCTTAAATCGAAGAAGGGTTTCGCCGCGACGGCGAGTATCGCCATCCGTCCAGTAAGAGAGGTGCAGAGCGTGCCTGCGGGAGAGGTCGTATTCCTGCACGTAGTCGCTCTGAACTTCTTCAAGCTCGCGAGCCGTAAGCCAATCCGCAACGGTTTGCACGGCCTGCGCGAAATCGGGATTCTCAGTTGCCTGCGCCAAGCGCGTAAACTCCGGCAGAAGATCAAGAGTTTCTTCCGTCGGATAGCTCAACAGCATGCCGCTGACCTGGTAAATCACCGAGTCGCGGTCTTCACCTGCACCATAGTCACGATCAAACGGATCAATGTTATCGTGCGCGGCTTGCGCCGATTCCGGGGTGTTCCCGGAATCGGCTTTGCCCATAAGCTTGGAAAAGAATCCAGCCACTACTTACTTCTTTCCGGTGGTATTCGGGAACAGACCATCCGGACGCGAGTTCCCATCCCAGCTAAAGAGGCTCACCTTGTTAGAGCTCTCATATACGCCGGTCGAGACGGGGGTCGGGCGACCTTCCATGTCGTTGAATGCGTCACCGTACATGCCGGGACCACCATCAACGCTCAGCGAGCATCCCATCTCTTCGAGGTTGTGCGCATCTTCCATATGAGCCGGAGGAATCACATAACGCTCGTTGTACTTAGCAATCGCCATCAGACGGTACATTTCGTACATCTGCGCACCGGTCATACCCACCGAGTTTGCGATCTCTTCATTGCCTTCGCCGCCCAAATTAATGTCACGCATGTAGGCGCGCATTGCGGCTAGGCGCTTGAGCACGAAGGTCACGACCTCGGTATCGCCAGCGGTAAACAGCTCAGCAAGGTATTCAACGGGGATGCGCAGCGCCTCGATCGCGCCGAACAGGTTCTGGCTGTTCTCAGCATCGTGTCCCTGGTCCTTGAGCAGATCCACAATCGGCGACAGCGGCGGAACGTACCAGACCATCGGCATGGTGCGGTATTCGGGGTGCAGCGGAAGTGCAACCTTCCATTCCTTTGCCAGCTTGTACACGGGCGACTTCTGGGCTGCGGTAATCCATGCCTCGGGAATATCGTTCTCGCGTGCCAAACGAATAATCTCGGGGTCCGAAGGATCGAGCATGAGCGAAAGCTGCGACTCGTACAGGTCTTTCTCATCGGCAACGGATGCTGCCTCAGTCACGCGGTCTGCATCGTAGAGGAAGATACCGATATAGCGCATACGACCCACGCAGGTCTCGGCACATACGGTCGGAATACCGGCCTCGATACGGGGGTAGCAGAACGTACATTTCTCTGCCTTACCCGTCTTGTGGTTGAAGTACACCTTCTTGTAGGGGCAGCCGGTAATGCACTGACGCCAGCCACGGCAGCGATCCTGATCGACCAGCACGATGCCGTCCTCGGCTCGCTTGTAGATAGCGCCGGAGGGGCATGCCGCCATACAGGACGGGTTCAGGCAGTGCTCACAAATACGCGGCAGGTAAAACATGAAGGTCTGCTCGAACTCGAATTTAATCTTGTCCTCGGCCTTCTTGCGCACCTTCTCCACAAGCGGGTCAAGGTGACCGTGCTCGGGGGCGCCGCCCAGGTTATCGTCCCAGTTCAGACCCCATTGAATCTTGGCGTCCTGACCGGTAATCATCGATACCGGCTTAGCCACGGGGAAGTCATCGCCTAGAGGTGCGGTGGTGAGATTCTGGTAGTCGTAAGTCCAGGGCTCATAGTAGTCGCTGAGCTCGGGCTGAATCGGCGAGGCGAAAATGGAGAAGAGCTTCTGGAAGCGGTTACCGCTCTTGAGCTCCAGACGACCGCGCTTGTTCAGCACCCAGCCGCCCTTCCACTTTTCTTGGTCCTCGTAGCGGCGCGGGTAGCCCTGACCGGGGCGGGTCTCAACGTTGTTGAACCACACATACTCGGTACCGGAACGGTTTGTCCATGCCTGTTTACAGGTCACGGAGCAGGTGTGGCAGCCAATGCACTTATCAAGCGCCATCACCATTGCAACTTGTGCCATAACACGCATTAGAATGTAACCTCCTGCGACTTGCGACGGCGAATATACGAGACAATGTCACGCTGGTTGCCGGTCGGTCCGAGATAATTGAAAGCGAATGCCAGGTGTGCGTAGCCGCCAATCATATGGGTCGGCTTGAGTAGGATGCGGGTCATAGAGTTGTGAATACCGCCGCGTTTGCCGGTGGTTTCGGTCTTCGGCGTCATCATACGCTCCTGAGCGTGGTGCACGTAGCACACGCCCTCAGGCATACGGTGCGAGACAACCGCACGACCCACGAACACACCATTGGTGTTCACACATTCGATCCATTCGCCGTCCTTGACGCCGATCTTCTCGGCATCCTGGGGGCTCATCCAGGCAGTCTGACCACCGCGGAAGAGGGTCAGCATATGCTGGTTGTCGAAGTACTGGGAGTGAATAGCCCACTTGTTGTGCGGGGTTAGGTAACGCACTGCAACCGAAACGCCGTCGGTAGTACCGATTTCGGGTTCTTTGAAGAGCCCGGTCATATCCAGCGGGGGACGGTAAATCGGCAGCGCCTCGCCCATTTCGTGCATCCAGTCGTGATCCAAGAAGAAGTGCATACGACCGGTTAGGGTATGGAACGGCTTCTTCTTTTCAATGTTCACGGTGAACGGCGCATAACGGCGGCCGCCGGTTTCCGAACCGGACCACTCGGGAGAGGTCATCACGGACTGTGGGGCTGCCTGGGTCATGGGGAAGGTAATCTTACGTTCCTCGTTACCCTCGGCAAGATCCATCAGGTGCAGACCGGTCTGCTTCTCAAGTTCCTTGAAGCCCTTAAGGGCCACCTCACCGTTGGAAGTACCAGAGATGCGCAAAATCGACTCGGCGAGCTTGGTGTCGGTATCCAGTGCAGGACGACCCGCGCCCTTACCGGAGTCCATTACACCAAATTCCTTCGCCATCTGAGCGACTTCGTCCTTCAGATCGTACGTCACGTATTTGGTGGTGGCACCAACCTTGTCGAAAAGCGGGCCTACAGAGGTGTACATATCGTACATCGCGCTGTAGTCGCGTTCGACAGTCATGAAGTTCGGCATGTTCTTACCGGGAACACCTAACATGCCGGGAGTGCTCTTCCAGTCGGGTGCATGACCGCCGGGTTGCTTGATCTGACCGGGGGTATCGTGCAGGAGCGGAACCGAAACAATATCCTTGCGGGTGCCCAGGTGTTTCTTGGCCTGGCGTGTGAACTCGTATGAGAGAGCCTTGAAGGTATCGTGATCGGTTCGTGCTTCCCACGGCGGGTCGATAGCAGGCGAGAACGCGTGCAGGAAGGGGTGCATATCGGTCGAGGAAATATCGTGCTTCTCGTACCAGGTAGCGGTGGGGAGCACAACATCCGAAAGCAGGGTCGTGGTGGTCATGCGGAAGTCCGAGGTGACCAGCAGATCGAGCTTGCCTTGCGGTGCTTCCTGGTACCAGGTGACCTCACGCGGAATGGATTCCTCATGATCGGCGCCCTGCACGTTGTCCATGCTGCCGACAAGGTGCTTGAGGAAGTAGCTCTCACCCTTAGCGGAGGAACCGAAGAGGTTTGAGCGCCACAGCATCAGGGTACGCGGCCAGTTCACGGGATTATCGACGTCTTCAACAGAGAATTCAAGGTCGCCGGAGTTCAGGCGCTGTGCCACATAATCGGCGTTATCCTTGGCTTCTCCGCGCGCTACTGCCGCCTCTGCCTTATCGGCGAGGTCGAGCGAGTTCTCGGGGAACTGCGGGTAGAACGGCATCCAGCCCATACGGGTGGAGCGCGCGACAACATCCGCAGTGTGTACTCCCTTGAGCTCGCCGGTGCCCAGCGGGGACTGCAGGTAATCGGTGGAGTAACCGTCCTGGCGGAACTGGTCGGTATGCATGTACCAGAAACCGGTGCCGATCATATGACGCGGCGGGCGGCTCCAGTCCAAAGCGTTTGCCATATTGGTCAAACCGGTGAGCGGACGTGCCTTCTCCTGACCCACGTAGTGAGCCCAGCCGCCGCCGTTGCGGCCCTGGCAGCCGGTCAGGTTCAGCAGAGCCAAGATAGCGCGGTAGGTTGTATCCGCGTGGTACCACTGGCAAATACCGGCACCGAAGATAATCATAGAACGACCGTGAGAGTCAATAGCGTTCTGCGCAAATTCGCGCGCCACGCGAATAACGGCCTCCGGCGGAACTGAAGTAATCTGCTCCTGCCATGCCGGGGTGTTCTGAATCGACCAGTCTTCGTAATCCTTGGCCCAGTCGCCGGGCAAGCCGGGGCGACCGATACCGTAGGTAGCAAGCATCAAGTCGAAGACGGTGGTAACTTCCTGACCCTCAACGTAGGTGACGGGCACGCCGCGGGTCATGATGTCGCCGTGGCCCTTGGGGTTATCGAAGGTCGGCATCTTGATCTCGACAGCGGCGGACTCGCCCTGCGGCAGATCGCGAATCGAGAGAATGGGTTTGCGCCCGTCCAATTCAAGGTTCCATTTACCCTGATCGGATTCGGAGTAGCGGTGACCCATCGTACCGTTGGGAACAAAGACCTCGCCGGTTTCGCGATCCATCATGGCGGTCTTGAAATCGGCGTTTTCCTGGTGCTGCTCCCCCGCCAGGGATGCGGCGGTCAGGAACTTCGAGGGAACCTTCGTGCCGTCTTCACGAGTTTCGAGGGTAACCAAGAAGGGCAGGTCGGTGTAGGTCAGGGCAAAGTCTTCGAAGAACTCCACGCGCTGATCCACGTAATTTTCCTTGAGAATCACGTGACCCATAGCCATTGCGAGCGCAGCATCGGTACCTGCCTGTGCGGGCAACCATTCGTCGGCGAATTTGGTGTTGTCGGCATAGTCAGGGCTGACTGAGACAACCTTGGTACCGCGGTAGCGCACCTCGGCAACCCAGTGGGCATCCGGGGTACGGGTGACGGGGATGTTTGACCCCCACATGATGAGGTAGGAAGCATCCCACCAGTCACCGGATTCGGGCACGTCAGTCTGGTCGCCGAAGACCTGCGGCGATGCTACGGGAAGGTCGGCATACCAGTCGTAGAAGCTGGTCATCACGCCGCCGATGAGCTGGATAAAGCGCACACCGGCACTGAAGGAGACCATCGACATTGCGGGAATCGGGGTGAAGCCGGTGCAGCGGTCGGGTCCGTAGTACTTAATGGTGTGCACGTGGGCGGCGGCTACGATTTCGAGTGCTTCTGCCCAGGTGGAGCGCACCAATCCGCCTTTACCGCGCGCGCTGATGTAGCGGTTGCGTTTGACGGGGTCGGAGACGATGGAGTGGAATGCTTCAACCGGGTCGCTGTGCAGGGCTTTTGCTTCGCGGTACATTTCGAGGAGCAGACCGCGCACATAAGGGTATTTCACGCGGGTCGGCGAGTAGGTGTACCACGAGAATGCAGCGCCACGGGGGCATCCGCGCGGTTCGTATTCGGGGCGGTCGGGACCGACTGTGGGATAGTCGGTCTGCTGTGCTTCCCAGGTGATAATGCCGTCTTTGACATACACCTTCCATGAGCAGGAGCCGGTACAGTTCACACCGTGGGTTGAGCGAACTTCTTTATCATGGCTCCAGCGGTCGCGGTAGAAGGTATCGCCTTTGCGACCACCTTCACGGAAAACCGCACGACCGTCATCAGTCTCGTCCCAGCGAGAGAAGAACTTACCGAATTTGATCAGCTGATCGGTAAGGGGTCCATCCGGACCTTTGGTCTGTGATGCTTGTTCCATACAGCCAATATATCGCAAAAATTGGTATGCCAAATACGATATAAAAATATTCTCTAATCCAGGAAATTCATAGGGTTATTCAGACCGTAAGCCATCCGGAAATTCCACCCACTAAAACACGCACGGGAGTATCTGTAGCGGCAGCAATATCCCGTGCTGCCTCCAACGCCCGTGTATATCCCGTGCAGTAGACCACAAGATATTTCGATGCGGGGTCAATTTTTTCGCGAATTTTCGCGGCAAGACGGCCTTCACGGGCAGCTTCCAAGATTTCTGTCAGCGGCAGATTAATTGCCCCATCGATCGCAAAAGAAGAAAACTCGATAGCTTCACGAACATCTATAAGGGTCATTTTTTCGTGCTGCGAAAGCTGCCGGGCTTGAACAGGGGTTATGTCTTCTAACTTTTGCGTGTGATGGTTACCCGTCAATTTTCCTGAATTATGACGAAATATTAAGTGATTTTTAGTGTCTTGACTCTCTTGAGGGTGAGTTTCTACCGATTTCTTAGGTTTTGCTTGCATCGAAGCTAAGAGAGGTATATATTCCCATTTTCCTGTTAACGCGGAGTATAGCCCAACCTCACCTAGCAGCGGCTTTCCGGAACCCGTGATGACCTTAATAGCCTCCATTGCCATCGCTGAGCCCACTACCCCGGCGAGCGCCCCGATAATCCCGGCGGTACTGCACGAAGGAACGCTTCCCGGTGCGGGGGCCTGCGGGTAGAGGTCCTCATAGACCAGCCCATGACCTGCCCAGAATACGCTGAGCTGTGCGTCAAACCCTAGAATTGCTGCCCAAATATGCGGGATACCCAACTGTTGTGCCGCAGCCGAAACCGCATAGCGAGCCTCAAAATTATCGCTGCCGTCAAGCACCGCATCCGTGCCAGTGAGGAGAGTCAAAGCGTTACTGTCGGTGAGGCGTTCGCGGATAACGGTCACCGTGATGAAGGGGTTGAGCGCGCGCATCGTTTCGGCAGCCGACTCTGCCTTCGAGTTTCCCGCCCGTGCGTAGCTGTGAATGACCTGCCGGTGCAGGTTTGAGATCTCAATGGAATCATCGTCGATGATGATAATCTCGCCCACCCCGGCTCCCGCAAGATAGAGCAGGGCGGGTGCACCAAGCCCGCCGGCGCCGAGCACCGCAACCCGTGCCGCCTTCAGCTTCAGCTGCCCCGCCATGCCGATCTCGGGCAGAATCAGCTGACGTGCATAGAAGGCACGTTCGGCCGCGCTCAGCTGAGTTACGGGATCCGGCGCGGTTTCGGGGTCTGGGATAAAGCTCATCCTGATGGTATCTTTCGCGGGAATACGTGTTGAGTCTCTAGGTGTCTATGCCCACCCATTCGGTGCTGCCGTCCGTCAGCTCCTGTTCTTTCCAAATGGGAACCTGGGCTTTCACACGGTCAGCCACCGCCTCGCAGGCCTCGAAGGCCCGCCCACGATGTGCTGCAGCGGCAAGCACGGTCAGCGCGGACTCTCCTATAGCGATAGGACCGACGCGGTGAACTGCCCACAGACGAACCCCCTCCAGCTCATCCGCTACAGACTGCACAACACGCGCAATATATTCTTTTGCCTGCGGATGCGCACTATAAGAAAGCCCGCGCACCGCACTGCCGTGATCATGGTTGCGTACAATGCCGTCGAATACAACAAGGGCGCCCATGGCCTCTGTCATAATCTGAGTCTTCGCGGCGTTGGCGAGCGGCTCTAAGGCTTCCTCGGTAATATCGGTGAAAATGACAACCGAACCGGTGGGCTCAGCGCCATGCGCCCCGCTGTGGTCGAGCCCTTGCGGCTTAGTGGTCATGATAGTCCTCCATCTGGCGGCAAATATGCTCAACGAGTGGGTCCAGGGTTTTCACTCCATCTTTAACTCCGCCGCGCGACCCGGGCAGAGTCATCACGAAGGTTTTATCGATCACGCCCGCAACCCCACGTGAGAGCACTGCAGAAGATACGTTCTGCAGACCGTTCGCCCAGAAAGCGTGCATGATTCCGGGGATTTCCTTATCCAGATGCGGGCGTACCGCCTCTACGGTCTGATCGTCTGTGTTCAGCCCGGTACCGCCGCTGGTGAGAATAAATGTGGGCAGGTTATTATTCTTCTTCCCCTCGGCAATGAGGGAGTTGAAGTAGTCGATAATCTGCCGGTCTTCGACCACGACGGCGTCCGGGGTCTTGAACCCGCGTGAACGCAGCCATTCAACCGCGATAGGCCCCGATTTATCCTCATAGATACCGCGGGCGGCGCGAGTAGACGCAACGATAACAAGCCCGGTCAGATTCTCGGGAAGCTGGATTTCTTCTGCACTCACGATGTGCTCCCTCTCATGCTGTTGTTCATAGGTTTTCCCTCTGGGCTTCGCAAAGCAGCAAAGTACGGAACGCTAAACAGCCCAGTCGCCGGATTTTCCGCCGGATTTCTCTAGTACCCGAATATTGCTGATCACGGCGTATTTATCGACCGCCTTAATCATGTCGAAAATCGTCAGCGCTGCGGTTGAAACAGCGGTTAGCGCCTCCATCTCAACCCCGGTAACACCCCGGGTTTTCACCGACGCCACGATGCGCACATAGTCCTCGCCACGCTCAAAATCCAGGGTAATTTTACCCAAGGGCAACGGGTGGCACAGTGGAATAATATCCGGAGTACGTTTAGCGCCCATAATACCCGCCACACGCGCAACCGGCAGAGCATCACCCTTAGGCAAATCGGCATCAAAAATCTTGGCGATCACATCGGCGCGAGTGTGCACGGTTCCCTCAGCGAGCGCCGTGCGTGTGGTGACGTCTTTCAAAGTCACATCAACCATATGGGCAGACCCGTCGGAGCGCACATGAGTCAAGTCTTGAGCTGGCTGTGCCGCATTGAGGTGAAGATTCTTCTCAGTCACGATATGTCCTTAAATCTGTGTTGGGGTGAGAGTTCAGCCGGGTTTAGTTATCCGTAAGCCGGATGCGGTGGTACCGCACCGCTCCTCCCCCAGTGTACGTGGTGCCCGGCGCCAGCTCGATGAGCACATCGGCGGTCGCAGCATGATGCAGCAAATGCGATCCGGGCAAAACATCGGGGTATAGCTCCACCCGATAGGTCCCCGGTTCAAATTCAACCATCGCCAGGTTACCGCGCAAAAATTGGCGTTTATTGGCCGGTGCCGTCAGCGGTTTATCAATGACGAGCACGCCGCGCGGGGCATTTTCGAGAGTCGCCATGCGCGAGGCCACCTCGTGCGGGGTGCCGTAAGGTCCGCCCGCACGCAGGTAGGGGCGAAGCATCAGCACATAGGAAATAAGGGTACTGACGGGGTTACCGGGGAAAGAAATCATGGGCAGACGGTGCCCGTTGAAATCCAGCACATTCACGCCCTGTGGCCCGCCGGGCTGCTGGCTCACATGCCCAAACCAGCTAAGCGGAATTGGCAGCCCCAAAGACGGTGCCATAGCGATGGCATTACGCACAACCTCGTATTTGCCGTGGCTGATCCCGCCGGAGGTGATAATAATATCCGGTGCGAAAGTCTCATATTCTTCCCGCAAGTGCTCGATCAGAAGCTCCGGATCGTCTCCGATCGAGATGCGCCGCACCACGGCGCCGTCCTCGACCAACATTGAGGTGAGCATGGGACCGTTAGCATCATAAATCTGGCCATAGGCAAGCTCTGTAGCCGTATCGTCACCGTCTTCGGTGAGGGTGGGGCGAATCTCGTCGCCGCCGGTGCACACCAGCACGCGCGGCCCGCAGGCAACCGTCACGCGGGTATACCCCTGTGCGGCGAGTGTACCCAGCAGTGCGGGGGTCACGCGCTCGCCAGAGCGCGCCATGATTTGCCCAGCTACCACGTCTTCGCCACGTCGACGTATAAACTGCCCTTTGGGCGCCTGAGGGAGCCTAATTTTTTCGCTGGGACGCCCGAAGGATTCGGGTAGGTCTGGATATTCGATGCGCTCAGAATGCTCAACCGGCACCACCGCAACATATCCCTTAGGAATGGGGGCACCGGTCATAATCGGGTAGGTTAAATCGTCGGATGCGCGCGAACGCTGCAGCGGCCGTCCCGCCGGAATTTCACGCCCCACCGTAAAGATGCGGTTCTCACGGCTGGCACCCTCGGCGGTTAGGGCGTAACCATCCATCTGGGAGTTATCGAAACTCGGTACATCAAGCCTGGCCAGCACATCCTGCGCAAGGATACGGTCGGTAGCACGCGCCAGCGGCAGGTTTTCGGCGCGACCAATAAAAGTATCACGCAGTAAAAGCGCCAGATAGGCGCGATACTCTTCGGTGCTGGGGGTGCCATCGAACTGGGGCTTGTGCATCTGTACTCCCAAATGGTGATGAATTATCTACTAGCTATTGTAAGAGGCTTTGGCACGCAGTTTCTTCACCACGGAAAATAGGCCGAGCAGACCAAAGATGCACACGTACAGGCTTATGAGCATGAGAGCATTGCCCAATGCGGAGCTCATGCTTCCACCAGCGATCGCCAATTCGATACCGAGCGGAATAGTTTCGGTTTTGCCCTGCACATTACCCGCGAAGGTGACTGTGGCACCGAATTCGCCGAGCGCTCGTGCGAAGGAAAGCAGGAAAGCGGTAGCAATTCCCGGTGCCGCTAAGGGAAGGAGCACCCTATATGTAATTTCGGAGGATTTTGCCCCTTCCACCCGAGCTATCTGTTCGTATTCTTCAGGGATAACCTGCAGGGTTGTTACGGCGGTCGCCACGAAGAAAGGCAGAGCCACGAAAGTTTGGGCAAGAATAACTGCGGTGGGTGTAAAGGGAATCATAATGCCCGCGTGGTACAGATGCTCACCGATCATACCCTTACGCCCCCAGAAGAAGAGCAGCCCCAAACCCGAAACCACCGGGGAGAGGATCACGGGCGTATAAATAATCGCGTACAGTACTCCCCCAAATTTTTTCAGGCGCGAGCGGCTGAGCACTTTAGAGAGCACCAGCGCTAAGGGGGCGCCTAAAAGCCCGCAAATCAGCGTCGAAATACTGGCAGTGGTGAGCGAGAGACGCGCGGCGTCGAGAACTTCTTTGTCGATAATGTCGTGCAGGCGCATCCAGGGGATGTTGTACAGCAAACCCACGAGCGGACCCAGAATAAGCAGGAAACCCAGGAGCGCGGGAACGGCAAAATAACGGGGAACGGCAGTGAAAGCAGTATGTTTTTTCACGGGTACGTCTTTCGGAATCTGCGGCGACACAGCCGCCTCCTGCAAGAATCTCGCAAGGTTCTTTCAGGAGGCGACCGTTACGTGACAGCTGTTGTGCGTTAGAGATTCTAGTTTGTCTGAGGAGACTCGAAGTCGTACTTTGCCAGAATCTTTTGGGCTTCATCCGAAGAGAGCCATTCGTTAAACTTCTTCGCAGCATCGGAGGAAGAACCCTTAGTGGTCAGTGCTGCGGGGTACTCGTTCCTGGGAACATCCGGCAGGTCTACCGAACCCAGGTTCTTGCCGTCTTTCTTAGCGGCGGCAAGGTCGGTCGTATAGATGAAGCCAGCATCCGCGTTACCGGTAGTGACCTTGGTGGTCACTTCGCTCACGTTGCCTTCGGTGGTCGCGTTCTTAAGCTCAATATGGTGTTTCTTGAGCTCTTCATCCGCCAGGGTACCGCAGGGCGCGTTCACCTTACATACGGCAACAACACCTTCGGTGTTCTTCAAATCGTCCAGCGAATTGATCTTGCCGGGGTTACCCTCGGCGGTGACCAGTACCAGCTTGTTGGTGGCGATAACCTCGCGCTTGGCATCCTTGAATTCGTCGAGTTTAGCCGCCTTATCCATGTTCTGGGTATCGGCGGTAATCAGGAGATCCGGGCTTGCGCCCTGCTCGATCTTCTGCACCAGCTTGGAGGAACCTTCGAAGGAGTAGGTGATCTCAACGCCGGGGTTTTCCTTCTCGAACGCTTCCTTCAGCTCGACACCCGCATTGCGCAAGGAAGCAGCCGCATAGACCTCAACCTTGCCAGACACGGATCCGGATGCTGCCGAAGAAGCAGAGGCAGACGCATCGGTGTTAGAGGAGTTGGAGCCGCATCCGGTCATGGCGACAGAGGCAAAAAGTGCCGCGCTGGCACTGGCAACCTTCAACGAAGTTTTCATAGTGTATGTTTCTTTCCTGTGGTGTGATGACGCACAATAACGTGCATTCCCGCCGCGATAATAATGTGCCGTACGTTTGCGCTCGATGTAACTTAAGGTACGCACACTATCCTCATACCCGCAGACATGGAATAATCTAATTGTCACCTCTAATATACGAATTTTCTTTGAGGTCATTCCATGGCATACACCGCCGGTTCAGGTCGGACACAGCTTATTGCGGGCCCCGTGTTACGCACCTTAGCTTCTGAGCAGGATGCGAACACGGCTTTTGTTACGCCCGAAAATTCTGGTGACGCCCAAAAGCCCTTACATAAACCCGCACGCAAGACCCCATATATTACAAACCGCGGTCCGCTCTTAGATAGGTGGGGGCGCATCGCCACCGATTTGCGGATTTCGCTGATTGATAAATGTAATCTTCGTTGCATTTATTGCATGCCCGCCGAAGGTCTGGAGTGGCTGCCTAAAAATAATCTACTAACATCCGCTGAAATTGCACGCCTTGCCGACATCGCCATTCGTGAACTTGGAGTCGAAGAAATTCGTTTTACCGGCGGGGAGCCCCTGGTGCGCGCAGACCTCGTCGATATTATCGGGCGAATTCACCGCGAACACCCCACGATTCCGCTGGCGATCACCACCAACGGCATAGGGCTTGAAAAACGTGCGCAGGCGCTCGCCGATGCCGGGTTGAGCCGTATTAACGTTTCACTCGACACCATCTGCCCCGAAACCTTCGCCGAGTTGACCCGCCGCGATCGCCTGGGGGCAGTTCTTAAAGGCATTGACGGCGCGGCAGACGCGGGTCTAAAACCCATCAAAATTAACGCTGTGCTCATGCCCGGTATCAACGACGCTCAGGCCCCCGAACTTCTGCAATGGGCGCTTGACGGCGGCTACCAGCTGCGGTTTATCGAGCAGATGCCGCTAGATGCCGATCACAAATGGACGCGTGAAGGAACGATTACGGCGGCACAGATTCGCACGATGCTCTCCGAACACTTCGTTCTGGGCACAGTCGCCGAAAAACGCGGCGACTCCCCCGCCCAGCTTTGGGAGGTCTACCCGCTGGGTACCGCCCTCGACGGCGCCGGGTTCCCGCGCGAAGATACCGCTTCGCTCGGGCGTGTGGGTATTATCGCCTCAGTCACCGAATCATTCTGCGGAGCGTGCACCCGCACCCGCCTGACCGCCGACGGCAAAATCCGTTCCTGCCTCTTCTCGGATTCCGAAACCGACCTGCTCGACCTGCTGCGTTCGGGGGCCAGCGACCGCGAGATTGCCTTGAGGTGGCGCGAAGGTATGTGGTTCAAACCGCGCGCTCACGGCAAAGAAGACGCTGATTTCGATATTGAAGAGTTCGCTCAAGCAAGCCGCTCAATGAGCGCTATCGGAGGTTAAAACGTGCAGATACATTTCTTCGCTGCCGCACGTGCCGCATCTGGCGTTGCCGAGACACAGGTGAGCCTTACAGATTTGGTCGAGCCGACCCTGCGTGCGCTCGTCGAAAAATTGGGTGAGGCGTTTACCGGGAAAACTGCCTCCGGCATGACGCTCGCGCAGGTTATGCACCAGTGTTCGTTCCTGATCGACGGTACCCGTTCCGAACTCGATACTGTGCTCACCGAAAATGTGCGCGTAGACGTTCTGCCGCCCTTTGCTGGCGGGTAAACTCAGACTTATGGGCTGTCGTTCGCTTTTGGCGGTTGCTTCATGTTTTCCACCAGGATGCGCACCACGCTACACTTGCTGCCATCATCCCGGAAGGTCTCACCTCTGTGCACACACCGCATGACCCATTACGTGCGCCGGATAACGGTACACGAACCCAACATCCGGTGACCCGCACCGCCCAGATTCCCGCGTTCTGCGCCATTATTGTGGCGGGCGGTAAATCTTCGCGCCTCAATCACACCCCGAAGGCCGGGCTTTCCAATGGTTCCCAGACCCTTTTGGAACGCGCGCTTGATGCCGCCGGGCAGGCACAGCTGCGCGTAGTCGTAGGCCCCGAAACCTTGCCGGTGCCGTCGGATGCACTGCATACGCGCGAAGACCCTCCCTATTCCGGTCCTGCGGCGGCGCTTCATGCCGGACTCGAAAAACTTGCGGCAGCCTATGCGGCGCGCGAGAAGGCCCCTCCCGCGTGGTGCCTTATTTTGGGGGTAGATACCCCGCAGATAGCGCCCGCAGTGCAGAAACTTCTCGCGCACACAGTAGACGCACCGACCGAAACTCTGGGGTACTGGGGCGTAGCGGAGGGAGTCTTCCAACCGCTCGTTGGCATCTACCGGTTCGCACCCCTACGCGAAGTCTTTGCAGAGGGCAGCACAAACGCCTCCGTGCGCTCTTTTGTGAAGCGTCTTGCCCCGGTCGCCGTCGAGCTCGATCCCGCGCATACTGCCGACGTCGATACCTGGGAACAGGCACACGAACTCGGCTACAGCACTCCACGCTGGCTCGACTACTAATAACCCATCAACTTCAGCAGAGGATTCCATGTCTCACCACCATCCACCCGCCGTTTCCTGGCATGAAGCACGCGAACTGCTTCACACCGCCGCGAGCGCGCTCACCCCAACGCTGAGCACCGAGGCTCTCCCCCTGCAGGCGACCATCGGCAGGTATGTGGCGGAAGACCTGACGGCGCGTATGCCTGTGCCGCACTATAGTTCTTCGGCGATGGACGGGTATGCTATCGCCGGTGCACCGCCCTGGCGTCTCGTATCGCCGGATTACCCCGAGGATGCGCGCACAAACGTTCACCGTCTGGCGGTGCCCATTGCCGCTGGGGAGGCAACCCCGATTCTCACGGGCGGGCTTCTGCCCGAGGGAACCGAGGCGATTGTGCGTGAGGAGCATTCGTACCGGTACGAGGGTGCCGGTGCGCTCGGTTCAGGAATTCACTATCTTGACATGGCGGAGGGTTACACGGCCCCGGAACCCGGAACGGATATCCGCTATGCGGGCGCGGAGCTTTCTCCCGGCGCGATTCTAAGCTCTCGCGGCGATCTTATTACGGCGCAGCGCGCGGCATTCTTGGGAGTCAACGGTTTTGACGAGCTTCCCGTGCTTAAGAACGTTCCGGTGCGGTGCGCTTTCACGGGGAACGAGGTTATTACCTTTGGTATGCCCTCTCCTGGTCAGGTTCGGGATGCGTTCGGCGGTTTTCTGGAAGTCTCTCTCGCCGCCGCCGGGTGCGAGGTGCGTCCTTCCGCACGGCTTGCGGATATTGCCGAAGAATTCCACACCTTTGTGACGACTTCGACCGCGCGCATCCTGATTTTTACGGGCGGGTCGAGCACGTCCGGGGTAGACATGGTGCGGCAGACGCTTACCGATATTGGTGCCGAGTATATTTTCGAGTCCGTGCGGGTGCGACCGGGGCATCCGGCGTTGGCGGCAAAGATTCCCGCACCCAAAGAGGGCATGAATGCGGGACAGGAGCGTTTGGTGCTGGGTCTTCCCGGTAACCCGTTAGCGGCGTATACGGCGTTATATTCGTATCTTCCCGTGATCCTGGCGGGGCTGCGCGGTCTGCCGATTCCGGCGCTTGATCGGGCCGAACTCGCTACAGATATTCCGCCTCTGCGCAAGCGTTCTCAGCATCGTCTCATGCCGGTGCGGGTTTCTGAGGGTAAGGCGTATCCTCTGGACGCTCTAGCCTCTCATATGCTTTCAGGGCTGGCTCAGGCGACCCACTTCGCTCTCGTGGATGCGACCGGCCAGCGGACGGGCACGCATGCGATTCTTGTGCCTGTTTTCTAGCCCGCACATCGTTCTGCTATACAGACCGCGTTACCTAAGTACCTCGATCCCCGCTCAGTAAAAAAACTTGCCGCATGAGGGAAGATATTCCGTACTGTAAACACGTGCTCGCACAGGGTTCTCGGTGCATCCGAGAGGCTGTATAGTGTTGGGAGATTATCTGACACGCGAAAGGACGCGCTATGGCACAGCCCAAACTCGGCGATGTTGCCGCCCGTGCTGGGGTTTCGCCCACGACGGTCTCGCGAGTGTTGAATAACCGCGGCTATTTGAGCCAGAAGACTCGTGAGAAGGTTTTTGCGGCTATCCGCGAGCTAGGTTATCGCCCTAATGCCATTGCCCGTTCGCTTCAGGAACGGCGTTCGCATATTATCGGGCTTATTTTTCCGACCGTGGCGCATCCTTTTTATGGGGAAATGGTGTACCGTTTGGAGTCGCGTTTGGCGAACGCGGGTTACCGGGTGATTCTGTGCAATAGCGATGAGCAGCCAGAGCTTGAGCACCGTTATTTAGATATGCTTTTTGCCCATCAGGTGGACGGAATTATTACCGGCTCTCATTCGCAGGCCGTCGCGCAGCTTCCTCAGGTACAGGCGCCGCTGGTGGCTATCGATCGCCCCGAAACCGGTCCTTACCCCAATATTCGTTCCGATAATTATGCGGGCGCACGGCAAGCGACCGAGCATCTGATCGGCACTGGGGCGCGGCGTATACTGCACATTACCTCGACCCTAAGTGAACAGAATTTACGGCAGAGAGGTTATGCGGATGCGCTTACCGCTGCTGGGCTATCACCGGATTTTCTGGAGCTTGGATTTCACGAGTCAGCGGAACATCAGCGCAACATGCTGTACGAATATCTTGATGCGCATCACGGCGCCCAACCCGTTGAGGCGGTTTTCGCATCGAATGATACCTATGCGTCGCTCGCCTTGGCTTGGACTCAGAGCCGCCGGGTGCAGGTGCCCGAAGATTTCCAGGTTATAGGTTTTGACGGTACGGATACGGTTCGCACACTTCTGCCCGAACTTGCGAGCGTGGTGCAGCCGATTGATGCTCTTGCCGAGCGTGCCGTTCGGCGTTTAATGGAGGCGATCGCAGCCGAGACCGAGGAAGATGCAGAACCCGCAGACGCTAGGGGCGGTGAGGATATTCTGCCGGTAACCCTGCGGTTGGGCGGCACGGTGCGGTCTGCACGAGATTGAGCGTTGTGCATACGCCGTATCACGTGTCTAATATGCCCAAACGACCGCTCAAGCTTTAAGGTATTTCCTCTCAAATATTTCAGATAAAAATACGTGTCTTGAACCCTCGCAACGTTAGAATTGCGAGTGCTCAAGACACGCGGCGATGAATTGGGTACGTTCTATGAGGAGGAGCCGACGAGCTCCCGCATCATGAAATGTCCCTCATCGTGATGAGAGTCTTCTTCACGGACAGATACGCTGTGCTCATCATCCTGAGCGGTTTCAAGATTCATGGGGTACAGCATGCCCATATAGGGGTCTCCCGAGGCGAAGGTGCCCATAGGAATGAAACCAAGACGCTCGTACAGAGCGGCACTACGCGGGGTGGACGCCTCCAAATATGCGGCGGTACCGTCAAAGCGGTCAATCGCGTGACGCAGAAGCTCCGTTCCAACCCCAAGACCCTGAGCGGCCTTCCGCACCGCAATCGTGTGCAGATACCAGTGCTTAAACTTCGGACGGTACTTGTGCAGTTCACGATTCTCAGCCATCACATGCCGCATAGTACGCGGTCCCAAGATCCTCATGAACTTCGCGTTATCTCGAAGCTCTTGTTTGACATCGGTCTGCTGATTTTCGGGAGAAAGCCACAGGGCAGTACCCAGAATCTTTCCGTCGAGATCAACGGCGACGTCTACACATCCGCGAGGCATATAGGTGCCTTCGAGCTGGACTTCAAAACGTGCGCGCAGTTTATCTTCCTGCGGTTTTTCGCCCAAGACCTTGTACATATAGGGGTCGTTCAGGAACGCCTCGGTGAGCGTATCAAGAACCTGCGATACTTCTTCTGGACGAGCTTGGCGGACGGTGTACGGGGTGGTATTCATGATGATCACCTTTCATGTGGTTGGGTACTAGCTATCGGCTGGGGTGGGTTCTCATCCCCTCTCAATCTCTGCATTTTTATGCAGAAAACACTGACATATATAACGTTATCTAACTCACCAGAAGCGAACAAGGAGGTACGACACATTTCCCTACAGCGTCACACCCCGTTCAATGTAACGCGGAATTCTGCGAAACCATTGTCACCACAACGAAAAACGTGGCACCCCATCAGAGATTTTCGTGATGGGGTGCCACGCACTTTATGCACCTCTGAGCGTAAATTTATGTCTCGCTCAGTGAAATCTATGCCGAAGTTTTCTCTTTGAGGCCAACCTGAAGCAGGTTGTCACCGGCAGCAACCGAGGCACCCGAAGTCTGCGCATCACGTACGGCGGTGGTGAGCTTCTTCGCGTTGGTGATGACCAGCGGGGTCACCAGCACATACCCGGCATCCTTGATGGCGGGAATATCGAACTCGGCCAGAATATCGCCACGTTTGACGGTATCACCCTTGGCAACCTTGGGGGTAAAGTGCTTGCCGTCCAGCTCGACAGTATCCATACCGATGTGCATGAGCAGATCCAGCCCGTCTTCGGTGCGCATGCCGTAGGCGTGACCGGTGGGAAATGCCACAGTAATCTTACCGTCGGCGGGCGCCACAAGGTATTTCTGGTCATTTATAAATAGACAAAATACATAGGTAAATTAAATATTTTACTTTTCAAGCACAATTAATATCTTGTAATACTATCAAAAATATTGCGCGAAGAACTTATCTTATATAGCTTGGGTTTTAGGTAAGGATATTCCACCTTAGGAGGTACCATGGCTCGCGTAAATCTCAAGAGTTTTACTTTAATCGCTGGATTGTCAGTAGCCTCTATTTTAGGGGGCATACCGTCTGCTAATGCAGTAACTTACACTCCACCATGGCGCATTTACTCCGACATTACTGAAATCTATAGCGGTCGGGAGCTTCTTGAAGGACCAGATTGGCAACAGATTATAGGTCCTGGCCGTAAAGCATGCGAAGAAAAATACGGAAACATTAATCGATTAGGTGTGTACAATATCACCTTTGATCAGCATGTCGTGACTAACCAAGTAGACAATGTTGGCTTCACCACTAATTTTAGGTGTGAGTATGTGTTCGCAGGAGATGGTTCTGGACACATGTAAGAGTTAGAATACGGATAATAAAGGAGGGTTAATGTATTAGGAAGTTACTTCCTAATACATTAACCCTCCTTGTTTTGGATGTTCCAAATCCAATTCACATGTTTTTGCTACCTTTGCTTTGAGGATGATCGCAGGAGTAAAGTGCTAGCAGCCCAAAAGGAGCCGCCGCAGCCGCCGCGCGGATGTTGTCCACGCCTCCGACATCCTGCAGCACGCGCTCTGCCACTGATTTGTGGTCCACGCTACTCTCCTTTGGATTGGCACCCCGAGGTGCTGTCTGTGTTAAAGGCGGTGAAAAATCACCGTTTCGTGATATGTCAATCGCTTGACATGTTAGCATGCAGCATACCCGAAGATAGGAGCCTGGGACCATGAAATCCCAGGCTCCTGCACAATATATTTTTTCTACTTATGAAACTCCCTAATGGGGCTAGTTTTTTCGGGCATACTCAAGCGAAAGAACCTTCCCGCCGGTCAGACGAACACGGCGTTTCTCACCTTTGAAGAAGGTGCGGGCACTAAATACCTCTGCACCCAGCGAAGCCGCAAGCTTACCGCCCACGAAGAGTTCGGCAGCCGAGCCATCGACGAGCAGCTCGAACTGGCGGGTCTTAGCACGTTTGAGGGTACGGCGGCGCAGGCTGCCTCCCTCGGTGTAGCGGGTTCCGCCGCGATCCATCTGCACGAAATCCTGATCCAGTACGATACTCAGCGCCACGCCGTGCGTATCCTTAATCTTGATTTTCACGCGTTCATCGGCAACGTTCACGCGGCCACGCAGGCGGAAGACGCGCGCATCCTTAAGCTCTTTGAGCTTACCTTTCTCGTCTGGCTCGATTGGCTGAAGCGGCATGGCGTCGTCAAGCTGAGGCACAGGATGCTGATAGAGCTTACCATCGCGCAAGTGCAGTTCGCGGGGGAAGGTCATCATATGCACCCAGCGTTTCGACCAGGACGGCTGGTCGTCCTGCTCAGCATTGCCGAACCAGGCGATCATCACGGTCTCCTCGTGGGGCGCATCCTTAGCCGCTGAGATTCCGGTGCCCGAGATAGTCTGCGGGGCGTAGAATTCGAAGCCCGCATCCAGCTCGGTAAAGGGGGTTTCTACCTTGAACTTGAGGGTTTTCGGGTTGAACTCACCCACAATATAACCGCTCTGGTAGATGTTGAGGTACTTCTCTCCCATCGGTTTTAAACCCTGCGGGCTGAAGATGAGCACATCCCGTATCTCGCCGGTGACTTCGTCACGCAGCTGCAGCAGAGAAGGACACTCGAACATGTAGCATTTCTCAAGCTCTTTAGCCTTGATACCCAGCTCGCCCTTGAATTTCCAGTCGCGGCGATCTTTCGAGGTGTACACAACCACGGCACCGGTCTTATCTTTGCGCTGCGCGCCGATGACCATCCACCATTTTCCGTCACGCTCAAATACGTGAGGGTCACGATAATGAGCCGTGTAACCATCGTGAGGACCAGAAATAAGCGGCGGAAGCTGGCGAACGGGGCTCGCATCTTTACCCGCGGTGGCAAGAATCTGGTAGGATTCACGCTTATTCTTGGAGTCTTTGACGTTGCCCGTGTAGAAGAACTCGAAACCGCCCTTCACGCGAATACCCGAACCCGAGTAGCATCCGTGGGAGTCGTAGCGGGTATTCGGAACCAGCGCGGTCCCCACGTCTTTCCAGTCTACGAGGTTGGTACTCACGGCGTGGCGCCAGTACACTTTGCGTTCGGGGTGAAGCGGCGAGTACTGGTAGAAGGCGTGGTAGTTGTGCCCGTCATAGACCAGTCCGTTGGGGTCATTCAGTCTTCCTACCGGAGGCGCTAAATGCAGCGCCGGATAGTCGCGGTCAGATCGAACAGCAGCGCCGAAGGTATCCAGAACGTCTTGTGCCTCAAGGGCTAGGTCTCGTTCGGGGCGTGCTTTCGATGCCTTCTTTGAGGTCTTGGTTTTCTTCGGGCTCATGGTCTCGATCTTTCCAACTCTCAGATATCTGTGCTCTGCTCCCCCGACTGTTGGCAATATACCTCTGAGTGGGGGTTCAAGCGTTATCATACCAGCCCATGAGCGCCCTCCCTAGGGTCATGTGCCTTTTATCGTCTGATGTACAGGCAGACTCAGCATCGCCACAGCTGGCGTACAGCTTAAAGGTTTCTCCGGGGTTAGATTCCTTCCTGCGTATTGTAAGAACAACACGTTTCGTGTTTAAGGATTAAAAGCCGCTGGGCGGCGCATCCGTGGTGGATGCGCCGCCCAGCGTAATAAGAATCGAGAAGAAATCGATTACTTGAGGGTAACGGTTGCGCCTGCGCCCTCAAGCTGTTCCTTAGCCTTCTCAGCGTCTTCCTTGGAAGCACCTTCGAGGATGGGCTTGGGTGCGCCGTCAACGAGGTCCTTTGCTTCCTTCAGGCCGAGGGAGGTCAGGGCACGAACTTCCTTAATCACGGCGATCTTCTTGTCGCCAGCGGATTCGAGGATAACGTCGAATTCGGACTTCTCTTCAGCAGCGTCGCCGCCGCCAGCGCCGCCTGCTACAACTGCAACGGGAGCTGCAGCGGTAACGTCGAACTCTTCCTCAAATGCCTTAACGAACTCAGAAACCTCTACGAGGGACAGTTCCTTGAAAGCTGCAATGAGTTCTTCGATGGACAGCTTAGCCATGTGTGGCTCCTTCACTATCAGGTGCGGGTCTTGCCCGCGGTCTGGTTTATTAGTACCCTGCCCGGGCGGGCGGGTTGAAGTTTTGGTGCGTTTTCACGCGGTGAGGTGCGGGGAGCTTATGCTTCCTCCGAAGCCTCCTCGGCTGCAGCGGGGGCTGCGCCTTCCTGCTCTTCCAGCTTGACGCGCAGTGCGTCCACAGCCTGGGCAACGCGGGCAATAGCAGCCTTTGCGCCACCGGCAACCTTGGACAGCAGAACCTCGCGAGATTCGAGGTCAGCGTAGCGCTTCACATCGTCCTCGGTCAGGGTTTCACCCTCGTAGTAACCGGTCTTCACGATAAGCTGGGGGTTTGCCTTGGCAAAGTCACGCAGTCCCTTAGCGGCATCAACGAGGTCACCCTTGATGAATGCCAGCGCGGAAGGACCCTGAAGCTGACCCTCAAACGAGTTGATGCCAACTTCCTTTGCTGCAATAGCAGCAAGCGTGTTCTTCACCACGGCGTATTCGGTCTCAGCACCAAGTGCGCGGCGCAGCTCCTTGAGCTGTGCCACCGTGAGACCGCGGTATTCGGTCAGGATGACTGCGTTCGAGGCTTCGAAGAGTTCCTTCAGCTCGGATACTGCAGCGATCTTTTCCTGAGTCGCCATGGTAGTTCCTTCTTCCGATTCTTGTAAGGTCGCCGAATAAGTGCAGTGTTTGAGGCAATAAAAAATGCCCCGACGCACAGGCGTACGAGGCAGACAGCATGAAAATGCATCCACGTAGGATGAAACTGTCACATCGGGCACCTGCGCGGGCGGCGATTTCCCGATAGGAAATCTGCTCTTATCAGAGATTAGGCTGTGTTCTCTTACGGCAAGATACCGAAATTTGCACAGCACATAGCTCTAGACCGGCGGTCTTTGGCCTAATCATCATGACAGGTTAAATCGGCAAAAGCAAGTTAAACCCTATTGCCCGGGTGCAGCCCGTTGCCGCCTCTGTAAGAATCACCTGACTATCTATGTGAGAGCCACGTAGGCACAGGAGAGGCTTATACCTTTTGGAGTTTACGCTCTACATCTAGGACGTGTTCGTGTGCTTGGTCCACGGATAGAGGTTTAACCCCTATTTGGTCCCAGCGTTTGAGCATCGACTCAAAGAGTCTGCCCTGTTCCTTTCCCTGAGGCTCTTCAAAATACCCAATCACAGGGGTATCTTCAGAAAGGTGAAGCATCTTCTTATCAGCTCCCTGCAAAACCGACACGTTACCTTCACGGACCTCATTCATATCAGCAATAAAAGCTTTGAGGCGGTTGCGGAACTCTGCGCTGGGGGCAGCCAAGAATGAGAAAGCGCTGCTGAGTTCAGTGTAGTTTTCTCCTAGTACCGCCAAGTCAACAGTTGCAGAATCCCCAAGAATATCTATTTTTGGCTTCTTCTGAAGATATTGGTCGATAATAACTGAATTTTCATATTCTTCACGAACGATACCGCGCACACGAGTAAGGTTTTGCGCACGAGCCTCATGTGAACGATCAATTATCCGCCGATATAGGTCATCTGCAATAGCTTGTGCAGAAATACCAGCAGCTGGACGAGCCGGGTCAATCTGAAGAATACCGTGCCCCTGCCTGCGAGCGCGTTCCACGAACCCGCTCACGGTCGAAGTGGGGTCCAAATCCGACTGAGTCGCTGATCTTAACTTCAGATCTTCCTTCAAACCGTTGAGAGAGGCCAGAAATTCTTTGCGTGGTCCGCCGATATTCGGAATATCGGAAACCTTGGTCACGAACCTGCTTGCAGAATCAGTGTTCTGTTCATCGGCGACGATCACACCGACACCGACCGTATCGGGGCGCACGGCGTCGGGAACATACCGAACAGTCCAGTAGCGATACAGCATCAGTCTTTCTCTCCTCCTCTCAGTGGCTCGTCTGATTCATGTGGTGCGTGAGACGTTCTATCGTGTAGCCTTTTCGCCCCAGCACATAGCGAAGTATTTCGTCCATACCTTGCTTTGACTGATTCCATTCAGACGGAATCATGTCAATAATATGATGTAGGTCTGAATATTCTAACGCGTCCACCGCGTTGATGGCTGCCTGCCAGTTATCTTTTTTGATATGCCCCGGGATTGCAGGTATTTCGGTCCTTCCAGCTAACTGATGAAAACTGATAAGTTGACGTCCTGGCGGCTCCTGTGAATCGAACCAGTAGCCGTGGTCAAAAGAAAATATCTGGAAATCATTCTCCTGCTTATACAACACCTGTATATCCACGGCATTGCAAAGATACCAGAGAGCAACCAGCCTAGGAATACGTTCTTGGTTACCGTCACGGTTCAAATGATCCAGAGTATCCTTCTCTTGTGCAGTCTGAACCACACGCGATCCAAAAAGCGGTGCATCCGATATTTCCTTACCCTCAAATGATGTCCCCGCAAATTCTTCAGGATTGACTATTGCCCACTCACACACGGGAGCACCAATAGCTCGACCAACTTCGGCAGAAACGATTTCATTCACCACCGTATCCTCGTTGATACTTAGCTCAAAACTTTTGCACCAGTATTCCTGCTCATCATCGCATCTGCAAAGCACTGGACGTTCCCCCGTATTCGCCATGCGAATCAGATACCGCATTGTTACTCGGTGGGGCAACGTGGCATCGGAGATCATCTTCTAGAATCCTCAAACTATATACAAGTCTAACAATTTCCTAGTGTCTCATAGATAGTGCCGCATGCCGTCGGCAAAGATAAAACAATGATGCGGAGGAACCTGAACCTGTACCTGCCCTCCCGATGTAAGGACGGGCAGGGCGAGCGCATCCGGCTCAAAAAATTCGAGGGGCTGCCCACCGGGAACCTGCAGAGGAACTCGCGCCGAACCGTCATGCGACGCGGCATATAAAGTCACCTCTGCCAGTGTTACAGCACGGTAGAGTGTGCCGCCCACCTGCGGGAGTACGCCCTGAATCTGCACCGGTATCGTATTCTCCAAGGGGTTCTCAACAATGCCCTCTACACGCCGCAGCGAGGTTGCACGCACATAGAGCGAAGCCCCTTCCGGAAGATGCTGCCCTTCCGTGAGAGTCAGTTCGTTCAGGGCTGGCGATGCTGTCAGCCGCGCCGCCTGCAGCGTATGCGGATTTGCCAGCAAATGCTCGGGGGTATCGACCTGCACCAGGTACCCGGCATCCATGACCGCCACGCGCTGCCCAAGCTGCAGCGCCTCATTCTGATCATGCGTCACGTACAGCCCCGTGAACCTGTATTCGGCGTGCAGACGCGCAATATCCGCCCGAATACTTGCGCTCAGTTCCTCATCAACACTCGCCAGCGGCTCATCGAAAAGAACCACAGGTGCTTTGCGGATGAGGGCGCGCGCAATACCCACACGCTGCGCCTGCCCGCCTGAGAGTTCCTGGGGGTTGCGGTGCTGAAGCTCGCCAATCTGGAGCGCATCCATAAGATCCGTATAGTAATTTTTATCGACCTTTTGGCGGTAGCCGCGCAGGGTAGTTGGAAAAAGAATATTCTTACGAACCGACAGATGCGGGTACAGAATCGGATGCTGAAAAACGAACCCTACCTGCCCAGCGCTCAACGGCTGACCCGCATAGGTAATGCGTCCGGCATTGGCTTCCTCAAGCCCGGCAATAATGCGCAAAAGCGTAGATTTACCGGTTCCGGATGCACCCACCAGCGACACCATCTCGCCCGGCTCCACCTCAAGGTCGATCTCACGCAGAACATGAGTATCCGCCCCAAAACTCTTCGCGACACCACGAATCTGAAGCCCCCCGTGAGTCGTCGTTGAGGAAGGCTGAGGTGTTGAACCTTGAGTTGTCATGCTTCTATTATGACCTCCGGCGTTCTACCCGAAAAGCAGCGCTACAGCCCGCACGTTCCTGAGGATCCGTGTTCGATGAAGCTACCGCGCTAAAAGCCTGCCGCGTATTGCCAGCATCAGCATCCCGAGCCAAAGCACCGCGATCAGTGCGGTGCCAAGAATCCACAGCGCCCAGCCAAGCTGCACGAGCTGAGAAACCGCGACCAGGTGCATTCCGGTGCCCGCCATAGCGCCCAATCCGAAGGAGAATCCCCACAGACTCATGGTGTACCCGGCCTTGAGAACCCACGGCACTAAGCGAAGCAGGAACAGCAGCTGAAGCACCCCGTAACCCGTGAGCACTAGGAAAACCCAGTCCACGTGCCCGCCATTAGCTGCCAGATAGGCATTACCGCCCACAAACGGAGGGGCAAGCTGAACCCCTATAATGCCGCGTACTGCAGGATCCAATGCAGGTTCGGTGCGCAGGCGGCCCAGGATTGCAGCCTCCACGCTAAACCACGAGAGAAGACCCATACCGAAGAACAGCATCGCCCAGTCGTGGTGCCCCAACGCCCCTAACCCGGACGCGGAGGCAAAGTTCGCGGCAACCGTTGGTAGGTAGATGACCGGGGTTGTAGCCGCAACCGTGTGCGTTCCACGCCAGAGTCCGGCGGTGCGGTACATCGAAAATGCCAGCTGCCCCAGCACACCGATAAGAATCAATGCATACCCGAGCGGTGCCGCATAGGGGTACGCGGATATCCCAACCTCAATGGTGGTGACCGGAACCAGCGCCAAGAAGCAGCACATCACGAGGTCTCGAAGTTCGCTCTGGAGCGCATCGCGACGGGTTATAAGTTTGACGGCAAACGCCGCGATCAGCGCCAGCCAGGTTGCCGAGGCGAGCGCCAGTATACTCTCTCCTACCCAGGACGGTACCAAATTTGCGGTGGCACCGTACCGCCACGACAGCCCCAGCGCACTCGTTCCCAGCGCTACCGAAAAATAGCTCGTCGGAATAGGGAACGGTTTTGTGGTGGTGGGCGTACCCAAAGGTACGGGATGCGCGGCGGCAGTACTCATGTAATCCTCCCGGGGTATATGCACAGTATACGGCGGCGCTCGCCCCTTCGAGAGCGATGCGAAGATCGTGTGTCAGCGTTTTAACGCCACGAAACATAAGGGGAAAGAAGCTCCGTTTATTCCCGGCGGCTTCATCCAGAATAGATATGTCGGCAGAACCGCTGGGAAATACCATGGGAGCGGAAATATGGATCGGAAGCGTGTTCCTCTAAGCCTGCTTCAGGCTGGGTGGTTCTTCTACAAATCTTGTGGGATACGGTGCCAGAATAAAGAAAACCCGCCGCCCGTGCGTGCAATACGCATGGGCGACGGGTTCTTTCACGTCTGAGAAGCCCACAGGCTTCCTAGAATCGCAGCCTTAGGCTGCAGCCGAAACTACGGATGCGGGATCAACCGGAATACCGGGGCCGAAGGTGGTCGCAACGGTAGCCTTCGAGATGTAGCGACCCTTAGCCGAGGAAGGCTTCAAACGGTTGATCTCTTCCAGAGCGGCGTTGAAGTTCTCTTCCAGCTGCTGAGCAGAGAAGGAAGCCTTGCCGATAATGAAGTGCAGGTTCGAGTTGCGATCAACGCGGAAGTCGATCTTACCGCCCTTGATGTCTGCAACAGCCTTCTCAACGTCCATGGTCACGGTGCCGGTCTTGGGGTTCGGCATGAGGTTACGGGGACCCAGAACCTTACCTAGGCGACCAACTTTGCCCATCATATCGGGGGTTGCAACTGCCGCATCGAAGTCGGTCCAGCCGCCAGCGATCTTAGCGATCAGTTCGTCCGACCCCACGAAGTCAGCGCCCGCTGCCTCAGCTGCGGCAGCCTTATCGCCAGCTGCGATAACAACCACGCGAGCGGTCTTACCGGTGCCATTGGGCAGGTTCACGGTGCCGCGAACCATCTGATCGGCTTTACGGGGGTCAACCGAGAGGCGCAGAGCCACCTCAACGGTTGCATCAGTTTTAGCGGAGGAAGTCTCCTTCGCCAAGGTTACTGCCTCAGCGGGGGTGTAGAGTTTACCCTCTTCAATCTTGGCTTCAGCCGCCTTGTACGCCTTGCTGCGCTTTGCCATCTGCTTATCTCCTTATGCAGTTGTGGTCTCGTGAGCCGCGCTCGACTCTGCCACATCCCACGCTCAAACGTGGGCATTTACAAGTTAAAATGCGGAAATCCGCGGTGCCGAAAACGGCTTAATTACTCGACGGTAATACCCATGGAACGAGCGGTACCGGCAACGATCTTAGTTGCGGCGTCTAGGTCGTTCGCATTCAGGTCGGGCATCTTGGTCTCAGCAATTTCGCGTGCCTGAGCCTCGGTAATAGAACCAACCTTCGTGGTGTGGGGAACAGCCGAGCCCTTAGCAACGCCAGCAGCCTTCTTGATAAGCTCAGCAGCCGGAGGGGTCTTCGTGATAAAGGTGAAGGAACGATCCTCGTACACGGTAATTTCAACGGGGATCACGTTACCGCGCTGCGATTCGGTAGCAGCGTTGTATGCCTTGCAGAACTCCATGATGTTCACGCCGTGCGAGCCCAGTGCCGGGCCGACGGGCGGAGCCGGGTTAGCGGCGCCTGCCTGGATCTGCAGCTTAATAAGGCCGGTGACCTTCTTCTTGGGAGCCAATGTTAGGTCCTTTTCTTAGCTGGGAAACTGACGTACAGGAGCGTACGCCAGCAGACGGTGACCGTGGCGCGGTCACCCGTGCGGGCGCATGAAAGCGTGAGCATGCGCATACACAAACGAATATTCTAGCGTTAAAGCAGCTTTAAATCCACTGGATTTTCTTGCGACGAGCCTTTTAGCCGACGGCTCGTTCTCTAGGATGCAGAGGCGAAGTGCGCACCTGACCTGGTTAGCTTGGAGCGCACGCAGGTTCAGGAAAACTCTTGGTTATCACAGAGCTCGAAGGTGTACCGTTTTTGCGGACAACGGTACACCTTCGTATCTATGAGCATGATGTTACGACTAAATCACAGTGAGCATTGAAAATGGGGCTTCCACCACCGCTCACGATTACAGCTACCCGGGGTTATTTTTAATGTTTTGCAGTCGAGAAAGCATATCTGCACGTTGTTCTTCGGTCAAAGGAGCAGGAGCGTTTCCGCGCTGAGATTTGATGGTATTTACACGATTAATCAGCTCTGGAATGCGGGGATAGTACACGCCGGGGCATAACCTGCTGACGACATCCCGATGTCCGATGATATAGAGTGTATGCCCAATCTTGGTTTCAATATCTACGATAAGTTCGGCAAGGGTTGCAAAGTCATCGGAGTCGGCCTCAGGACGGTTCTCAACTCCGATTGAGGCAACGTTCATATTCCAGTTACCCGCATGAAGCGCTACATCCTCGTTTTCTGCGATCTGCGCTACGCGACCGCCCTCCGAAACATAGTGTGCGGAAACTTTATTGTTATTTTTGCACAAAAAATTCACATTGCTATCAAAAGACAGTCCTTTTTTATCATCCCACCAGTGAACAACAAGGAAGAAAATATCGTTGACCTGGCGGTAATTTTTATGACGATTCTCGGTTTTACGGTTCGTCAAAAGCTCATAACTCATCTATTTCTCCTTATCTCTGTCCGCTCACATGGCGAAGCGATTTTCAAGGCGGGAGTATTCTCTATGGCAGACACTACCCACCCTGCCATTTCACCCTTCCAGATGCAAGGAATTTATCATGCTAATATATAACGTTTATTCGGTGGGTATCCTAAATTTTTAGAGTTCTCTTAAACATAATGAAAGGCTCTTTATTCAATATAAAGAGCCTTTCACATAGTGAAAAACAAAAGATTAGATCTTTTCGATCTGGTTGAATTCCAGGGTCACCGGAGTATCGCGCTCGAAGACCGAGATCAGGGTTACGACCTGCTGCGACTCCGGCTTGATCTCGGAGATAGTAGCATCCATACCCTCGAACGGGCCGGACTTCACGCGCACGTTCTCGCCCACCGTGTAATCGGATTCCACCACGGGCTGCGGGGTCGGCAGTCCCTTGCTCTGCTGCTCTTCCTCGAACACGGGCAGGAGCATGTCGAAAACTTCATCCATGCGCAGCGGCACCGGGTTGTACGCATCCTGACCCACGAAACCGGTCACACCGGGAGTGTGGCGCACCACGCCCCACGAGTGGTCGGTCAGATCCATACGCACCAGCACATAACCGGGAACACGCACGCGGCGAATAGTCTTCTTGACCGTGTTCTTGTATTCGACAACGGTTTCCATCGGAACCTGAACCTCGAAAATTTCGTCCTCGGCCTCAAGGTTCTGGATGCGGGTCTCGATACCGGTTTTCACCTTGTTCTCGTAACCCGAGTAGGTGTGCACCACGTACCAGTCGCCAATCTGGCGGCGCAGCTTCGCTTTGAACTCTTCGAGAGGGCTTACAGTGCTCTCATCGGGTGCGTTCTCGGCAGCGACGGGCGCATCGGCGGTTTCTGCCTCAACAGACTCGGTATCAACCGCAGCCTCGACTGACTCAGTCTCTTCAAGTTCGGGTACCTGTTCCTGCTCGGACACGTCGCTCCTACTTTCTTTACATCGTGAATCTAACCCCACACCGGGGGCTCAATAAATAGTACGGGTATAAGCGCGGATGCGCCTTATGAAGACTATCGCCCGCCTTGATTAGGTGACAGAGTTCCGTTACCGAATACCCAGAAGGATCCCTGACCGAAAACCCAGTCAAGCCCCGAAATGAACAAAATCATGAAAACGACAAAGAAGAGAACGCCAAAGAAGTAAATAGCGAGTTCTTTGCGAGTGGGGGTGGTAACCTTTTTCAACTCCGAGATAACTTCGCGGAGGAAACGGAACATACGACCAAAGACGCCAGGTTGAACGTCATCAGAAATATCTGTATCTGTGGTCTTCACAGTGGCAGTTTTAGCCATTTTCGCTGCCCCTTTCTACGTCTAGTTGCGCATCCTATACGATGCCAGAACACTTCATCGAGGCACTAGCAGGGCGGACAGGACTCGAACCTGCAACCTGCGGTTTTGGAGACCGCTGCTCTACCAATTGAGCCACCGCCCTTCGAAGCATAAACTTCGTCGGTCGTGGATTACTCCACATGTTTACATCCTCGAATGCCTCGTAGCCGTGGGCCCACGAGGAGGCAAACTAAAACACCCTCATGGGGTGCTGACATAACTCTATCCTAAGCCCTGCGTCTTTGGCAACTTTCTACACAGTACTGGAGGCAATATTTTGTGCTTTTCGGGTTTCGTACTCAAAAAATCTTGCACATACACTTTCTCCACCCCCTCAATGTTCTCTATGCTTATAAGAAGGGCTCGACGTGCCTCACACACGCACCGCCGAGTTTCACTTTAGGAGAGATACTTCACGATTCCGCCTGCCGCGTAGAGCCCTCTCGAAGGCGCACGGCGGAATAACTATGAAAGCGAGTACATTCACATATGGCGCGCATATCCAGCCGTATCGGCGCAATCGCACCCTCAGCAACCCTTATCGTCGATTCCAAAGCTAAAGCACTCAAGGCAGCCGGACGTCCCGTAATTGGTTTCGGTGCCGGTGAACCCGATTTTCCTACGCCCGCACATATTGTTGATGCTGCCCGCGAAGCCCTCAATGATCCTAAAAACTTCCGCTACTCCCCCGCATCGGGTCTGCCCGAGCTCAAACAGGCTATCGCGGATAAAACCCTGCGTGATTCCGGCGTTAAGGTCGATCCTTCTCAGGTACTTATTACAAACGGTGGTAAGCAGGCGGTCTATGAAGCCTTCGCTACCGTGATCGATGACGGCGACGATGTTCTGCTCCCCGCCCCGTACTGGACAACCTACCCCGAGTGCATCCGTTTGGCGGGCGGCAATCCGATCGAGGTTTTTGCCGGAAGCGACCAGGACTATAAGGTCACCGTCGAACAGCTGGAGGCGGCATACACCCCAGCGACGAAAGCGCTCATCTTTGTCTCGCCTTCTAACCCCACCGGCGCGGTGTACACCGAGGAGGAGACTCGTGCGATCGGCCAGTGGGCGCTTGAAAAAGGCGTCTTTGTGCTGACCGATGAAATTTACGAACACCTGACCTACGACGGCATGGATTCCGTTTCTATACTCAAGGTTGTTCCCGAACTTGCCGATACCTGCGTTATTCTCAACGGCGTGGCGAAAACCTACGCTATGACCGGTTGGCGCGTGGGCTGGCTTATCGGGCCCGAAGATGTAGTCAAGGCGGCTTCCAACCTTCAGTCACACCTGACCTCGAACGTGAACAATATCGCGCAACGTGCGGCTCTAAAGGCTCTCACCGGATCGCAGAATGACGTTGAGGAAATGCATGCCGCGTTCAACCGCCGCCGCACCAAGATTGTAGACGGACTAAACGCGATCGATGGGGTTCACTGCCCTAGCCCCAAGGGCGCCTTCTACGCCTACCCGGATGTGCACGGGCTTCTCGGCAAAGAAATTGCGGGCAAACACCCCCAGACCTCTGCCGAACTCGCCGAGCTCATCCTCGAAGAGGCGGAGGTCGCGGTGGTTCCCGGTGAGGCCTTCGGCCCTAGCGGTTATCTGCGCCTCTCCTACGCGCTGAGCGATGAAGACCTAATGGAGGGTATCTCTCGTCTGCAGAAGCTACTCGGTTCCGCACGCTAAACCTAGGCGTTTTTGCGGTCCTCAAGAGAGTAGTTAAGCACTTCTGGTCGCACCGCATACATCTCATGCAGAGGCACCCGTTCTGACTTGTACGCAAAGTCCGGCGGGTGCCTCGCATATGCTTAGGGGGTTCAGGCTGAGGGGATCAACTCTCACGATCATGATTATTACCCGAGCTTTGGTTATCCCATGGAGCGAACAGAGAAACGGCTTTCTTGCCTAATGTCTTGCTTTTCTGGGTTACACCCCAGATACCACACACTCTCTCGGCAGCATTGAGCTACCACCGCACATATGGTTCTCTCCCGATAAGACGCTTTTCCGCGCTTTGAGTATTTAAAACCTGAACTTTAATGCCGTTTCGTGGCAAAACACAAGTAATTCCACAGCTATCCACATAACCCAAACGCGGCTAAAATAGTATCTAAGAGGATGGTCTCCCGAGCTCGCGCATCCATTGCACGACGCTGGCGGAGACCATATTTTTACCCACGCGCAGAACACCCAACACGCGCAGACATAAGGAGCCATCATGAAAATCGGTCTGCTTACCTCCGGAGGCGACTGCCCCGGTCTCAATGCCGTTATCCGCGGCGCAGTTCTCAACGGTGTCAAGAAGTACGGCTACGAATTCGTCGGTTTTCGTGACGGGTGGCGTGGCGTAGTCGAAGGCGACTTCATGGACCTTCCGCGGCAGAAGGTACGCGGTTTGGCGTCCCGCGGCGGCACTATTATCGGCACCTCGCGCACCAACCCCTTTGATGGGCCTCACGGCGGACCCGAAAACATCGAAATTATGATGGAACGCCACGGGATTGATGCCATTATTGCTATCGGCGGTGAAGGCACTCTTGCCGGTGCTAAGCGTCTGGCGGATGCGGGTCTGCCCGTCATCGGTGTGCCCAAGACCATCGATAACGATCTGCGCGCCACTGACTACACTTTCGGTTTTGACACCGCTGTTTCTATTGCGACCGAGGCAATGGACCGCATTCGTACCACCGGCGAATCGCATCACCGCTGCATGGTCGCTGAAGTCATGGGCCGCCACGTAGGCTGGATCGCACTGCACTCCGGCATGGCTTCGGGCGCACACGCTATTCTGATTCCCGAAGTCAAGGTTTCAATGGACGAGATCTGCCACTGGGTGAAAGAAGTACACGACCGTGGCCGTTCCCCGCTTGTCGTAGTTGCCGAGGGCTTCATTCCTGAAGGCTTTGACGAGGTTCTAGCCAATAAGGGCACGGAAAAGGACGGTCGCCCCCGCCTGGGCGGTATCGGTGAATACCTCACCCAGGAGATTGAGGAACGCACCGGCATCGAAACCCGCAACACTATTCTGGGCCATATTCAGCGCGGCGGCGCACCCACCGGCTACGACCGCGTGCTGGCAACCCGTCTGGGTATGGGCGCCGTCGATATGGTGCACGAAAAGAAGTGGGGCATGATGGTCTCGGTTCAGGGCACCGAAATCAAGTACGTACCTCTTGAAGAAGCTCTGGACGGTCTCAAGGCGGTACCTCGCGAGCGCTGGGACGAGGCTGCGGTTCTCTTCGGCCGCTAAGGGTTCGGCGGTAGTCCGCCTATCACAGACAGAACGCAGCGGGTGCCCGGTCAGAGTGTTTCTGGCCGGGCACCGCGTTTTCTGTGTTCGCATGTTCGTTAGCGCTTGAGGAAGTCTTGCCCCGCAAGGGATTTGCGGGCGATTTCACCAGCCTCGGGAGAGACGATGAGGGTCTGTGCTGCGGCATATTCGGTCGCAGAGGCTGAAGATTCATCGGTTGAAGCCTCACCGGTAGCTACCGCACGCAGAGGTGCCGCAGGGTCCACGGCCCGCTTGATGACGGCGAGCGCTATGGGGCCCGCCTCGTGATGCAGCGCCACCGAGGTTATGCGCCCCACCGCACGGGGCTTGCCCTCTACGAAGAGTTCGCTGCCCGCTGCGGGCAGGGTGTGCTCAGAGCCGTCAAGGTCGAGAAAGACCAGGCGGCGCGGCGGGTGTCCCAGGTTGTGCACACGCGCGACGGTTTCTTGTCCCTTGTAGCATCCCTTCTCGAAGTGCACGGCGGTGCGGGTGTAGTCCAGCTCTTGCGGAATGGTTTTATTGTCGATTTCGGTACCTGCGCGCGGGCGCCAGGCTTCGATGCGCAGCGCCTCCGCCGCCCAGACACCCGCCAGCTGAGCGCCTTCCGTGAGGGTGGCGAGCTTTTCGCGGGGAATAATGCTCAGGTACCGTTCGTAGTCGGTGCCGGGATGCGCATCAGGCGTTGCGCTGTAATGGTAGCCTCCTTCGACGAGTGCCGTCCACGGGTCGCGCCAGATCAGTGCATCCTCAAAGCCCGGATGGATAGAGCCTTGTTCCCCGCGCGGGTTTCGGGCGGTCTCAATGACGGCATAGTCGCCGCTCATATTCTCAATATCGACGCGAAGCATGAACTTCATGCGGTTCAGGTAGTCGGTGAGCGGCTCCGCCTGTGCACCCTCGACGATGAGCCAGAGCGCCTGCCCGTCCTCGACGGCGGCGGGTGCATATTCGATACGTCCCTGCGGGGAGAGCAGCAGAAATTCGCGGCTGTCCCCCGGTTTCATCCCGGTCAAGACTTGGGATGCGAGGGAGGTGAGCCAGCTGGCGCGGTCGGGCCCTGCGACCCGCACGACGCCGAGGGAGGAACGGTCCACAACTACGGGTTCCCCCGTTGTGACTCCACGGTCGCGGGCTAGGGCGCGCTGTTCGGCCAGGGGGTTGCCGTAATGCGCCGCGATGCCCGCATCCGGACCGTCTGCGGCGAAGGCACCGTGTACCTGCATGAGGGGGCTGAGTGTGGGGGTGTATTCGGGCGCATCGGCGGCGGTATTTTCGGCGGTGCTCATGATGTTCCTCTCGTGCTGTTTTTTATCGTGAGTGGCGGCCAGGCGGTCTGCAAAACCCGCATACCGCAGCGGGACGGCGGGTATGCGGGCTTTATTTTGCGCTGTGTAGTCCTAGTTTTCGGCGGAGCCTTCTTCTGCGCCGTCGTCGAGGGAACCGAACATGCCTGTGCCCAGCGAATCGCCGGTCATGGATGAGGTTTTCCGCAGCTCCGCCGAGGCGTGCTTGTGCAGGTTGCCTTCCTGGTCGGCGATTTCCCAATCCCACATGAGGTTGCCGTTCACCAGCCCCCACAGGCGCACGGATCCGGCGTAGTCGTGCGATATTTCGTCGCGCAGCAGGTTACCGGTCTGCATGCGCACAACCGGTCCCTTAATCATGCCTACGTAGTTTTCACTGATTCCGCCGGGGTGCGCGATAGTGGCGATGAGATTGAACCCATCATCTTCGTTGCGCAGAGTTTCAACCGATTCCGCATCGGCAAAAGCGGGGACGATATCTTTGGGTACCAACCCGAACCCGCCGTCAGCATCCGTGAGAGGACGGTCGATCTGCCAGAAGCCGGTTTCGATGGTGATAGGGCGCAGCTTTTGCCCGTTATCGTCGAGCAGGAAAGACTCGGCGCGGTATTCAAGGTACGGCAGGCCGTCTTGTGTGAAGTTAATAATCTGCCCGAAGGGGGTGTTCTCTTGTCCTTCGTACCACATGGTTCCGGTACCTTCCCAGGTACCCAGAAGCCACGCGAAGGGAACGAGCTCGGGGGTTAGGTTGGTTGGGATTTCAATTGCCATTCCCCTATTCTAGGGGTTTTCTGTGGCCAGCAGTTCAAAACGTGGGCTATTTCGCCATAGGCTGGGATGCACGAGAGCCAGGCATGCAAAAGCCCCCGGCACTGTCTGCGCACCCCGCCCGGGGTGCCTCAGCATTAACCGGGGGCACCGTGAGCCTTCCTCGGCTCAAAAAATTTTACGCTCTACTTCTGCCCTGCGAAGAGACCCTTAAGTACTGCGTATGCACCAACGGCGATGCATACCGAGATGAGAGCCATCAAGCAGATGAAGAAGATCTCTAAGTACAAGATGTTGTCCATGCCTTAAAAATACCATAGATAGCTGATCTAAAGCACGGATCACGGCGCTCTCTCCTGGGTAAAAATAACTTTACCGCGCACCGCTGCTGCGTGTTTTAGCGCCGTTGAAGATACTGTGCCTGAAAGAGCACACAAGGGCATGAGTAAAATAGTACAAAACCGTGCGAGTAAGGATTGCAGATTCAGGAGGATGTATGTACCGCATTGCGTTACTGAGCGATGCGCCACGAGCGCAAGAGCTCATTCCTGCCCTCAGTCTGCTCAGCCACCGTGTGATTGAGCTCCCCCTCGATTCGCCCCTGAGTACTATCGGCACGGAACACGATATTGTTATTCTGGATGCGCGCCAAAATCTGCTCAAAGCACGCAATACCGCCCAACTTCTGAAGACTGCGGGGATCACTATCCCGCTCATGATTGTCCTGACCGAGGGCGGAATGGCGGCTGTTTCCGCCTCGTGGCAGGTGGACGATATTGTGCTGGACCAGGCTTCGCCCTCCGAAATGGATGCTCGCCTGCGCCTGTTGGTTACGGCACCCGAGCTCAAAGATACAGACGATCGCAGCCAGCAGATTATCCGCATCGGCAATCTGGTCATTGATGCACAAACCTATTCGGCGCATCTGAACGGAGCGGCACTCAACCTGACCTTCAAGGAATTTGAGCTTTTGAAGTTTGTGGCTCAGCATCCCGGGCGAGTATTTTCGCGGGCGCAGCTACTCTCGGAGGTCTGGGGCTACGATTCATACTATGGCGGCACGCGCACGGTCGATGTACACGTTCGCCGACTGCGTTCAAAGCTCGGTTCTGAGCACGAACAGATGATTACCACGGTGCGCAACGTGGGGTATTCGTTCCACGCGCAGAATACCCATCACGACCCTTCTGCCGAAGACTAACGGCGCGGCGAAATACTTTTCTTTTTCTGGTGCGCCGAAGATTGCGCTTATTGCATCAAACCGGTTCAAACGCAGGCTTTCACCCGGTAAAGTTAAACAGTAGGCAATGTGAAAGAAGGCGAGAATGGCGGCATCACCCGAAAACTTCACCCTCGACTCTGGGCACTACGAAAATATGCCCCTCAATGCTGAGCTTCTAGAGCATTTCACGCAGTTCGCACGTGCCGTACAGAAGCACGACGGCACCCCGGCTTTCTCCGAACAAACTCTGGTGGAGCTCTCGAAAGCGGTGCGCGGTGAGAGTTTGGTTCATCCGCAAGTTTTCGCATTCACTCCGGCCGCCGATAATCCCGAGTTACAGGCTGTGCTCGTTGCCGTTCCCTCCCCCGAAGACTCTGACGAGCCCGGTGTACTTGAGGCAGCCGTTCACCCGCAGATGCGCGGGCAGGGGCTCGGTCCTGCCTTCTTCACTCGCGTTATCGAGGATTTAGGAAGCGAGGCCGCCAACTACAATCTCTGGGTACACGGAAGCGCAACCGACACCGGTATTGAGAGTCCCGCCAATGAGCTTGCCGAAGCCGCAGGTTTCACCCCGGTGCGCGTGCTGTACAAAATGGTACTTCCGCTTGACGAGCAAACCCGTGAGAATCTTGCCGAGCTCTCGGATGCGCGCACCCTGCCCGACTCGCTTGAGCTGCGCACCTTCACCCCCGCCGACGAAAACCCCTGGCTTCGCGTTAATGCGGAAGCCTTCGCCGAGCACCCCGAACAAGGTCGCCTGACTCTCGCGGATTTACGCGAGCGCACCGGCAGCGACTGGTTCCGCCCGGAGGGGTTCTTTCTCATCTCCGAGCGGGAAGATCCGCATAATATTGCGGCGTTTACGTGGACAAAGATTCCCACCGCTCAGACCGAGCCGGGGCAGCCGCTCGACGATCTGGTGCCTGCGGGTGAGATTTATGTGGTGGGGGTCAGCCCAAACGCCCAGGGTAGCGGTCTGGGGCGCACCGTGACCCTGCGTGCCCTGGCGTATTTGGCGCTTGCATCCGACGAAAACGGCGAGCCTCTGCATGCAATCGAACTGTATGTGGACGCCGATAACGCCCCTGCCTTGAAGCTCTACGAGTCGTTAGGGTTCGCAGTTGCGACCGTGGATCGCATGTACGCCCCCGAACGCGGATCCGGCAAGAGTTCGTCTAACGGTGTGGATGCGGGCGTGCTCTCCGCTGTTACCACGGCGGTTATCTCGACCGGCAGCATCTAGCGTTTATTCGGGGTGGGGCGCGGGTTCTTTACCGGCTCACACCCGTACCGAACGTTCTTTCTGCGTTGTGCTCGATGACGAGCGGCGCATCGTAAACTTAGTCCCTCAACATAGTAAGGAATAGCCTGTGGCACCCCACCCGCATACCAAAAAGAATACCGAACCGGCACCGATGACCGGGTTGATTCACATCGGAAACGATATCTCAAAGATTGAGCGTGCCGATACCCGTGCCGACCGCATTGAAGCGGGAGAAAAACTCGATCTGCCCAGCATCGAAGGCGATTTTGGCGCCGAGCGTTTTCTCGACCGCGAAAGCAGCTGGCTCGATTTTAATTCCCGGGTGCTGGAGCTCGCCGAAGACCCTGATTTGTACCTGCTGGAGCGCCTGAATTTTCTTTCTATCGTGGCCTCGAACCTTGACGAGTTCTTTATGGTGCGCGTGGCGGGGCTCAAACGCCGCATCGCTACCGGACTGGCAGTACCTTCCGCCGCAGGGTTGAGTCCTGACGAACAGATGGAGGCGATCTCGACCGCCGCTCACAGCCTACAAAAGCGCCACGCCCAGGTATTCCACGAGCAGATACTTCCCGAGCTGAAAAAACAGAACATTCATATTGTGGGCTGGGATGACTTGGATGCAGACGCTAAAACCCGTTTGCGCCAAGAATTCCTGCGCGATATTTTCCCGATTCTCACACCGCTCGCGGTAGATCCGGCGCACCCCTTCCCCTATATTTCGGGGCTTTCGCTGAACCTTGCGGTGCTGGTGCGCAACCCGCAGACCGGAAAGGAACTTTTCGCGCGTGTGAAGGTGCCCGATCAGCTTGACCGCATGATTTCGGTGGATGGTCCCCGCGCCGCCAACACGACCGGTAAGGAATCCCGCTATATTCCGCTAGAGGTTATCATTGCCGAGCACCTTGACACGCTCTTCCCCGGCATGGAGGTTGTTGAGCACCATGTCTTCCGCGTAACCCGTAACGAAGATCTTGAGGTTGAAGAGGACGATGCCGAGAACCTGCTGCAGGCCCTCGAAAAGGAGCTGCTGCGCCGCCGTTTCGGTCCGCCCGTGCGTCTTGAGGTTGAAGATACGATCAACCCCACGATCCTCGACCTGCTTATTTCTGAGCTCAATATCGACGACTCCGAAGTATATAAGCTCCCCGCGCCGCTGGATTTGCGTGGTATGGGCGCGATCGTGCGCGCTAACCGTCCTGCCCTACACTACCCCAAGCATATTGCGCATACCTCCCGCTGGCTCAACGCCGCCGAAACCGCCAAAGAGGCGGATGTGTTTGCCGCAACCCGCGATCACGATGTGCTTCTGCACCACCCCTACGATTCCTTCGCCACCAGTGTGCAGGCGTTTCTTGCGCAAGCGGCGGCCGACCCGAAGGTACAGGCTATCAAGCAGACCCTCTACCGCACTAGCGGCGACTCCCCCATTGTCGATGCGCTGATCGAAGCCGCTGAGGCAGGCAAACAGGTTGTCGCACTCGTTGAGATTAAAGCGCGGTTTGACGAGGAAGCTAATATCTCCTGGGCGCGCAAACTCGAACGCGCGGGCGTGCACGTGGTCTACGGTCTGGTCGGACTGAAAACCCACTGCAAGCTCTCCTTGGTAGTGCGCCGCGAAGGCAACCAGCTGCGCCGTTACGCGCACATCGGCACTGGCAACTACCACCCTTCCACCGCACGGTTCTACGAAGACCTCGGCATTATCACCTGTGACGAGCAGATTTGTGAGGACGTCTCGCGCCTGTTCAACCAGCTCTCCGGGTACGCACCGAAAACCACTTACAAATCGCTGCTCGTCGCCCCACGTTCGCTGCGCAGCGGGCTCATTGAGTGCATCAACCGCGAAATTGAGAATCATAAGGCGGGTAAGGAGGCGCGCATCCAGATCAAGTGCAACTCTATGGTGGACGAGGCGATTATCGACTCTCTCTACCGCGCCTCTCAGGCCGGAGTTCCCGTCGATGTGGTCGTGCGCGGTATTTGCGCCCTGCGCCCCGGTGTGCCCGGACTCAGCGAGAATATCCGGGTGCGTTCGGTACTTGGGCGCTTCCTGGAGCACTCGCGCGTCTTCGCGTTTGAGAACGCGGGTGAGCCCATCGTCTATATCGGGTCTGCAGACATGATGCACCGCAACCTCGACCGCCGCATCGAGGCGCTCGTAAGGGTCAAAGACCCCCGCCATATCAAGTACCTGCTCGATATGTTCACGGTCTACATGAGCGATGAATCCCGCACCTGGCACCTCTCGGGTGACGGCACGTGGAAGCGTTTCGATACCGATGCCGACGGCAACCCGCTGCGCGACGTGCAGTCCTATTACCTGCGCTCGCGCTCCCGGAAGAACCACGACAAGATTTAGCGGTTTTCCCTTTCCGTAACTTCTGTATACAGGTGGCTTTCAGACCGAAAAGTAGCACTATGCGAATTTTCGGTCTGAAAGCCACACTATATGCCCATAATTGCGCTCCACAGGGCGCCAAGCCACGTAACATTCGGATTTTTACTACGAAGGTGAACACAAGGTTACGGGACGGTGACGCCTCTGAAGATTTTTCCCCTAGAATGGGAGTACACCGCATCATCACTACCAGCTCATAGAGGATCCCGTGACCACCGAATCAACGTACTATTCCGCCCACGTATACGATAATTCACTCGCCATCACCCGCACCCGCGAAAACACAGCGCCTGTCGTTGCCGCAGGTGCCCTCGTCTGGCGCTTGCACGGGGAAAAACTTGAGGTGCTCATGATTCACCGGCCCCGCTATAACGACTGGTCTTGGCCCAAAGGCAAACAGGATGCGGGCGAATCACTCGTTGAAACCGCCATTCGTGAGGTAGGCGAAGAAGTCACCCTCAGAATAACCCTCGGCGTGCCGCTGGCGGTCACCAACTATATGGTCTCGGGGCGCCCCAAGGATGTGTTCTACTGGGCCGCGCAGCTGCCCGTGGGTGAGCATCCCCGCGCTGACGAAGGCGAAGTTGATGAAATCCGCTGGGTAACCCCCAAAGAGGCACGCAAGCTCTTGAGCAACAGCACCGATCACGAGCCTTTGGATGCGCTCGTTGCTCACCATAAAGCCGGTACTCTGCACACTCGCCCGGTCGTCATTATGCGGCATGCCAAGGCAAAACCGCGGTCTAACTGGACTGCCGCCGACGACGAGCGTCCGCTCGCGGGAACCGGTAAACGCCAGGCGCTTGCGCATAGCCGCCTGCTGGAGGCATACTCCCCCACCCGTTTGCTTTCATCTCCATGGCTGCGGTGCATGCAGACCGTGGCGCCCTACGCGAACGACCATGCAATCGCGATCAAAGAGAAGAAGTCCCTCTCGGAGAGCGGCGCGGCAGGGCATCCTAAACGCACGGCAAAAGTGACCGAATCGCTGTTCGTGAAGGAAGTTCCTTCGCTGCTGTGCACGCACCGTCCCGTTTTTCCGCTGGTTTTTAAAACTCTCAAAGGGCACCTCATGAAGGGCTCGGCGAAAATTCTTCCCACCGAAGATCCCTATATGGAGCCAGGGGATGCGGTAGTCCTGCAGGTCTCAACCGCCGAGCACGGCGGCATCGTCTCGGTTGAGACCATCCGCCCGGTTATTGATTAGTACCAGAACTTTCGCAGTCCATGTGCATGGAAGTGCGCGAGTTTTGAGCCCCTCGAAAACTTTCGAGGGGCTCAAGTATTCCAGATGACTATACAGGCTCATGCAACGCCTCAGGCCCCTACAGGCTGTGCTCATAATGGGGGTTCACATCTGGTAACATAAGTTGAGCTTCAACCTTTCACTTAGGTTCAGCATAGTTTCCAGCCACGCATCACGGAAGATACATAAACTATGGGCGAATACGACAACATGCACGTTCTAGATCGTGATGTTGAGTTCGATTTTAATCATGCCGATATTCTGCTCAGTATATTCAGGTATTTAAAAAGAAAGTTAGAAATACAGCTTCCGGAACGGCAGCGGTATATTGGCATAGCCCAACGTGAGTTTAAAGGACATTTCGCACGAGTTTTTGATCAGAACTGCAAGTATTCCATCTCTGAATGTAAAAACCTGATTACAGCCCTGGGCGATGCCGCTGCCGACCTACAGAAATATACTGATGCCGCGCACCAAGAAAATGAGAATCGTAAAAAATTCCGTGAGGCTATGGCACATTGGGAGGAAGAAAAGAAGAAGATTAGAGATAACATTGAAAATGATAATCGCAATACATTTATAAGTTTTCAGAAAGATCCCGCTGCCTATTACCCTCCCCGACCACAGCCTAATCTAGATAGCGAAGGTCCCAAGTTCGACGAACGCGCCCCGATTATTAAATCCCGTAATACAGGCAGAAATGCAGAGGTTATCGGGCGCAACCGTACGCATCGCGCCGAGAAGAGGGCTCGGGATGCCGCCCAGGATGCTACCGAGACTACATCGGCTATTCCCGGCAACATCGTGAAATTTGCACAGAAGAACTCCACATTAGATCAAAGAATTGCCGAGCTTTACTCCAATATCACGAAAAGCTACAGTTCCTTTGTTGAGCATACGTCATGGGGTTTTTTTGATGCCGCAAGCCTTTTTAACTCGCTAGCAAAATGGGTTGATGCTAACCAATCTGATGTTCGTTGGATTCTCACTGTTGCGGAAGCTTTCGCGACAGCTGGTTCTCAAGGAATGTTAGGTCCTATTTATTCTGAAGCAGATTTTTTGGATTATCCGCAGTACCTTAATACGGGGTATATCCGGAATTATCTGAAGGAACAGAAAATTTCTACGGATCGTCCGAGTATTGATGTTTCTCGTGCGACAATAACCGGCGCTGTATACTCAGCGGGATATGCGCTTGATCCCGTAAATGTTGCCACAGGGAATTTCATTGAGCATGAGTGTGATCTCTCCTTCGAGCATGCTCCTGCGGCATCGCTCATCAAACTTGAGCGTATGTACAATAGCGTTGCCATTACCTATCCCGAAGAAGCTCCTTCGGGCATCTTTGGTCTCGGTTGGTCTTCTACGCTTGATACTCAGCTTACGTTGAGTAACACGGGCGCTGTATGGCACACGCCTGATGGTCGGACTCTAGCGTTCCCTCGTATGGGCGACGGTTTTGGTCGTGTTCCTTCCGAATCGTATTGGCTTAGCAAAACTGTCCCCGGCGACGAGCTTTACAGCTATGTATCCACAGCGACAACGAAGGCAATCAAGACGGCAAGGAATGCTGGGCGCAAGGTCAGCGCACCTACTACACCCGCATATTATTGGGTTGTTTACAATTCCAAGCATGTTCGATACTTCTACGACCCTTCTGGCGCCTGGACAGGCGTCATGGAGGGGCATTATGCAACCTTAACGCTGCCTCTTTACTCATCGGATTCCGCAACGGGTGCGTTAGAGCTAACTGACATCATTCACCCGGCCTCAGGTCGAGGTCTTCAGATACGCTACGGCAGCTCACCCCGTGATAACCGTATTCGCCCTGAAGCTGCCAGCACCTATTTCATAGATCATGATGTGCAGATACTTGATACCGTCACCTACATTTACGACGATGATGATCTGCTAGCAGCGGTTAACCGTCCCGACGGTATTCGTCGTTACACCCATAACGCTAAGCGCCTGATTGAAGAAGTCTGGGACGTGAACGGCCACCGTGAAGTCACTAATACCTATGACGGCCAAGGACGTGTGGTCCACCAGCTGACAGAACATTCCCGTGAAGTGTCTTTCGTCTATGCTCCAGGCATTATGACGATTGTTGCTGATGCGATAACCGGCGACAGCTCTAATATTTGGCGCTCGGATGAACGCGGACGTCTCAGTTCCATGACGGCTGCTGATGGCAGCCGCCAAGTCATGCGCTACGATAAGTTCGGCAACCGCATCAGCGTTACTGAACGCGATGGTTCTACGATAAGCCGTTCCTATGACTCTCACAGCCGTTTAGCGAAACAGCTTACCCCCGAGGGTGCACTGTCTAAGTACACCTGGGACGAACATAACCGCCTGCTCACGACCTCTGTATGTGATTTTCGTGATCGGCTCAACCCCGGTGATCCCGTGGTAGTGTCATATACCTACGAATCAACAGGCGCAAACCCAAACCCCATCACTATGACTGATGGGAACGGACATACTACAGAATACAGCTGGGATGAGTACGGCAACCTTCTGAGCGTTACTGACCCCACCGGTGTACATACCACATACACCTATAACGCACGTCAGGAACTGATCAGCATAACAAACGGTGTTGGCGATAAAGTCCATCTAGAGTACGACAAACACGGTCGAATAGTGCAGGTTAGGGATGCTCTAGGTCACGTAACCTCTACTCATTGGAACTCCGCCGGGCAACTCGCCTCGGTTACGGATGCTGCCGGTTCACGCTGGTCTCTCACGTACCCTGAACTTGCTCCCGAAGAACTGGATATTCCTGCTTTTGTTCGCCAAAACCTCACTTCAAGCGACACTCACCGTGTACACAATACATCGCGCCCTATGGGTCAGCTGCCCGTTTCTTTGACAGATCCTTACGGTCATGTCACGCACTTTGAGTACAATAACGGCAACCAGCTCACCGCTGTCACGGATCCACTGGGTCGTACCAACCGCGCAGTATTTGATGCCTGGGGCAACATGGTCAAGACTATTAATGCCCTCGGTGCCGTAACCAACTATGAATACGACGGCCTGTCACAACTTATTGCGGTGACAGATCCTCTGGGTGCCCGGAGTGAGTTTGACTACGACTTGGCTGGCGAAATCAGCCAGATTACGGATGCTACTGGCGTTGTTACACATCGCGCTGTAGACCGTAGAACGGGCAAAGAAACTACGTCCTCCGGCGGAATACTCGGATCTTCATTCCGTCACGTCGATTATCTGGGACGGGTGATTATTGAGGGCGAGAACAACACCCACTCTTCGCAGCCGGTTAGACGTGCATCTCAAAACTCAAAGTCATCGAGCGCATCCCCAAGAAACAGCGAAACTGTTACCGAGTTTACAACCTATGACGCCGCAGGCAACCCTGTTGAAACTCTTGATGCTCATGGCGGACTCACCCGCCGCACCTACGATGCGGCAAACCGGCTGATACGCGAGGTATCTGCGGCGGGACGTACCCAAACATTCGACTATGATCAAGCCGGGCGGCTGCGGCGCATGGGCGTGGGGCTAAGCGTGCCCGAGCAGAAGCCGGCAGTGAGCGAGAACGTGGAGTGGGAAGAACCTACCGCTTGGGCGTACACAACGCTAACCTACGACGCCGCATCTCGAATTATTGCCCGAACCTATCCTGACGGCACAACTGAACATACGACGTGCGATGCCCTTGGCCGCATTGTACGGGTGCAGCATGGATCTCGCGTGGCAACGTATGCATACGACCGGTGCTCACGCCTGATCCGCATGAGTGATAACAGCGCTGGTAACCGCAGATTCATCTATGATGCAGCCGGTCAGTTAGTGACTGCTGTAGATGCCTTAGGGTATCGCACCCATTTCGAGTATGACGCTGCTGGGCAGATGGTGCGCACCCTGGATGCGACCGGTCAGGTCACCACGTATATTTATGACGCCGCAGGTCAGCTTATCCGCACCGTTAAGGGCGCGGGTTCTACGGCAGAGATAACATCTACGTACACCTACGATGCCGCAGGTCGTCTGCTGTCTGAGAATAATGGTGAGCGGACCCGTGCATACTCCTACGACTATCAGGGTGGCGGTCTGCTCGCGTCTTTGAGCGTCAATGGTGTGTGCGCGGCGGAGTATTCGTACTCCCCCGGAGCATCATCTATTGGTCATCGGACCGTGACGGTGCGTGACTATGCCTCTGCTTCTGCACTCAGGGACCGCGATTCTTCCGCCTTTGCGGGTGTCGAAAAGCCGTACCTTGAGCATCGTTTTGTCTATGATTCCTACGACCGTCTGATTTCTCGCAGCCGTTCAGGATTCCTAAGATTGGACGAGCAAAGCAACGCTCATGCAGACGACGATATGTACGAGCGTCTTCACGCTTTGAATACCTTTATCAAAACCGGCGCATATACACTAACGTACTCGTATGATGCCGATGGTTATCTGATCACGTCAGTAACCCCTTACGCAAAATCTACACGTACCGTAGATGGCGCCGGTCGAACGGTAGCTGTAACAACACATGCCACGGGACAGCCCGCTCACGACGTTATCTCTTCAGTATTCTCCTACGATCCTCTGGGACGTCTCACACGGATTCGGGTGGGAGATATTGTGTCTTCTTGGACGCACGAGCGCGCTACCGGGCTAATCTCAGACTATGTGCGGGAACAGGTACTCACCGACGTCCGAGGGTTTGAAGAATCAAAGGTTCTTGAACGCACACAAGTAATCCGTGACCATAACGGCCGCGTGATTGGGTTAGATTCAACGGGATCTGATACTTCACCGGATGGCCTTGTGCTGTACTCCTATGACGATGCCGGGCAGCTTGTGGGCGCCCGTTCAGCATCCCACGTGTGGGAGTGGGAGTACACAGCCGGAGTCATGATGCGCGAGCGCGTCTTTGCTCTCGATAGTTCTAACGGGTCTGAACGCACGGCTGCAGGTTCTCGTGTTCTGGAGGGTGAGCGTATCTTCACCCATAACGAAGCGAACCAGTTAGTCACCGTTGAGGCTCGCGCATACGCAGGTGCACGAGGCGACGCTGGGGAGCTTGCCGCTCATACCATCACGGAATACGCCTACAATCTGGCAGGCGAACGTAGTGGTGAAGTCACGACCGATAAGCTCACCGGCACCTCATACTCTCGCGAATATAGCTGGGGTGCCTACGGCGGTCTGACATCGGTAACAGACTCTGTTTCCTCACGTGCAGGTATTTCACGCACTTCACTGATTTCTGACGCGGTGGGTGAGGTATCCGCTGTTTCTGATGGTGAGGGCATTATGGTGCCTCTCATGTGGGATGCCAGGTCGGATATTCCGCATCTTCTGGGTGCTGGGGCAACGAGCGCGCCCAGCTCTGACGGCGGCTTTTCGCAGGCGGGTATACCCGGCGGAGTGACACCTTGGCATACCCTCAACGTCCCCGGGTTGACCGGCAGCACCTTCGATTCGGCATTAGGTAGCACACCCGGACTGCCGACAGACTGGGGCGTACCTTCTGCAAGCGCTACCCCGGTGCCCGGGCTGCCCACCGGTTTCGAGTTCACGGGTGCAGGGTCGCTGCGCGTAGCCGGTCTAGATATGCTAGGCGCTCGCGTATATGACAGCCCTTCACGTCGTTTTCTCTCAACAGACCCGAAGGCCGCGATAGCTGGTTCATCCTGGTTTGCTGACGTTTACGCATATGCAGGCAATAATCCGCTGGAGTATGTGGACCCTCGGGGTGAGCGCCCCATGACGGTTGCAGATTACCGTAAGTATCAGAGCCAAGAAGGCGAACGTTTCATGCAGCAGAGTCTGCGCCTTCTGGCTCTTGTAGGTGTTATTGGTTCCCTGTTCATAGCGCCGACAAGTATCCTTTTGGCTGGCGGTGTTGGTTTTATTTCTGGTGCCGCCAACGGTGCCGCTGATGGCATGGATTTCCACACCCCCGACGGCAATATCGACTGGGATAAAGTGCAGGCTTACGCCCTTCAGGAAGGCGGGAAAGAAGCACTCACAGCCGCACTCATAGGGATGCTCTTCAAAGCCGGGCCGCCCGTAGCACGCGCCACCGGCAACCAGGCGATGAAAGTCCCCGTTATCTCCAGAACGGTTGATCGGGTTAAGACGTCCCCTGTTGTCATTAAAACCCAAAATACCGTTAATGCTGTCAAAACCCGCATCAACGGAATCCAAGACCGCATTGCCACATGGACGCGCACCAGCCTGCTGGGCATCGAGCACGTAGTGCCCAAAGTGCACCCCACGCCGCACAATAGCCCACATCAGATAGACATACCCAACGGGCCCAAACCTACCCATACCGGATCTCTCGATCACAGGACTTCAGGAGCAGTAGACGAACCCAATGTGCAGCTGAGGCCTGTTGAGGAACCGAAGGTTGAGAACCTCACGCCAGAGGGACGGGAAGCAGTGCGAGTGCTCCGTGATGATCGTAGCCTTCAGCCTATACATTCTGAGGTTGATAAACCTGCTCAGCAAATCATGTATCCTGATGATCTGAAGTCTTGGGTCGATACTGAGTTACCTCAGGCTTCTCGTATTGGCAGCGTGTCAGAGATCAATGGAACTCCGGTGAAGTATTACAACAAATACGGGAAGTTCAAAGAAGCTGAACCTGAATACTATAGCGGGCTTAGGGAAGGACCTAGGCCTGAGTTTTCGCCTTGGAAGGCTGAGAAAACTGAGGCTGACTATAACACTGCTTTTGAAGGCCTCAGTGAGGTTGAGAAGACGAAGCATTCGATTATCAGCCTTGACAAATTCAAAGGGGTAATTCCCCAGGAGATTAAAGAGTCTGTGAAGAGTATTTGGGAAACTGGACGTTTGCCTGAGGATAAACTCTGGAAGAAAGCCGAAGGTCCTAAAGGATATGGAAACATGCCCGAGAATAAAAGCGGTGGTCATATTCTTCCGGAAAAGGACGTGAATGGTAATCCGATTACCTATACCGAGTATGATGTAAAACCTCCCGAGCCTATCGTTAAAGAAAATGGTAAGCCTGGGCTTGATCGTGGTAAACACCGTATCGTGGTAGGCAGCAACGGAAGCATTTACTATTCTCCAGACCATTACCTAACTTTTATTCGTCTTATTGACTAAGCCTGAAAGGAAAAAGCTTATGCCATATCAACATAATCTTTCAAAACCCTTCATCGCCCCGATCTTCATTGAGGAAGATGGGTATTGGCAGAATTGTATGAAGCCCTATCTTGAGCGTGAAGGATGGTATATCGCAGAGGTTGACTGTGCTGGGGTGGTAGATGCTCGAGACTTCGGGCGTCGTCTGTTAACAGCTTTGGACTTCGACTGGGACTCTTTCTTGCATGAGTTCGATACAGAGTGGGCTTATGAATACGCTACTGCAGTCGATTGGCTTGATCTGCGTCAGGGGCTGTTTGTGTACTATAAAAACTTTGAGGACGTACTGTCGATGGCAGATCGTCTTGGCAATGATAGCTATGCTATCTATGCCGTAAATATCATTGACTCAATGCGTCTGGACTACCCTATGCGTCCTAGCCCACGTCCTCGGTCTGGGGATGATTATGAGGTGACTTTAGGCTACGGGTTCGGGGTGAGCCGGACTTCTTTGCCGCGTGTGGAGCAGTTTTTTACAGG
>NZ_KV820089.1:202087-263311 GCF_001815285.1 Rothia sp. HMSC065D02
GGACTTGGCATGAGGAGCGGAAGAAAAAATATTTCCCTCAGGGGTTCCCGGCTCCTCGGTGTGATGAGAGGGGGGATTGGATTTTTGATCCTGAAAGGTACCCGGAGAGCCCCGCATTTACTGGTGATGCAGGATATCCCGTAGAAGAATAGTCATCTTGAGGTTCAGCCTGTATCCGCTTAATTCAACTGGTCCTGGGTTCGAGAATCAATCTATAGATCAGGCATGGGTGCAAGCTCATGGGTTCGATATGGTCAAGGTCGTTCAAACTTCTACAGATTGGTCGCTTGAGAATTTTATGCTGACCCTGACTGCGAGTAAGAAACATAGCCTGCAGCAGTACCGGTTTAGTTCTTATGCTGAGTCGCGGTTGTTATCGGCTGCGTTATGTTCGGTGATGGATTCGGTGGATAAGGCTGGTATGACTGAGGTTGTGCGCTCGGGTATAACCTATTTGGCGGATTAGTAGTCAGAATAATGAAGTCAACTAGCTTACCGAATAGAGTTTCGGTGTACCCTAGATGGTCCGAGGCTTATAGGAATGGGATAGACGTGATAGCATTTGAGGTTAAAAATTTGGAATGTTACTTAAGGGTTTATTCATAAGGGACTTAAGTAGATTCTTTATGAATACCCCCTGTGTAGGATTTCTTAAGGAAATAACTATATGGTTTATGAAAACGAACATGAAGATGAGTTCATTGTTCCGGTGTTCACTTACGAGAGTGAGTACTGGGATCAGGTGATGAAGCCTCATTTACAGGAGCAGGGGTGGTATATCGCTGAAGTAGACTGTACAAATGTGGAGGATATTGAGGATTGCGGCACAAGGCTTCTACGTGAACTCAATTTTAAAGTTCCTGAGCATGGATATATTAATGCCATGGCGGTCAAAGGAAATATTAGGGATATCTATGGTATTAATATGCGCAAAGGCATCTTTGTGTTTTATAAGAATTTTGAAGATATCTTCTCTACCCACCCTGATCTATATAATGGCTATGGAGCCGAGTTTATGCTCCAACTGATTGAAGATATTGTTTATTATTATTCAACCTTACGTGGATATCTCTATGAAGAGTATCCTGTGGTGGTAGGGTATGGCGTTGGTCTTCCGTCTTCGTATATTCCACAGCTTGAGGAGCTGATGGGTGCTGAGAACATGATGATTGCTGGTGAAGGTGTGCGATACCCCTGGTCTGATTTCGAAGAAGAACAGCGGAGGAACTTCCCGAACGGAGCCCCGGATCCTCTCTACGATAAGACAGGTCAGCTGTTTGGTGGGGTTATTAATCATGATCCGCAGGCTACGGGTATTTATGTTGCTGATCCTCGGTATTATCCTGAGTCACCGTTTTATGATCCGGTTCTTGCCTCGAAGGTGCACCTGGTGCATAGTGAATTTACTGAGCCAGATCCCTCTATATAAACGCTATGAGGTATATACGCGAATATAAGGATGAGTTCATTGTTCCGGTGTTCACTCAGGAGAGCGGGTACTGGAACCGGGTCACGAAGTAGTTTTTTACCGACCCTGATGCTAAGCACCCTTGGTCTCAATAGGAAGGAAATATTTTCCTAGTGGTTTTCCTGACCCGTTGTATGAGGATGGGGAGTGGATTGATGCTCCTGATGAGTACCCCGAGAGCACATCCTATACCGGCGGGAACAGCTAACAACGCACTGATAGCCAAGGAGTAACCAATTTATGGGCTACTACGACGACGGGTACGGCAACAGCTTCGAAAAATACAAAAGCCTCAGCAAAAACAGATAAAGCTATATTTTCTGAGCGTCAAGAATCCAGTTTTACGCTTAATGTGGAAAAGCTACTCGGCTCCACTCCCCCTGTACCCGTACAATAGAATTCTGGTTACAACAGTGCCTACACCCAGGAGTCAAATCACCATGAGCACGCCCGCGCATCACGCCTCTGGTCAGCAGAGCATCCCAACGCCTTATGAGGATCTGCTACGCGAAATTCTTGACGAGAACCGTGATGCTATTGCCGCCAATGCTCAGCGCAAAGACCGCACGGGCACCGGCACGTTCGGCGTATTTGGGCGGCAGATGCGCTTCGATCTGCGTAACTCTTTCCCCCTGATTACCACCAAGCGCGTGCACTTCAAATCGGTGGCGGTCGAACTTCTGTGGTTCCTGCGCGGCTCCTCAAACATACGTTGGCTGCAGGAACGTGGCGTGACTATATGGGATGAATGGGCTGACGAAAATGGTGACCTCGGCCCGGTCTACGGGGTGCAGTGGCGCTCCTGGCCCACCCCCGACGGCGGCACCATCGATCAAATCGCGAAAGTGATCGAATCTCTCAAAACGAACCCGTCGTCACGCCGCCACATTGTCTCGGCATGGAACCCCGCCGAGGTTGATGAGATGGCACTGCCGCCCTGCCACGCCATGTTCCAGTTTTACGTGCACGAGCGCCCTGACGAAGTGAAGGAACTATCGTGCCAGCTATACCAGCGCAGCGCCGACATGTTCTTGGGTGTACCCTTCAATATCGCCTCCTACGCCCTGCTGACCTACCTGATAGCCCACGAGGTCGGCATGGAACCCGGCGAGTTCATATGGACGGGCGGCGACTGCCATATCTACTCCAACCACCTGGAACAGGTGAAAAAGCAGCTCGGTTACGGCAACGACCCCGAAGGTAACCCCTATCCCCCGCGTGAGCCCTACCCGTACCCCAAACTCATTATCAAAACGAAGAAACCTTCTATTTTTGATTACGAGTATGAAGACTTTGAGCTCATCGATTATAAGCATCATTCGGGGATTTCTGCCCCCATCGCGGTTTAGGAGAATCGATGCGTGAAGATGAATCCCCCTCCCCCGCACAACCGTGCCTCGGCGCTATTTGGGCGCAGACCGATGCGGGTATTATTGGGCGCGACGGCACCATGCCCTGGCGTGCCCCCAAAGACCTCGCGCATTTCAAAACCGTCACCATGGGTAAGCCCGTCATCATGGGGCGGCGCACCTGGGAGTCTTTTCCACCGCGTTTTCGACCGCTGCCCGAGCGCACCAATATCGTCATCAGCCGCAATATTACAAGCGATTCAGCCGCGCCTCTTAAAGGCGATGGCGCGCTTTGGGTTCCGTCGCTGGATGCGGCGCTCACCCTCGCGGGCAACACGCCTTTAACGCCCAACGATAACCAGCACCCGGATTCACCACATCAGCAAGTTGATGCTTGGATCATTGGCGGCGGCTCCGTCTATGCGGAGGCGCTTTCCCGCGAGGATTTACCTTCCTTTGGTCGCGTCGAGATTATCGAACGCACCTTCTTCTATTGTCAGGAAGGTAACGAGATTACGGGTGATACCTACGCCCCCGAACTCGCGGTAGAAGGATTTATGGCTGCGGACGAACCGGCGCGATGGCGCATCCTGGGTGAAAGTGCCTGGGAAAAAAGCGAGCGCGGCTACCTGCTGGATGCTTCGGGCGGGAAAAATCCCATGTACTACTCGTTTCAGACCTTAGCCCGCCTCTGATGTACCTGGCGCGGAAATTCCCTACAACAACGTTCGCCTGTGCGAACGGCAAAGTGTAGTCTCGTTTGTCTGAGGTACATTCGTTCACCTCGCAACATCTTACGCCACAGCTCATCACGCTCCTCGCACTTCACCTGGTCTTTCCCCATACTGACTAGGGGTTATGACGCTGTTCCACGCGATATGTGGCACACGGGGTAGACTAGAAATTATGAATTTTAATCCCGGTGACTCAGTAGGTTTTGTAGGTTGGCGCGGCATGGTTGGTTCCGTGCTGATGAAGCGCATGCTTGAAGAGAACGATTTCAACGATATTTCTCCCGTTTTTTTCACAACCTCCAATGTGGGCGGTGAAGCCCCCACCTTCGACGGCACGCTTGAACCTTCTACGCTGAAGGATGCGTACGATCTGAATGAGCTTCGCCAGCATAAGATTATTGTGACCGCACAGGGCGGTGACTACACGAAAGAGGTTCACCCGAAGCTGCGCGAGTCCGGCTGGGAGGGCCTGTGGATTGATGCCGCTTCTGCCCTGCGCATGAACGATGATGCCATTATCGTGCTCGACCCCATTAACCGTGATGTGATTGACCGCGGTCTCGAATCCGGTGTGAAAGATTTTATTGGCGGCAACTGCACCGTCTCATGCCTGCTCATGGGGCTGGGTGGTCTCTTCAAACAGGGTCTGGTGGAATGGACCACCTCGATGACCTATCAGGCGGCTTCGGGAGGCGGCGCCCGTCATATGCGCGAGGTTCTGGGGCAGTTCCGCGACCTCGGCAATGAGGTGTCTGCCGAGCTTAACGATCCGGCAGCGGCGATCCTGGAGATTGACCGTAAGGTGCTTGCCAAACAGCGTTCGGGTGACCTTGATACCGCGCAGTTCGGGGTTCCGCTTTCCGGCTCGCTAATCCCGTGGATTGACTCTGACCTGGGCAATGGGCAGTCCCGCGAGGAATGGAAGTCTGATGCCGAGACCAACAAAATTTTGGGTCTTGAGGGCGATAACCGTGTGATAATGGACGGTTTGTGTGTGCGTATCGCGGCCATGCGTTCGCATTCTCAGGCACTCACCATGAAGCTGACCGAAGACCTGCCGGTTGCCGAAATTGAGCGTATTATCGCTGAAGATAACCAGTGGGCCCAGGTGGTGCCGAATACTAAGGACGCCACGATGCAGGGGCTGACTCCGGTTGCCGCTTCCGGGTCGCTGAATATTCCGGTGGGTCGCATCCGCAAGTTGGCGATGGGTCCGCAGTACATTAGTGCTTTCACGGTGGGCGACCAGCTGCTGTGGGGTGCCGCTGAGCCAGTACGCCGCATGCTCAAAATCGCGGTTGGAAAGCTCTAAAGTAGCCTTTCTCAAAGTAACTCGTGGGCGCGGTGCCGTAAGAACGGTTCCGCGCCTACGTATGTTGAGCCTAGCCCACAAGCTTTGAACGATATGCGTGGGAATGAGCAAAACGTTGCCTGTACCCGCCTCTTGGTGAATAAGCTTTCTGGTTGCCCCGAACCTAGCGGATAAGCCTGTGCCCCGCATCCTCAATCAGGATGCGGGGCACAAACTCAAAGTAGGCAGGTATATCTTTCAGGCTATGCTTTACGCGCTGCCTTCTGGGCTTTTCGTTTTTCACGCCAGGCTACGTAGCGGTGCCAGAGTGAAATCACTAGCTTTTTGAGTCGCTGATTCAGACGATGCGCCCATGCGAACTCGGTTCCCCAGATTCCCAAACCGATAAAGATAAACAGCCAGCCGGGGCCAGGTGTGACAAGCATAATCAGACCGGCAATGAAACAGAAGCCGCCTACGGCAATCACAAGAGGCTTGTAGAGATGTTTCAGCACCGGGTGAGCGTGCATCCGAGCTTTCTTTTTCTCTAGCCACAGGTGAAACTTGCTGGTTTCACTCTCTGTAACTTCATCCTCTAAGGTTTTCACACATCACCTCTTCTCAGGGCGGCTCTCACCTGTGCGTACACGATACATCAACAGCCTAGCACCCGCGCCTGGGAACTCCCTGATAGCCTAACATCGTAAAAAATATCTTTTATGACACCCTCACTATCGCGGCGCCAAAAGATTATAGTATTGTTATCACAACACCTTAATAGCGGACAAGGTTTATAAATATTTGATAACAATATGGCAATATCTTCTATTTTTAGACCTTTTACCTCATATTAAGGAAATGCACCTCTACACACGCAGAGAGAATCATGGAAAAACTTTCCTATACAACAGAATTTACACTCTGGCCGGTTCCCCATGCCCGACCCCTGATTGATGGAAAGCCAGAGCCGGGTGCGCATCCGGCAGAATATTTGCATCCCGGCAAACTGCATCTTGAAACGAGCGATGATAATTACGTTGATTTATACATCGTTCCTCCCCTTTTTAAACCCGGATATCCCCCGGGATACCAGTTTTATGCCGATCTTATTTTTAGCAATATTTATATTGCACAAGATTTACAGTTTTATTATCGAGCATTTCATGATGAATTACAGTTTGCAGTATCCTCTGATACTATTTGGCAAAATCGCGACCATCAATATGCTGTAGCAATTGTTGACAAAGATTTGAACCTAAGCTGGACTCTGCGCGATTCCGACCCCTTGCGCATGGAATTTATCGAAACCGTTATCAACACCATTCACGCAAGCATGTTCAAGATGCCCCCCATTCTTGCCGAGGGCGAGTATATGGAGTTTATGAATGAGAGGAATATTCTGGATTCCGCTCACCTATGCTGCGGCGATCGTGTTCTTCGCGCGATTGATGTTAAGGCACACACGAATGATCCCGTGCGAGTTCTCACGGAAACCGATTACAGCGCTGTTATACGCGGTACCGTCTATCCCAGTGCCCGCCTCATCTGGAGCGTCCCTCTAGAAGATGCACGCTATTGGCACAACGCCTACAATGTTTTGACTGTTGATCCGGTCATTGGCGCCAAGATCCCCGCCGATGTGCGCGCCATCTTAGAGCATCTGCCCGCCGCGCCCGCCTATACACAGGGACACTCGTAGGTTACTGCGGGTCTTACCCCGCATATCCAATCGGTATTAGATACGTGATGGCCTGCCCGTGGGCCGTGAGGTACTGGCGCACTGTCAGGTTTCGCAGACTGCGGTACCGTATCCTGCCTCCACCCGAGATGCCGATAATACGCCCCAGGCTCCTCTGCTGGCGGGGAATATTGTCGATACGAATCACGGCCGCATGGCGTATATTCGTGCTGTTTTGAGGGTACCGCCAGGTTCTCGCGGCTAGACAGTCCTGTGCTGCCTGCGGGCGAACACTATATTTCCCGGGACTCTCAGAGGGTTTAAGACTTTATATGACATGTTTAGGTCATAGTTACCTTATGTTGATGTAAACTATTAGCCACGGGAACAAAATTCCCCTTTAGGTACCTAATCCTCGTCAATACTTTCGCATTATCTTAGGCTCCTCATGGCAAAGACCTCTCTGACAGCACGATTAGAAACTCTCCCCTTTACTAAGAAACACACCAAGCTCTTGGGCGTCACCGGTATCGGCTGGGCGCTCGACGCCATGGATGTTGGGCTGATCTCCTTCATCATGGCGGCACTGACCAAACAGTGGGCGCTCTCCCCCACCGAAACAAGCTGGTTAGGCTCCATCGGATTTTTGGGTATGGCTCTCGGTGCCACCGTCGGCGGGCTTCTCGCCGACCGTTTTGGGCGACGCTACGTTTTCGCCGCAACTCTGCTCATCTACGGTTTGGCGACGGGCGCATCCGCACTCGCCGGTTCACTAGCCGTTTTGATGGTTTTCCGGTTTATCGTGGGACTGGGGCTCGGGGCTGAGCTGCCGGTCGCATCCACGCTGATGTCGGAGTTCTCGCCGCGGGCTATTCGCGGTCGCGTGGTCGTTATTTTAGAGGCGTTTTGGGCGCTCGGATGGGTTCTTGCAGCTCTTATCGGCACCTTTATCGTGCCAAACCCAAACGGCTGGCGATGGGCGCTTGCCATTGGCGTGATCCCAGCACTGTATTCGCTGATTATTCGCTGGGGAACACCCGAATCTGTGCGCTTCTTAGAGTCGAAAGGGCGCACTGACGAGGCAGAACGGGTGGTTGCCGAATTTGAGAGCTCCGCTGCCCTCAGCACACGAACTCACGCAGATGAAACCGCCAGCGACAATGCGCCTGAGACTCCTGCCAGCAATGCCCAGGAGGCAACCTCCATCTGGTCGGCTCCGCTGCGTAAACGCACGCTGGCGCTGTGTACCGTGTGGTTCTGTATCAACCTCTCGTATTACGGGGCGTTCATTTGGATACCCTCGCTGCTGAGCGCACAGGGGTTCAGCTTGGTGAAGTCCTTCGCATTCACCCTGATTATGACCCTGGCGCAGCTGCCCGGATATGCAGTGGCCGCCTACCTGATTGAGAGGTGGGGGCGCCGCGCCACCCTCGCCGTATTTTTAGCAGGCTCGGCGGGCGCGGCGGTATGCTACGGCCTCTCGCATTCGGATTTCTACATTATCCTCAGTGGGTGCTTCCTCTCGTTCTTCAACCTGGGCGCATGGGGCGCGCTCTACGCCATTAGCCCGGAAGTATTCCCCACCCGGCTGCGCGGCACCGGCACCGGCACGGCGGCCGGACTGGGGCGCATCGCATCAATTCTGGCACCGCTTATCGTTCCACCGCTCATCTCTTTCGGCGGCACCGGAGTACTGTTCGCTGTTTTCGCGGCGGCGTTCCTTCTTGCGGCAATAACAACCTTCGCGCTGCCCGAAAAGCGCGGGAAATCGCTCTAACGGCTAAAACCTCCAACGCAGGAATGATATGAAACATAGTGTGCCGAGAAGGTGGGAATCTCTCACCTTCTCGGCTTTTATCGGTCGGTCAGGTTCTCGTGAAGTCGCAGAAGACAAAGGGCGTGTAATCCGTGGCATGCCGCAGGCACACACTATGAGGTGCTGGCGTATTTCCGGGTGCCGGTACGTTATGATGACTAAACATCGCGTGTTGCCGCCTCATGATGGTGTACAGGGTGGGGCTCAGTGCGTATCAGATGAGATAAAACGGTCCAGACATCAACCTCAAGGAGCGCGGCATGGCAGACACACCCGCAGTCACCTATATTCCCTGGCCCATAGCCCACACGCCTGCCCCGCTTGAAAACGGCCAGCCGGTCGCAGGCAGGCACCCGGCAGAATATCTGGGGCCCGGTGTGCTGCACTATATCGGTTCGGAATTTCACCTGATGGCGGAGCTGAACCCCCAACCTTTCGACCCCGAAAATTCACGGCGCTTTCGGGGCGATCTGGTGCATCGGGACACGTATTTCTCAGGCAATATCACGTTCAGTTTCGAAGCTGATGAGGATTATCTTTACTTTACGGCACACGTTTTTCTGACCTGGCAAGAGCCCTCTGACCGCACGTACGCGCGCGCCCGGGTGGATCGTAATTTCGCTTTTCACTGGGAACAGCACGATGACGATCCGCAGCGCTCGGTCTATATTGAGGCGGTCTTCATGGCACTGTACCGCAGCCTCAGCGTTGAGCATACGGCGCTTGAGGACGGTGAGTTCCTAGACCTGAACGAAGACAAGCGTTACTATTCATACCATATGCGCCAGGGTGACGATATTATTCGGCTGGCGTACGTTACCGACTACAGTTCTCGAACATACCTTGACGTGACGACCGACTACCGGGCAACGGTTTTGAGCTACTGCCACCCTCCGGCGCAGCTGGCGTGGAGCGTTCCGACCGAGGATGCGCGCTACACATTCGAACATACCGATCCCCTCATCTATCCCCCGGACACGGGCGAGGATATTCCCAAGTACGTACGCCGTATACTCCCCTACTTGCCGACGGCACCTTACCGACGGGCGAAACGCACGTATGCGCCCGCCTCCGCTTATCGGGCTACTTTTACCCCCTGGCCCATGACGGTTCAGCAGGGTGAGGATATTCGTGGCGCCCAGTATCCGTGGCAGAGGCTCGTTTCCGGGGAGTTTTTAATTCAAAGCCCGCAAAGCGTCCCCTTCAGAATGTATCTGGACGCCTGCGAACCCGATTGGGATTCCATGAAGGGCGACCGCCAAGTCTACGCCGAGCTAATGCCCATCTCGGGGATTATGCCTAACTTGAATCATGCGCGGCCCTGGTTTGGCGTAGATTTTACGCTCGTCATGCGCCGTTGGAATAACCGTTTGGTGTTTGTGGCGGAGCATCTGACCCCGTGGCGTGCCACCGATTGGGAGGTGTGCGCCGTCGCGATCCTAGATGCGGAAGGAAACCTGGTCTGGGAGCTTCGCGATGAGGTCCCCGGGCGCGGCGCCTATATCGAGGCACTGGTGGGGCATATTGTGGATTCTCTGGGAACCGAGCCGCCCGTACTCGCCCCGGGCGAAGGAAAGGTTCTCTACGACGACTACGGTCAACTCTCTTCCGTGCACGTCAATACGGGTGAAGCCATGCTGCGGGCGCTCATCACGCGTATCTGGTACGGGGTGGACCCGACAACCGGTCAGCGGGCACCGTACCTGTATGAGGCGCGGGTCAAAGATCAGTTTGATGAAGATTCCAGTGGCGGGTTCAGCACGATCGCGTGGAGCTCACCCGAGAAATTCTACTATTGGAGCTGGGATCGGGTGCCCGGGTTCGTGCCTGCGGTAACCGACCCCGAGATTCTGCGCCGCGACGAGGTGGATCTGCTGATTCCGCATCTTCCGGTTGCCCCCGGTGTGCCCTCGCAGGAGAATGAAGACGATGCAGCGGTGCCGTGGTTTTACGAGGCTTCCACTGCTACGAAAGAGTAAGGTCAGGTGTGCTAAGTGCAGCATCATGATGCGGCAGCAGGCAGAGCTTGACGTGCATGCGCCAGCTTCCACGCTAGTACAAAGGTGCGGCTCGTGACTTCGCAGAGAGCCATCAGGATAAGGGCGCTGGCCCATGCGTCTATGGGAATGGAGCAGTCGAGAGAAAATCGATAAATCTGTTCCGCCCCACCGTGTTCTGCATATAAGCCAAAAACAAGACGTCCGCTCATCCCGACCAGCCAGAAAACGACAGCCCAGCCGCCTGCTCGCGCATATATCTGGCGGTTCTGCGTATACACTGCCGTCGTCATACCGCACGCCACGCCGAGAATTAGCCCGATCGTTATGCATCCAATGATGAGCATCCACCCGTTGTTGTGCAGGGGGAAGCCCGTCATATATTCAATAACAGCCCATCCGACGAGAAGTATTGGCCAGATGAGGCTAAAAATTGTGAGTTTTCGCCCTCTAATTTGCCGTAGCACCAACATCATTAGGGCACAAGAAACCAAAATATCTATCAGCGTCATAATTATATCTCCACAGATATATCTTAGCAGATATACTTATGCCTGAATCTCGACCTTTTATACTGGAATCATGACTCTGGGGGAACTGTATCAACTTGCACGCATGCTGCGCGATATTACTATCACGGCTGGGTCACTTACCCATATGTCGGTACATCCGAGTGAAGCGATGGTATTTGAGGATATTGTGCAGCACCCCAACACGACTATTAACCAGGTTGCAGAGCGCACCCATCTAGCGCAGAGCCGTGTTTCGACAATGGTTAATGCCATGGTCGCAGAAGGTGCGGTTACGGTCAGTACCGACTCTCAAGATCAGCGCCGCAAGACGCTTCAGGCAAGCCCTCAGCTACTGCAAGACATCAAGTCTATAAACCCCGATGAAGCCATTCGCCAAGCTATACATCGACTTTATCCGAGCCTGTCGGAACATCAGATAGCGGATGTCACACAACACCTCGACCACATTTTTACCCTGCTCAGCGCAGACTCAAGGAGCGAGTCATAGCATATGCAGTACATTCTTTTGCTCAGGAGCGTTAACCTGGGGAAGCTGCGCAAGGTGTCGATGCCCGAGCTGAAGAAGCGGCTGGCTGCACTGGGGTACGAGAACGTCACAAGCTATATCAACTCGGGGAACCTGCTATTTGTGAGTTCGCGGGATAAAACCACCGTGGCACAGGAGATTACCGAGCTGCTGGCGGAGCATTACGATTTTGAGATTCCATTCTCGCTTCTCACCGCTGACGAATACCGTGAGGATGCGCACAACCTGCCCGCGTGGTGGAACGAGGACATGCCGCGCCTGGACGCCATGTTTTTCACCATTGATGCTGATCGCGATGCGCTCGCCACCGAGCTCGAAACGCTGGATGTTCCCGACGAGGTGCTTCACATAGGAACCTGCGCCGTCTACTTCGGCAACTACAGCACGCCCGACTACAAGAAAGCGCAGTACGGAAAGTTCATGTCAAAGAAAGCCTTCGCAAACCAGCTGACTCTGCGTAACGCCAAAACCTGCAACAAGATTCTGGACCTGCTGGATTAACAACGCCACCCCACCCACATCACAGTTTGAGTTTCGTATGGGGTGGGTGATCCGTTTAATCCGCCAACTAATCCTCAAAATCCACAGGACGGCGTTGGGCACGGCTGCGCGGCTGTAGTTCTAATTCAATATCGGCGGCGTCGAGTGGCATCAAAGCGTCTAAACCACTCCGAACGGATTTAGACTGCAAAGTCTTCTCATACTCGGTATAGGTCATGAGCACGTATGCGGGTTCGCCCCGATTGGTAATAATGACTGGTTCGGTTTGTGCCGTTTTCTGTGCTTGGCTGACGTTCTGCTTGAACTCTTGATTGGTCATCACGGTCATTACGATAGCTCCTTACGCAGCGATATATCTGCAAGAATAGGATGCGCCCCTGAGAACGGCAAGAAAACTTCTGAACTTACAGACCCCACAAACCACGAGCAGATAGGATTTCGATGAGCAGATAACTGAGCGCTATCTTTTCGTCAAAATCCTATCTGCTCGCGGGAGTATTCGCGGGAATAAGAGGCTGAAGAGTCCTAAATCTTCCCGTTCACCACAACCGGCTCGGGCACCAGCTCAACCCCGAATTTCTCGGCAACACCGGCGCGCACCGCCCGGGCGATCGCGAAAATATCCTCAGCGCTGGCATCCCCACGGTTCGTAATCGCCAGCGTATGCTTGGTCGAGAGCGAGGCGCGACCGCCCGCAATCTCGCGCGAATCACCTTCGAGCCCGAAGCCTTTCTCGAACCCGGCGTGCTGAATCAGCCAGGCGGCGGAGAGCTTCACATGCTCCTCGCTCTCCTGCTGCTCGGTTCCGAACACTCCGGTGCGCGTTACTACCGGGAAACGCGGCGCATCCTCAGGCAAAGAATCAAGCACAGACACCGGCACAATCGGGTTCGTGAAGAACGAGCCGGTCGAGAAGGTATCGCGGTCGGAGGCATCCAGCACCATCCCCTTGGAGGCACGCAGCGCCAGCACCTTATCCCGCACCAGCGCGGATTCGGCACGCTTCCCCACCTGCACACCCAGGCTCTTCGCCAGTTCCCCATACTTAATGGGTGAAGACAGGCTGCCGAGCGTGAACTGGAAATCCACGGTCAGCACCACATAACGCGGTGAACCGTTCACCATGTTTTGCTTCAGAATTGAATCGCGATAGCCGAAACGCAGATCGGCGTTCGCAAAAGTCTTGAAATTCCCCGTCTCGCGGTCCCAGGTGCGCACGGACGCAATGAACTCGCTAACCTCCACCCCGTAGGCGCCCACATTCTGCACGGGGGTTGCACCCACGGTCCCGGGAATACCCGACAGTGCCGCCGGGCCGGACCATTCTTTTTCAATGCTCAGCTGCACGAAATCATCCCACACAGTACCCGCCTGCACGCGCACATTCGCGCCACCGCACGCAGGAATGGGCAGCTCCTCAACCCCGGTGGATGCAATATGCACAACGGTACCGTCAAACCCGGCATCAGAAACCAGCAGGTTTGAGCCGCCACCCACGATCAGCACGGGTTCGTTGGCGGCATCGGCGGAGGAAACGGCCTCGACAATCTCGGCTTCAGTCGTGGCGCGAATGTATGTGCGGGCAGGGCCGCCAACTTGGGCGGTAGTGATCTCACTCAGCAGCTTTTCAGTCATGTCTTTAAGAATACCGGTCTGTCACGTTTTATTCCGTTAGGGTCAGCTAAACCTTATGGCAGGCCCACCCCATAGTTGGAGCGGGCCTGCCATAATTCAACGCACAGTCACACAGAGTATCGACTGCAAGGCGCAGCCTAGGCAAATTTCACTACGGCTTGAGTCTTCATCAGAACCTTCTGCTGCCTGCCTTCACCGTCGTCAGCGGTAACGGTAAGGTCGATGCGAGCCGTGCGCACATCTTCATCCACGGCGCCTACCTTGCCGGTGATGGTCAGCGTATTCGTGGGGGTGTCCGGGTTGTCGCCGCCGGGCGCATCCGGCACCGGTACAGGTTTGGTGAAGCGGGTCTGGTAGTCCACGATCGCGCCCGGATCGCCCGCCCAATCGCTCACCAGCTGCACGGCGGTGCCCATCGTGAGCATACCGTGCGCGATCACGCCGGAAAGCCCCACGGACTGGGCAAAACGCTCGTTCCAGTGAATCGGGTTGAAGTCACCGGATGCGCCCGCATACCGCACCAGCGATGCACGCGAAATCTCGACGGTTCGGGTGCCGATCTCTTGCCCTTTTTCGAGTTCTGCAAAGTTTACGGACATTATTCGCCCTCCTCGTCGGCGCGTACCAGCAGGGATGAGATACAGGTGGTAACGGGGTTTCCGTCGGCATCAGTAATTTCTTCGCGGGTGGTGAGCATGGCGCCCGCACCCATCACACGCACGGAATCCACATGAACTTCGGTGCGCAGTTCGTCCCCCGCCACGATGGGGCGGTGATGCGTAAAGCGCTGGTCGGCGTGCACCACACGAGAGAAATCGATGCCCGCAGATTTATCACCAATCAGAGCGGCATCGGCAGCTTGGGACAGGATGATAGCGAAGGTGGGCGGGGCGATCAGGTCTGCGTAGCCTGCGGCGCGTGCCGCCTCAACGTCATGATGCAGAGGGTTTTCGGCGTGTACGGCGCGGGCAAATTCCCGGATCTTCTCGCGACCGACGACATAGGTGCCCTCGGCGGGGTACACGCGACCCACAATGTCAGGGTTAATACTCATACCCACCAGTCTATCGGGTTGGTACCGTAGCTGCCGCCGCTTACCGCGAACATGAAGGTATCCATGAGCATAGGGAGCGTAGACTAAAAGGGTACTTTTTCTCGTTCTGAAAGGAGCCATCATGTCTATCCCGTTCTCGGTTCTTGATCTTATGCCCACGCGCCCCGATGATTCTCACCCGCAAACCATGCGCAAGACGGTTCAGGCGGCGCAGGCAGCTGAGCGTTTTGGGTTCAACCGTTTCTGGGTTGCCGAGCATCATAACGCGGGCTCGCTGCTGTCTTCGGCGACGGTCGTGGTAATGGCAGAGCTCGCCGCCGCAACCGAGCGCATCCGGGTGGGTTCGGGCGGCATTATGCTCCCCAACCACGCCCCCTATGTAGTGGCAGAACAGTTTGGCACCTTAGAGGCGTTCCATCCCGGGCGCATCGATCTGGGTTTGGGTCGCGCGCCCGGTACCGACCCCATGACCGCGCAGGCGCTTCGTCGCGATAATTCTGCGGCCATGAATTTCCCCGCCGAGGTAGAAGAGATTCAGCGGTATCTGGGTGAGCCCTCCCCCATGCGCCGCGTGCACGCTATCCCCGGGCAAGGGTCCAATGTGCCGCTCTATATTCTGGGGTCATCAACTTTCGGGGCTTCTTTGGCGGCTAAGCTGGGTCTGCCGTTCTCGTTTGCTTCACACTTCGCCCCGGCTGCCCTGCAGGATGCGCTCAATGTCTACCGCAATAACTTCACCCCGTCTCAAACCCTGGATAAACCCTACGTTATTGTGGGCGCAGGGTCGCTGGTTGCCGAAACAGATGAGCAGGCGCAGCATCTTTTCACGACTGCGCAACAGCACGCCCTAGGGATTATTCGCGGGCGTCCGCAGTTTTCTCCGCCAGTCGACGATATGGAAAAGCTGTGGAGTCCTGCCGAGAAACGGCATATCTCCTCAATGCTTCAGGAGGCGGTGGTCGGTTCCCCGCAAACGGTTCAGAGCAAGCTCGAAGATTTGGTTGCCCGCACCGGTGCAGACGAAGTGATTATCACGAGCACGCCGTGGGAGTTTGAAGACCGCATTCGAAGCTACGAATTGCTTTCGGAGCTGCCGATTTTCCAGAAAACCAATTAGACTAACGAGGATTTATCTCACCTCTTCTGAGCGATTTACCACATACTTCTGGCATGTCTTGGCATAAGGTTTATGAGGCTTTACCCTAGATATATAAAATAACTTTTATATATTATTGGTAAGCCCCTTCCCCACACCAAGACATGCCAGAACAACAAAAGGTACGCTCATGAGCTCGGAAGACCAGTATTCTTCTGCCCGCACCCGTTCCCAGAACCCAGACCTGCGTCCGCGAATTGCACTCGCCTTTGGGCTTGCTGCAGCGATTGTCGTAATCCAGTTCGTCGGATCTCTTATGACGGGCAGTCTCGCCCTTCTTACCGATACGGCGCACGCGCTCACCGATGCCTCCGGACTGCTAGTCGCTTTGATAGCGGCGACTCTCGCGCTGAAGCCCGCAACGGCACAACGAACCTGGGGATTCCGACGCATCGAAGTTCTTGCAGCACTCGCCCAAGCCACCTTACTGATGGCGGTCGGTCTTTATGCGGCCTTTGAAGGGATTCATCGTCTCTTCGAGCCTCCAGAGGTACCGGCTTCCGAACTTTTGCTCTTCGGCGTCATTGGTTTGGCGGCAAATATTGCCGGAATCATGGTGCTTTCTGGGCGCCGTGATGCGAACTTTAATATGCGCGCTGCGTTCCTTGAAGTCCTCAACGATGCACTTGGTTCCGTGGGCGTCATCGTCTCTTCACTCGTTATAGTCTTCACCGGCTTCATGCAGGCCGATGCCATTGCGGGCTTATTCATTGCGGCGCTAATTGTTCCTCGCGCGGCAAAGCTCATGCGTGAGACCACCGGTGTACTGATGGAGTTCTCTCCCCAAGGGCTGGATCTTGAAGAAGTGCGTCGCCATATATTGACCGTGCCGGGTGTACATGAGGTTCACGATATACATGCCTCAACCATAGCAACGGGTCTGCCCGTACTGACCGCTCATATCGTTATCGCCGATAAATGCTTCACGAATGGTGAGGCCCTGGAAATCTTGCGGCAAGCCCGAACCTGCGTATCCGAGCATTTCGAGGTATCTATTAGCCACTCGACCTTCCAGCTTGAGAATGCGCTTTTCGGGCAGACAGAACCCGAAGAGACCCAACACCCTTAGATACGTGTGACCCATTTAGCCACCCGAAAGGCACAAACAAAAAAGCCTGCCTCATACGAGACAGGCTTAGCTGAGCCCCGACCGGGAATCGATCCCGGGACCTCCATCTTACCAAGATGGCGCTCTACCACTGAGCTATCGGGGCGTAGCGGTGGACGGGCTCGATCCGTCGACCTCACGATTATGAGTCGTGCGCTCTAACCAGCTGAGCTACACCGCCAGAACATCAACCTTGCAGGCCAATGCGAGAGCCCCGACCGGGAATCGATCCCGGGACCTCCATCTTACCAAGATGGCGCTCTACCACTGAGCTATCGGGGCAACAGATAAAAGTTTACAGTATCCTAAACCACCCGCGCAAATAAGGGTTAGGTGTTCTGTGACACTTTGTTTTAGCCCTAAAAATAGGCGTTTTTACACCGTTTATTCGCGGATGCGCCCACCGGTTTTTCCGTCCACAATACCGGCGGGCGCATCCCGCTTTTATGAAATAACGAAACGCCTTATTTTACGGCTAACTTTCACAGACTAGTAGCGTTTACCGTGTGACTTTCCGCGGCGATCATCCCGACCACCACGGTGATCATCGCGACGGGACCGGAACCCGCCATCGCGGCGATCGTTGCGGCGGAAACTGCGGCCACCGCCTCCCTGAGGCCCCCGATCCTTACGGATGTTGATGAACTCACCGGCAATCTTGGTATCACGCAGACGATCGAAGAAACCCTTGGGCAGGTCTTCGGGAAGACCCACGATCGTGAAGTGCTGGCGAATATCGATCGAGCCGATCTGTGAGCCCTTAATACCGCCCTCGTTTGCAAGCGCGCCCACAATGGCAGAGGCTTTAACCCGAGAGGCGCGGCCCACGTTGAGTTTGTAGTTCACCATGCCTTCGTCGCTGTGGTTTCGCCCCTTCTTGGGCCCGCGTTTGCCGCGGTCCTTGGTGTCGTCGGCGAAAGCGCGGGATTTACGGGCAATATCGTCGTTTTCATCGAGGAAGAAGGCGCGACCTTGCTGTGCAATGACGGCGAGCGCGGCGGCAATGTCTTCTGCCGTGGTGTCGTGCTCGTTTTCATAGTCTTCGATGATCTTGCGGAAGAAGTTTAGGTCTTCCGTTTCGATCGTTTCGGTGATCTGCTCGGCGAAGCGCTGTTTACGGCTGCTGTTCACGTCTTGCGCGGTGGGCATATGCATTGGCTCAACCTTTTGACGGGTTGCCTTTTCGATCTGCCGCAGCATGTATTTTTCGCGCGGAGTTACGAAGAGTATCGCTTCGCCGTCGCGTCCGGCTCGACCGGTACGCCCGATGCGGTGCACATAGGATTCGGTGTCGTGCGGAATATCGTAGTTCACCACGAGGGAGATGCGTTCAACATCCAGTCCGCGGGCGGCTACGTCGGTTGCTACGAGAATGTCGATGCGCCCGTCGCGCAGCGCATCCACGGTGCGTTCGCGCAGCTGTTGGGGAATGTCGCCGTTAATAGCTGCCGCTTGGAAACCGCGTGCTTTGAGTTTATCGGCTACTTCTTCGGTTTCTTTTTTGGTGCGCACGAAGACGATAATGCCGTCGTAGTTTTCGACTTCGAGCACGCGGGTCATGGCGTCAAGTTTGTGGGAGTGCATGACCTGCATGTAGCGCTGGCGGATGTTCGCCCCGGTGGTGGTCTTGGTTTTGACGCGCACCTCGGTGGGGTCGTTGAGGTATTGCTGAGCGATTTTGCGGATCGAGTTGGGCATGGTGGCTGAGAAGAGTGCCACCTGTTTGGCGTCCGGGGTACCTTCGAGAATGGTTTCTACGTCTTCGGCGAAGCCCATGCGCAGCATTTCGTCGGCCTCATCCAGTACCAGGTATTGCAGGTTTGAGAGGTCGAGCGAGCCCTTTTCGAGGTGGTCGATCACACGCCCGGGGGTGCCGACGACTACCTGTGCGCCGCGGCGCAGTCCGGCAAGCTGGGGTCCGTAGGGTGAACCGCCGTAGATAGGAAGCACGGTGAAGTCTTCCATGTGGGTTGCGTAGGAGGAGAAGGCCTCGGCAACCTGCAGGGCGAGCTCACGGGTGGGGGCGAGTACAAGCACCTGGGTGTCTCGGGAAACGCCGTTGATATCGGCAAGTTCTGCCATGCGGGAGAGCGCGGGCAGCGCGAAGGCTGCGGTTTTGCCGGTACCGGTCTGGGCCAGACCCACCACATCGTTGCCGTCCAGCAGCAGCGGGATGGTCTGTTCCTGGATGGGGGAAGGTTTCTCGTAGCCGACTTCTTCGAGTGCGGAGAGCACTCGGGGGTCTAGTCCCAGGTCGGTGAATCGGGGGCCTTCTTCGTGGCTTTCGTGAGTGTTGTCTTCAGTATTTTTCTTAGTGGCCGCGTTGTCTTCTCTAGACTCTGCTGTCATGCTTTCTGCAGCTTCTGCTTTATTGTTCGCGGGTTTTTCACCGGTTTCTAGGGAAGATTCTTCAACGGTTTTTTCTACAGATAAGGTCTCTTCGGTATTGCCGAGCGTAGCGCCTTGTTCAGCGTTTTCGGCAGGAATATTTTCAGTCACTTTTTCCTCATTTTGCTGGGGTGTTCGGGCGCACGCTTTTCGGCGCCGTTCGGATTCCCCTACACATTCCAGCCACATTCTGCGCGCCTTATTGTCAGGCGGGCGAGCAAGACAACGCAACCCGGGCATCCGGTAAGGCGGAGGCGCTCAGGGATAGTATTTCTCTACGCTGGGGGTTGGTCTTGAATTTCTCGGTGACACGCAAGTCTCGGCACATCTGGAATGAGGTGCGATGTGTATTGACGCCACGAGGCGGCATAGCATACTGAGTTCGGTGATTTTGAGTTCGGCGCCAAGAATGAGGTTAGTAACCGATTCGACCGGTTGGGGCGCACAAGACCTGTATCGGGGGTACCCGTCTTTATAAGTGTACCCTACTTTGGTGCGGCAACGCGCCGGATGCGCGCAAAACCCCGGTTTTTCACCGCGGGTTCTAAGCAAAATAGCCCCTTCAGGTCATGGAAACATGGATGTGCAAGGCTATTTCCCCATACTACTGCGCGCTTGCGGAATGCAGCGCGCAGGGCGGTGGGATGGGTACGCCTAAGATATTTTACGCACGACCTCAAGGGAACCGTAAGTACCCACCTGCGCATAGGGGTGCCCATAACGGTCAGCAGCATACTGTGCGGTGTTTTGCGGCGGGTTACCTCCCCACGCTGAGCCGCGCTTATCGATCACCACGTAGTCGGGCGCCGGTTCCCCCGCATGCCCAATCCAGTAGACGGTTCGACCCGGAATCAGCTGGGTGAGGGTCGAGAGGTCTGCCGCAACGCTTACATCCTGCGGTACCGCCTCAACCGCCTGCATACGGCTCGTTTCGGAGGCCGTCAGCCGGTTGTTGGTGAACGAAGACTTGGTCAAATCGGCAAGCGGCTGGTCGGATGCGGGCGTAACGGTCGGAATCACCGAGACCAGCAGCGCAACCGCCGGGAAGAACCAGAGCGGAACACGGCGGACGGACTGGCGCAGATTCTCTACCCATCCGATGGGTTTATCCCCGGTTTCTGCCGGTTCATCCTCTGATTCTTCGTCTTCCGCAAGCGGCTTAGGATGCGCCAGCACCTTCCCGTACCGCAAGTTGAGGATAACCTCTAGAAGAGCGAGGAACGCCACGGGCATCAGCACGAGCGAGTAGTGCCAGGTGCTCAGCCAGTACGCCTCCGTATTTGAGAGCAAACGCCACAGGAGCGTGGGTAGAATGACGATAGCGAACGGGCTTGCAACCCAGATGATCGCGCCGCAAAAGAGCAGCAGCAGAATCGTCCAGACCTTCTGGTCATAGTTAAAGATGGTGATCGCAGAACCGAGCGGATCGGCGAAAGCGCCGTATACATCAACCTTATCGCCGTAATCGAACTGCCCGTTGGCGTTAAAGAGCGGAAGAATAAGCGCAACCGCGGCATAAGACCAGAAGAGACCCCAGAGTATCAGCATGGTTGATTCAGCGGCACCCCGCGTCTTAACCCAGGAATTAAAGGTGTTGCGGATGCGCTCACCCCGCGGCAGCGGTTTATCCTCAGGATTCTGGGGGAAGAGCTCGTCGAGCCCTTTGCGTATCCACCCAGTGCGGACGAATGCGACAATACCGATCATCGCGGCAGTAACGCCCATATCTTCTTTGACGAAGGCAAGCGGGGCAGCCCACAGACAAGCACGAATAATATAGCGGGAGCGTTCATCAGCATTGATGCGACCGGCAAGCACCAGATTACCCAGCGCCCCACACAAGAACGGCAGAGCGAACGCAACCTCATGGAACTGCGCAGCCACCGCCTGCTGCACCCCGTAGCTGAGGGCGAAGGCAGCACCCAGAAGAACACCCACAAAAGTTCCTGCGGGTTCGGGTTTGGCGCTTGAGAGGGCACATGCCCGCTGTGTAAACCGCACCATCATATAGACGCTGGCGGCAATCATAAAATTCTGGACCACTAGAAGCGTCAGCGGCGAGGGGAAAACCGCATACACAGGCCCTAAAAGCACCAGAATAGGATGAAAATGATCGCCCCACAGATTAAAATCGGTCCCCTTAATCTGCACAATTGGCATGTCGAAATGCGAATATGCCTGCGCCATCTGCGTGAAAATCGCAAGATCCCATGAAGGGGTAATCCAGTGCTTAAGCTGCTGAACGGAGTAATAGCAATAGAGGGCAAAAACCGCTAGGGCGAGCATAATCGCCACCAGTACTCTGCCCGCGGTCACCGAACGATGTGCCCCGGTATGTTGTGATGCAGAAGTTTTCGCCGATTTCTCGGTAGGTTCCGAGTCGGGTGCACTCACCTCAGCCGCCATGCGTTTTCCTCGTGTTTGTTGTGTTTGGTGCCCGGTGGCAAGCACACACGTTCTTAAGTTACGCTACGTCGCCGGTGCGCCCGCTCACCTGTGAAATATATAGTTACTACTCAGGGTATCCTATTATTAAACGTTATCCCGAGATCTGCGCCTTTTTTACGCAGTTAACTCAAGATATATCTCACGCGCATATTTTCTCCCCTACACGCTAAGGATGCTGTGCCCACCGAATCCGTGCCTGATGCCGCATACCGCATCGAGCTTTCCCGCTTACCGATGCGCACCTCGGCGCTGGCGGCGCGCATCACGGTAGGGATACAGGCGCTTATTTACCCGCACGTTCCTGTGCATGTAGGGCAGACACTCGGTCGTTTACAGCGCGGCCCGACCGATCCGACTTTTCACCGTCTGCGTGCCCCGCGTTCTGAGCGCTCACACGCGGCAGACGATACTCTGTGGATCGGGGCGCGCACGCCGTCCCTGCAGCTGCCTGCGACACTGCACTTTACTCGTCGTTTCGAGGGCGCAACCTCTGCGCTGAATGCTCCGGTTCAGGTTTGCCTGTGGGCGGAGTTCTCCCCCGCTATATCCGACGATGCATTCCCCGCCGAACAGGTCTATAGCGAGCTTGAAGACTTTGCCTCCCTTATGCCCGCGTGGCTGGGCCTGCACGATCCCCGAGAAGAATTTGCGAAGCTCCCCGCTTTTGAGCATCTGCCGCTGAAAATTCGGCGTGCTTATCGCGAGAATCCGGGGCTGCGGCTGAGCGCATCCGGGCAGCTTACCCGGCATATGTTAGCGGCGATCGTAGAACAGCGGGTGACCCAACCGGAGGCTTTTGACGCGCTGCGCTGGATTATCATGCGATACGGCGAGGCCGCACCTTTCAGCGGCAATTCGGCACAGCCTCCTCATCTGCGGGTGTACCCTACTGCTCAGGTTCTAGGCACAATTCCCTCATGGGATTGGCATCGTGCGCGGGTAGATTCCGCCCGATACAGCGCGGTTTACCATTTTGCCCAACGTGCCGATGCACTCGAACGCCTTGGGGCAACCGGTCGTATCGTACACCTTGCGGCGGCTCTCGACGATATTCCGGGGGTTGGTCCCTGGTCGGTGGCGGAAGCTCTTCAAGGTTTCTGCGGGCATCCGGATGCTGTCAGCGTGGGCGACTACCACTTAGCGCATACAGTGGGGTTTGCTTTTACGGGAGAACGCACCGACGACGCCGGAATGCTTCGCCTGCTTGCCCCTTACGCCGGTCATCGGCAGCGGGTTGTGCGCCTTATTCAGGAGGCGGGCATTCGCAAACCCAGGTATGGTGCGCGTATCAGTATTCCGGATTACCGGGATTTTTAATATGCGTGTGGAGCCGGTACCGTAAAAAGTACCGACTCCACACGCATAAACCACCCTTCACCGGGCGGGTTTATCACCTAACTATCTCTATGATGAAATGGCTAGTTCTGCTCTGCAGTTGCCATTTCTTCACGAACCTTATCCATATCGAGTTCGCGGATCGAAGTAATCACCTGCTCAAACTGGGACTCATTGAGCGCACCGGGCTGGGAGAAGACGAGAATACCGCCGCGGAAACCCATAATGGTGGGAATGGAGGTAATGCCTGCGGCCTGTGCCAGCTGACTCTGATCCTCGGTATCCACCTTGCCGAAGACGATATCGCTGTACTTCTCGGAGGCTGCCTCGTAGACGGGAGCGAACTGCTTGCAGGGACCGCACCAGTCTGCCCAGAAATCGAGGAATACGATATCGTTACCCTCGACAGTCGAGGTAAGGTTCTGCTGGGTGATTTCAATAGTAGCCATGGAGATAACGCTACACCCTGCACGTACATTGCGCTAATTTTTCACTCACAGACTAATAAATAGTTTAAAGCGCGTCATAAACCCTATTTTTTTGCCGTGAGCGGGCATTTTTGTCGGGTGTGCGAGGGTGCCAGATGCAAAGAACCCGGCTACCGAAGTAACCGGGTTCTTTTTAGGGTGGCAGATGAGGGATTCGAACCCCCGTAGGCTGTGCCAGCTGATTTACAGTCAGCCCCCTTTGGCCGCTCGGGTAATCTGCCGAACTAGCTAGGCTAGAAGTTCGCTCAAGCGAACAGAGACTACTGTACAGGTTTTTAATGAACTTGTGAAGCCAGAGCCTAGCTTTGTGACGAATACAACTTTTTGGGCTGTTTTTCGTTTTCGGAGGCTATTTTTCAGGCGAGTTTACAGGTCGCCGTCCTGCTCCATCAGAAGCGTAATTTCCAAATGCTCAAGATAGCGTAGCGCCTGTTCAACTGTGCACATCTCGCTTCGAATCTCACGAGCAAGATCGCGCCGCACTCCCTCGAAGCGGGCAACGAGTTTGGGATCTGTCAGCGTTGAGCCGATTCCCTCGAAGGCAGGAGGCTCAACAACATCCGAAGAATCTTCGCTCTGAACCGCATCCACTCGCTCTGCCTCAGGGATGTTCTCAGGTTCAGAACCAATCGAACTGTAGAGGTCAAGGAACAGCAGGGCTTCAGCATCGCGAGCTTCTTCGCGATTCACGCTGCCGGTCGTTGACGAGTATTGTGTAGCCATGTTTCCATTCTGGATGTTCAAGGTTAACAACAGCTGAGAAACGCATCAAAGAACCTGAAAATTATCTGTGAGCGCAACAGAAAACAGGTATTCTATGAGGGACAGATACCGTCGTATTCCGCACAAACACAACGAAAGGACATAGTTTTATGGCAAGCGAATCTTCTTTCGATATTGTCTCAAAAGTTGATAAACAAGAGGTCGCCAACGCCCTGCACCAGGCACAAAAAGAGGTTTCGCAGCGTTACGATTTCCGCGGTGTCGGTGCTGAGATCGACTTCTCAGGCGAGAAGATTCTCATTAAGGCAAACGCCCAAGAACGAGCTCTCGCGGTGCTCGACGTTTTCCAATCAAAGCTCGTCAAGCGCGGTATTTCGCTAAAGTCCCTGGACGCAGGCGACCCCTACGCTTCGGGTAAAGAGACCCGCATCGAATGCTCCATCAAGGAAGGTATCGCACAGGATCAGGCTAAGAAGATTTCCAAGCTGATCCGCGATGAAGGACCTAAGGGTGTGAAGGCTACGATTCAGGGCGATGAGCTACGTGTGTCCTCAAAGTCTCGTGATGATCTGCAGAGCGTGATTTCACTGCTTAAAGGCGCAGATCTTGACGTTGATCTGCAGTTCGTGAATTATCGCTAGACACCTCTGCTGTGCACGTAGCATCAGTGCACCATTAAGGCGGGGCGGTTACCAGTTTTGGTAACCGCCCCGCCTTTCATCTATAAGACAAACACGTACGCAGGTTTTATAGCTGACCGTTATCGCGCGCCATCTGCTGCAGGCGGGCGATGCGTTTATCCATCGGTGGGTGAGTAGACATGAGGTTCTTCAGGCCACCGAAGGGGTTCGCAATCATAGATGCCGAGGTATTCACAACCTGCTGATTCTTGGGATCCATAGGGTAGAGCGAAACACCCTTCTCCAACTTATTCAGGGCGGAGGCAAGCGCAATCGGATCGCCCGTGAGCTTTGCACCGTCTTCATCGGCATCGTATTCGCGGGTACGGCTGATAGCCATCTGAATAACCGCCGTAGCAATGGGAGCCAGAAGCGACATCAGGATTATACTCAAGAAGTTTCCGCCGCCGCGCTCACGGTTCCCGCCCATCATGGAGCCAAAACCAACAATCTGTGCCGCCGCCGTAATCAGGGTTGCGATACCGGCTGCCACCGAGCTTGTAAGAATATCGCGGTTGTAGACGTGCATGAGCTCGTGCCCAAGCACACCGCGCATTTCGCGTTCGTCAAGAAGCTGCAAGATACCCTCGGTACAGCAGACGGCGGCATTGCGCGGGTTGCGCCCGGTCGCGAAGGCGTTTGGAGTCTGGGTGGGTGCCACATATAGGCGCGGCATAGGCTGCCCGGCGCGCGAGGAAAGTTCCTCGACGATGTCATACAGAACCGGAACCTCCTCGCGGGTAACGGCGTAGGCGTTCATGGAACGCAGCGCGAGTTTATCGGAGTTCCAGTATGAATATGCAACGGTACCCAAGCTCACAAGGGCGAAACCCCAGATAAAAATTGAGCTGCGGAAGTATGTTGAAAGGCCGCCGCCGATAAGCATCAGCAGACCGACCATGCCGCCCAGCAGAAGGGCGGTCTTAAGCCCGTTATAGTGTTTGTGCATTGCGTGTACCTTTAGAAATCGTGTTGCCGTGAACGTATTAGATTACAGCATACGGGATATATATATGAGGCAGACATCCAGATTCGCCACCAGCGTGTATTTCGTATTCTCGCATCCACAGGTTCCTCGAATGCGAGCAAGGTCACATGAAGTCTCGAAGTGTTCTGTTATCCCCCAGAAATTCGCAGTTTTAGCGACATAGTGTCATGGTGAAAGTACCCCGAACACGACTCTTATTATGAATTTATCGTAATTGTAATTGTGAAAAAGTCAGATTAACGGTAGAGTATTGTTCATGACCGAACCCCTAGATACGAACGCACACCCGGAACCCGAGCACCCTCTTCACGGATGCTCCCACACCGGCGTGCTACCGTTGGCAGCAGAATCCGCGACCGAACTTCTCACGGAATCTTGGTCGCAAAACTTGCGCGCTAAGGGGCGCAGGGTCACGAAACAGCGGCTTGCTGTTCTACGTGCGGTTCAGGCTCATCCCCATGCCAATGCCGAGGAAATAGTTACCGCTGTGCGGCAAGAGATTCCTACCATTACCGTGCAGTCGGTGTATGTGATCCTCACGGATCTGACGAATATCGACATGCTGCGTAAGTTTGAGCCGCCGGGAACCCCAGGGCTCTATGAGACTCGCACGGGCGATAACCATCACCACGCATTCTGCATTCGCTGCGGAAAAGTTCAGGATGTAGACTGCGCTATCGGCTCAGCGCCCTGCCTAACTCCCAGCGACTTCCACGGCATGGCGATTATCAGCGCAGATGTACTGTATCGAGGCGTCTGCGCAGACTGTCAAACTGAGGCAGAAGCAGAACTGGCGAAGAGCCAGGTGCAAGCCGCAGCGAGCGTTCAGCACTAACGAACCACATTCCCACACCTTACTCCGGGCGTGAAACAGCGCCTCGGTGTTCGTTAGCTGCACCCTAAAACAGGAAGAATGCTCGTCGAAAACCACATAGCATCACCAAAAACACAGGGAGAAGCAAATATGTATCAGACCCCGCAGAACCCCATTCATCCCGGTTCTTACACCACCACGAGCACTGGCACGCCGGTGGCTTCAGATGATCATTCGCTCACCGTGGGAGCTGATGGTCCCATCGTTCTGCACGATGCTTACGCTGTTGAAAAGCTCGCTCAGTTCAACCGTGAGCGTGTGCCCGAGCGTGTGGTGCACGCGAAGGGAACCGGCGCATACGGCTACTTTGAAACCACCGAAGATGTTTCGCAGTACACCCGTGCGGCGCTCTTTCAGCCGGGCGTTAAAACCGAGCTGCTGATTCGTTTCTCAACCGTGGCGGGCGAATCCGGCTCCCCCGATACCTGGCGTGACCCACGCGGTTTCGCGGTGAAATTCTACACCACCGAAGGCAACTACGACCTGGTAGGCAACAACACTCCTATCTTCTTCATTCGCGACGCCATCAAGTTCCCCGACTTCATCCACTCGCAGAAGCGTATGCCCGGTTCGGGTCTGCGCGATAACGATATGCAGTGGGATTTCTGGAGCCTAAACCCCGCATCAGCACATCAGGTAACCTGGCTGATGGGCGACCGCGGTTTGCCCCGAACCCTGCGCCATATGGATGGCTTCGGATCGCACACCTACCAGTGGATTAACTCCGAAGGCGAGCGCTTCTGGGTTAAGTACCACTTCAAGACCGAGCAGGGCAACGAGTTCTTCACCCAGGCTCAGGCCGATGAAATGGCAGGCAAGGATGCTGACTTCCACCGCCGCGACCTGCGCGAGGCTATCGAGCGCGGCGACTACCCCGCCTGGACGCTCTATGTGCAGATCATGCCCTATGAGGACGCGAAGACCTACCGCATTAACCCCTTCGATCTGACGAAGATTTGGCCGCACTCAGATTACCCGCTGATCAAGGTGGGTCGCATGGTGCTGGATCGCAACCCTCAGAACTTCTTCGCCGAGATCGAGCAGGCTGCCTTCTCCCCCTCGAACTTTGTGCCCGGTATCGCGGCTTCGCCCGATAAGATGCTGCTCGGTCGTATCTTCTCCTACCCGGATGCGCATCGCTACCGCATCGGCACCAACTTCGCACAGCTGCCCGTGAACGCACCACACGCAGCGCCGGTGAACAACTATTCGCATGACGGTTCGATGCGTTATAACTTCAACGACCCGTCCGTTCCGACCTACGCGCCGAATAGTCTGGGTGGACCGCATGCAGATGCGGCACGCGCTGGCGAAGGTAGCTGGGAGTCTGATGGCGAGCTGGTACGCACCGCCTACACCCTGCGCCCGGATGATGATGATTTCTCGCAGGCACGCACCCTCTACGAGGTAACCATGAACGACGAAGAACGCGAACGCCTGATCAGCAACATCTCCGGTCACGTAGGCGCTGTTCGTTCCGACGAGATTCGTGAACGCGCGTTCCAATACTGGGATAGCGTTCACCCTGAGCTCGGTTCTCGTGTTCGCGAGGCCGTGGCAGCCGCCGCATCTGGTTCGTAAGATACGGCAGCGTCTGTTCTCCTGTAGGTTCGAGAACATGACGCACGGCTGCAGCATGGGGCCGGTGACTTTCAGTGAGGTGGAGTCACCGGCCCCATATTTTAAACCCGTTTACAGGATTACAACCCTCTCCAAACGCAAAATCGCCCGGAAGAGACAACACCGTGTGGGTGTTTCTTCCGGGCGATTTTAGCGTGACGGGTTTTACGAACTATGCGGATGCACTAGCACCAGCGGGAGAAGCGCCGAAGACCGCTTCCTGTTCACGCACAATATCGAGGAGCTCGCGGATCTGCTTGATGTCGAGCACAGCGCTGGGGTTGAAGTAATTGATCTGAATACCCGGGGCATTGAGCTGTTCCGCGAGGGTCAGCACCTCAATCGCATGCGCTACACGCACCTCAATCGCAGGGTCGATAGCGGCAACTTCAATCGGCGAGGTGAACGCCAGCATATTCGTGGGGTTGCCTTCATCATCGGGGACGAATGCTGGCCCCTGTACCTTACTCTTGGGGTCAATCGCCACCACCAGAATAGAGTTTGGTGCCACCAACGAACCGAGAAGCTGCTGCATATTGTCGTTGATAAGAGCCATTTTCGCGCCGTCGTTACGGGGCGAGTTCACAACCCACTGCACCTGGGCGCGCTCAATATAGCATTCGTGGTTGGAACCCGGATCTATCGCAATCAGATCAAGGTCGGGGTTGCTCAAGAAATCCATGAAAATCTTGACGGCGGGTTCGCGCAGAATCAGCTCGTCATCGTCGGAGTTTTCACGCATGTAGCTCTTCGAAACGTACTCTGCCGACGAGAATACGCATAGCGCCTGCATCCCGTTTTCAAGGCGAATAACCTGGTAGCGCAGCTGCGATTCGGGACCAATATCAAGGTGCCCTGCGGGAACAATAGTTGAGCCGGAAGCATCCACGAGCAAATCGCCGCCGAGCATGGTGCGCACTACGTTAATGAGGGTTCGCTCTTTGACATCCTTCTTGAAAGCTTCGAGTGCAGCGGCGAGGTAGGGATTGGGGATCTCGTAATCGGTTTCTTTATGCAAACCTGAAACATCGCGAGCACGACCGTGCATACGTTCGGTCGCCCAAGCAGGAATACGCTCGGAATCGCGCGGGAACATGTGCAGATGCTCACGTACATCTGAAGCACTCAGGGTTCCTTCAGTACCCCAGTTTTCCGGTTCTTCGTCGCGGTTATAGGATGCCCCCACGCTGAACTTCGGTTCGGGCCAGTTATTGGCCGCCACCACCACAGATGCGGTAAACCAGGTGCCGCGGTTGCCGTCGTAGGCGGCGCGCTGGAGCTTGCGAAGATCGGGCAGTACGGGCGAATCCTCCTTGAGGGGGCCCACCGAACCGATGTACTCTTCGCCGTCACGGAATTCACGCACGCGAATATAGACCTGCCCGGCGAGGGGTTTTACGTCGAGGATCATCTCGCTCCACCCGGGCTCAGCCTTGACGACATCAAGAAGCCAGCTACCGATACGGTTGAGCGCATCCTGGGTGCGGGCGGCTCTACTCGTCGGTTCAGAACGTCGGGTATCCGTCATGGTTTTCCATTCCTTTATCGTCAGCTTGCATCTTAGGTCCCGGCGGGAAGCTACCCGCTACTCTATTGATTTTAGCGAAGCATCCGCCGTCACGCCGATTTATAACGTCATGATAGGTTAGGGAACACACTTTTGCGTGTGTGCTCTAGCATCGGTTACCGAGTTGTCTCTTGTTCAAATTTTTTCTCCATCCGACCCACAAAATTGGTGCAGTTTGTGGGTACTCACACCAAAAAGGTTGTTACCCTTAACCTATGACGAATTCTTTGCAGGATCTTATTGACGCATCAATCTTTATCTCGACCGAATACCAGGCGCGGTTGGCTGAACTTATTGGGTCTGCTGACTACGACGTAAACTTCGCCGAACAGTCCCTCACGTTCAAGGCCGCCGATCCGGTGTCTTTTCAACCCTACCTGCTCGGTACCGAATCTGAAAACCGTGGAACCTGGATTTGGTCATGGCAGCAATTGGGATATTTTCCAAATGCGGTAGTCTCAGCGGCGCTGCAGGCGCGAGATGCCGGTGAACGCGACTCAGTTCTGGAGCTGAGTACCGACGAAATTCCGCTCTCAGAGGGATTGGCGCGTCGCCTGACTTTGGCAACTAAGACGGTGACCGGTTTGTACGCCCACTATCCCCTGCCGTCGGGGTCTGTGCGGGCATGGAGCCTGATCGACAGCCCCGAACTGACCCTGGATGCGCCCACGTACAAAGGTGTAGGGCGCGTGATTGCGAAGGCTCTGCAAAGCGAAGATATTCACGATCATCCACTCGCCGTTAATTCTTATGCGCGTCAGCGCGGGTTCCATACCGCTTGGGATACCGAGGCCACCGTGGTACTCACCATGACCGACGGCGCCCTGCGGCTATGGTTCGATGAGGGGCGCATCAGCGGTATCGAGCGCGCAAAGCCCGAGGTTACCGCCCAAGAACTTGCGCAGCTTGCCGCAGAGGCTGAGCAGTACCGTGCGGAATTGGCGGCTGAACGCACCGAAGTTGAGCAGGCTGCCGCTGCCGAGGCTGCAGAGCAGGTGGCTCTGCGCGAACAGCAGTCGGCAGAGCGTGCGGCAGCACGTGCCGAAGCCGAGCAGGCACCCGCCGTTCAGGAACCCGAGGACGCCCAGACGCCTAAGGACGCACAGGCAGCAAAGAGCGCCCCCGCACAGGAAAATGCACAACCGGAAGAAGCAGCACCGGCTCAGCCTCAGGCTCCCGCGGCGGCCGCAAAGCGCGCTGTACCCGCTGGCGCATCGCAGAAACCGGTGGCGGGTGTACGCACGACCGAGAACCTCTACCCGGATACCGAGGCTCCCTTCGATCAGGATCCGCGCGAGGATTCCGAGCACGGTCGCGTAACGGTCAATACCCTACCCGGCGATGTTGTTCCGAACGCTGCCGCGGCACAGACCGGCGCACCTGCGGGTCAGGCTAAGGCGGCGAAGCCCGGTGCCTCCGATGCCTCGAAGTCCCGCACATCGATCACCCCGCGCGCAGCTGGCAAACCCGGCGCGAGTGCAGGTCAGGGACAGGCAGCTCCTCAGCCCGGCGCACAGAAGCCCGCTGCGGCAGGTGCCCAGCAGCAGCCGAAGCAGGCGCCCAAACCTGCCGCTTCAGGTACCGACGTATCCGCACCGCAGACCGAGAGCACCCCGGCAACTGCAATTCCGGTGATCAAGCCCGCCGAGCAGAAGGCCGATCAGCACGAGGAACAGGAGCAGACTCAGGAAACCGGCAAGAAGAAGGGCTTCTTCTCGCGGTTCTTCGGTCTGTAGACAACGCGATATCAGCAGGCATACAGGGTCTTTAATCCGTACCTGCGGCATATTATCCTGACCTAGAAATTTCATCATTCCGGTGGGGCGCAACGCTGTATTATGTTGCGCCCCATCGGCGTTTAATAGGCAACTCCCCTCCGCCAGCCGATACCTCGCACTCGTGCAAGAGTGCGGTGAAGAGTAGAGTTGTTAGAAGTTCACATCTCATCTTTCGTTCACAGGTAGGGAGGAGCCCTCACACTATGGCGCAGAACGCTCACAGCGCTACAGCACCCGCATCAGGCACGGCGGCACACGCTGCACAGACCCGCAATGGTTTTATCTGCCTTTTTACCACCTACGCGATCTGGGGTATGCTGCCGCTGTATTTCTATCTCATGGCGTCTTCGTCTGCGCTGGAGATTGTGCTCTCGCGTGTGATTTTTTCGCTGGCGTTCTGCGCGGTTCTGCTCCCTATTTTTCGGTTGACCAAGCCATTTAACCGGGCGGTGCGTACTCCGCGCACTATGGGTATTTTGACGGTGGCGTCTTTGCTGATTGGCGCGAACTGGATGATCTATGTGTACTCCACCACGCACGGGCATACGATCGACATGTCGCTGGGGTATTTTATTAACCCGCTGGTCTCCGTGGCGTTGGGGGTCGTGTTCCTGCACGAGCGGCTGCGAAAAGTTCAGTGGATCGCTATTGGGATTTCGACCGTGGCGGTGCTGATTATGAGCGTGGTGTACGGACAGATTCCGTGGCTGGGTTTGGGTGTTGCCTTCACCTTCGGAACGTATGGGCTGCTCAAGGCGCGGGTGGGGTCGAGTGTGCATCCGGTGGTGTCGCTATCGCTTGAGACTTTTATTTTGCTTCCGGTGGCGCTCGTGGTGCTGTGGTGGATGAATACGCAGGGACAACTCACATTGTTTTCGCAAGGCCCCGGGCATTTCTGGCTGCTCGCTTCCACCGGCATTGTCACGGTAACTCCGCTGGTTCTTTTCTCGGCGGCGGCGCGGGCGCTGCCTCTGTCGGTGATCGGCATGGTGCAGTATATGGGCCCGACCATTCAGTTCTTCCTGGCGCTCTTCGTGCTGCACGATAGGATTACCCCGGATAAGTGGATTGGCTTATCTCTGATTTGGGTGGCTATCGTAATTTTCACGGTGGATGCGGTGCGCGCCTCACGCACCTCGCGCCCGTCGAAACTCACGGCGGTCGAGACCGGCATGATCCCTATTGTGCAGATTTCTCAGTCCTCTGAGGGTGGCGAAGACCGCGAGCAGAACTATCTTCTGGATGCGGTGCAGCTCTCGCCCGAAGACACCGAGGATTCTGCGGCGAACGCCCGCGATAAATCCTGAATTCTTGCCGTACATGCATAAAAGTGTTGGCATGAGGACCGATCAGAGTCCTCATGCCAACACTTTTTATTCGCGCCGAATGCGCGAGTATTCTATGTTTTTACGTGCCGGGCACGGTCCGCAGACATGCCCGCGCGACGGTATTATTCGGTGGCTGCCTGCTCGACAGCATCATCCTCAGGTTCTTCGGGGTGCCTGCTCAGGTTTACGAGGGCAAACACCAGGCCGCCCCAGATAATGAGGATTGCCACGATCATCATAGCGATAGCTGCACCGCTCATTATGCCTCCTCACCCTGTGCTTTTGCATGTGCTTTCAGCGCGGCATCGTCCACATGCGTGTGGGCGAGTTTACCGCCGATAACGGGCGGTGCCGGGGGTTCCTCGGCGGCGCGTGACTTATGCGACCACGGCAGGAATGAAATCACGATGGAACCAACGATCAGGAGTACGACCATGCCCCAGCCGAAGATACCAAGCAAATCTGCAGGGTACCCTCCATGGGGTTCGGCAATTGTCTTCACGAGCGTGGAGATCAGGCTGTACCCCAGGATCAGCGGGGTAACGCCCGCCAAGAGAATCATCCAGATCCAACCCACTTTGAAGGAGGAAACAGAGTTTAGGTGCTCCCGCAGGGTCGGCAGAGCCCGCACGCCATAGGTGATCACGACAATAGAGGTGAGGCCAGCGGCAAGAATGCCAAAGTTATTCACGAAGGTATCGAGTATATCCAGCATGTACAGGCCGGATGCGGTGGGCATCAGCAGTGTCGAGATAATCGCCAGCGGGATAATCACGATCATAGTCGAGGTCAGGCGTGAGGTGCCTGCTTTATCCTGTACACCGGCGATAATGACCTCAAGAATTGAGATGAGCGAGGTGAACCCTGCGAAGAGGAGCGAACCGAAGAACAGGAACCCGATGAGCGCCCCCGCTGGCGCCTGGGAAATAATGGTGGGAAAGGCAATGAAAGCCAAACCTATTCCTTCTTCGACAACTTTATCCACGGCGATGCCCTGTGCCTGCGCCATGAAGCCCAGCGCCGCGAACACGCCGATACCCGCCAGCAGCTCAAATCCGGAGTTGGCGAAGCCCACGACGGCACCCGAGCCGGTCAGGTCGGTCTTGGGCTTCAGGTAGGATGCGTAAGTCACCATAATGCCAAAGCCAATGGAGAGCGAGAAGAAGATCTGTCCGTAGGCGGCGACCCACACCTCGCCATTGGTTAGCGCACCCCAGTTGGGAGTGAACAGAGTGTTCAGGCCGTTCATCGCGCCGGGCAGGGTGAGCGAGTACGCGACCAGACCCACGAACATAAAGATCAGCAGGGGCATAAACACCACATTGGCGGCACCCACGCCTTTTTGTACGCCCAGCGCCATGATGACGATCAGGGAAATCCACACCAGCACGAGCGGAATGAGAATGCCGGGGTTAAAGTCAAAGGAAAGCTTCGGATCCCCCACTTTCAGGAAGTCCTTCATGAAGAAAGTTTTCGCGTCGCTGCCCCATTCCTGGTTGAATGAGAAAATCATGTACCGCACTGCCCAGGCGATAACTGCGGCATAGTAGATGGCAATAACCGCGCTAATGCCCATATGCCACCAACCGATAAACTCGGTTTTGCGGTTGAGGCGGCGGAATGCCAACGGAGACGATGCGCGCCCGCGGTGGCCAATCGCGTAGTCGAAGAAGAGGAAGGTGAGGCCTGCGGTCAGCAACGCCACGATGTACGGGATCATGAAGGCGCCGCCACCGTTCTTGTAAGCAACAGCGGGGAAACGCCAAATATTTCCCAGACCAACAGCTGAGCCGATGGCGGCAAAAAGGAAGACCCTGCGGCTGGAGAAGCCTTCACGCTTCGCCGGGGTCTTGGCGGGTTTTGTACCCATGATAGTGGTTACCTCGGTCTAGATGTTCATGTATGCACGTCACGCGACGATGCGCCTTGAGGGTAGATGGGGCATGTCGTCGTGAACGGAGGCGCGCTAGGGTTTGGGCGCGACTCTCCGGGTGCTCTGTGCTCTCAATGATGTGTGGGCACAGACGTTCTTTAGGTTTACCTGATGTAGGCTATTTGGTCAATGATAGCCCATCATGTGGGATTCTGTGGGATTTATGAGGGGAATGTAACAGATAAACACAAGCATTCTTAAACTAACGCTTCTCGATCTTCAGCCCTCACGGCATCTCATGCCGAGCAGCAGGTGCATCCTGGAAGAGGCCAGATTTATCGGTACTTTTATGGGTCTCTGCTTTTGAGCCCCTCAAGATTCCCACCAGAATTACCGTGAATCCGCACAGCGGAGCAGCCCCGAGGGCGAGCTCGGTACGGCTCACCACATCCAGCGACACGTGCAGCAGGAGCAAGGCCAACGCAGCCGCACAAACCCAACCGCTCACATATAAACGGTGCATATTCAAGGCAATAGCCAGATTTCCGGCGAGCACAAGCAAGGCGATAATCGCGGATTCGAGGGTCAACATAGCAAGCATCAATCCGGGTGCAAGACCGGCATATTTAGAGTAGAAAATGTCAAAGAGAAAAGGTCCGATAAGATAGGCAAGCAGTGCACCGAAACCGCCGATTCCCAGGACCCACAGACACGGGCGTGCTAAAGCGCGCAGTGGGTGATCTTGGTGCTTTAAGAAAGCCGATATGGCGACCCCTTGAAAGGCCTGAAGCGGCATCATAATCGGCGAACGTGTAACACCAATAGCGGCAACCAAGGCATTGAACTGTGCGCTTTGATCCTGCGTTGTGAACTGTAAGAAAAAGGGGAACGCCGTCATAAGAATCGATGCACCGGCGGATGAAAGCATGAGCATCACAATATTTCGTGCATACCGCCGCGAACTAACATCAATGCTCGCGTGCCAGACGCGCCGCCCGGTACGTGAAAATACGACGCACGGAAGCCAGATCAGCGAGGCAACAACCACGGCGGTCTCAAATCCGAGCAGGTGCCACGACAACGCTACCGCCGCCAGTGTTGCCGCCAAACGTATCAGTGCCTCACCACTGCCTAAAGCGGCGTAAAAATACCAGGAATCCCGCCCTGCGGATGCGCCACTAACCGCAGCATAGACGGCGTACATTACGACGCCAAACGCTATCAGTACAACACTCATCTGCGGGTAGGTGGGGAAAGCGGAGAACCACAGCGGTGAAGTCATGACGACGATCACGGCAATACCCAGACCTAACAGGGCTGCCACGGCGGAATATGAAAGTCTATTGGTGTGTGTTCGTGATTCCGGATTCTGCAGAAGGGACTCCCCGACTGCCCGCGTTGTCTCCTGCTGAATAGCGCCGGTTATGCCGTAAATTCCGAACACGAGAGGCCAGAATGCGGACTGAAACTGCCTAAACTCACTGTGCGATAAAAAGTACGCAGCAATAACCGATATAGCAAACGTTGCCGCAGCCGCTATAACCGAGCTGAGGAATATTGCGGCAGATTGATATGCGGTAACGGTTTTGTGGGCCATAGTTTCCCTTAAAGAACTCTATCGAGTTCAGCTCCACCTGGGCGTTCTTCACACACTACGCTGCATCGATATACACATTCTCGTGAAGAAGTCTTCCTGAAGCAACCGTATCACGCGGTTTAGCCCTCGCGATGCACCACGGCATGCGCGAAGGATTCCAGTGCCGCCTTCGCGGTAGAATCCGGCAGCGGTGCAATGGCTGCAATCGCGCGATCCGCCCAGTCATAGGCTATCTGCCACGCTTCCTGCATGACCGGATGCGCGGCGAGCGCGGATACGGCAGCGGCAAGCGCCTCGTCAGAGCTCAGGTCTGCCTCAATGAGCGTTCGAACCTGACGGGCTGATTCGTCCCCGGCCTCTGCGGCACGGTTGAGCAGAATGGTCGGCAGGGTCGGCACGCCCTCACGCAGATCGGTGCCCTGGGTTTTCCCGGAGGATGCACCATCGCTGACAATATCGATCACGTCATCGGCGAGCTGGAATGCCACGCCCACGAGTTCGCCGTAGGTGGCGAGCATCTGAATAACCTCTTCGGAGGCGCCCGCCAAGAGTGAGCCGTACTCCCCCGCCGCCGCGATCAGCGAGCCGGTTTTCCCCTCGATCACGGCGATATAGTGGTCGAGAATATCCTGGTTTTCGCGTACACCGGTTGTTTCGTAGAGCTGCCCCAGCACTAGGCGTTCGAAGGTTTGTGCCTGAATTTTCATGGGTCGCGTGCCCAGATCGGAGACCAGCAGCGAGGCACGCGAGAAAATGAGGTCACCCGTCAGGATGGCGACGGAATTTCCCCAAATGGTCTGGGCGGTATCGACTCCGCGGCGTTTGGGCGCATCGTCCATCACATCGTCGTGGTAGAGGGTCGCCAGATGGGTGAGTTCGACGACCACTGCGGCCTCAATCACGTCGTCGTTAATCTGTCCGTCCACAGCGGCGGCAAGCAGAGTCAAGAGGGGACGCACGCGCTTTCCACCGGCGAGCAGTAAGTGTCGGGCGGCAACATCGGCGAGCTTATCGGTGTAGCTGATAGCCTCGGCAAGCCGCTCTTCAATCCGCGCCAGCGAGGTAAGAATCTGGGGGCCAAGCTGCGGGTCGGACGCAATGAGCTCAAACCCGGCGGGCAGGTTGAAATCGAGTCCTGCCATCAGGTCGGTGGCTGCAATGGATTGCTCTGAGGTGCTCACGATGCCTTCTTCGGTGTGTTGGTGCGTAGCTGTATGCTGCGTGTTGCTCAATGATGATGTGCTGAGTGTTAGTTTTGGGGTTTGAAGCCACGGTGAATGGCAACAATTCCGCCGCTGAGATTACGATATTTGACATCCTGCCAGCCCGCCTGTGCGAACTTGTGGGCAAGGGTTCTCTGATCCGGCCAATCGATAATCGACTCCGCCAAATATACATAGGATTCCGGGTTCGAGGAGATCGCGCGCGCTACGGGCGGTATCGCCTTCATAATGTATTCCTTATACACCTTACCGAAAGGGGCGAAGGTTGGGGTTGAGAATTCCAGTACCACGATGCGCCCGCCGGGCTTAGTAACCCGGTACAGTTCGCTTAGCGCACGGAGGTAATCCGCAACGTTACGCAAACCGTAGGACATGGTGACGGCATCGAAGCTGTCGTCCTCGAAGGGAAGGTCGGTAACGTCCGCTCGCACGAAGGTCATATCGGGGCGGCGTTTGCGCCCGACCTCCAGCATCCCTTCGGAAAGGTCTGCGGCGATAACATCAATCCCGGCGTCAGCGAAAGGCTCAGATGAGGTTCCGGTACCGGCGGCAACGTCGAGGACCTTCTGCCCGGGATGCGCATCCACGGCGGCGACGGTCTGCTTGCGCCAGTAGATGTGCCGTCCCAGCGACAAGATGCCGTTCATCAGATCGTAGCGCTTTGCGACGGTGTCAAACATGGCGGCGATATCGCCGGTCTTCTTGTCAAGGGTTGCGCGGGTACCCTGAACATTTTTCTCTACGTTGCTCACGCCTTCAATTGTGGCATGTTCTACCGCCCGTGGGGTAGTTGAGCACCTCCTGATGCGTCATCTGAGGTGGCGAACACTTTAACTCACGAAAATATGCACTCTTGTGCCCGGTGTTGCGCACGTGCAGCACGTTTCTCCCGCCGCCCGCCACGGCGCGACAGTATTCCTGGTTTTATGCATACTATGCATACATAATTCTTCATTTACTCAGAAAAATAGTGAATATTTATAGGCATACTTGCATTCTTTATCGCACAGGTGCACAATGGAAAACATCAAAATTTTCTACACACGGAGCACACCATGTCGATTTTCACCGCAAAACCCAACCTCAAAAAGTCCCTCGCACTCCTCGCGCTCGCACCCCTCGTCCTCACCGGATGCGTCTCAACCGCATCCGACGGCGAAAATGGAGAAGTAAACCTTATCAACAACGGCGTCCTCACCGTCTGCACCAACACCCCCTACATGCCCTTCGAATACGAAGAAAACGGAAAAATCGTAGGTATCGATGCAGATATCGCAAACGCTATCGCCAAAGACCTGGGCGCAGAAGCACAACTCACCTCCATCAGCTTTGAAGGCCTCGATTCGGGCACCGGACTCACCAGCGGACAATGCGATATTGCTCTCGCGGGTATCAGCGTGACCGACGAGCGGAAATCCAAGATGGAATTCACCGATGTCTATTTTGAAGACAATCAGGCAATTCTGGTCCCCAAAAACTCTAAGATCTCCTCCGTCGAAGATCTTAAGAACGCCAAAGTAGGCGCTCAGCAGGCAACCAGCGGCGAATCCTACGCCAAAGAAAAAGGTGCGGATGTTGTGCAGTACGAGGACAACGAGCTCATGTTCTCGGCATTGAAGACCGGTCAAGTGCAGGCCGTCTCGGCAAACCTCTCGGTTATTTCTGAGGCGCTAACCAAAGACCCCGGCTCTTTCAAGATCGCCTACCAGACCTCGGAAAACGCCGACCAGATTGCCGGTGCAGTAGCCCCCGAGAAGAAAGCCCTGCTAGATAAAGCAAATAAGACAATTCAGCAGCTCAAGTCCAGCGGCGAACTCGATAAGATCAAGGAAAAGTGGACCAAGGCTAAGTCTTCGCCCTCATCCGCATCTTCATCCAGCGCAAACTAACCGCGATTAGCGCGGTGCGCGTTCGTTCGCTCACGTGCACCGCGCATCCTGAATATCACGATAAACACAGACTACGTTAGTGTAACGATGGCACAGAATAAACTATCTCCCCGCAAAAAACAGGCGATGTTCCGGTACTCCCAGTACGCTCTGCTGGCGGTTATCGCGGTTCTTATTATTGCCCTTGCCGACTGGAAAACGCTGTCCAGTCAGGTATTCAACCTTGAGGTTGCGCAAAAGCAGTTCCCGAACGTTATTACGGTAGCGCTCAAGAATACCCTGATCTACACGGCCCTGGGTTTCGCCGTGGGTCTAAGCCTTGGTCTTATCCTGGCACTCATGCGTATCTCATCGATCGCACCCTATCGGTGGCTGGCTACAATCTATGTCGAAATTTTCCGTGGCATTCCGGCGCTCTTGGTGTTCTTTGCCTTCGGTTACGGCATTCCCCTAGCCTTCAAAATCCGGTTTGTCGATAACCTCATTCCGGTAACACTCTCCCTTGGACTGGTGTCCTCTGCCTATATCAGCGAGGTGCTGCGTGCTGGACTACAGTCGGTTCCGAAAGGTCAGTATGAGGCGGCACGGTCGCTGGGCATGTCGCACACCCGGGCGATGCTCTCGGTAATTATTCCGCAGGCATTCCGCATCGTGCTCCCCCCGCTGACTAACGAAGTTATTCTGCTGACTAAGGATTCCTCGCTCGTGTACCTGCTGGGTGTACAAATCGCGCAGTACGAGCTGGCGAAATTCGGGCGTGAAGGTATTACCGCATCCGGCGCAGGGCTCACTCCCCTGGTGGTCGCGGGCCTGTGCTACCTGATTATTACCGTGCCGCTGGGGCAGCTATCCGCATATTTTGAGAAGCGCACGGGCGCATCACGCAAGTAACCACGACAAAGACTTTGGGAGATTGTCATGACTGACACAGTAACATCGGCGGCATCGGTGAGCATCACGGGGCTACACAAGTCTTATGGCAAAAACGAGGTGCTGCGCGGTATTGATATTCAGGTTGAACCGGGCGAGGTCGTCTGTCTGATCGGCCCTTCGGGATCGGGTAAATCAACGCTTCTGCGATGTGTAAACCTGCTCGAAGAGCCCAATGCGGGAACCATTACCGTGGGCGGTGTCGAGGTAACCGATCCGGATGCCGATATTAACGCCTTGCGCACCCGCATGGGCATGGTGTTTCAGCAGTTTAACCTGTTCGGACATCTGAGCGTGCTTGATAACTGCACGATTGCTCAGATTAAGGTCTTGGGGCGCGATCGTGCAACGGCAGAGAAGATTGCCCGCGAACAGCTGGCGAAAGTGGGGCTGGCAGATAAGGAAAATGCCTACCCGAGTAAACTTTCGGGCGGCCAGCAGCAGCGTGTGGCGATCGCTAGGGCGCTGTCGATGAACCCCGAACTCATGCTCTTCGACGAGCCGACAAGCGCGCTCGACCCCGAAATGGTGGGCGATGTCCTTACGATTATGCGTGATCTCGCCGACGAAGGTATGACGATGATCGTGGTGACCCACGAGATGAGCTTCGCCCGCGATGTCGCCGATAAGGTCGTCTTCATGGCAGATGGCGTGGTCGTCGAAGAGGGACCCGCTGAGCGGGTGATCGGCAGCCCGCAACATGAACGTACCAAAACATTCTTAGCGCGTGTGCTTGATCCCACCCACGTGGATGAAACCCCCGCAGATCAGGATGCGGCAGCAAACGCCTAGTCCGTTTGCCCTGTTTCAGACCAGCCCCGCAGATACGTTTTCCTCCAAGTGCTCCGTGAGGAAGGTATCTGCGGGGTTTTTACCGTTTCACAGAAAACCTGCTCATAACAGCTTTGCCTGTTGGGGAGAATATACGACAATGTCCCGTATCCGTCGCTGAATACGGGACATTACCGTGCTTAAAGGGATTTATTTATTTCTAAGGCGTTGTGCCCTAGACCTGTTCAACCTCAATAGTGATATTAGGCTCCGGATGTGATTCTCCGGTCAGCATAATGACCATCAGGGTCGAGTCTTCGAGTGCCGTGACCGAGTGCAACAGCTTTGCCGTGGTGTGGATGATTTTACCGGGTTCCAGAATAATACTCTGCCCCTTGGCGCTGTAATCAACCTTGCCTTTAAGCACCTGCACAATCACCGGATGTACACTGTGGTGTTCGTGCCAAGATTGACCGCCTGCCAGCTCCATTAGGGTGATGCTGCCACCATCGGCATCAAGAAGTTTCTTTGCCTGCGGCTTAGTCTCAAAGGGGGTAAGAACTTCGGTGAGCTGTGGGAAAACAATCACACGCCCTTCGTGAGTACCCGCCATGAGTTCTAACCTTTCGCCGATGATGGTTGTTCTTTTAGGATACGAACGTCCTAAAATCTGCATGAACTGTACTAAATTCTATGCCTGTGTTAGGGGCTAGGCAAAAAGTGAGGCATATATTTCATAACGTGATACGAATACGTCCTTAGTATTCCCACACGCGCGTATAGGGAGAAGATACCTGGTTACGCGGGCGCAGAAGCCGCACCAGTATCGCCGTGGTGCCCGTGCTAACCGCCAAAATCAGGCAGGTTGAGGCAACGAACACTCCCCCGGGCATGGTGGAAAACATGGTGACCGCATACATCGCGACCGCGCAGAACGAGAGGAACAGGCTTGCAATCGTCAGCAGAGGCACCGCGATGGCTCCCACCACGCGAGGGGTCGGTGCGTTAAATTCTGCACGGCGCAGGTACCGAAGAACGCCCAAGCCGAGAACGGTCCAGAGAGCAACTACCAAAATCGCGCTGATAACATCCGCTGGGCGATGCCAGCCGTTAATAATGGTAGATGCGCCCGTAGCGCAGGTCGCCATCGCCGCCAAGACCGCAATCGTGGGTCGAAGCGCGCGAGGCGCTGCGATAAACAGAGCGGCGCCCGCAGAAGCGGCGAATGCCGTGTGCCCGCTTGGTGCGGAGTTCAAGAGGGCTTCCTGAATACCGAAATTAGGTTTGGTGACCACATAATTCTTGAGAGCGTGGACGCTCAAACACGCGCCCGTGCCCGCAAGAATACCCACGATAGCGGGCAGGATACGGTGCTTCCAGATCAGCCCAATAATAATGCCGATCACCGCGATTACGCCGGTAATCGTCGGCAGGTTATCGAGCGCCGCCAGGGTGGGACGCTGGTATTCCGCGAACTGGCTGGCATATTCGGTAAACGCATTTTCGTCGAGCTGCTGCCCGGTACGGCTGTAGATGAAGAACTGGAGCGTGGCGTAGAGCAGAGCACCGAACAGCACCATAACGCCCAGGTGCTGCGCCACAACCTTGGTACTCGGCGGATCATTAGGAATGGGGGCTTCTACGGGAACGCCTGCCCCGGGGGCCGCAGGGTTCGGGCGAGCGCCGTATCCGGCATAGTTCGCGGCGCTCATCGTCGGGTTAGCGGCGTGGGGATGCGCGGCGGCATTGTACTGCGGCGTGCCCGGGGGCGTGGTCTGCATACCGGGAGCACCCGTTGGCATGGCGACCGTGGCAGGGTAATCAGCCGAAGGGGTTATATCCGGCTGCACACGGGTTTGCGGCTGGGCGGCACGCGTGTGCTGAACGTAGTGAGCACGCGGATCCTGCGATGCGCTGATGGCTTCGGTTGGAGAATCGTCAAGAGCGTCGAGGGCTACTGTGTCAGAGCTTTCACGGGGTTTAGGCGCCTCGTGCGGGTTCGGGATGGCGCGGGTTGCGTCCGTATCTGGTGAGGAAGATGGCAGATCCTGAAGGTTCAGAAATTCGGTCGCATCATCATCGGTTTCATAGGAAGATTGGATGCTCGATAACGGAACCGTCGCATCGGCATCGGCACTGTCGTTATCGGCTAGAGTCTGAGGAGATAGAATACGCGTAGCATCATCCGTGTCATTCGAGGTACTGGTATGGCGAGGAACATGACCACGCGATGTGTGAGGACCCTGTGACATACTTTTTCCCTCCAAAATGTCTGTGATGCGGTGTCTGTAAACACGACATAGAAAACACTATCTCAGGTTAAGCTATGAAAAATACGTGTTTTCTAAATTCCAAGCTGGGAGTTTACCGAGAATACCTTAAGGAGAAACGCCATGTCATCCGTGCCGCCGCTAGGATACGGGTTCATCACTGAGGGCTTAGCTTTGCCGCCGTTAGAGCAGGTTTTACGCGCCGTTCGAGTGGTTGATATTCCCATGCGGGTGACCTTCCGCTCAGTCAATCGGCGCCAGAGTGCGCTGATACAGGGTCCCGCCGGATGGGGCGAGTTCGCGCCGTTTTTAGAGTATGACGATCATGAGGCGGCGGCGTGGTTAGCCTGTGCGTTAGAGTCTGCCTGGCTGGGGGCGCCGCCCGTTCGACGAACCACTATTCCGGTGAACGCGACCCTTCCCGCGGTGAGCGCCGAGCAGGTTCCCGAAGTGCTGAACAACTATCGTGGAACCATCCACGAGCTTAAAATCAAGGTTGCTGAGAAGGGGCAGACTCTCGACGATGATATTGCCCGCGTTGCGGCGGCGCGGTGTGCCCTCCCGAATGCACGGTTGAAGGTGGACGCTAATGCGGGGTGGAGCGTCCCCGAAGCTCTCGAAGCCCTTGCGGCGCTGAACGAGTACGATCTGCTTTATGCCGAGCAGCCCGTCGCCACGGTTGATGAGCTTGCGCAGGTGCGTGCCCTGGTGCGCGAGCACGGCCTTTCGATGCTCATCGCCGCCGACGAATCCGTACGTAAGGCTAGTGACCCTCTCAAGGTGGCGCAGGCGCACGCCGCCGATGTGCTTATCGTCAAGGCGGCGCCTTTAGGCGGGGCTCGGCGCGCACTAAAGATCGTTGAACAGGCGGGTTTACCCGCGGTGGTGTCTTCGGCGCTGGAATCTTCCGTAGGTATTGCAACCGGTGTGTCTTTGGCGGCGGCTCTGCCGAATCTTCCCTATGCGTGCGGGCTGAGTACGGTCTCGCTGATGAGCGCCGATGTGACCGAAAATTCGCTGCTTGCTCGCGACGGCGAGCTCGAAGTGCGACGGGTTACGCCTACGGAATCGGCACTGAGGTGCGTTGAAGCAGAGGGCGAAGTGCGGGATGCCTGGATGGAGCGCATCCGACGGTGCTACCTGGTGCTTCAAGAAGCCTTGCCCACGAGTCTTTAGCCAGGTATGTTCTGAACGTTCTGGTCAGTGTTCTGGGGGCTAACTGCCCGTTTAGGGAACCCATATTCTTCACACGCCCAAACACCGGTCTAGAATAGACGGGTGACTGAAAACCCCGACTGTGCCAACACCGTTCAAACTCCCCCCGCTCCAGACTCCATGCTCTCCGCCGTCGCCGTGCTCGATTCCCTGATTCGCGCGGGCATGCGGCATGTGGTGGTTTCCCCAGGTTCTCGAAGCGCCCCCTTGGCGTATGCGGTTGCGGCGGCCGAAGAGGCAGGTGCGTTGGTTGCCCACGTGCGCGTTGATGAGCGCGTGGCAGCGTTTACGGCGCTGGGTATCGCGAAGGCTTCGCGGCTGCCCGTGGGGTTAGTGTGTACCTCGGGAACGGCGCTGGGTGAGTATCTGCCCGCCGTGATGGAGGCTTACCATGCCGGGGTTCCACTGGCGATCATGAGCGCAGACCGTCCCGTAAGGCTGCGTGGAACCGGTGCTAATCAGACGACGATTCAAACCGATTTTTTCTCTCCCTTTGTGCGCGCAAGCGCTGATTTGACCTCATACCCCGAACATAATCCTGGGCAGCAGACCGCCGATTTTATGGCATGTTTAGCGGCGCTGACCGGCAGCGATGCGCAGGATTGGTCGCGCGCAAGCGATGAGCCCGTGGGGCCAGCGCATATTAACGTGTGTTTCGATACCCCGCTCACACCTTCGGCTCGGACAGCCGAGATTCTTCCCACCTGGGCCGCATCGCTTGCCGAGCATATTGCCCCGGGGGCCGCATCATACCCCACTGACCTTGAACCTGCGCGGCTGAGCACTGTCGAGAAGCTTTGGCTGATACAGCATGAACAGGTGGTTCAGACCTCGCCGCTTAAACCCGAAGACGCACCAGACTGCCCGAAAACGGTGGTGATCGCGGGAGACGGTGCCGGGCCGTTCGCCGCCGAGTTTGCCCGCGCGTTGAATCTGCCGCTACTGGCGGAGCCTTCTTCGCAGGCGCGGCACGGCGCTACCTCGATTCCCCAGTACACGACGGTGCTCGGGGAACATGCGGCTTCCGAGCTGGGGCAGAGCATCGAGCGAACTATTTTATGCGGGCATCCCACGCTTTCGCGCCCTATTTCTGCGCTTTTAGCGCGTACCGACGTACAGCATGCTTACTATGCGCCTCGGCGCGCCAGCTGGTACGAACCCGGCACCCGTGCCGTTCGCGAGATTGATTCGCCCGCCGAACTTGAAGCCTTTGCGCTTATGGGATCGGGCGTGCGGGCCGATGATACCTGGCTTGATGCTTGGGTCACTGCCGGTCAGCGAGCTCAGGAGGCATCGCTCACGTCGATCGAAGCCTATCGTTATGCCGAGTCTGAAACAGTGCAGCCGCAGACCTCTGCTCCATCCGAAGAATGTCACCAAGACGGTGCACATACTTCTCAGCCTGCTAGAATTCCCGCTCAGGCGCTTGCACTCCAAACCTGGAATACATGCGCACAGCAACATCGAACCCTTGTCGTCGGCTCGTCGAGTATTGTGCGCGATCTAGATATTATCGCCCCCGCTCTTGGTGCCGATGCGCCCGCACGGGTTCTCGCAAACCGCGGGCTTTCCGGCATTGACGGGCTTATCGCAACGGCTGTCGGTGTTTCTTTAGCGGGCTACTACCCCACCGGCAACGCACGCACGGCTGTCGATGCTTCCGCCCATGTGGCGGGCGCGCCGATTCCGGTTACCCTCATATGCGGCGATTTGACCTTTCAATACGATATTTCTGCGCTGAACCTGCCCATGACTGAGCTTCTGCCCGATCTTGACGTCGTCGTCTATGACGACGCCGGAGGCGGCATTTTCACCGCGCTGGAACACGGCACTCTTGCGCAGAATCCACAATTTACCCGCGCCATCGAGCGGTTCTTCACGGTTCAGGCGGCACCGAATACGGATTTGGAACGCATGGCGGCGGGCTTCGGTGAGGAGTCGGGTATTCGGGTGCGCATTCACCGCCCGAACGATATTTTCGATACCCAAGCTTAGGCTGCGCCTTACCCCTTCTAAGATTCGCAGAATAAGACCTCCGCACAGGGACGCACCATAACCTCGAAATGGTACGTACCCTATGCAGAGGTTTTCAGAAATTCTTATGAATATGACAATATATGTCATACCCAGTCGTCATATGTCTGCGCTTATGCTAGTGCAGGCTGCCAATCGTGATAGGACCGGTGTATCCGGTGGTTTCAGAGCTGTCGGTAGGCACTTCGGTACCGTCAAGCTGTGCCATACGATCTAGCAAGAACCGGGTAGGTCCGGGTGCGTACGGCAGGTGGTACATGGCGGCGGTGGTACTCGCATCATTCGGGTCAATAGTCGAATGGCGAATAGCGTAAATAGCCTTCTTCATGGTTTCCTGAAAACGTTCCACAAAGTCACGCTCTACGGGGTCGCCGCAGCCAGGCACATAGACGCGGTAACGATCAAGCTCAAGAAGCGCGCCTAGGGTCTCTACCCAACGATCGGGGAAAGAGTCTTCAAAGGATGGGTCGGTCCCCTGCTCCAGCAGACCGCCCGTAAAGAGCACGTCGTCGATGCCCACCAAGATATCGCCCTCGGTATGGCCGGGACCCAAGTAGATGAGGGTTGCCGAGCGCTCCCCCAGATCAACCGGGGTAAAGGTAATGCCTTCCCCGCTTTGGGCAACCAAATGATTTGGCACCACGATATCGGTTGCCGCTCCCTGGTGGTGTGCCATCTCAGGTTCTAGGGTCTCCACATACAGGCGCTGCCTATCTCCGTACTTCTTGATAGCGCGTGCCGCCCGTGGGTGCGACCAAAACTCTTCGGTGCCCATAGCCGCAAAAACGTCGTTCCCGAAGTAACGCTCGGGGTGTGCGTGCGTATTGACGACGACGAGGGGCATACGGGTAATACGACGAACCTCATCATAAATTTCGGTTGCCTGTCGAGGTCCTGCACCGGTATCGATCACGAGTGCTTTCTCAAGACCGAGGATGAGTCCGGTATTTAGACAGTAGTTATCGGTTGCAATACGATAAACACCGTCCGCTAGTTCAATCGTGGTTGCCATACTTCTAACGGTACTCGACTTTAGCGTCAGATACGGAATATTTTTATAAAGGTTTAATAACACACTTGCGAATGTTTATCACGAAGTTCCCCGTGAGGTTGTTATTATTTTGTTATTTTTTGCCGCATCCTATGGCGTGAGGCACTTTTAGAGGTACCGCTAGGATTAAAACCATGAGCTTACGCAGCACCACCACCCAGGATTCTTTCACAATGCACGATCCTGCTTCAGTAGGCGCAGGCAGGTACGCACCGTCCCCCTCTGGAGACCTACATCTGGGCAATCTGCGCACCGCAATTCTCGCATGGCTTCTCGCGCGACAAGAGGGGCTACGCTTTGTAATGCGCATCGAAGATCTCGATCGCGTGCGCCCCGGCGCCGCCGAACAGCAGCTCGCCGACTTAAAATCTTTGGGGCTCGATTGGGATGCAACGCCCGGCGAAGACCCGCAGCGCCACGACCATGTTTTACGCCAGAGCACACGACTTGCCGCCTACGATGCCGCCGTGCAGAAGCTCCAGGATGCGGGGCTGCTCTACGAATGCTATTGCACGCGCCGCGAGATTTTGGAGGCAACCTCAGCACCGCACGGCATCCCCGGCTCCTATCCAGAGACATGTCGCAATCTGAGTGATACCGAGCGTAAATCTCGCCGTGAGATACGCCCTCCCGCCCTGCGTTTGCGCGCCGAAATCAGCGAATTTACGGTACAGGATATGTTTGCCGGTGAGTACACGGGCGCCGTCGATGACGTGGTGGTTCGCCGCAATGACGGCACCTACGCCTACAACCTAGCCGTCGTGGTCGATGACCATTATCAGGGTGTAACCCAGGTGGTGCGCGGAGACGATTTATTATCTTCCGCTCCGCGCCAGGCATACTTGGCAGCACTCCTGGGGTATGAACCGCCCCACTATGCCCACGTCCCCCTAGCCCTCAACACGGAAGGTAAGCGTCTAGCGAAACGCGACGGCGCGGTAACGCTGAGACAGCTTCGGGATGCAGGGTTTGCAGAGTCCGATATTTTGGAGTGGATTCGCGCCTCCATTCCCATTCTAGATGCCCCACAGTTCCCGAAATCGGCGCAGGATTTTCTGGAATACTTCGACCCTAAAGCCATGAGCCCCAAGCCGTGGATCATTACAAATCCTTTAGATTTATAAGAAGCAAAAGCATCACCACACGCTACCCGTTCACGTTGTGGTCAAAGCAACCTCAAGAGCCGCGAATTTTCGGGGTCGTTTCGTCAAAATTTCCCACATAAAACCACGCTTTACCACGGCATACCTCGTTTGATGTGAATATATATTCAGTAGTATGCAAACACGCTGAATGCATTACGAGTTGGTAAATCCATTCCGAGAGGTTAGACTGTATCCCAAGCCACTCATAAAGTCATAGAGTTGCGCATAATTACACAGATAGTTACGTGACGGAATCCCAACCACTAGATAGGAATGAGAGATGACCGACGGTACGTTCCAAGTCATCGCACTGGCGATTTACTTTATCGCCATGATTGTGATTGGTCTGTGGGCAAACAGTAAAAACAACGACCTTGACGACTATGTGCTTGGAGGACGACAGCTCTCCCCCACCGTCGCGGCTCTCTCGGCAGGCGCCGCAGATATGTCCGGCTGGCTCCTGATGGGTCTGCCCGGCGCTGTTTATTTAGCCGGTCTTTCCAAATCATGGATTGCTATCGGTCTGACAATCGGCGCATGGGTCAACTGGAAATATATTGCACCCCGTCTGCGTACCTACACCGAAGTCGCTGGCGATGCCGTTACCGTCCCTGTGTTCCTCAGCAACCGACTGCACGATAAGTACAATATTCTGCGTATTTTTGCAGGCATCATTATCCTCGTCTTCTTCACCTTCTACGTCTCCTCCGGCATGGTTGCTGGCGGTAAATTCTTCGAGTCTTCCTTCCACCAGAACTACCTCACCGGTATGCTTCTCGTCGCCGGTATCACCATGTTCTACACCTTCTTCGGCGGGTTCATGGGTGCCTCCTACACCGATATGGTGCAGGGTCTTCTGATGCTCGCCGCGTTGATTGCTGTGCCGATCGTGGCTATTACCAATATGGGCGGACTCGACCACGTCACGGATGCCGTCGCCAACGTTCGCCCCGACGCCCTGGGACTTTTCGCGGGAACTACGTTTATCGGCATCGCTTCGGCGCTCGCCTGGGGCCTAGGCTATTTCGGACAGCCGCATATTATCGTGCGTTTCATGGCCCTGCGCACTCCCGAAGATGCGAAAGCCGGGCGTCGCATCGGCATGAGCTGGATGCTCCTGACCGTGGTAGGCTCCATCAGCACGGCGTTCGTGGGCGTAGCCTACTTTGCAACCCACCCCGAAGTTTCTCTCACCGATAAGGAAAGTGCGGAGACAGTCTTCCTGGATCTCGCGCAGATTCTCTTCCACCCCTTTATCGCCGGCATGATTCTGGCTGCCGTTCTCGCGGCTATTATGTCCACGCTATCCTCGCAGCTAGTGGTCTGCTCCTCGGCTCTCGTGGAAGATCTTTACGGTGTCTTTGTGAAGAAGAAGCTCAGCTCAAACCAGTCACTCTGGCTTGGACGTGCGGGCGTAGCGATTGTGGCGGTCATCGCGACTCTCATGGCGCTCGATAAGAACAACTCGATTCTCTCGCTCGTGGAGTTCGCATGGGCAGGCTTTGGTTCGGCCTTCGGCCCAATCGTGATCCTCTCGCTGTACTGGCGCAAGCTCACCCTACCGGGCGCAGTCTCGGGCATGGTCGTGGGTGCTGTCGTCACCTTCTTCTGGCGCCAGGTCTTCAACCTCACCGAAACGATCGATGTTTACGAGATGATCCCCGGGTTCTTCCTAGCCTTCCTGGTGACCGTCGTGGTCTCGCTTGCAACCTATGAGAAGAACGAGGAAATTGAACAAGAGTTCGATAAGGCCGCAGAGCTCGCCAAGGCTGGCTAAGGTCTGAACTTCTGCTCACAGATTTGCCCCGACCCGCGCATTACGGATCGGGGCAAATTTTTAATATTTTCAGCTCTAGCCTCTGTCTAGGGACTAATTCACGCGGCTTTTAGAGCGTGCCCGCCATCAGTTCCTGGCACCATTTCTGGATCGGGTGGCTCACCTCCAGCAAGGCTCTGCGCAAGATGCGGTACGTTTTCGCATCCGTAGCGTCATCAACGTTGAAGAGTTCTTGCTCAATCTCGTAGCGCGGCTCTCGCAGCTGGTCGAGATGCTGCAATTCGTCCAGCGTCAGCACGCGCACCACCCCATAGTTGTACCCCGTGTGCTCGTTATTCTCGGGAACATACACGCTCCGGGCGAAAGAGGGGCTGTCCTCCTCAAAAATCGTGTTCTGAAAGTTCGTGGTGTCGAGATACGCCGAATCCTCAAGATTGACGGGGCCGGCAAAATGCGAATCGGAGAAATCGACGGAATCGTTATAGATAGAATCCCCGAACGTGGCCTCCTGCAAATAGGTCGAATGCCAGAACCATGCCCGACCGTAATAGACGCTCTTGCTCAGGTTCGCCCGCCCGCCATAGGTGCACCGGTCAAGATCGGCGAAGGTCGCGTAGGTGCTCAAGAATAGGTCTGCGCCGCGCCTGTAATCGCAGTTCCCCAGGCTTGCGTGACCCACGTAGGTGCAGCAGGCAAGATCAGCGTGCCCCTCATAAATACTGTCGTTCAGGGCAGCCTCACCCCAGTACACGTTGTAACTCAGGCTGGCGTTGGCACGGTACACGGACTCGCTGAAATCGACGTTCCCGCGGTAGTTGCAGAAGCTCGCGTTAACCCCTCCGTTGTAAGTCGAAGCGCTGAAATCGGCCTCTGTGTAGTAAGCGGAATTGCTGCAATCTAAATACCAGGTGTAGGTGGAACCCGAAAAATCGGCTTCAGCGTAGTAGGTGCACCCGCGCAGGTTCAGACGCCCCTCCCATTGCGAGCGCCCAAAGCTAACCGGATAGAAGAACACGCTGCCCGAAAAATCGAAGGAGAGGCGGCTCCACGGCCCCGGTCCCTCGTAGCGGGGCATAACCCGCAGGTGAATGGTATCGAGAACGGTTTGGCAGAACCGCGCCTCAGCACGAAATTCGGCTTGTTCGGCGCGGAAACGTGCCTTTTTCTGCGAATCCCAGCGTTTCTTTGGTTCTCGGTTCAGCCGCATGTAGTCTTTATGCCTGGAGGCGGGCAGGAATGGGGCATAGATGCACGCGCAAAACGTATCGATAATAACCTGTGCCTCGGCAAGGCGCTGTTCTTCGGGGGCGCGCTCATCCGCAAGCCATTCATCGGCAAGACGCACCAGAGCGTTAAACCCTCCCACGCGCGTGGCAAATCCGCTCTTCCCTAAAAGCGCGGTCGCCGCCGCATACCGTTCATGCCGCATTGCATGAAGGTGGATGAGGGAATCATCGGGTGTTGCAGAAGTTCGCGACGTGTACTCTGACATATTCTTCTGTCCTTGGTGGCTGGGCGGGCATAAATAGGCTCTTCCAGCATCTTATAGCAGGAGTGGATGCGCAAGGAATATGAACGTGACATGTTTCGTCGTGTTTGCCACGATATCGGGTAAACACACGACAAAACCCTTGAATATGGCGCCCAGACCTGCAATATTTCTTCAAGGAATCAACGGGTTTTATCGGGGAAATGTGCGTACACTGACATCTGCTTCGCGGTTTATCGCTTAAGGGTGACGGGAGTATCCTCTTGGGTCTGGAGCATAGGCGGGTTCATACTGCGTAAAATAGGGGGCATGACTGTTACGTTCCCTCCCCAGGTTTCCGATATTTTCAACCCGCAGCACTGGCGCATCGTTGAAGGGTTTGAGGATTTTACCGATATCACCTACCACCGCCAGGTGCAGCGCGACGAGACGGGTGAAATCCTGCGCGACTTGCCGACCGTACGCATCGCTTTTAACCGGCCCGAGGTGCGTAACGCCTTCCGCCCGCATACTGTGGACGAACTCTACCGGGCGCTCGATCATGCCCGCATGACCTCGGATGTAGGCACTGTACTTCTGACCGGGAACGGCCCCTCCCCCAAAGATGGCGGGTGGGCGTTCTGCTCGGGCGGCGACCAGCGCATCCGCGGGCGCGATGGCTACCACTACGCCAGCGGCGACACCGCCGAATCTATTGACCCTGCACGTGCCGGGCGGTTGCATATTCTGGAGGTGCAGCGCCTGATTCGTACCATGCCCAAGGTCGTGATCGCTCTGGTCTCCGGGTGGGCTGCGGGCGGCGGGCATTCCCTGCACGTGGTTGCGGACTTGACCATTGCTTCCGAAGAGTACGGCAAGTTTAAGCAGACCGATGCGACTGTTGGCTCTTTCGACGCGGGCTACGGTTCGGCGCTTTTGGCGCGGCAGGTTGGGCAGAAGTTTGCGCGCGAAATCTTTTTCCTTGCCAAAGAGTATGATGCGCAGCGCATGTACGAGATGGGTGCCGTTAACGATGTGGTGCCCCACGCAGAGTTGGAAAACAAGGGTCTGGAATATGCGGCTCATATTGCCCGGCAGTCTCCGCAGGCTATTCGCATGCTCAAGTACGCCTTCAATCTGCCCGATGACGGTATGCTCGGGCAGCAGGTTTTCGCAGGCGAAGCAACCCGCATGGCGTATATGACCGACGAGGCTGTTGAGGGGCGCGATGCGTTCCTGCAAAAGCGTGATCCTGACTGGTCGAACTATCCCTACTATTTCTAGGGTTTCACACGTTGCAGAATAACCGTTCTATTGTGTCGGAAGGCCCCCGCAATCCCCGTAAGTCCCGGGCGGATAGCGGCGAGGTAGACACCGCGATAAGCACATTCCCCGGTTCACTCACGCCGCTTCCTGCCCCGCACAAGGATGCGCTGCATCCGCACGCGGTCATCCTCAGCGCCGATGAGCCCGCCGATCCGCAGGAGATTCTGCGCGCCTTCGAGCGCTCTCTCACCGGGGACTTACTGAACAATGCTCGCGATAATCAAGACCCGCGCGGGCAAACACAAGACCCGGAGTCTATTGCGCTCGTGGTGGGCACCTCCGGGTCCACGGGTGCACCCAAACAGACGGCGTTAAGCGTACGGGCGTTGCGGGCATCCGCTCGGGCGACCGAGAGGTTTTTTGCGGATTACCCTTCATCTGGTTCGGCGAAGCAGCGGCGGGCAGTTTCTGAGGACCCTGCGCAATGGCTTCTCGCCCTGCCCGCGCACTATGTGGCGGGAGCCCAGGTTCTCGCCCGGTCGGTGCTCGCCGGAACGACGCCGGTAGTTGCCGCATCGATCACCGACGGGGTTAGTTTCACACCCGGGGTCTTTCTGAACGCCGCCGAACGGCTCAGCTGCGCCCGCCGGTTCGTTTCTCTTGTGCCCACGCAGGTGCATAAGCTCCTAGAAGCCGCCGAAGACAGCCCCGCACTGGGATCAGAGATTTACGATGCGCTCGGTCAGTTTACCGGCATCCTGCTTGGCGGTGCCCCGGCGAGCGCGTCCCTGCTGAAGGCAGCACGAGAGCTTGGGCTGAACGTGGTCACCACCTATGGCAGCGCAGAAACCGCCGGTGGGTGCGTCTATTCGGGGGTAGCGCTGCCCGGGGTGCGGCTGCGTGTGGTTCCCGAGGACGCGGGTTTATTAGACAGTTTTGTGGCGAGTTCTGCTGCGGATGCCGGGCAGAACGGCGACTCTGCGCCAGGGCACACCAAGAATACCGGGCGCGTTTGGCTTGGTGGTGAGCACCTTGCCAGCGGGTATATGGGCGATAACGCGCGCACCGCATCGCATTTCTTCGTTGATGCCGACGGGTGCCGGTGGTACCGCACCGACGATTACGGCTCGCTCACCCCCTCTGCCCCGAATGCGCCAGAGAACGATGGAGCCCCGATGCTGAACATTGTTGGGCGCTCCGATGATGTGATTATTACCGGAGGGGTCAAGGTTTCCGCTCGGGCAGTTGCCGCCGTTCTTGAAAGCCATCCGGCGGTGCGTGAAGCTGCGGTCATGGGCATTCCCGATGCGCACTGGGGCTCGGCGCTGGCTGCCGCGATCACCCTGCGGGGCGCATCCGGGGCGCAGAGTGCACCCGATGCTCCCCGGGCTACATGCGATATACTGCGTGAGTTCTGCACCGACAAGCTGGGTGTGGCGGGTGCCCCCAAATTCCTGAGGATACTCGCCGATTTTCCGACCGCGAGCACGGGCAAACCCGACCGGCGGGCTATATACAGTATGCTGTACAGAGAATACACAAATACGAGGGGCTAAAGACCCCGCCAAGAATCAGTTTTCGCACGCTCGCTATCGGAGGGATCACCGTGGCAACACCCGCAGAGTGGATTGAAGGCGCACGCCTGCGCACCTTACCGCTTGCCGTCGCCCCTATCATCGCCGGATCAGCCGCAGCGTACGAGATTGATGCTTTCAAACCTTGGTATGCATTTTTAGCGTTTTTGGTGGCGTTCTTTCTACAGGTCGGGGTGAATTACGCAAACGATTATTCCGACGGTATCAAAGGCACCGATGAGGGCAGGGTTGGCCCGATGCGCCTCGTCGGTTCCGGCGCGGCAAGCGCGAAATCTGTCAAATACGCCGCGTTTTTGTGTTTTGGCCTAGCCATGTGTTCCGGTTTGATTCTGGTGGCGTTGGCAAACCAGTGGTGGTTCTTGGCGATTGGCGCCTCCGCGGTCTTCGCCGCTTGGGGGTATACCGGCGGTAAACGCCCCTACGGTTATATGGGTTTGGGCGATATTTTCGTGTTTGTCTACTTCGGACTGGTCGCCACCTTAGGTACCCTCTACACGCAGTCTCATGAGCTGACGGTAACCGGGTGGGTGTCTGCGATAGCTATCGGACTCATATCCTGCGCCCTGCTCATGGCAAATAACGTGCGCGATATTCCGACCGACCGTGAATCCGGTAAGCTCACGCTGGCGGTGCGGCTTGGGGATTGGCGAGCGCGCATCGCCTATTGTGCGGAAATGCTGATAGCACTTCTTTTAGGGGCTTTTGTGGTTCCACATAATCCCTGGTTTTTGGTAACTTTTATTCTTCTAGGACCCACCGTTCATTCTTGCGTAACGGTTTTGTTTAAACAGGGACCGGCGCTTATACCCGTACTCAAACAAGCAGGAATTGTTGCACTAATCTACAGTATTTTAGTTGCTATTTCAGTATGGCTACATGGATTAAATCTATTGAGTAATACCGTTGAGGTTTTTACAGGGTATTAAGAATACGCACCACTTTGCCGAAAACGCCCTGAACTCTGTTTTTACCGCTTATTCCCGCCATCCTACCAGCATCTCCCCCACACTAAAAAGGCTCCTTATGCGAATAAAGAAATTTTTCTAACGTTTCATTCACATAAAGATTCTCTTTATACCCACAGGGAATGTGGGATGCTGCGGACGGATCTCACATGTTCCCACATCGTGAGTTTTTCATGACATAATCTATACCTTTTCTGCATGTCATATTGACATTTGAAAAAATCTTTATTTACATTAATGGTAATTTCAAGTGTTGACATATCATTCACTCAATTACATAGCGACTCTTGAATCACCACTCTACCCACCTGAAAGGACACTTTCGTGCGCCATTCACTTCAGGGTGCCGTGCAGCGTGCACCCTTTTTTCTTGCAGCATCTTTGCTTGTATCGACAAGTTTTATCCCCGCGAATGCGGTTTCTACCCCTAACGACTCCGCATCGTACACCCACACCGTCTCTGAGAGAAGCGATGATTCCGCTTCCGCAGTAGCACCTCTCAGCGACGACGTTCTTAACGCCGATCCCCAGGCATCGGTTGTGGCAGGTCAGGAAGGCGAGAACCCGGGGGCTATTCCCGAGGGAGACCCGCGAGTCATTACCTATTGGACGACCGAGCGTATGGAAAACGCTATTCCTGCAGATAACGTAGAGGATCCCCAGCAGGAGATCAACAATGCCGTCTCTCAGATGGAGACTGAAGAGCAGAATCCCGAGGTCGTTTCTCAGGAGGAAACCAACGAGTCCGGTGAGGAATATACCCCGCAGACTCTCACTCAGGAAGCTGACGAGCCTGAAACCACCGCTGAGTCTGTAGACCCCGTTCTGCCCGAACAGAAGAACGCACGCAATGGTGTGCAGCTTCAGGGTGCATCCAAGGTAACGAACTTCTCGCACACCAACGGCAAGATTTTCTACACCGATGCCAGTGACGGTAAAAACTATGTATGCTCCGGTGCTGCGATCAACACTCCCACCAAGCGTACCGTGGTAACCGCCGGTCACTGCGTGCACGGTGGCAAGAATAAGACCTGGCACCGCAACATCGTGTTTGTTCCCGGCTACAACCGGGGCGTGCGCCCGCATGGCACCTTCAGCGCGCAGTACCTGCGTGTTGCCAACGACTGGGTTCAGTACGGCCAGCCCACGGGCGGTACCGGCGACAGCTACAAGCACGACGTTGCTTTCATCAAGACCAACACCAACGAGAAGGGTCAGCTCCTCGTGAATATGGTAGGCGGGCACGGTTTGAACGTGGATCGCAGCCCCATCTTCGAGAGCACCGTCTTCGCATACCCCGGGAACAAAGAGTCTGGTACAGTTATGCACGCCTGCTGGGGCAACACCCACACGATCCGCATTACCCCCTACTACTTCCCCACTCTTTCGGGATGCGAGTTCGCGGGCGGATCCTCAGGTGGCCCGTGGCTTGCCGACTACAATAATGTGACCGGCCTGGGCAAGGTCCAGAGCGTAACCTCGTTCGCAACTAATAACAATACGTCCGTCTCGGGTGCGATCTTCGACCGCCCCGTCTGGGACATCTACCAGAAGGCAGCTAAAGACTAAGGCTGCCGAGCAGGTGGTTTTTGGTCGAGCGGGTAGGAGAACACTACCTGCTCGGATCGAAAACAACCTGCTCGCCACCTGATACACATAAGATGCGGCATCCCACGCCCCTGCCACCGCCGGGTGGATTTGGGACTGGGATGCCGCATCTTTGTTCTATGGAGGCAGATTTAGCACTGATGGGAGAATATCTTAGAAGTCTTCGCCCGAAACCTTCTTATGCTCATCGACGAGCTGATCTTCGAGCGTGCGGTTCTCCGCTTCATCTTTGTTTTTAATGGTGGGGGCGCGTTTGAAAATTTTACGCATATCCGCGCTAGCGGCGGCGTGAAGTTTGGGAAAGAAAATATACGCCAGGGCGAAGGCGCATAGAATAGCGGCGGGACCAGCAATAAAAATACCCGCATCTATCAGCATAAAAAGGTAAAAGAGTACTACGACGAGGCCGAGCCGCAGCAGTGTGTACTTGAACAAGTTCATAACATCCAGTGTATCGGGGTTGCAATAAGCCCCCAAGCAAACGAGATGCGGCACGCCGGGAACGTCACAGATTATTTGACAGTTTTCATTGTTGGTTATGCTCAGAGTGTGTAACACTAGAGACTATGATTCGAGCCATGATGATTATTGGTGCTTTCGCCCTGGTGGTGGGGCTAACTCTATATACTCTCTTGGATGCGCTGCGCACGCATCAGGACCAGATGCGTACCTTCCCCAAATGGCTATGGATTATTGCGGTGATCTTTTTCCCCGTTGTAGGTCCTCTCCTGTGGCTTCTGCTGGGCCGTCCGCGCGCCGTGCGAGCCCCTAAAACGCAGCAGGGCGGCGGGTTCACGGGTTCTCGGCGAGGAACACCGCCACCGGCAACATCTTCACCCGACGACGATGAAGAGTACCTGCGCTGGCTCAAGACGAAGGCCGACCGTCAGCGACGTTCCCGCGAAAAGGATGCGGGCACCGGACCCGCGGACAACGGCACGGGTGAACGCTCTGACGGCGAGAATGACGGGTTCGGTGAGAAAGGTAGTTCAAAATAGGTTCTAGGACTCATTAAATATCTTGCGACTTACGGGAGTTTTCTCTACTGCGCGACGCTACCGAAGTCGCTCCATCAGACAACGCCACCAAACCAGCATTCACAACAAATATCCGTAGATTAAAATATGACAAAAAAATTTAATAAATAATAAATCACATAAAACCACTCTTAAAAATTATTTCTGTGTGTAAAGACGCAAACTTTTCAAAGTGCTATGCGCGGTTTCTTCAACCAAAGCTACCCAATCACTACCTATCCCATAAGCAACCCACCACGGAGCCACCAACAACACCACCGGATAACCCCACACCCACAACACACCCAGAACACTCACCACCAACAACACACCATAAACCCACCCCGGAACCTGCCACCCCAACACACGCTTCACCAACACCGACACCGCCACCCCGGTTATCGTCACCACCACCACAGGAAAAATCATCGGAGACGGATCATACCCCTTCCAATGCATCGCCGGAATACCCACCGCAAAAAAACCAACCATACAAAAAAGTACTAGACATAAAAATGACACATAAATAGCAGAAATCTTATCCTCCCGTTCTTGTGCCTCTACCTCCCGAACCTCAAGCTCCGCAAGAAACACCTCCAACTCATCCGACGACATCCGACTACGACGCCGCAACTCCAACAACTGATACAGCAAAACCCCCGGATACAACCCCGTCACCACAGCAACAAACCCAAACATAGACGGAAGATTCCACGGATACGGCAAAATCCCCACCACCAACATCCCCACATGAGGAGACGCCAACCAAATCAGCTGCGACACAGTACTAGCATTCAGAAAATAAAAAAGACACCCAGTATAAACCATCCCAAACACAGGAAACAACAGCACATACCCATAAAACAACACATTCTCACCCACCGGAAGAGAACGCGAGGTCTGCAGAATAAACCCCAGCAAAGGCCACCCGATCAAAAACTGAGAAATCCCAATAAAAATCCCAGAACTCCACCAATCAATCGCAGCCAACCACTCTTTCCGAACACCCAAAAACATCTCGCCCTCCCCCACCATGCTCTCACCATCCTTCCGCGAATAAGACCCCAACTACACCAACAGCAAACCTTACAAGTAAGTTACCCAAGCATACATTTTCCCCAGAACCGCATAATCACACCAATTGCTAAAGATAGAAAGCATAAACCTACTAAAAATCAAACTAGAATTTAATCAGAATAAGTATACTCTAGAAAAAATAAACCAACTATTCATGCCATTTTTGTAAAAACTAGATATTATATTTTTATTCCATTAAAAATATGCGTCAGATGTTCAACTCTAGACTTATCTTGTGATATTACCCAATTTACGATGTATAGTATCCTTAACCAGCCCTAGCCAACCCTCTCCCATCCAAAAAGCAACCCACCATGGAGCCACCAACAACACCACCGGATAACCCCACACCCACAACACACCCACCACGCTCACCACCAGCAACACAGCATACGCCCACCCCGGAACCTTCCACTCCAACACACGCTTCACCAATACCGACACCGCCATACCGGCTGCTGTCACTACCACCGCAGGAAAAATCATTGGGGACGGATCGTACCCCTTCCAATGCATTGCCGGAATACCCACCGCAAAAAAACCAACGATTACAAAAAACATTAAAAATAATAATGATACATAAACATCAGCAGTCTTTTCTTCGTATTGCTCCTCGCGAGCCTCCCGAGCTTCATGCTCACGCTGATACTCCTCCACCTCTTCCGGAGACATCTTCGCCACACGATACAATTCATAATAATTATTCAATAAAATACCCGGATATAATCCACACACTACAGATCCAAAACCGAGCATCGACATACCACGAAAAGGCATCGGAAAAAGACCAAACAAAAACATAAAACCAAACGCAACAGGCAACATCCACCCTAACGCCCGCCGCGGATGCAAAAACCGAAACAAACAAAAATTAACCGCAATACCTATAAACGGCAAAGAAAATAAAACCACATAAAATAGCGGATTAGAACCCACCCTAGAATTTGACGATGCAATTCGCACCACTAATTCCACAATAGGCCACCAAATCAACACCTGTACCACCAAAGCCCAAAACGGGCCCCAGCCCCAATACACACAATCCCGTATACGCACCCGTTTCACTTAATCACCACCCACAACCTCAGTGTTTAAATCGTCTTGAGACAAACCCTCAACTACTCCCTCATCAAGATTCTGCCCCTGCGTCAGACCCTCCTTAGGCTGTGCATCAGCAGGAATATAAACACCCTCAACGGGATACACATACTCAGGCTCTCGCACGTTCTCTGGCTTACGAACATTTTCAGGAGCCTGAACGTCCTCCAACTCTTGTATATTTTCCGGCTCCTGAATATTCTCAGGCTCCAGAACTTGAACCTGGCCACCGGACATACCAAAACCATCAGAATCAACACTCAAAGGAACCGGAGAAGGACCAGGAGACGGCA